>NZ_JBOGUT010000003.1:0-213450 GCF_050696275.1 Flavobacterium sp.
GGTTTTTGTTTTACAGAAAGTAAGGCTCAAAAACACCAGAAACCGGCTTATTTAGGGTTTTTGGAGCTTGTTTTGTGCTGAAAAGGGGAACAAAAACCTCTAAATGAAAGCAAAATGAGCTTTTTAAGCAAGTAACCGGATAAAAAAAGACAGCGAACAACCCAACCTGAAGGAAGGACACACTAGAATTTTTTACAAAATATTGTTTAGCGAATTGATTTTTTCGTGGCAATGCAGTTGAAGTTCGGCAAAAAATGAAGTAAATTCGCTTTCAAAATCAGAATAATATTCCTGAAGTTCAACAATTGCTTCTTGCATATGAACGCGGTTTTTAGTTCGATGATCCATTTGAAATAAAATCATTTCCAAACCGGCAAGTGTTGCATAGCTTAGTAACCAGTTGCGAGCCATCATGTAAGGCAACATACCTTTTGTTTTTTCGGTAAGCGAGTCGTAATTGTCCTTTAACGATTGATAAAACCTGTCGGCATAATCGTCAAGGGGTTCATCAGTATAGGCGAACCAGTTTTTAGCTAAGAAATGATCGTACACAATATCCATAATCACTCCGGCATAATGTCCGTATTTTTGGTGTAATCGGTGTTTACTTTTTCGGTACATGGGATGAGCATCGGTAAATGTATCAATAGCCCGGTGCAAGAGTATCCCTTTTTTTATCTCTTCCGGGAAATTCATATAATCATTTCCTCTGATGCCATCGGCCATAAAATTGCCAATTTTCATCAAATCATTGTCACCGGAAAGATAGATATGTGCGAGAAAGTTCATTTTTTTTGTGTTGCTAAGAGTACGAGCCTCATGGCTTTTTGTAAATATATAAAAAAAGTTACTACCTAAGTCACTTCGCCACCCGGCAACTTTATTATATTTGTAACTTATAAATTAAATTGGAAAAATGACTTTAATAAAATCAATATCAGGAATCCGCGGGACTATTGGCGGTAAAGTTGGAGATAACCTAACACCGGTCGATGCTGTAAAATTTGCTTCTGCATATGGAACATTTTTGAAAAGCTACGGGAATAAAACCAGTGCTAAATTAAAAGTAGTAGTGGGCCGTGATGCCCGTATTTCTGGACCAATGATTCATAATCTGGTTGTAAACACGTTAATCGGATTAGGAATTGATGTTATAGACTTAGGGCTTTCGACAACTCCAACGGTGGAAATAGCCGTTCCTTTGGAAAAAGCTGACGGGGGAATTATCCTGACAGCTTCTCACAATCCGAAACAATGGAATGCTTTGAAACTACTGAATGAAAAAGGAGAGTTTCTGAGCGGAGCCGATGGTGCTAAAATTCTTGAAATTGCTGATGCGGAAGCTTTTGATTTTTCTGAAGTAGATGATTTGGGTGAAATTACAATCAATGACGCTTACATGGATATTCACATTGATGAAGTATTGGATTTGCCTTTGGTTGATGCGGAAGCAGTTGCCAAAAGAAAATTCAAAGTAGTGGTTGATGGTGTAAATTCTTCGGGAGGAATTATTATTCCAAATCTGCTTGAGCAAATGGGGGTAGAAGTGGTAAAGTTGTATTGTGAACCTAATGGACATTTTCCTCATAATCCGGAACCATTGAAAGAACATTTGGGAGATATTTGCAAGCTTGTAGTGGAAGAAAAAGCAGATTTTGGTATTGTTGTAGATCCGGATGTTGACCGTTTGGCCTTTATTTCCAATGATGGTGAAATGTTTGGGGAAGAATATACGCTTGTGGCTGTGGCCGATTATGTATTGAGCAAAACACATGGGAATACAGTTTCCAACATGTCATCCTCAAGGGCACTGCGTGACATTACCGAAAAACACAACGGAAGTTATCAGGCGAGTGCGGTTGGTGAAGTAAATGTTGTAGAGTTGATGAAGAAGACCAACGCGATTATCGGTGGGGAAGGAAACGGTGGGATTATTTATCCTGAGTCGCACTATGGTCGTGACAGTCTGGTTGGTGTTGCTTTGTTCCTGACACATTTGGCAGCTTTAGATGTAACGGTAGCGGAATTGAGAGCTGGTTATCCTCAGTATTATATGAGTAAAAACAAAATCGAATTGACACCTCAAATTGATGTGGATGCGATTTTGGAAGGAATGACAGAAAAGTACAAAGCAGAAAATATTTCAACTATTGATGGGGTAAAAATTGATTTTGCAGAAAACTGGGTGCATTTGAGAAAATCGAATACTGAACCGATTATTCGTATTTATACAGAAGCTAAAACACAGCAGGAAGCTGATGAATTGGCATTAAGAATTATAGATGAAATAAAGGCCGTTGCTGGAATTTAATAAAAACCTGAGTGAAAGCTCAGGGTTTTTTATTGAATCTTTCCAAATTGATTTATTTCCATTTCCAATTTTCCTCACTATTGTGTGGAACATTCAAATAGGAAGCCAGTTCTTTCAGTTTTGTTTTTAGACAATCGATATTTTCAATTTTATCTTTTGGCAGTAAAAAAGAACTACAGGTTTTAATTTAATGAAGATCATTGTCGCAATTTTATTTATAGCCACAATCTCTTTTGCAGACACTTTCGTCTCACTTGTTTTATGATGTCATTGCTGATCTCTAAGGTGGTTGCTTTCCCGAATCGTTCCTTAAAGTTTTCTTTATTGAAGCATCCTGAAAAATTCAATCCAAGGTCCTATTTCTTCTTTGTATTGCTTTGCCATTACTCTGTTTATTTGGGCCAAATGGCTTAAATCATGAGCAACCCAACATGATAAAAGGTTGGAAAGCATGACTTCCCCAAGGACTGGGTGAATGGCGGTTTTTGTATAATCTTCGGGAGTAATTTTTTTTGCCTTCAAAATAGTAAGATTTTTTTCTCTCAGCTGTTTGAATTCTTCCAGAAGCTGATTGAGATTTTTTCCTTCACTTTCATTAAACATGGCAAACCGGTCAAAGGGTTCAAATGTTTTATTTCCGATGCTAGACATAATAATTTCAAGACGCGGAATCCAGTCGGCTTTTTCACCGTAGATTAAATGTCCCACTACATCAAAAGGACTCCAGGTATCCGGGCCTTCGTTAGTAGATGTCCATATTTCAGGTAAGCCTTTGAGTTGAGTTTCCAAAATAAGAGGAGTACGCTCCAAAAATAGTATTGAGTGTTCCAGATTAAATTGCATAGTATTATTTTAGGTGATTTATTGCATTGTGAAATTATGAACTACAGGAAAGCATTGAACTTCCTACTTTTTCCCTTGCCCAATCCGGTCTTTTGACAAACCATTTTTCAAATTCAGGTTGATGATCATATGGTTTTTTTAATAAAACATGTATTTCATTCAGGAGTGAATAATCTTCTTTTTCTGCAGCTTCAATAGCTAGTTGTGCCATATAATTTCGCAGTACATATTTTGGATTTACAGCATCCATTTTGGTTTTACGCACATCGTCTGATACCATTTCTTTGTTTAATCGATTGATATACTTTGTAAACCAATATACCCAAGTATCCAAAATACGATCTTTTATTTCTGATGGCTTGTAAAAAGCATCATGAATCTTAAGCATTGCTTTTTCAGGAGTATCGTCTTTCGTAACAAGGCTTAAATTCCTAAAAAAGAGCGTCATATCAGTTTCTGAAAGTTGTAAATTTTGCGTTAGTTGCTCAATAATCGCTGTGTCTTCTATGTTATGCAGTTCAATACCGATTTTGTTTCGCATCATTTCGGAATAGCCTCTTTCAAAAAGATTTGCATAGGAGTTTAAAATTTCTTCCAGACCTGATGTTTCTTCAATTAAAGGGTATAAAGCATTTGCCAATTGGTACAAATTCCATAAGGCAATCTCAGGTTGGTTGCCATAACGATAGCGTTTGTGCTGTATATCAGTGGTATTAGGAGTCCAGTCAGTGTTAAAATCTTCCAGCCAGCCATAAGGGCCATAATCGATGGTAATTCCGTGAATTGACATATTGTCCGTATTCATGACGCCGTGTACAAAACCTACACGCTGCCAGTCAAGAATCATTTTTCGGGTGCTGTCTGCCACTGTTTTGAAAAATTCCAGGTATTTGTCTTTGCCTTCAGAAGCAATTTCCGGATAATACTGTTTGATAGTAAAATCAGTTAAGAGCTGGAGGTTTTTTATATCATTTCGGGAGGCGAAAATTTCAAAACTTCCAAATCGGATAAAAGAAGGTGCGACACGACAAACTACAGCTCCTTTTTCATAAGCAGGATTTCCGTTGTACATAACATCACGAAGGACTTCATCTCCGGTTAAAATTAAAGAAAGCGATCTTGTGGTTGGAATACCTAAATAATGCATTGCTTCGCTGCATAAATGCTCTCGGATAGAAGAACGTAAAACGGCTAAGCCATCTGCATTTCTGGAGTAAGGTGTTTTTCCGGCGCCTTTTAATTGTAAAGTATAGGATTGATTCTGATATTCTATTTCTGTCAGGTTAATAGCTCTTCCGTCTCCCAATTGCCCGGCCCAATTGCCAAACTGATGTCCGGCATAGCACATGGCAAAAGGATTCGTTCCTTCTAAAATCTTTTTTCCTGAAAAAACAGCTGTAAATTCTTCGGATTGGACTTCTTTTCCTGTGAGGCCAATTAATTCCGCTGTTTCTGTTGAAGCATGGATTAGTTTTGGATTTGATGGAATTCGGGGTGTAACATAGGAAAAACAGGCATTATGAACCTGTCGGGATACGTTAGATTCGTCAATATCGGCTGGAAGCTCAGAAGTAAACCTATTTTTGATAGTAAAATTCATGATTTTTAATAAAAACTAATCGTTATTATGTTATTCAAAATTAGTAATTATTATGGGATAAGTTGGCTTTGAAATTGCTAAAAAATATATAATTGAAATCTTTATTTCATAAAAAAACCTTGAGCATGAACTCAAGGTTTTCAGGTTTTAATCTTCGTTTTAGTGAACTATGGAGCAATTGCAATTGCTGCAGTATCTCCTGCATCATATTCTTCTAAGACTCTGCTTCCGTCAGTGTGTGTAGCTTTTACATGAAGGTTTTCTGCAAAAGCAGCTAATGTACATGTTCCAAGCATTGTTGACAATGGAATATTGCTTTTCTGATACCTGTCTTTTACAACGCCGGCTACAATTACTTCCGTGATTGCATAACCATTATTACCTACAGTTACCGGAGCAGCTGCGTTTGCAGTGCTTACCGGATTGCTGTTTCCTTTAACAACGCTAAAGTTGTAAGTAGCAAAATCATGTTCTTGCCCGGCAAGGAATCTAAGAGCTGCAAAATCTCCTGCTTTATTGTTGTAATGTCCAAATCCGCACTCTGTATCAGTAGTATTTCCATCAACCAGAGCATCAAGAACATCAGCATAACATCTTGTATTGTCAATTCTCATCTTAAATTTAAAATTAAGAGCTTGACCACCCACATTTTTTTCGAGATAATTTTCAGGCAATCCATCAGCAATAACTGTTGCAGGACCTGTTGTTAATTTAGTATCGACAACAAAAGTGTTGGCAGGAACAGGAACTACGTCTCCGGCATTATTGAGCAGTTCGAAAATGAACTCATACAAGCCATCGGAAAGATTTAATGAATTAATGTATATTGAAGCTGTATCCTGATTCCATTCTGCTGTTGGACGTGTCGGTACATCATCTGACGCCTCTACATGAGGAATTTTATATCTTGGGATACCTGCAGCGTCATAAGTTGGGCCAAGCCTAAAACTATCTGAAGCAAAGACAGTTCCGTCAGGTGTTTCAACTTCGTAAGTATATGGTTTTGCAATCTCACCTTCAAGCATTTTAATATTACTTATGTCATTTTGCAGATAACCGTCTTTTAATTTTCTGAATTTCCAGCGGTAATGTGTTACGCCTGCACTTGGAAAACCACTGCCAAACTGAACTACAAATGGGAAAGATGATCCAAAAGGACTTACCGTATTGGTAGTCGCAAAAGCGGTCAGACCCACAGCATTTGCTAAATGACCTGAAGGATTTTCATTTTGTTGAATTCTTCTAATACTTACGCCGCTATTAACACGCTTCATCCATACTATAGCTCCAGGGAGCGGATCACAAACACAAGGAGTTACCTGAGGATCAGTGATACGGATATTAATATTTGAACCGCAAGCGTAATTCCAATGTGTATTGCAGGCAACACGAGGACGATAAACAGTAACCCATTGCCCATCAATTAATACTTCAACCCAAATATAAATGTCTGGATGGTCTCCTAAAAGTAAATAAAGCATTTTGTAATCAAACTGACCATTGCAATCCGTTGAAACTGTAGCGATAGGGTCCGTTTTATAAAACCAAGGCCAATACCAAGGCCACAAACATAAATAAGGATGAAACAGGGTGAAATTGTTCTTCAATGTATCACTGAATACAGTAATTGAGTCAGATAAGATAGCATTTTGAACCTGAAGCGGGAAAGCGGGTAATTTAGCTTGCTGATTCACTATTTCACTTCGCTTTATAAAATCAGTTGGTTGAAAATCAATTCGATTACTGATGGAAGGTGTTAAATCTCTTAATGCTAACGGTCTTGGAAAGCGTATCGGGCCGGGATTCGGATCTGGCAATGGAATAGGCTTCCTTACAATATCTTTGAGTCTCCACCACAAATCAATAATAATTTTATCTGGAATTTTTGGCCAAAAGATTTTTATAGGATCCACTTCACAAATATGTACACGAGCATTGCAGACAGGAAGTACTTTGTTTACGCCATCAATAGTGAATGATTTGGTTAATGTACCCGTTACATGACACCATTTAAAAGGAAGCGGACTGATAATAGGCGGTAATAAAGGTAAGCTGATTATATCATTAATTCCCGGACGTATGGAAGGTTGCCAGGCTCCCATTTTAATAAGTGCTTTTTCTGTTATCTTTCTTTTACCGGCTTCGGCAGGAATTGTTGGTCCAATAAAAATTTTTGTTTTTCCGTGAATCGATTTTGCATCTGTTTTGAATTGAGCATCACCTCCTTTGAAAGGCGAAGATTCAATGAGTTCTCCGTTGTTGTTTACTAAGTATGCAATTAGTGCGTCTGCATTTTTAGCATCTTCTTTTCTTGCCCTGATGGTTACAAGATTTCTTTTTTCAGCCATTTTTAAGTTGTTTTTTTTGCCTACTCTTGGATCGGATTTTCGGCTTGTTCCGTAAACATTTTGTTGGATAAACTTTGCCAAAAAAGGAATTTAGTTTATCCAATTGTTGGGGGAACAACTGAGTGCGGAATAGCTTCCACACTTTACTTAGAATTTTCTTATTAAAATTAATAGGATTAATGGAAATAGATTTACGGTTTTTCCTCAAAAAACATTAAAGTTTATTTATCACATTATCAGTGGTTTATACTTAAATAATAGATTGCTGGATTCATCAATATCAAAAAACAAATAACATGCCTCCTGCTTCCATTTCCACAAAAAACTCTATATTTGAACCAAATTAGGCCTACATGACTATTACTGAACCAACAACTGAGTTAGAACACTATTTTCAACAATTTCGTCAGAATATTATTGGAATCGATCAAAAATTTCAATCTCCTTTCGGCGAGCAGAAAATCATTTACACAGATTGGACGGCAAGTGGCCGCCTGTATCGTCCTATTGAAGAGAAGATGATGAATGATTTTGGCCCTTTTGTTGCTAATACACATACTGAAACTACTATTTCCGGTACAGCAATGACAATGGCGTATCATGAAGCGAGACATATTATTAAGCGTCATGTAAATGCTAACGACAATGATATCCTGATTAATGATGGTACGGGAATGACTGGCGTTGTAAATAAATTTCAACGTATTTTAGGTCTTAAAGTTCCTGAAAACTTAAAAGAATTTACTGCAATTCCAAAAGAAATCAAGCCTATTGTTTTTATTTCACACATGGAACACCATTCCAATCAAACATCTTGGCTGGAAACTATTGCAGATGTTGTGGTAATCCCTGCAGATGATAATGGACTATTTTGCATAAAAGAATTTAAAAAACTATTAGAACAATATAAAGACAGAAGTTTTAAAATTGCATCAATTACGTCTTGTTCCAACGTGACCGGGATTAAAACACCATACTACGAGGTAGCTAAGATAATGCATCGGAATAATGGTGTCTGTTTTGTAGATTTTGCCTGTTCGGGTCCTTATGTTGAAATTGACATGCATCCGGAAGATCCTGAGAGCTATTTAGACGCAATATTCTTTTCTCCACATAAATTTTTAGGCGGACCAGGAACCTCAGGAGTCTTAATCTTTAATAAAAACTTATATAAAAACAACGTGCCTGACTGTCCGGGAGGAGGAACAGTTTCTTGGACAAATCCTTGGGGCGAGCACAAATACATCGATAATATTGAAGATAGGGAAGACGGTGGAACTCCAGGCTTTCTTCAGGTTATTAAAACTGCTTTAGCTATTCAGCTGAAAGAGCAAATGGGTGTAAACAATATCTTGGAGCGTGAGCATGAAATCGTAGATTTTGTTTTTGGGCAATTAGTAGATATTGAAAACATCAATATTCTGGCTAAAGAGCACCAAGACAGATTAGGTGTGATTTCATTTTATATTAATGACCTTCATTTTAATTTAGGAGTAAAAATACTGAATGACCGATTTGGAATCCAAACCCGAGGCGGTTGCAGTTGTGCCGGAACTTACGGACATTATCTGCTGCATGTAGATCAGGCTACTTCACAAGATTTGATTTGCCAGATTACTTCGGGGGACTTGATTAAAAAGCCGGGCTGGATTAGAATGTCCATCCATCCGACAACGACTTCAGAAGAAGTACAATACGTTTGCGAAAGCATTAAATCATTGGCAGAAAACCACAAAATATGGTCAAAAGATTATATTTACAATGCCAAAACGAATGAATTTATCCATAAAAACGCAAGAAATATGGAAAAAGAAATGGTGAAATCCTGGTTTAAAATTTAGCGATATATTTTCTATCTTCTGTGTTTCCAACGCTTGTGTGTCCATAAATAGTATTCAGGAGCTTCGTGTATCTGTTCTTCCACAAGTTGTAAGAACTTATCGGTAATTTCATAATTTGGCACGGCAGAAGCATTTTCTGAAAGTATTTCAAAAGTACCTTCGTAATAACCACGTTTTATCTTTTTGGTTTTCATGAAGATGACGTTCATGTCAAATCTTTTAGCCAACATCTCGGCACCAGTATGAACGGGAACTTCAATTCCCATAAAAGTAGTCCAATGTGGTGCGTTAGGTTTTGGTGATTGGTCGCTTGCAAAACCATAGGTGCCTAATTTTTTGGCTCTGAAATTTTCTTCAATTGTAGGGATTGTTTCTTTGGTCGTAATCAGAACTGCTTTAAACCTCGAACGGATTTTGCGTACCAGTTGATCAAAATAACGATTGGCCAATCGTTTATATATTCCATAACCAATAAATTTGGTGTGCAAGTTAAGTGAAACAGCCCATTCATAACTGGCATAATGTGCGCACATTAAAGCAACACTTTTATCTTTTTCTTCCAGGCTGTTCAAAACTTCCAGATTGGTAAGCTTATATCTTTTGAATATTTCGGATTCGGAAATAGTCATGGTTTTTATCATTTCTAAAAACATATCGCACATATGGCTGTAGAATTTCTTTTCAATGGCCAACCGCTCTGTATCAGAAAGATGGGGTAATGCCAATGCCAAATTTGCACGGACCACTTTTTTCCGGTATCCTATAATGTGATACACTAGGAAATTAATACAATCGGAGAAAAGATACAACAATCGGAATGGAAGTATGGAAATAAGCCAAAGTATGGGATAAACTATGAGGTAAACAAGTAATTGCATTAGATAAAATTTTAGCAAATATACTTCTTATTCTGCTTTTAGATATAATTCTATATAAAATGGTTTTAGTATATTTACTATCAAATTTTTATTTATGAATACTTTTCTGATTTCTATAATTGCCGCAAACGTGTTTTTTAGTTATAAAGGTTTTACAGATGTCTCTTTTTTTAGAAAGTTTGAGTTTCATATCGGCAGCATTCGGGCGGGAGAACAAATCAGGATGATTTCTTCGGCTTTTCTTCATGCAGATTGGGGGCATTTGTTCTTTAATATGTTGACATTGTATATGTTTGCTCCGGTAATCGTTGTGTATTTTGGAAGTTTTTCATTTTTGATGATTTACATAGGAAGTTTGTTGTGCGGAAGTCTGCTCACGCTTTATTTTCATCAAAATGATTATAATTACAGAGCTATAGGAGCTTCAGGTGCGGTAACAGGAATTATTTTCAGTGCTATTTTGCTGGAAAAAGGGATGTATATCTTTGGGTTTATACCTGGGTATATTTATGGTTTTCTGTATTTATTATCGTCTATTTACGGAATGAAATCTAAAAGAGATAATATCGGCCATACGGCTCATTTTGGAGGTGCGATAGGCGGATACATTATTACATTATCGAAAGACCCGGCTATGTTGTTCGAAAATACATCAACAGTGGTGCTTTTGGCAGTTCCTATTGTTCTGCTTTTTATTCTGGCCAAGATGGGCAAAATTTAGTTTGGCACGCGATTTGCAGTACCCAAGAAAATCAAAAATAACATACATATGAAAAATTTAGTAGTAACATTAATAACACTTTTTACTGTGATGACATACGCACAAGATCAAAAACAGAATCCGGTTCCTCAAATCAATGTGGCTGGAGAAGGGAAGGTTAAAGTAACTCCGGATCAGGTAATTATTACATTGGGAGTTGAGAATACAGGAAAAGATGCATCGGAAGTAAAAAAAGCAAATGATATTATCATTGAAAAAGTTATTAAGTTTATCAAGCAAAGTAACATTCCGCAATCTGATTTTCAAACGACAGCTGTCAGCTTGAGTAAAAACTATGATTACGAGAAAAAGAAATACAACTATGTTGCACACCAAAGTATTTGTGTGACATTGAAAGATATCAAAAAGTACGATGAGTTCATGATGGGAATTACGGATACAGGTATTACAAATATTAATGGAGTAGAGTTTAAATCTTCAAAATTAGAGCAATACCAATCTGAAGCTCGTAAGAAAGCAATACTAGATGCGAAACAGAAAGCAGTAGATTATGCTTCGGCTTTAAATCAAAAAGTGGGCAAAGTGATTTTAATTTCGGATAATTCCCAAAATTATTACCCACAACCAATGTACAAAGGAGCAATGATGGCCGGAGCAGCCGATGCTTCTATGCCAAGAGAAACACTTGCAGTAGGAGAGATAGAAATAACAGCAAATGTTCAAGTTGCTTTTATTTTAGATTAATACTATTTACAGTTAGAAAAGCCACTCTTAGGAGTGGTTTTTTTGTTGGATTCCGTTTTTTGATTTTAACCTTCCTTCGGTTGGAAATAAAAACTGAAATTAATAGAAATTATGTTTTTTTAATTTTATACCATTACGATTGCTCAAAAAGATAATTTTGGCGTACTTTACATTTATACAATAGCAGTTCTCACATGAATGATTTTTTAATAGGAATAGGGAAAAGATTGAAAGATATCAGAAAAAAAAACAATCTGACCATAAACGAGTTGGCAAATAGAGCCAATGTCAGTAACGGCTTGATTTCCCGTATTGAGAATGGAAGAACTATTCCTTCTTTACCGGTGCTTTTAGATTTGATACAGTCTTTAGAGATTGATGCCAGTTATTTTTTTGAAGGAGTAGAAAAGAAATCGAATGCAAAATTCATTCATATTCCAAAAGAAAACCAGCAAAATCTGGAAAAAGAAGTAGAAGCTGAAGGGTTTAGCTATATGCATATATTTAGTAAAAGTTTACATGCTTTAGGGTTTGAAGCAGTTTTATTAACTATTAAACCGAATTCTAAGAGAGACAAAGTAATTACAGATGCGTGGGAATTCAAGTATATTTTAAATGGAGAAATCACGTATTTGATCGATAATGAACAAATTGATTTAAAAGAAGGAGATTCTTTATATTTTAACGGAAAATTTCCTCATGTACCAATGAATAATTCTGCAAAAGACTGCACGATGCTTGTGCTTTATTTTTATTCGGATAAAAATTAAAAACAGTTCAATCTAAATTATAAAAAAACAAAAGAGGCTCCTGATTATGGAAACCTCTTTTGACAAATTAAAACAAAAAAATAATTATCTAATAACAGGCTGAGCAAATAAGAAATCCAGCTCCGTTATAGTAGTTACAATAAGGTCCGGGTTCGCTTTTTGAAGCTCTTCTCTTGTTTGGGCGCCTGAAAGCACACCAACCGTCAGCCCGCAATTTGCGTTTTTACCTTCTTCAATATCAACTACAGAATCACCTGCTTTCAAAACATTCTGAGAGTCGTCAATATCGAATTCATCCATAGCTTTTAAAATCATATCGGGATGAGGCCTTCCTTTGGACACATCATCAGCTGTAATCAGTGCATCAAAATGAATTCCTTTTTTCCAATTCAGTTTATCCAATAATTGATTAGCTGTATAACTATTGTATCCGGTATTTAAAACGACTTTGATATTAGCTGCTTTTAGCTTTGTCAGAAAAGTACCGACTCCCGTTATAGGTTTTACCTCGGATTCTTCATAAACTGATTTTAATGTTTTGGAAAATTCTTCAAAAATGGCATCAGCTTGGGTTGTTGGGTAGTTTAAATCGTTAAGGAGTTCTACTATGGCATTCAACTTTTCTTTCCCTGCACAATGTTGTAAAACATAATCTAAAGTAACGGTATAACCCATTTTGACAAACACCTTGTGTAAGGCTTTATAAACCAAATTGTCTTCATTTATAGTTGTTCCGGCCATATCGAAAACAACCAATTTGATATTTTTATTTTTCATTAATTGTAATTAAAAATGGTATCGATACTATATTTTGCATATCCTGCACTTCCGGTCATTCCTTTACCTCCAATTCCTGTAATGATATGAATATTAGTGCCAACAGTATGCTCAAAAATATCCTTGTTTTTGCATTGTGAATAAATTCCTGACCATCTGTTATTGATTTCGTAAGTTGGCAAATCAATGATTTTTTTAGCTTCATTAATCATAAATTCATCAATTTCCATATTTAAATCGAAACCCAACGAATCGATCTCTTTTGCCGTTGCATATTCGTGTGAATCTCCCAAAATTACAGAGCCGTCCGTTGCTTGTTTGAACAAGATGTGAATCCCATATTTTTTTTCAAAGCTGTTTGAGTCCTCTTTCTCTTTAATTTCTTTGTAAGAGGGGCATTCTTCAAACGATTCATAACGACGGATGGTTAGTCCTGTCAAAATAGAGCCAGGAAGGGTGTAAATGCCTTGGGGCTTTGTTTGCAACATTTGTAGTTTAGTCACCACGATATCACTATTCTCAAAAACTGAAGGATACAATAGTTTAAACTCACTGCCTCCGCAGATAATTATTTTCCCCGCTGTAAAAATTTCGCCATCAGCAGTAGTGACTTCACAACGGTTATTGACTTCTTGAGTATTAAGTACGGTTGTAT
This sequence comes from Flavobacterium sp., assembly GCF_050696275.1. Classification (GTDB taxonomy): domain Bacteria; phylum Bacteroidota; class Bacteroidia; order Flavobacteriales; family Flavobacteriaceae; genus Flavobacterium. The sequence goes on from NZ_JBOGUT010000003.1 coordinate 13,489, forward strand.
TGAAAAAAATATCCAAGCCATAATTTTTAATTAATAATTGTTGCAGTTTATTAATCATCAGGCGCGGTTCGACAGTAATTTCATCTGGAAAAAATAGACCAGCTTTACAATAATCAGAGCGCAAACCATCATATTTTTTTAGACAATCTCCTTTTGAAAGTAAAATAGAATTGTAATTATTATTTTTATTGATTTGATGCAATTCTTCAATCAGTTGAACTTCTTCATCGTTTGAAGCGATATAGATTGTACCGTTTTCTCTAACTGAAATATCCGTTTGTGTTTGAAGTTCTTTGTAAATTGACAAACTTTCTCTGCCGAAATTTTGCCATTTCAAATCCATACCGGAAGGAACGACTTGCCCGAAATTCCGGACTGTTGCTCCCAAAGGCTGGGCATTTTTTTCAAATATGGCGACTTTTAATTTTTTCTTCAAAGCATGATAGGCATGAAAAGTACCTAAAACACCGCCGCCAATGATGATTAAATCATATTTGGTTTTCATATCTTAAATTGATTTGTGTTGTTGATTTTTTAAAAAATAGCAATGTGATTGTAACTGCTGTAAATCCGAAGAAAACAATGATGTAATTCAGATTAATATAAAATTGGAGCCAGGAGCTGTTTTTCTGACCAAAATTCTTGTATAAAAGAACCAGGGCGCTTCCTAAATAACCAAAAGAATCTACAAAATAAATTAAAAAGCCCACATTTCCTTTTATTTTAAAAGTGGCAATCATCCTGTCAAAATAAATCCCATTAAAAGGAATGTAGCATAAATACATGCCCAATCCAGAGAGAACCATCCAAAGGACGGGGCCGATTAGTAAAAGCCTGAAAAATAATGTTGACAGCCCAATGATTAAAATTCCTGCGAAAAGCGCATAGTGATAATACAAAAACGCTTTTGAATTATTCTTCATTGTACCTAAAAAACTAAAAACTGTCAAAACAATAATCGCAATTGGAATCTCACTCAAGGTGTACAAGACTGCATTGTTTTTATAACCGAGTGAATCCCAGATTTCCCGTGTAAAATTATCCCTGAAATCACGCAAAACAGTTAGAATAACATAGAAAAAGGTGAGGAATAAAAGAGGATAGAAGAACTTTTGCAGCAATTTTGATCGCTCTTTTTTGTTAAGAGGCAGTCGTTTTGTTTTTTGTGCCATGTCTTCCGCATTTGGCGGAGGCAATTTTTCTAATTGAAGTCCAAAAAATAACAAAGGAATCAGAAAAAATAATCCTGTACAGAAGGGCATCCAAAATTCATTTATTCCAAGAGAATCCATAGTAAATTTTCCGACGGTCTTTACAAATCCGGAAGAAACTACAAAACTTGAGCAAAGTATCAATCCTAGCAATTCCGTTGATTTTCTTCCTTCGAGATAAGAAAAAACAATTCCCCAAATCATTCCTAAAGGAAGTCCGTTCAAAAACATAAAAAGAATATTATACGGTTTTGGAACTACGGCAAATCCCAAAAGTGACAATTCTGCCATGAGTATAAACCCGAGTAAATATTTTAATCTTAGGTTTGATTTCATCTCTGAGATGATTTTTATCCCTAAAAACTTAGAAATGAAATACCCGAAAACCTGAGCGATGATTAGCAGTATTTTATAATCGATACCTAAATAAGAGATGTTTTCAAAAGTAGCAACAGTAAAGGGTTTTCTAAATGCGTACATGCAAAAATAGACTCCAAAAGCTGCAAAAGCCGCTCTAAGCACAAACTCATTATTTTTCGAAAGAAATCGGGAGCTTGACATATTATCAGAAATTGAATTTTGTTCCAAAACTTCCTTTAATTCCATAATACTCGACTTGTTTTGGACGATCTTCAGATGCACCATAATGGTAAATAAGCGGTTCGTTTAAAATGTTGTTTATATCGGTATAAATCGAAATGTGTTTTGTCAATTTGACTTGTAATCCTAAATCAAGAGAACTGTATTTTCCATAATAAACATCATCTATATCACTTTCTCCATAAGCAATAGCGTATTTTCCTTTGTGGTTGAATGCCAATCTTACGTTACAACCTCCTTTTTCAAAAAACAATTGAGCATTGTATATTTGTTTTGCCTGATACGGTAAGTTTACATTTCTTCCGCTGGGTTTTGTCATTTCAGAAGTCATTAGGGTAGTGTTTAACTGCGTTCCGAAATATTTCAGGAAGCCTGGTAAAAAGTCGAAACGTTTTGTAATTCCTGCTTCAAAACCACCAATCCAAGCATTATCACCATTATTTGGTGTGCTGAATTCTACGCCTGTATTGCCATTGTAACTTGCTCTGTAAGTATCCTGAAAAATAGGATCAGTGATTGATTTGTAAAATAAACCGACATTAATAGTACCTACATTAGAAAAATAATAGTCACCCATCAAATCAAAATTTAAAGAATAAGTAGGATTCAGGGACGGATTTCCCCCTTTAAATTCATTGTCAGCTTCTACATAAGAGCCACCCGGAGTAATGTCTCCATAGTTTGGTCTGGCAAATGTTCTTGTTGCTGCAAAACGTAAATTCATATCATTAGTCGGCGAATATTTTACATGTATCATGGGAAGTACCGCCAGATATTCTTTCTTGTTCTGAACTTTTAGCAAATCACCGTTTACAACATTATAACCACTCACTTTTGTAGTAGTATTTTCGGCTCTTATTCCTCCTAAAAGAGTCAATTTATCCGAAATAGTATAAGTTCCCATACCATAAGCGGCTGCATGTGTTTCATCGACATCGAAATTTCTCCCTAAGCCTGAATTAAAGGCCAGTCCTTCAGAATCGGCAGTACTTACCGATACATTATTTTGGTTTTCATTCCAGAATTGATTCATTCCTTGAGTAGACAATACCGGTCCGAAAGAATTGGAAACAGTCGCATTTATTTCTGTTAAATAATCAGTTCTGCCAGGTTGTTCGGTAATGTATTGTGCATAATTAGACAAATAAGGAGCTGGGTTAGTGCTGCTCCAGGTATAAAAAACATCTTCAAATTTTGCTCTTCTGTCTTTGTCTCTGAACTTAAGTCCGTATTTAAAAGAGAGTTTTTCGGAAGTAGTAAATTCATGATTAAACGCAGCTACTATATTATCCCGTTCAATAATTGAAATCTTATAAAATTCCAAATCGGAAAATTTCATTTTTGAAGCATCCATTTTGAAATCCGGATTACTGTAAAACCCAAACAAAGCATCAGTATCTTTATAGTCGAGCTGACCGCCATCAACAGACCAATAAGCTCTTGGGCCTTTTCCTTTATCAGAAATGTAATTAGGGTTAATTCCTACGCCATCCTGACGAAATTTTACAACATAATACGATTTGTTTTCCCTGTCAGGAATGTTTCCGTATCTGAATTCGTTCTCATAAACGGCCAAATCCCAATCTATTTTACCACTTGATAATTCATGCTTACCGCCAAAATTAACCGCTTTTAACTCCGTAATTAATTCATTATGGATATTCTGTAATTCTACTCTGGCTACATTGGTTGCCGAATTGAATTTATCAAAACGGATGCGGTGCTTGTAGTGTGTTTCATTGTCAGCCAAAGTCCCATAAAGGCTCTTCAGGTATATTTTATTTTTGGGAGAAATAGAGTACTCAAATGCAGAATTTATTCCGGTAGTTTTCCTTATTCCGGTATAATCTCTTAATTCTAAGCGGAATACACCTTCGTCTCCGTCTCTTCTGGCTTCAAAGTTATCAGTAGCCCAGTTTCTGTTCCATTGGGTAAGGTTAATTAAATATCCAAACTTTTTGTCTTTGGTTTTTCCTCCTAAAGTGGCCGAAATATTGTAGATTCCTTTGTCGGATTTGGTATTATAACCGCTTCCGAGCGTGGCACTTATCGTTGTTTTTTCCGGTGGTGTCTGAGTAATGAAATTAACGCTTCCGCCAATGCCATCTGCTTCAATATCGGGAGTTATAGCTTTATTAACTTGTACGTAAGCAATTAATTCCGACGGAAAAAAATCGAAAGCCGTGGCTCTTGAAGTTGTTTCTTCTTCGGCAGTTGGGATTCTATTTCCGTTGATGGTTGTTGAAGCCCAAAACGGAGGTAATCCGCGAACAGAAACGAATCGGCCTTCTCCCTGATCTTTTTCAATGGAAACACCCTGAATTCTCTGTACTGTTTCTGCAGCATTTCTGTCTGGTAATTTACCAATTCCGTCAGCAGCAATAACATTCATTATACTCACCGAGTTCTTTTGCATGTTTAATGCTCTGGATTCGCTGTTTCTTAAGTTCTGTGCTACCACAACAACTTCATTTAATTCTTTATGTTCTGGAATAAGAGTTATGGTTCCGATATTGAATTGTTGGTTTTCTTTAATTGAAATTTGCCTTTCAATTCCAACATACCCCAAATAAGTGATTTTAAGTGTGAGTTCCCCAACCGGCACATCAGTTACTAAAAATTTACCATCCCAGTCTGTAACGGCTGTTTTTATTGTTCCGTTGATAGTAATTGAAGCACCCGGTAAAGGTAGGTTTCCATCATTGATAGTTCCTGAAATGGATTGTTTTTGACCATAGGACAGCATGCTTAAAAAGCAGCTTATGAACAACAGGAATGTTTTAAATTTCGATTTCATGTTTACATATATTAAAAATACGTTGCAAAAAAACGTATAAATATTAATATTTGTAAAATTTTGAAATTAAGAAAAAGTTATTAAACAGTAGGGAAGTTAATTAACTGTTAAGCAGAAAAAGCCCATAATGTATTGGCCTCATTTACTTAATGTAAAGAGGTTTGTATTCTTCGGATTGCTGTGAAGTTAGGACTCGGGCTGGATAAAGAAGATTATTCTCCTTTTGCGGATGCATTAATAATAGTTTCCAAAACATGGATGTCGATGTCTTGGATCTTATTGATATAAAGACAGCCGCCTCCCGTTTTGTGCTTGCCTAATTTTTCTAAGTCTTCAGCACAAGATTGAATACCACCAATGAGATATAATGTCAAATTTGCTTTACGTGGAGAAAAACCTATTTTAAACCATTCGACTTCTCTTCCGGAGGCAGGACTCTTATAGATCAGGTTTCCGTAACCAATGATGGAAGTTCCCCACATTTTAGGCTCTTCTCCGGTTGCTTTTTTCATCATTTCAAGGATAGTAAAGCTGTCTTTACGCTTTTGTTCTTCGGCAATGTTGTTTAAAAAATCTTCAACACTTGCGTTAGTTTCTTTCGTTTTAATTTCGGCTAGTTTCCCCATGATGCAATGATTTTAGTTGGTATTGGTTATGCTGAATACGAGCAGTATTCTTTCTGTTGAAACGAAGATAGGAAAATATTGGTTAGGAAGTTTTAAAGTACCAATTACAAAGTCTTCGGTACCAGCTAAGAAATGAGTAGTACCAGTTAAGAAATGATTAGTACCAGTTGTAAAGTCTTTGGTACCAGTTAAGAAATGGTTAGTACCAGTTATAAAGTCTTTGGTACCAGTTAAGAAATGGTTAGTACCAGTTGTAAAGTCTTCGGTACCAGCTAAGAAATGGTTAGTACCAGTTATAAAGTCTTCGGTACCAGCTAAGAAATGATTAGTACCAGTTGCAAAGTCTTTTGTACCAGTTAAGAAATGGTTAGTACCAGTTGTAAAGTCTTTGGTACCAGTTAAGGAATGATTAGTACCAGTTGCAAAGTCTTTTGTACCAGCTAAGAAATGATTAGTACCAGTTACAAAGTCTTTGGTACCAGTTGTAAAGTCTTTGGTACCAGCTAAGAAATGGTTAGTGCCAGATTTTGAGAATTAGCTTCTAACTCTTCTAATAGTAAAGATTTGGCCTTTGTGTAAGCATGGTCTTTAGCTTCTGCAAATGAAATTTCGTATTTGCGTTGTATTGTTCGAAGATGTTCAGGCAAATGGGCTAGTAGTTTAGTGTAATATTGGTCTAAGGTGTTTTGATTAGGCATTTCGTATTTTACGACCAATTGAAAACGTCTTATTATTGCTTTATCAAGAATCTCCAAATGGTTGGTGGCAGCAATTAATAACGACTTTTCAGGAAAATAATCGATAAGCTGAATTAATGTGTTTACAAGTCTTCGCATTTCGCCAACATCACTATCGCTATTTTCCCTCATTTTCCCTATTTGGTCAAATTCATCTAAAAACAGAATAGCATTTTCTCTGGCCGCTTTATCAAAAATAGTTTTGAGGTTTTTGGAAGTTTCACCAATTCTGGAAGATACAACATTGCTTATTTTTAATTTCTTTTGTAAAGATTAATAAGGTAACTTATTTCTAAAATATCCGTAAACCCATGTGCCAAGAATAGCAAAAAATAAGGTTACAATCATAACGGTAACTCCAGTTCCAATTTGAGCGAAAATGGGTCCCGGACAAGCTCCAGTAATTGCCCAACCTAAACCAAATATTAACCCGCCAATGATTTGCCCTTTGTTAAATGTCTTATCGTGGAATTCTATTTTTTCACCATATATGGTTTTGATATTAAATTTTTTTATTAAAAAAACAGAAATTATTCCCACCCCAACTGCACTACCAATAACACCGTACATATGAAACGACTGGAAACGAAACATCTCTTGGATGCGGTACCAGCTAATGATTTCAGCTTTGATGAATACAATTCCAAACAATACTCCTACAATAAGGTATTTAATATTGTGATACCATTTATGTTTTAAATGACTTTCATTAATACAAACAGTATCTAATGAGCGTGTTTCAAAATCTTTATTTTGATCTTTAATTTTCATGATTATTTAATTTACAGTGAGAGGATATAAGGCAGAATGAAATTTATCATTATTAGTCCACCAATAAAAAAACAGCAAGTAGCAATTAGTGATGGTAATTGTAAGTTTGATAAACCTGAAATGGCATGTCCGCTTGTACAACCACCGGCATAGCGAGAGCCAAAGCCAATCATAAATCCGCCAACAACCATCATTAGAAAACCTCTAAGTGTAAATATATTTTCCCAAGAAAAAATTTGTTCAGGTAACATTCCGCTGATATTTGTAATTCCATAATTTGCCAATTGTAACTTTAAATTCGGATTTATTGTGATTGGATTTGGGTTTGATAGGAAGTTAAAAGCAATAATGCCTCCAATCAAAATTCCAAACACAAAAAACATATTCCAGACTTCTTTTTTCCAGTCGTATTTAAAAAAAGGAATGTTTGCAGGTAAGCAAACGGCACAAGCGTGACGTAAATTGGCGCTGATACCAAAATTTTTGTTGCCTAAAATTAATAATGTTGGCACAGTAAGACCAACTAACGGACCAGCTATGTACCAAGTCCAGGGTTGTTTAATGAGTTCAATGATTTCCATAGTTATAATTTTGTAATGCAAAATTGAACTATAAAAAAGTATTGGTTTGTACCATTTGTCACATAAGAAAAAAAGTGTTTGAATTCTCAAACACTTTTCTCAGATTCTATTTTGATAAATTTCCAATAGCGCAACTTACAAAAGATTTTCCTTTATGAAGTATTGAATTATGTCCTTTTTCTGGATAGCCCAATTTTGAAAGTATTTTTACCAATAGTTCTCTTTCACTAGCTGCATTTATTGTTATGGTTTCTGTGTTTTTATCGATTTTGATATCTGTAACTGTTTCGGTTTTTTGTAATGCGGTTTTTATACTGTTCATACAGCCGCCACATTTTATGTTTTCAACTTCTATAATGTGTATCATTTTACTTTATTTATTTTATATTTTTTATCATAAGAAACGATTTCTTGTAATTTTTTTAAAGGAATTTCTGCTTTGCTAACAATTAAAATTTCTGAAAAATCGATAGTCATACTTACGCTTAAAACATCATCAATTTCTATAAATTTAGCTGAAATGGTATTCATACAACTATTGCAAGTAATACCTTCAAAGTAGTATAAATTGATCTGACCGAAGCTGTTTTTTTGAAACTCAATAAACAATTCTGATTTTTCTCTTTTAGGAACCGAATCTTTCGCCAATGAAATCGAATTGAAAACAAAAGCTCTTTGAAATAATTGTTCGTACTTTTTATCTGCGAAACCCATGTTTTTTCTCATGATAAAATAGGTATTAAATTATCCGTTAGTTTTTTCTAATATAATTTTGGTGATTTCATCTTTAGACAAAACACCAGACTGTCTCCATAATTGATTTCCCTGCTGGAATAAAATTATTGTAGGGACACCACGAACTTGAAGTTTTGAAGCCAGTTCTTGGTTTTTGTCTACATCGATTTTAATAATAGTGATGCGTTCGCCAAGATTGTCTTTTACTTGTTTCAATATGGGAGACAGCATTTGACAAGGACCACACCAAGTGGCAAAAAAATCTACCAAAACTGGTTTTTCGGAATAGATTATATCATTAAATTTACTCATTTTCTTTATTTTTTTATTGGAACTGAGTAGCCATTGTTTTTACAATCAGCATTAAATAATGCCATTGCGGTAAAAATTAGACATAGTTAGGTTTATAACAGTGTTGTTGGGCAAACATAATCTGATTTTAAAAGATTTGTATTCTTGATTTCTGAAAAACCACCGATAACGTCTACAAAATTATCCCAGCCACGTTGCTTCAAAATTGATGCTGCAATCATACTGCGATAACCTCCTGCGCAATGTAAGATGAATTTTTTCTCTTTTGGAAATTCAGCTAGATGATTGTTGATTTCGTTTAAGGGGACATTAATTGCACCAACAAGATGCTCTGATAAGAATTCACTTTTCTTTCTAACATCAAAAATTAACGTTTCGTCAAAATTTATAGTGTCTTCTAGCTGTTTGGCTGTAATTCTGGTTATGGTATCCAATTCAAAACCTTCGTTTTTCCATGCATCAATTCCGCCGTTCAAGTATCCAATAGTATGATCGTACCCAATTCGAGATAGACGTACCATACTTTCTTCTTCTTTACCAATATCAGTAACCAATAAGATTTCTTGTTTAATATCGGCAATCATTTCACCAACCCACATGGCAAAACTACCATCCAAACCAATATTAATACTGTTGGGAATAAATCTTTTTGCAAATTCTTCAGCATTTCTAGTATCTAAAACTAATGCCATGGTTTCGTTTGCGACTAGTTCAAATTCAGTTGGATTTAAAGGCGTTTTAGCTTTTTTCAAAACAGCATCTAAACTTTCATACCCGTTTATATTCATTAAAACATTGGAAGGGAAATAACCCGGTGGATTTGTTAAACCTGTTAAAACAGCCGATACAAATTCGTCTTCGGTCATTTTTGGATTTAAAGCATAGTTCGTTCTCTTTTGATTGCCTAAAGTATCGGTAGTTTCTTTGCTCATCATTTTGCCACAAGCAGAACCTGCACCGTGATTTGGATATACTATTAAATCATCTGATAAAGGCATGATTTTTTCTCGTAATGAATGAAATAAATAACGTGCTAATTTATCTTGGGTTAAGTCGGCGACAACGTGTTGTGCCAAGTCAGGTCTGCCCACATCTCCAATAAACAGGGTGTCTCCTGTTATGATTCCGTGTTCTTTTCCTTTTTCATCAATCAGTAGATAAGTGGTACTTTCCATGGTATGACCTGGTGTGTGAATCACTTTTACTTTGCAGTTTCCAATTTCAAATACCTGATCGTCCTTGGCAATGATAGCTTCATAGGCTGGTTTAGCGGTTGGACCATAGACAATTTTCGCATTCGTTCTATTAGCCAAATCTAAATGACCCGAAACAAAATCAGCGTGAAAATGGGTAAGAAAAACATATTTAATTTTTGCATTGTTTTTAAAGGCTTTATTAATATAAGGCTGTACTTCACGCAATGGGTCAAAAATTGCAACTTCTCCATCGCTTTCTAAATAGTATGCAGCGTGTGCAATACATCCTGTGTAAATTTGTTCGATTTTCATAATACATTGTTTAATTAATAATGAGACAAAATTATAGGTATTGCATTTTATTTAAAGTGATAATTATCACATAAAAATAATTATTTTATGAGTATTTATAGTATGTGACAAAAGTCACGAGAAAACTTTAGAAGTAAATTTTAGGTGTAAATCATAAAAAAAACCATTCTTCAGTTAGAATGGTTTTTGTAATTTTTGATGAACTAAATTAAATAGATTTTTTTGCCAAATACCAATCCACCATTTCTAAATCACTTTTTTTTCTTTCAGCTAATGCTTCAACGGTTTTTGGAGCCGGGACAATTACTTTTTCGCCAGGTTGCCAATTTAAAGGCATAGCCACTTTGTGTTCATCTGAAGTTTGAAGAGCCAATAATGCTCTTTTAATTTCATCCATGTTTCTACCAACATTTAAGGGATAATACATAATTAAACGCACTTTACTTTCCGGGTCCATTATGAATACTGCTCTTACTGCTGCAGTTTCACTTTCTCCCGGTTGTAGCATTCCATACAATTTTGAAATACTCATATCAATATCTGCAACGATTGGGAACTCAAATAAAATCCCTGTTTTTTCTTGTACTGCATTTACCCAAGCAATGTGTGCATGAATACTATCAATACTTAATCCCATTAATTTAGTATTGTGTTTTGCAAAAAAATCTTTTTCGTTGGCAAAGCCACTCATTTCTGTAGTGCAAACCGGTGTGAAATCTGCAGGATGTGAAAAGAATACGATCCAACTTCCTTTATTATATTCTGAAAACTTTAGGTTTCCTGTTGTAGTTACAGCTTCAAAGTCTGGAGCCATATCGCCAATTCTAGGCATTAATATTGCTTTTTCTTCCATTACTTATATTATTTGATTATTTAATAATAACAAAGTTACTGAGGTGAACTATTCTTATTAGTGATCATTGTCACTTATGATAATTAATTTTATAGATATTTTATTTAATAATAAATATTTATAATTTTTAATAACTCATATCGTCTAATTTCACCTTACCATTGAGGGTCACATGTAAAAAAAAAACACATCACCTTTGTAGTTGTGATGCTACAAATATTCCTGTATTGCCATTACCAAATTATTACAATCGAAGCTATTTACTAGTGACTTTTATCATCGAGTTTTTTATTTTAAGAAAAGTTCTTTGATCATAATATATATACCCATGACAAGAACAAACCAACCAAAAGCAGGTTTTAATTTTGCACCATCAATTTTTTTAGAAAGCACGGTTCCAATAAAAATGCCTATTGAAGCAAATGCAGTTACAACAAACAAGAATCCATAGTCAATTGAAACCCCGTTAACAACATCTCCTAAAAAGCCCAATAATGAATTAAATGCTATTATTAGTAATGAAGTTCCAACGGCTTGTTTCATATTGATAGCAGTAAAAAACAGTAAAGTAGGTATAATTAAAAAACCTCCGCCAGCTCCTAAAAAACCAGTAACAATGCCTACTATAGCTCCAATAAGCATAGTTTTTAGTGAGTTTGTTGAGGGATTTATTACAACGTCTTTACTTTTCTTAATCATAGAGTAAGAAGCGACAATCATAAGTACGGCAAAAAAAGCCATGATAAAAATATCTTTTGTGAGTATAAAACCATTAATATTGAGGATTATTTCGGGCACTATTGGTAAAATAATTTTTCTAACAAAAAGGATGGTTATTAAAGATGGAATAGCAAATAGCATGGCTGATTTTAATTTGATATTCCCCATGCGATAATGTCTTAAGCCACCAATAGTAGCTGTAAAACCAACAATAAAGAGAGAGTAGGTTGTTGCTAATTTCGGATTAATTTGAAACAAATAAACCAAAATAGGAATTGTTAATATGCTACCACCTCCTCCTATTAACCCTAAAGTAACACCAATAAGTACTGATGCGAAATAGCCTATGTATTCCATAAATTGTAAAATTTTATAGTACAAATATTGATCATTATAATTTTACAATTTGTAACTTTTATCACATTGGAAATTTTTATTTTAAAAGTTCAATATGGTTGCGATGCAATTTTAATCTCCCTCGTTGTTCTAATTTTTTGAGTAATCGGGAAATGACCTCTCTAGAAGTATTTAATTCTGTTGCAATTTCTTGATGTGATAGTTTTAAATCATCACAACCACAAGCTTCCTGATGTCGTTTTAAGTAAAATTCCAGTCTTTCATCCATAGCTTTAAAGGCAATACTGTTTATAACTTCCAATACTTCTTCAAAACGACTTCTGTATGTATCAATAACGAATTCATACCATGAACGATGTTGCATCATCCATTTATCCATCAAATGTAAAGGAACCATAGCCAGATCTACATCTTCTACAACTTTAGCCATAATTTGGCTTTTTTCGCTTTTGGTGGCGCAAATCATTGAGATAGCACAAGCTTGTCCAGGTTGAAGATAGTACATGAAAAATTCACCACCATCGTTATCTTCACGATAAATTTTAATACTACCACTTAATACTAATATGGTGTTTTTTATGTATTGACCAGTTCTCATTATGACATATCCAGATGCAAATGATTGTTCAATAGCATTGGAGTTTATATCCTCAATAAGTGCATTCGAAAAAGAAGGAAATAATTTTTTTAGAGTTTGGTTCATTTTACAGCAGTTTTACTAAAATGAATTTAGTATAATTAAAATCAATACAAAATTAACTAAAATTTGTACTAAAGCATTGAAAAGTTAACCAATGTTTTGTTTTTCTGGACTTTCAATAATAAAAAAATATCATTCAAAATACTCATATCATCACTAACTTTTTTATCTAGTGAAAGGAGTATACTAATCTATTTTGTCACCTACAAAACGCAAAAAGATTTTAAATAAAAACGGTTTTTTTATACTGATGAAGAAATAGTTGTTCTATGAGGTTGATGTCATTGATTACCTCATTAAATCTGTAAATCTAGAGCGTTTTCAAAAAGGCGTAGAAAAAGCTGAAGTCTATTCAAAACTATTCAAAAAAGGAAACTCCAAACTAACTCATGAAGATATTTTCGTGGAACTATTACTTTTTCCATAATCAGTAGGCAATAATTGTAGTATGAAATTGCAAAATTTTGTGAGAACGAATATATGGAGAAATGTTATATATGTTTTATTTATTATCGCATCCTTTTTCTTTTTAAAAGTATCCATTTGAGTTTTATACTGTCATATACTCCTGCACAAATTAAGATTAATCCAGCAAATATTAGTGTGTATAGATTGATTTGAGAGTATAGTATTGCCCCAATTATTCCTCCTAAAAAAAAGAAATTGATGATTGTTAAACGCAATTTTATTGACGAATAAAGTTTTAATTGTTGATCTTCCTGTGTGTAAAAAAACAATTGTGATAATTCAATTCCTAAATCGGTGAATAGTCCGGTTAAATGTGTAGTTCTAACTTTTGAATTTGAAATTGAGGTCACTAGCGAGTTTTGTAAACCCATAGCAAAAAGGAGAATGAATGCAAAGGAATTAGGGCTTTCCAAAATTAAAAATTGCCCGAAAATTGCTGTTAAAAATAAAATTGCACTTTCAATAAAAATAGGGACTGTATAACTCAACTTATTACTGTTTTTTGAAATCAGCTCAATAAACAAGTTAGAAACAAATGAACCCAGAAAGAAAAAGAAGATGTAAAGGAAAAATATGAATCCTTTCCAAAATTCAAACTTAAAAACCTCTTCTATTAAATAAGCAAAATGACCAGTAACATTTGTTGTTAAACGTTGAATTGCTAAAAAACCAGTGGTATTTACAATTCCTGCTACAAACGACAATAAGGACGCAATTCTTAAATTGTGTTTTAAAGTTCTTGTCTTACCTTTATGTCTAAACATAAATCTATTTGTAATTTTTTATTGAAAGCATTTGATTACTTTTAAATGCACTCTCTTTATGTTAAAATTATTTTTAGTAACTGAGTATTACAAATATATAGAAAGTTTGAAAGCTTTTTTAAGGCTAAAAAAATAAATGTTTATAAGTAAAATGAATTCGTAAGGGAATTTATTGGATAAAAAAACTCACTGGAGATAGTGTTAGGGATATTGTAAAGCAATCATAATAAATATCGATATGGAATTAGAAAAAATTAACTAATAAAAATTTTATGAATTTTTTTATCTAAAGTTTGCTATGCTAATGAGTTGTTGAATATTTAGTAATTGAATTTTACGTCCTTCAGTTGTGATAAGGCCTTCTAATTTGAAATCATGAAGTATTCTTGCCAGTGTTTCATTTACTGTCCCAACCATATTGGCTAAATCCGATCGTGAAAGTAAAATAGTGACAATATTATCAGAATTATTTCCTTTATATTTATCGTATAAGATTAATAAGCTTAATGCGACTCGCTCCCTGACAGTTCTTTGTGATAGTATTGCCATCAAATTAACCATTACGCTAAATTCATGACTTAGACTTTTTAAAAGTATTCGGGAAAAGATAGAAGAATTATCAAGTATTTTTATAAAGTCATCTTTGGGAATAAATGAAATAATTGAACTTTCAATAGCCACTGCAGTATCACTATATGCTTCTTCACCCAATACGGCAGAATAACCAAGAAACTCCCCTGAGGTATAGATATATATAATTTGTTCCCTACCATCATTGTCCACTTTATATTTTTTAACTTTACCAGTCTGTATAAAAAATATCCCAGTTGGCAATGTTCCCTCAGTAAAAATTGCTTGATTTTTAGCATATTTTTTATTCTGCATGATATTTTCAAGCAAAATTTTGTCTTTCTGAGGTAATCCAGTTAGAATATATTGATTATTAAAAGTGAATTTTGAAATCATAATATCAAAATCTCAAAGTTACATTTTTTTAACTCATGATTTGTTTTTTTGATTTAAATCAAATTTAATTAGTGTATGCATCAATAAAACATATCAGGTATCTCTATACTTTTGGCATCAATTAACACTTTTTAGTATAGTTATGGATAAATTGAGTCAATTACAAGAAATTGGGATAAACCCTTCTAAGATGTTTCATTGGAATTCATCAGAGTCTATGTTAATGGCAGAAACGCTTTTAAAAAAACAAGGAGTTTTAACCAATACAGAGGCATTAGCTTGTGATACAGGTGAATTTACAGGAAGATCCCCTAAAGACAAATATGTTGTAAAGGATGACATAACCGCTGATTCTGTTTGGTGGGGAGATATAAACCATCCTTTTCTTCCAGCTGATTTTGATAAGTTGTACAACAAGGTAACTGATTTCCTTTCTCAAAATGAAATTTATATAAAAGATGTATATGCCTGTGCTAAACAAAAATATAGGTTAAATATAAGGATAGTTACTCAAAATCCATGGCAGAGTTTATTTGCAAATAATCTTTTTTTAAGACTATCAGAGAAAGAACTTGAATCTTTCCAACATGATTGGTTAATACTTGTTGCTCCAGAGTTTAAAGCCAATCCTGAAATTGATAAAACACGTCAACATAATTTTACCATAATAAATTTCACAAAAAAAGTAATCCTTATTGGAGGCAGCTCTTATACTGGTGAAATTAAAAAAGGAATTTTTACAGTACTAAATTATATTTTACCTCATGAGAAAAATGTACTTTCAATGCATTGCTCCGCCAATATTGGACTTAAAGGGGATACTGCGGTATTTTTTGGTTTATCTGGAACAGGAAAGACAACACTTTCAGCCGACCCAACCAGAAAGTTAATTGGAGATGATGAACACGGTTGGGACAATGAAAATGTATTTAATTTTGAAGGAGGATGTTATGCAAAATGTGTGAATCTTAGTGAGGAAAAAGAACCCCAAATATTTTCTGCCATAAAATTTGGAACATTACTTGAAAATGTTCGATTCGTTGAAGATACAAATATTGTAGATTATGATAATATTTCTGTTACAGAAAACACAAGAGCGGCTTATCCAATTCATTATATTGAGAATGCTATCGAACCTTCGGTAGGGGGGATACCAAGAAACATTTTCTTTCTAACCTGTGATGCTTTTGGGGTGTTACCTCCAATATCAAAACTTACGATAGGTCAGGCCATGTATCATTTCATATCTGGATACACGGCAAAAGTTGCTGGCACTGAAGCTGGAATTACTGAACCTCAAACAACTTTTTCGGCATGCTTTGGAAAGCCTTTCTTACCTCTTCACCCTACTAAATATGCAGAGTTACTAGGAAAGAAATTAAAAGAAAATAATGTAAATGTTTGGCTTATCAATACAGGTTGGTCAGGCGGTGGATATGGAGTAGGACAACGCATAAAACTTTCTTATACCAGAGCAATGATAGCTGCTGCATTTGATGGGAAACTTGAAAAAGTTGCTTTTGTAAAGCATCCAGTATTCGGCTTAAAGATGCCTATTGAATGTGAAGGTGTACCATCAGATATTTTAAATCCTAAAAATACGTGGTCTGATAAAGAAAATTATGATCAGACAGCTCACAAACTTGCAGGTCAGTTTGTACAGAATTTCAAAACCTTTGAATCATTTGCTAACAAAGAGATCATGGAAGGGGCTCCTATTATTTTAGGTGTCGTTTGAGTGTGCTTGTAATGATAGTATTTTAAAAAAAATTAACGATAAATTATATTCTAAAAAAAACATATGAACTTTCCTGAAAATCTTTTTTACACTCAGGACCATGAGTGGTTACGAATTGAAAATGATATTGTATATATTGGTATTACTGATTTTGCACAACGTGAACTAGGTGATATTGTGTATGTTGAAATTGAAACTGTTGGAGAAACATTAAAGCAACATGACGTCTTTGGAACTGTAGAAGCCGTTAAGACTGTATCAGATCTTTTTTTACCTGTCAAGGGTGAAATATTAGAATTGAATCCGAAATTAGAAACCAATCCTGAATTAGTAAATTCGGATCCTTATGGAGAAGGCTGGATGATTAAGTTAAAAATGACTGATAATTCTGATGCGGAAGGATTATTGAAATTTGATACCTATAAATCACTAATTGGTCACTAAAATGGGAAATAGCATTACTAACATAAAAACAATAGCACTAAGTAACATTCATATTAAGCTTGGAGGCAAAATGGTTGAGTTTGCAGGATATGAAATGCCAGTTCAATATACTACAGGCGTTAATGATGAGCATGAAACCGTAAGAAATGCTGTAGGTGTTTTTGATGTTTCACATATGGGTGAATTTTTGATTAAAGGAGACAGAGCTCTTGATCTTATTCAAAAAATCAGTTCAAATGATGCATCAAAGCTTTTTCCAGGAAAAGTACAATATAGTTGTATGCCTAATGGGAGAGGAGGCATAATCGACGATTTATTGGTTTATATGATTGAAGAAAACCATTATTTATTAGTCGTAAACGCATCAAATACACAAAAAGATTGGGATTGGATTAATAGTAATAATTCTTTTGGAGCGGAGCTAATAAACATTTCTGAAGATATAAGTTTATTAGCCATACAAGGCCCTAAATCAGCAGAAGCTTTACAAAGTTTAACTACCATTAATTTAGCTGAAATGGAATATTATACTTTTCAGATTGGTGAATTTGCCGGTATACCTGATACTATCATTTCTGCCACAGGGTATACCGGTGCTGGTGGTTTTGAAATTTATGTTAAGAACCAACACGCAGAGAAACTTTGGAATGCAATATTTGAAGCCGGAAATAAATGTGGTATTAAACCCATAGGGTTAGCAGCGAGAGATACACTACGTCTTGAAATGGGTTTTTGCCTGTATGGAAATGATATTGATGATACTACGTCAATTGTAGAAGCTGGCTTAAGTTGGATTGCTAAACCTGAGAAAAATTTTATTGATCGTGATTTTTTTAACGCTCAAAAAATAAATGGAGGAACTAAAAAACTAGTAGGTTTTGAAATGTTAGACAAGGGAATTCCCCGTCATGATTATGAAATTTGGAATGAAGGAAACCAGGTTATTGGAAAAGTCACATCGGGAACGATGTCTCCAACACTAAAAAAGGGAATCGGCATGGGGTATATTTTTTCCGGTAAATCAAATGTTGGTGAAGAGATTTTTGTTAATATTCGTGATAAAGCCGTGAAAGCCCAGATTATTAAATTCCCATTTATAAAAAAATAAATTTTCGATAAGAATAATAATTTTTATTAGAATGATCTTTGAGAACCTTAAGCAAAACAAATCTATTGAGGATAGTGAGTTCAACGAATTGTATCCTATTAGAGTGAAGAAACTTTCCGCTAGACATTGGACTCCTGTTGAAGTAGCGAAGAAGGCTGCTAACTTTTTGGTTGACGAGTCCAATAAAAAAATATTAGACATTGGTTCAGGTGCAGGGAAATTTTGTTTGGTGGGTGCCGCTTCAACGAATGGAAGTTTTTATGGTGTAGAGCAACGAGAGTCTCTTATAAAATTATCAAAAAGAATAGCAAAAAAGCATAAGGTTGATAATGTAGAGTTTATACATTCAAATATAACTGAAATCTCTTTTTCAAATTATGATGCTTTCTATTTTTATAATTCGTTCCAGGAAAATATAGATACATCATGTCCCATTGATAGGTTAATTGCTCCTAGCGAAGAATTGTACAAGTTGTATACAAGTTACCTTAGGGATCAATTGGACACAACTCCTATAGGAACAAAACTGGTTACTTATTGGAGTAGTTGGAGTGAGATTCCTGAAAGTTTTAATTTAGAATTTTTAGATTATAATGGGATCTTAAGTTTTTGGAAAAAAATAGTTTAATCATTTTTAAATAAACATTAGGCATAAACATAAAAAATAATACAAAATGAAATTAGAAGAATTACTTCAGAAAAGAAGTGGGAATGCATGTGAATTAAGTGGAGTTACAGAAAACCTGATTGTTTATGAAGTGCCACCAGCTCAAAATAATGGGATAGATGGTTTAATTTTAATTAATGAAAAATGCCTGAATCAAATTGAAAAAAAAGAAGTATTAGATAGTTCTTTTTGGGAAAATATCCTTTTAACTTCAATGTGGAGTGAGGTAAGTACCGTACAAGTTGTATCATGGAGAATACTTAATCGTTTTCGTAATGAAAGCTGGGCTGCAGACGCATTGGAGACAATGTATATTAGTGATCAAAATTTGGAATGGGCTAAAGCAACCGGTGATCATATTAATGATGGGAATGTTGAGTTTCATAAAGATTGTAATGGTAATATTCTTCAAAATGGCGATACTGTAACACTAATTAAAGATTTGGATGTAAAAGGATCTTCACTTAATGCTAAGATAGGAACAGCAGTGCGTAATATTAGACTAGTCCATGATAATCATGAACAAATTGAAGGAAAAGTGGAAGGTCAGGCAATAGTTATTTTAACCAAGTTTGTAAAGAAATAATAAAACCTGATTAATACGTTGGAAATTTAAAATTGTGCTTTGATCTGCTTTGAATCTATATTCTGTGAAGTGTGTCGCAGTTTTATCATTCAAACTTTGATGTTATAAGGGTGTGTTATCATTAGTTTTAGGAATCAATTTTTTTTAATAAGTTTTGAATTTAATCAATACCAGTATGGGAAAATATGTAATTAGTAAAAGAGAAAACGGAGAATTTCAATTTGATTTGAAAGATGAAAATGGCAAAACAATTTTGGCCAGTGATGGATATAGTGTAAAGTATAGTTGTTTAAATGGAATTGAGTCAGCTCAAAGTAATTCTCAAATTGATTCTAGGTATGATAAGAAAACCTCATTAAGTGGAAGATATTTTTTTAATCTAAAAGCGTCTAACGGACAAATAATTGGCAGAAGTGAAATGTATGAAAATGAATCAAGAAGAGATAATGGGATAGAAATTGTTAAGAATAATGGGATTTCAACAATTATAGACATTTAATTTAAAATTTATTGGTTAGTTTTTTTTGAGGGCACTTTTTTAAGTGCCTTTTTTATAAAATTAACTTTCAACAGGATGTGCTAACTTAGCATGGAGTTCTAGTTAAGAACCAAATCCTGCTTCTTCTCCTGGTGCTTTGTTTGTATAATTGCGGTATTTGTTTTCGTTTTTGAGTAATTCTACAATATGATCAATTTTTAAATCACTGACATATTCTATTGTTCCTTTGTCATGATATCTAGCAATAATCTTTGAAGCATATTTGGTATTGGTATTTAATAATGAAGCCAGTTTGACCAAATTCACGTCTTTATCGAGGTATTTTTTATTGCGCTCAAATTTTTCAATATTTTTTAGAATTGTGGCGACGACTTCCGGATTTATATCCAAAGTTTCTTTACCATTGTTACCAGATACTATTGTTTTTATATTATCCGGTTTGCGATTGATAAGTTCTTCAAATAATCGTTTATTCTTAAAATGCCTGGAAATGAGAAATGCAATTATAAATCCCAAAAATACAATTACAATTGTAGAAAAAACAGTTCGAAGTCGCATTGTATTTTCGATATCCAATTTAGCTTGCAACAGCTTTTTAGTATCGTATTCTTTGAATATTTTACCTGAAAGGTATTTGTAATTGCGTCCGAGCAATTGATCAACTCTTAAAAGTTTGTTGATGTAAAGTAATTGTGCTTCCTTGTTGTTTTGCTGTTTGTAATAATTAATCAATAATTCATAAGCTTCTCGTAAATCAGGACGCATGTAGTTTTCTTTTTCGAATGCATAGTCTACTTTTCGAAAAAAAAAGAGCGCTATTTCTTTTTGATTTTGTGACCAATAACTTTTCCCAATATAAAAATAGGCTACAGTTTCGTTTGCAAAGTCTTTATTGGCTCTAATATCAGGTAGCGTCCCTACTAATTTAGTTATTGCATCGGCATAATTGTGCTTGAAATATTGATTGACTCCTTCGGAATGGAAGAAATATGGAACCATTTCTAGAATTTCAAATTCTCGACTTGCACTTAATCCTGTTTGATTTACCTGGCTACACAATTAATATTTACCAATACGGTTATAACAAAGCCCCAATGAATGAAGTGAATTGAGATATGCACGGTCATTTTCTTCTTTAAAATCTCATTAGTGTTATCCTACAAAGTTTAAAATATATCCAATTATTGAACCTCCTAAGACTATGAATGCACTATTTATTTTTCTATAATTAAATGTTACAATTATACTTATTGTTGCAATTAAAATTGTTCGCCAATCTATTATAGTTTCTTTTCCCATTTCTAAGCATATAGAAATAATAATTGCTATTGAAGCTACATTTATAGCGTCTAGAAAAGCAGAAAAAGCATTGGAATTTCGCATTTTTTTAACCAATGGATTTAATAATGCAACAAAAATAAATGAGGGTAAAAAAATTGCTATTGTAGAAATTAATGCTCCTGAAAAACCATTAATTTGATAACCAATAAAAGTTACAGATGAAAAAATTGGACCGGGTGTAAATTGTCCAACAGCAATTGCATCGATTAATTGTGTTCTCGACAAAAGACCTGTTGCAACTAATTCGGCATCAAGAAACGCAAAAAGAACGTAACCGCTTCCGTATAAAATAGCTCCTATTTTTAAGAAAATCAAGAATAAATTTAGGTTTGTATGTGAAATTAAATTGTTGTTTGAAAATTGAAATAATGTTATTGGAATAAAAGCATTTATGCTATTATTCCTTTTTTGGTTTAAATAATAAATGAACGATGACATCATTCCTGCACCGAACATTAAAATTATTTCATTGTAATTTAGAAGTGAAAGAAATAAAGCTATAATTCCAATAATGCTTAATTGAATTGTTTTGAATGATTTTCTTGCTAATGGAAAAATTGCTGAAAGTATGATTGCAATTATAGCTGGTTTTATTCCATATAAAAAAGGTTTTATTTCTGGAATTTGTCCATATTCTTTGTACAACCAAGCCAAAAAACCTGTAATTATTACAGCGGGAAAAATAAAGCAAAATCCTGCAATAATCAATCCTTTCCAACCTGCTTTTTCGTGTCCAATATGAATAGCCATTTCTGTACTATTCGGGCCGGGAATTAAGTTAATTGCTCCAATTAAGTCAAGAAAATGTTGTTCGGTTAGCCATTTTTTTTTGACAACTACTTCGTCTCGCATCATTGCAATATGAACTGCTGGACCACCAAAACCAATAACACCAAGTTTCAAAAATAATTTTGCTATTTCTTTTAAACTATTTTTTTCTTCCATTTTGATTTAATTTATCATCAAAAGACCATTTCCCTACACCTTCAATCAAAAGAAAATTCCTCCGAGTAACATTGCACAATCGGTTCTACTGCCGTGAAGCATTTCCCAGAAGCCTTCATTTTTTAAAACCTCTGCTTTTGTTGTTGCGATAGCAACAAACATAATTATAATTATTGAGATACTTGCTAAACGAGTAAAAAGTCCAATTAGGATTAGTACACCGCAAAGTATTTCAAAAAAGCCGACAAAAGTCCTTAAAAATTTAGGCATAAGCAAGCCGATTTTTGTAAATCGTCCTGCTCCGAGTGTGTCAGGGAACAAAAATTTTTGAATACCTTCTGATAAAAATACCGCACCAACGGTTTAGATTGTTTTTTTTCAAAATAGCTGTTCTTCCCAGCAATGATATCCTAACCTTTTATATTTAGCTTTTCATTTACCACTAATAAAAGTATTGTATTAAAATTACATTCCAAATAAGATTACAGATAAAAAGTTTTTGAGAATCATAATTGTAATAAGTTAAAATGAGGTAGTAAAGTATAGTTTGTTTGAATTCTAAAATTCAATAAAGTTGAAAATTAAAATAGTATAGTTAGAATATGAATACTGATCGTTGATTATACTTTATAGCAAATGTTTGTCTGCCATTAATCAAATCCGTAATTTTGTACAAATTTTACTGCATTGAAAAAAATACTTATTATCGACGACGAAGAAAAACTACGTGGTTTAATTGCCCGAATTATTCGTTTGGAAGACTTTGAGGTTCTAGAAGCCGGGGATTGTAAATCAGGTCTAAAGAAACTGGAACAAAATGATATTGATGTTGTTTTTTGCGATGTTAAACTTCCCGACGGCAATGGTGTAGATTTAACAGCTATTATAAAAGAAAAAAATCCATCTGCAGAAGTGATTTTGCTTACAGCTTACGGGAATATCCCTGATGGGGTTCAAGCCATTAAAAACGGAGCTTTTGATTATATCGTTAAAGGTGATGATAATAACAAAATAATTCCGCTACTGCATCGTGCCATCGAAAAAAATAGTCTTACCAAAAGAGTGGCTCAACTCGAAACACAGTTAGACAATAAATTCTCGTTTAATGGAATTATTGGAAATTCAAAATCGTTGCAACAAGCTATTGAATTAGCCAAAAAAGTAGCCGTAACAGACACTACTGTTTTGCTTACGGGGGAAACTGGAACAGGTAAAGAAGTCTTTGCACAAGCCATTCATCAGTCAAGTAGTAGAAAAAACAAACATTTTGTAGCGATAAACTGTTCTGCATTCAGTCATGATTTATTGGAAAGCGAAATG
The DNA here is from genome assembly GCF_050696275.1 of Flavobacterium sp. GTDB lineage: Bacteria > Bacteroidota > Bacteroidia > Flavobacteriales > Flavobacteriaceae > Flavobacterium. The sequence goes on from NZ_JBOGUT010000003.1 coordinate 36,843, forward strand.
TTTGGTCACGCTGCTGGGGCTTTTACTGGAGCAACCAAGGATAAAAAAGGTTTGTTCGAAGAAGCAAATAAAGGAACGATCTTTTTGGATGAAATTGGCGAAATGGCACTCGATTTACAAGCTAAACTACTTAGAGTTATTGAGAATGGTGAATTTATAAAAGTTGGTGAGAGTAAAGTAACCAAAGTTGATGTAAGAATCATTACCGCCACCAATCGTAATTTGATTAAAGAAATTGAGACAGGACAATTCCGTCAAGACTTGTATTATCGACTTTCGGTCTTTCAAATTCAATTGCCCGCATTACGCGAACGTGTGATTGACATTGAACTTTTGGCAAAGCATTTTCTTCATTTCTTTGCTTTAAAAACGAACAAAAAAATAAAATCTATTTCAGAAGATTTTTTACAATTACTTAAATTACATACTTGGCCGGGAAACATTCGTGAACTTAAAAATGTTTTAGAACGTAGTGTTATATTGGAAACTGAAAATACTTTGATGACAGATAGCCTACCAATTGAAATTCAGCAGCTAAAAAACTTAAGTCAAAAGGATGATAAAGAAATGGTTCTTTCCGCTTTTTCATTAGCTTCTTCTGAAAAATTACATATTCAAAAAATATTAAACCATACTAATGGCAATAAAACGGAGACTGCAAGGTTGCTCGGAATTGCATTAACAACTCTCTATCGAAAGTTAGAAGAATATAAAATTAGCTAAAACCCTATCGTTTTGAAAGACCTAACCCTATCGTTTTGATAGGGTTTTTTATTTATAAAAATTTATGATTTCAATTAAATCATTGATAGTGTTTTGTTTGCGACCTTTGTATTGGTTTGTGGAATAGATTTTGGCATAAGCGATATGAATATAATAATTCATACTTATGAAAAATAAAATAAATACCATCTACAAAGATGCAGAACGCTTTGCTGAAATTACTAAAAGAGCAATTATTTCCGGGAATATTAAAAGAGCCAAAAAATGCTTGTCAATTGCTGAACAACTTTTAGAAACAGGGAGTAATGAAACAAAAAGTGTTATTTCAAATGTGTATGTTTTTTCCGTGTCAACATTTATGGAATTACGTCATTGTAACATTTCAAATCTATTTCCAACAGGGTTAAAAACGGAGTACATTAAACAGATAAATGCAACCAGCGTTTAAAGCTAATATTTATTGTTATGATAGCAACTATTCTTTTACTCGCATTAGGTTCAATCCTTTTTATAATTTGTTTTAAATGTGTCGAATTTTTTGAAAAAATATAAATCATGGTAGCACTATTTATAATAGCTATAGCTGTATTCGTTTATTTGGTTTATGTACTTATAAAACCAGAAAAATTCTAAAATGAACAAGGAAAAAGTTAAACAGGTACTTCTCATTGTTTTTGCGTGGGTATTTACGCTTGCACTGGTTTACATTGTTTATATAAAAGCTAAAATTTTATTAAATAACAAATAATCACATTATGAATTCAGAATTAATTGGCGTTATTGTCGTTTTTCTTCTCACTATAGTTTTAGCAATTCCTATCGGGAAATATATCGCTAAAGTCTATACTGGAGATAAAACCTTATTAGACCCCATTTTCAATCCAATTGAAAAATTTATTTTCAAAATTAGTGGCATTGACGATAAGGAAGAAATGAATTGGAAACAACACCTTAAAGCGCTTTTAAGTGTCAATATGGTGTGGTTTTTCTTTTGTTTTTTCGTTCTTATCTTTCAAGGTTCATTGCCTTTAAATCCTGACGGGAATCCATCCATGTCAGCTGATTTAGCGTTTAATACCGCTATTTCATTTCTTGTAAATTGCAATTTGCAACACTATTCAGGAGAAACAGGACTTTCCTATTTATCTCAAATGTTCCTGATGTTCTTGCAATTCGTTTCTGCTGGTGTGGGAATGGCTGCCGCAGCGATGGTTTTCAATGCTATGAAAGAGAGAACCACTGAAAAACTTGGCAATTTTTACAATTATTTCATCAAAAGTTGTACTCGTATCCTATTACCTCTTGCAGCAATTGTAGCCGTAATTTTAGTTTTTAGTGGCACACCAATGACTTTTGAAGGAAAAGACAAAATAACAACCTTACAAGGTACTACGGTTGAAGTTTCCCGTGGGCCAGCAGCTGCATTTATAGGAATAAAACATATTGGAACCAATGGTGGAGGTTTTTTTGGAGTAAACTCAGCGCATCCACTAGAAAACCCAACTTATTTTACAGATGCAGTAGAGCTTTGGGCACAGTTAATTATTCCGTTTGCAATGATTTTTGCATTAGGATTTTATTTAAAAAAACGCAAATTGTCCTATGTCATTTTTGCTGTAATGACCATCGGTTTTTTACTCTTAGTTATTCCAACAATAAATGCTGAATTAAGCGGAAATCCAGCCCTTGAAAAAATGGGAATTACCCAAACTAATGGAGCAATGGAGGGGAAAGAAGTACGTTTTGGCCCTGCAATTTCAGGATTTTGGAGTATTGCCACAACAGTAATTTCCACAGGATCGGTTAATAGTATGCATGACAGTAGTATGCCAGTTTCTGGAGCCATGCAATTATTGGCTATGATGGTCAATGCATTTTATGGTGGTTGTGGTGTAGGTTGGCTAAATTTCTATATTTTCATTATTCTTGCCGTTTTCATATCTGGATTAATGGTGGGTCGAACCCCGGAATTTTTAGGAAAGAAAATTGAAGCACGTGAAGTTAAAATTGCAGCAATTATTGCAATCCTCCACCCACTATTAATCTTGTCGGGAACTGCACTAGCTTCTTATTTCGCAGCCAATGATACTGCTATGGGATATTGGTTTAGCGGAAATGCAACAGGCTGGTTAAACAATCCACAAAATCACGGTTTTTCAGAAATGCTTTACGAATATACTTCGAGTGCTGCGAATAATGGTTCTGGTTTTGAAGGGTTAGGAGATAATAATCCGTTTTGGAATATCACAACTGGTATAGTTTTATTGCTTGGAAGATTTTTACCAATCATCGGACCATTAGCTATTGCAGGTTTATTGGCTAATAAAAAATACATCCCAGAAAGCGCAGGAACTTTAAAAACAGATACTACCATTTTTGGAGTAATGGTTTTTGCAGTGATTGCCATAATTGCAGCCTTATCGTTCTTCCCAGCATTAGCTTTAGGACCATTAGCGGAATATTTTACATTAAAATAATATATAAAATGAGTAAGAATAAATCCAATACATTATTTGAAGGTCAGCAAGTAAAAGAAGCTTTTTTGCAATCTTTTGTGAAGCTTAATCCTAAAATAATGTACAAAAATCCGGTAATGTTTACCGTTGAAATAGGAACTGCTATTATGTTTATTGCATGCATCGCCATTTTAATGGGTGCAGAAAACCAAGGCAGCTTTATATATAATCTTATTGTGTTTTTAATCTTATTACTAACTCTTTTGTTCGCCAATTTTGCAGAAGCAATAGCAGAAGCACGTGGAAAAGCACAGGCTGATAGTTTAAGAAAAACACGTGAAGAGACACCAGCAAAAAAAGTTTTAGAATTAGGCAAAATTTATTCAAGTGATATTGTAATGGTTTCTTCATCACAATTAAAAAAGGATGATATGTTTTTCTGCGAAGCAGGTGACATTGTACCTACAGATGGAGAAATCATTGAAGGATTAGCAACAATTGATGAAAGTGCCATTACAGGAGAAAGCGCTCCAGTTATCAGGGAAGCTGGAGGAGATAAAAGTTCAGTAACTGGAGGGACCAAGGTATTAAGTGACAGAATCGTAGTTAAAGTTACAACAGAGCCTGGAGAATCGTTTTTAGACAAAATGATTGCATTGGTAGAAGGTGCAAGCCGTCAAAAGACGCCTAATGAAATTGCATTAACAATTCTTCTAGCTGCTTTTACTTTAATATTTGTCATTGTTTGTGTAACGTTAAAACCATTTGCTGATTATGCCCATGCACCGATTACTATTGCTGCATTTATATCTCTTTTTGTTTGTTTAATTCCAACTACTATTGGAGGTTTATTGTCAGCCATAGGTATTGCGGGAATGGATAGAGCTTTACGTGCTAATGTAATTACTAAATCTGGAAAAGCTGTAGAAACTGCCGGAGATATTGATGTTTTATTATTGGATAAAACAGGAACTATTACAATAGGAAACAGAAAGGCTACTAATTTCTATCCTACCAATGGTGTTTCCAAAGAAGATTTTATTCAATCAGCAGTGTTGAGTTCATTAGCTGATGACACACCGGAAGGAAAAAGTATCGTAGAATTAGCCGGACATGAAATAGCTAAAAAATTATCTATTGAAGGAGCTACTTTAATCAAATTTACGGCTGAAACCAGAACTAGTGGTGTAGTTCTAAAAGATGGAACAAACATCAGAAAAGGAGCTCAAGATGCTGCTAAAAATATTTCAGAACAAGCCGGGAATATTTTCCCGGAAGATACTGCCAAACAAGTTATCGAAATTTCTTCCAATGGAGGAACACCTTTAGTTGTAATCAAAAATAATAAGGTTCAAGGGGTAATTGAATTGCAGGATATCATCAAAACGGGCATGAAAGAACGCTTTGACCGTTTGCGAAAAATGGGAGTTAAAACTGTCATGGTTACGGGTGATAATCCTTTAACAGCCAAATTCATTGCAGAAAAAGCAGGAGTAGATGATTTTATTGCAGAAGCCAAACCTGAAGATAAAATGAACTATATCAAAGCCGAACAGCAAAGCGGTAAACTGGTTGCCATGATGGGTGACGGAACAAATGATGCACCGGCATTAGCTCAGGCAGATGTAGGTGTAGCGATGAATAGTGGAACACAAGCTGCTAAAGAAGCTGGAAACATGGTAGATTTAGATAATGATCCAACCAAACTAATTGAAATTGTAGAAATCGGAAAACAATTATTAATGACCAGAGGAACGTTGACAACATTTTCTATAGCCAATGATGTTGCTAAATATTTTGCTATAGTTCCCGCTTTATTTATAGCTTCAATTCCGGCATTACAAGGGTTAAATATTATGCGTTTACACAGCCCAGAAAGTGCGATTTTATCAGCGGTCATTTTCAACGCTATTATTATACCCATACTAATTCCTTTAGCATTACGAGGTGTTGATTACAAACCAATTGGCGCAAGTGCCATTTTAAAAAGAAATCTTTTAATCTATGGTCTAGGTGGAATTATCATCCCATTTATTGGAATAAAACTAATTGATATGGTGGTTTCAATATTTTTTTAAAAATTAAAATTAAAGCAATGAAAAAAATTATTTCAATAGTAAAATTTACAATTTTAACCATAATTGTATTTGGCTTTCTTTATCCGATAATAATTTGGGGAATCGCACAATTCTCCCCAAATCAGGGTAAAGGAGAAACTATCACTGTGAAGAACAAAGTGGTTGGTTATCAAAAAATCGGACAAAAGTTTGATAAGTCAAATTATTTTTGGGGACGTCCTTCTGCGGTAGATTACAACGCCGCAGGTAGTGGAGGAAGCAATAAAGGACCAAGTAATCCTGATTATTTAGTACAGGTTCAAAAACGAATTGACACTTTTTTATTGGCGCACCCCTATTTGAAAAAATCAGATATACCATCAGATATGGTAACTGCTTCGGGTAGTGGATTAGATCCAAATATTTCAGTTCAAGCTGCAAAAGTTCAGGTGAAACGAATTGCAAAAATCAGAAACATAGATGAGCAAAAATTGGAACTTTTAATAACTGAAAAAACCGAAAAACCAGTATTGGGTATTTTCGGTCCTGAAAAAATTAATGTCCTCGAATTAAACATTACCTTAGATAAATTAAAATAAAATGAATATAAAAATTATTACCTTGTTTACCACAATAAGTTCATTCGGTTTACAAGCACAAACAGATACTATAAAAAAAGAAAATCCTTTAAAAATAAGTGGATATATAGAAACCTATTATGCCTACGATTCTGGGCAACCTGAAAACAATACAAGACCTGCTTTTATTTACTCTCACAACCGACACAATGAAGTAGCTTTGAATTTGGGTTTGATTAAAGCAGTTTATGAAAAAGACAATGTAAGAGCTAACCTTGCCCTAATGGCTGGAACTTATAGTAACGCTAATTTAGCAGCAGAAGAAGGTGTCCTGAAAAACATTTATGAAGCCAATGCGGGAATTAAACTTTCAAAATCAAAAAATTTATGGATTGATGCCGGTATTTTTGCATCACACATTGGTTTTGAAAGTGCTATTGGTAAAGATTGTTGGAATCTTACCCGAAGTATGTTAGCGGATAATTCGCCGTATTATGAAAGTGGTGCAAAATTATCCTACACTTCAGATAGTGGAAAATGGTTTGTCAGTGGATTAGTTTTAAATGGTTGGCAACGCATTCAGCGTGTGGATGGGAATAAAACCTTGGCTTTTGGTCATCAACTAACCTATAAACCTAATGCAAAAGTTACTTTAAACAGTAGCTCTTTCATTGGAAATGACAAACCAAATGACGCTAAACAGATGCGCTACTTTCATAATCTTTACGGGCAATTCCAGATAAGTGATAAATGGGGAATAATAACTGGTTTTGATATAGGTGCGGAACAAAGATCCAAAGGAAGCGACAGCTATAATTGCTGGTATTCTCCGGTTCTGATTGCTAAATATAAAGCAACCAATAAAATTAATATAGCAGCTCGCGGAGAGTATTATTCAGATAAAAACGGGGTAATTATTGCAACGGGTACTCTAAATGGTTTCCAAACATTCGGATATTCCTTAAATTTAGACTATAGTATCTATGACAATGTGGTTTGGCGCATAGAAGCAAGAAATCTGAGCAGTAAGGATGAGGTTTTTCAAAAAAATGGAGACCCTACAACTCAGAACTTCGTAGCAGTAACAGCTTTAGCTATTTCGTTTTAAAACAATTTAAAGTCCTTATTTTGGAAAACAAGAGAGAAGATAATGTTCAACACTTTCTCGATTTAATAAAAAAGTCACGAAGAGGGAAATTTAAAGTCTACATCGGTATGATTGCCGGTGTAGGCAAAAGTTATCGTATGCTCCAGGAAGCACACTCACTACTTAAAAACGGTATTGATGTCAAAATAGGTTACATCGAAACCCATCACAGAAAAGAGACACATGAACTTTTAGAAGGCCTGCCTGTAATACCTCGTAGAAAGCTTTTCTACAAAGGAAAGGAATTGGAAGAAATGGATGTTCAAGCCATTATCAATCTTCGCCCTGAAGTAGTTATAGTCGATGAATTAGCACACACTAACATTGAAGGAAGCAAGAATGAAAAGCGCTGGCAGGATGTAATGGAAATACTGGAAGCAGGTATTAATGTAATTAGCGCGGTAAACATTCAACACATTGAAAGTTTGAATGAAGAAGTAAAATTCATTACAAATATTGAGGTTAAAGAACGAATTCCAGATAATGTATTGGCACTAGCCGATGAAGTGGTTAATATTGATTTAACGGCAGATGAATTAATTTCTCGCTTAAAAGAAGGAAAAATATACAAAGTCGAAAAAATTGAACAAGCACTTAAAAATTTTTTTAAAAGCGATCATATATTGCAATTAAGAGAGTTGGCTTTAAAGGAAGTAGCAAGTCAGGTTGAACGTAAAGTGGAAAATGAAGTGCCAAAAAGCAAAGCGGTACGTCATGAAAAGTTTTTAGCCTGTATCAGCAGTAACGAGCATACTGCAAAAAAAGTAATTAGGAAAACAGCACGTTTGGCTAATTATTACAATAGCAGATGGTATGTTTTGTATGTTCAGTTGCCACAGGAAAGTGCAGATAAAATACCTTTGGACAAACAACGCCACCTCATTAATAACTTCAAATTAGCCACTGAATTGGGTGCTGAGGTTATAAAGGTTGAACATACTAAAATTGCCAAAGCCATTATTGAGAATGCTGAATTGAAAAACATAACCACTATTTGTATTGGGAAACCTCGAATTAATTTGATGAAAATTATTCTCTCTACAAATGTTTTCAAAGAGCTGTTAAATAAGTTATCTTCGAGTGACATTGATTTAATCATTTTAAGTTGATAAAATGAAAATAAAAACGAAACTTACGCTTGGCGTGGGTCTATTATTCTTTCTGATTATACTTCTGGTAAGCTTAGGAGTTCGTCAGGTGCATAAACTGTCGAACGATACCGAAAATATTTTAGTAGCCAATTACAATTCCGTGGAGTATTCCCGCAATATGTTGAAAGAATTGGATAAAATTGAATTTGAAAATAAACTTTCAGATAAATTCAGTACCTACCTTGAACTGCAATCTAATAATATTACTGAAATAGGAGAAAAAGAACTCACACAAAGTCTTGTGGAAGACTTTTCCGAATATAAAAAAAATCCAAAAGATGCTTTTGCCAATAAGATACGAAAGGATTTGAATGACATTATGAAGCTTAATATGGATGCCATACAACGTAAAAGCCTAGTGGCTTCTAAAACGGCTCAAGATGCCATTCTCTGGATTTCCATTACAGGAGCCATGTGTTTTATGATAGCCTTTTCACTATTAATCAATCTACCGAGTAGTATTGCTAATCCGATAAAGGACTTATCAGAAAGTATTAGACAGATAGCCGCTAAAAATTACCATCAGAGAGTACATTTTGAAGACCATAATGAGTTTGGGGATTTGGCAAAATCGTTCAATACCATGGCTGAGAAATTACAGGAATACAATGACAGTAGTCTGGCAAAATTGATGATGGAAAAAAAGAGAATCGAAACACTCATTAATAATATGCATGACCCAGTTATAGGACTGGATGATAAACAAACTATTCTTTTTGCAAATGAAGAGGCATTGAAAATATCAGGGTTAAAAGCCAACGAGATAATTGGAAAGCTAGCCCAACAAGTAGCACTCACAAATGACCTAATCCGCACATTACTGATAGATTTGATGGATTCAGAAACAAATAAAAAACAAGAGGCGATGAAGATTTATGCCGACAAGAAAGAAAGTTATTTTGAAAGGCAACTGGTTCCGATTGTCATTATTCCAACGGGAGAAAAAGAAAAAAGACAAATAGGTTCGTTTATTATACTCAAAAATGTTACTGCTTATAAAGAATTGGACTTTGCCAAAACAAATTTTATTTCCACAGTTTCACACGAATTTAAAACACCAATAGCCTCCATGAAAATGAGTTTGCAACTTTTAGAGAATGAAGGAATAGGAAAACTCAATGAAGAGCAGAAAGGATTGATTCACAGTATTTATGACGATGCGAACAGGTTATTAAAAACTACAGGTGAATTATTAAATATTACCCAAGTAGAATCGGGAAAATCCAAAATAAATATCGAATCATCCGAGGTTAGCCCCATCATTATGGAAGCGGTGGAAGCTACAAAAAACTTAGCCGAACAAAATAAAATTACATTGCAATTATTGATAGACGATGATTTACCTAAAATTAAAATTGATAAAGAAAAAACGGTTTGGGTTGTTTCAAATCTAATCTCAAATGCTATTCGATATTCTTATGAAAATTCTATAGTAATCATAAAGGCGAAAAAGGCAACCAATAATGTTATGATAAGTGTTGTTGATAGTGGCTTAGGTATATCATCTCAATATAAAGACAAAGTTTTTGATAAATACTTTAGAGTTCCTGGAACTGACAAAGAAGGCACTGGTCTTGGTCTGGCAATCAGTAAAGAGTTCATAGAAGCTCAAGGGGGGACTATTTCTGTTGAGAGTGAATTGGGCTCAGGAAGTAGTTTTATTGTGACTTTGAAAGGTTTATAATTATTTGAGGAGTCTTCAAATTGGTAATCAAAATTTGGAGTAATAAATAAAAAATATATAATATTATATAATATATAATAAATAGGTTATTATTATTTACTTCTTTTGCCATTAATAAGATGTTGTAGGCATTCACAACTCCACCAGATTTTGATAATTTTTAAAATGGTTTTAATATCCCACCTTTTTCTCTTGAAACTTGTATATCAAGATTATACTTTATATTTGAATCTTATAAAATTTGTTTTATTTCTGAACCCTTTTGTTTTTTAAGTTTCTGGTGCCAGTTCAATTTTCAATCCTCCAATGGCTTCGGTTATATGAATTTGACAGCCCAATCGGCTGTTGTCTTTTACATTAAAAGCTTCCTGAAGCATGGCTTCTTCCTCAGCACTTTTCTCGGGTAATTTGACTTCATTTAGAACGTAACACTGACACGAAGCACACATTGCCATGCCTCCGCAGATGCCTATGGTACCTTCGGGTACTAATTCATAGGCTCGCACCAATTCCATGATGCTCATATTCATATCCGTAGGTGCGAGTACCTCGTGAGTTATACCTTCACGGTCTGTAATATTTATAGTAATATCTTGTAGCATATTAGTATATGGATTTTACTACTGCTTTTTCAGACTCTTTTCTACTACCGTCAAATCCGTCGATACCTGAAACTGTAGTATATTTTAAGACGTATTTTTTGTCTGGATTGATTCTTTTAAACACACCTTGACACATTAATGTTGCTTCGTGGAAACCGCACAAAATCAGTTTTAATTTTCCAGGATAGGTGTTGACATCACCAATGGCGTAAATGCCGTCGATGTTCGTTTGGTAATCTAACGCATTATTTACTTTGATAGCATTTTTTTCTATTTCTAATCCCCAATTGGCGATAGCACCTAATTTTGGTGTCAATCCGAAAAGCGGGATAAAGAAATCTGTTTTAATATTATGAATTGTTCCATTTTCATTAATGTCTATGGATTCTAAATGTTCTAATCCGTTTAGTCCAACTACTTCAGCGGGGGTGATCAGTTTTATTTTTCCTAAATTTGTTAATTCCTGCACTCTTTCTACAGAATCCAAAGCGCCACGGAATTCATTTCTACGGTGAATTAACCATACTTCAGAAGCCACATCCGATAAGAAAATGCTCCAATCTAAGGCTGAATCTCCACCGCCTGCAATGACAATCTTTTTATTTCTGAATAATTCAGGGTTTTTTATAAAATATTCAACCCCTTTTTTTTCGTAGAAAGCGATGTTTTCGATTGTAGGTTTTCTGGGGTCAAAAGTCCCCAATCCTCCTGCAATAGCAATCGCTTTGGCGTGGTGTTTGGTTCCTAGATTTGTGGTTACGACAAAAGTTTCGTCCTCTAATTTGGTGATGGTTTCTGCCGTTTCTCCTAAGGTAAACCCAGGTTGGAACTGTTTGATTTGTTCCATTAAATTGCTTACCAAATCTCCTGCTAAGATTTCCGGGTAACCGGGAATATCATAAATGGGTTTTTTTGGGTAAAGTTCAGACAATTGGCCACCAATTTGTGGCAAAGCGTCGATAAGATGGCATTTTAATTTTAATAATCCTGCTTCGAAAACTGCGAAAAGTCCCGTTGGTCCGGCACCGATTATGAGTATGTCTGTTTCAATCATTTTTTCTTTTATCAGCGTTATAAAGTTCTTGAGTCGCAAAGTTTAATAAACTTTATAAAAGGAAATATGATAAATATCATACTACTCTCACATGTGAGGTTTACTATCTAAATGACTATTTATTGTACGAGCTTTATCTGTAGTTGTCCTATGTCATTAATCAAACATGATGATAGTCATTTTTTAAATTAGAAGTTTGATGCAAATTTGTTTTAAATTTTCAGTTTAGATGATGAATGATTTTAATATAAAGAAACAAATCGAAAAGGCTTTGGAAAATAGCCTATTAATCCACTGTGAAATTAATGTAAAAGTTGAAAACGGTGAGGCTATACTTTCTGGTTATGTTGATAGATATAATAAAAAGGAAGTAGCCAAAAAAATTGCTCATGAAGTTGAAGGTATTAGGTTAGTTACAGAGAGCCTGATTGTAGAGTTGAATGATAGTGATATAAGAAACGATAGTGAAATTGAAACTGCTATTCATGAAAAATTCAGTAAAAACTTCGGTTACGCACATACCGATGTACATGTTTCAGTAAGGAATGGATATGTTAGTCTTGAAGGCCGACTGGCTTGGAAATATCAGAAAGATTTAGCAGTAGAATGTATCAGTAGTATCAATGGTATTAAAGATATTAATAATAACATTTTTATACCTGAAACTGCTGAGTCTTTAGTAAATGAAAAGGATGTTTTGGCAGCCATCTATAGTGATCGTTCAATTACCAGCGATATCAAGGTTGAAATTTTTAGATATAAGGTAATCGTAAAAGGCTCAATAAAAAATAGGAATCAAAAAAATCTTGTCACACGTTTGGTACGCAGTGTAGCAGGAGTTAATGAAGTTGAAAATTTTTTAACTATAGACGAAATATGACATTAACGGATTCAGACTTTACATTATAATAAATCAGGATTTTAAAACTCTTAGTTTTTTACATTTTCTAATTTTTTAAGGTCTAGGATTATAATGTTACTTCCTTTTTTTTCAATAATGCCTTCATCTTTTAAATCAGATAGCGTTCGGCTTACAGTTTCAGGAGCCGTTCCTGACAAAGCGGCAAGATCAATCCTGCTAATAATAACATTTTCCTGCTTATTGCTTTGTGAATGAAGTCGGAATAAACTTTCCGCAATACGCTTTCTTACAGATTGGTAAGCCAATTGTATCAGTCGTTCTTCTTGGATTCTTATTTGGCTGGCGAGTATTCGAATGAATTTTCCAGCGACATCTGGGTATAAATTGATAAATTCTTCAAATTGCTCTTTTGGAAGCTGAACCAAATGGCTTTCTTCTACAGTAGTTGCAGTATCAATAAATAATCCTTCTGAAAAAAGTGTATTGACAGCTAAAAAATGATCTGTTTCAAATATTCCAGACATCAATTCCCTTCCGTCTTCTGCCATTTTGGTTACTTTTATTTTTCCGTCAAGAATTACCCAAATACCATTAGCGCGATCACCTTCATAATAAATGATTTGATTTTTTTTGAAAACTCTTACTTTTCGATCCTCTAAAGCGGCTTTTAACTCTTCTAATCCTTCTTTTTGAGATACTAGCTCGGATAAATTACGAATTGATTTGGTGTAAAATTCAGCATGTATCTGTCTTTTTTTTAATCTAGTTTCAATAGCATTTAATAGTTCAGTATCGTCAAAAGGTTTGGTCAGATAATCGTCGGCTCCTAATTCCATTCCTTTGCGTACATCAGTTCTCTCAGATTTTGCAGTCATAAAAATAAACGGAATTGCTTTGGTCTGATCGTGTTTATTCAAAAGATGCAACACTCCATAGCCGTCAAGGTCACCCATCATGATATCACATAGAATGATATCAGGCATATTTTTCATTGCTAATTCGGCTCCGGTTTTACCATTATTTGCTTCAAAAACTTCATACCCCCCTAAAAACAAGATTTCCTTGACATTATCACGGATGTCATCGTTGTCTTCAATAATCAATACTTTAATCATGTCATAGGAAATTTAAGTGAAAAAATTGTTCCGTTTTTAGTGTTGCTTTCAAAAGATACCGTTCCATTCATTAGTGCAACATATCGAGCCACGATGTTAAGACCCAATCCAGTTCCGGGTATAGTACCCGTATTATGTGCTCTGAAAAAAGCATCAAATAAATATTTTTGATCCTCTTTAGGAATGCCAATCCCATTATCTTTTACTTGAATAATACAATTGTCTGTATTAGTTTCGGTACTAAGTTCAATTAAGGCATCATCACCCGAATATTTTATAGCATTGGTTATCAAATTGACAATACAGTTTTTAATCAGGTTTCTATCAAGATTTATCATTTTTTCTGAACCTATATGCTTGTATTTGATAGTTTGGTTTGTTTTAGCCAATAATTGCATTTCTTCGGTTATTTCTTTGGAGAAATTCTGTATGTCAAAATTAGACTTGGCAGCTTCTACTTTACCACTGTCTAACTTTTCCATTTGGAGAAAATTATTCAGTATTGCATTAAGACCTGTTACTGATCCTTTTATTTTTTCGACATGCTTGTTGATTTCCACCAATTTTGCGGGTGCTGCGTATTTATCTATCAAGGAAGCCGAAAGTAGAATTGTACTTAATGGTGTTCTAAATTCATGTGAAGCCATAGAGATAAACATATTTTTAAGTTTACCAAGTTCTTTTTCATTTTCAAGTGAATTGCTAATTTGCTCTTTAGCAATTTCTAATGCATGAATCGTTTCATTAAGTGATTGGGTTCTAATTTCAACCAATTCCTCCAAGTGCATAGCATAATCTTTGAGTCTTTCTTCAACCTCCTTTTGCTGTGTTAGATCGTGAATAAATCCCACAAAAAATGTTCTTTCATTATACCTCACCTCACTAACCCCCAATCGTAAAGGAAAAGTACTGCCATCTCTCCTTAATCCGGTTACTTCACGACCAATACCTATAATTCTGGGTTTATGCGTTACCTGATAACGTCGTAAATAGTGATCGTGTTGGAGTTTGTCGGGTGGAGGCATGAGCATGGAAATGTTATTTCCTATGACTTCATCAGGAACATATCCAAATAGTTTACAAGCTGAAGGGTTGATGCTTTCCACAATACCGTTTTCATCAATAGAAATAATACCGTCAATAGCATTCTGGACAACGGCATGTAATAATTCTGAACTTTTCATTCAACAAGTATTTTGGCTTATTATCAAAGGTAATATTTATTAAATCATATTGAAATAATAATATGAGCGAAATTACATTTTAAGCTGATGCAGATCATTTTATTGATATTAGATAATGCAGAAATTTGAATATTATTATTACAGTTTTGAAAAAGTGTAAATGATAATTTAACTTAAAAATCTATTATAATGAAGAATAATGAACAAATACAACAAGATGTAGAGGATGCTATTAAATGGGAACCTTTATTACATGCAGCGGAAATTGGAGTAACTGTTAAAGATGGAGTTGTTACTCTTATGGGAACGGTAGATAATTATTTAAAAAGAATTGAAGCCGAAAAAGCGGCCAAGAAAGTTGAAGGTGTTAAGGCTGTAGTTGAAAAAATAGAAGTAAGATTGCCTCATGCTGCTGGTAAAACGGATCAAGAGATTGCAGAGCAATTACTCAGTGCTTTTAAAAACAATTGGTCTATTCCTGATTTGAAAGTTAAGATTAAAGTTGAAAATGGTTGGGTTTACCTTGATGGTACTTTTTCATGGGATTACCAACGTGAAGCAGTAAAAAGAGTGTTATATTATATACAAGGAGTTAAAGGAGTCATCAATAATATTACGATCGAATCTGAGGTTCATGATGAACTGGAGGAAAAATTAATAAAAAATGCTCTTAAACGTCATTGGTCTATAAACGGAGACACCATCACTGTAGATGTTTCAGGAACCACGGTAACCCTAGCTGGTTTTGTTACTTCGTTATATCAAAAAGAAGAGGCAGGTCGAATTACTTGGAAAACCCCAGGAGTTTGGTCGGTCATCAACAACCTAAAGGTGGAATACGAGCACGCTTTCCAAAAAAATAAAGACAGGATGTGAATCCTGCTTTCTTTTTTTGGAAAAGTACATGTGAAAAGTACATGTGAAAAGTACATGTGAAAAGTAATTTCTGTGATGAAGGTCATTTTTCATAGTTATAATCAGTGGTAGTTTTACAATTAAAAAGAGAATTTATGTTAGTTAATAAGAATACAACAAAAAAAAATATGGGTTCAATAGATAGAACAGTCAGGATTGTCCTAGTGGCTACACTATTTTACTTTATAGATTGTTGGGATGATACAACCCAGATTTTAATGGGTGTTATTGCGGTGATATTGATACTTTCTTCAATAAATGGATTTTGTTTGCTTTATCGGCCATTCAAATTCAGTACCATCAGAAAAAACAAATTAAAGAAATAAACGGATCAATTATGAGTGTCAAACTTTCTACAATTATCAATTCTAAAAGACTAGTGCTTATTGATTTTCATAAACCGACTTGTGACTCATCACAATCGTTACTCCCTGTTTTGGAACGCGTACAAAATTGTCTGCAAAAAAGAGTAGTTATTGTAAAAGTTAATGTTAATAAAAACAAACAATTGGCTGAAAATTATTGTGTGACTAACTTTCCGACTTTAATGCTTTTCAGGAATGGAAAACAGTTATGGATTCATTCAGGATATCTGAATAGGGGCTCAATAATCCTTAAAATTATTGAAAGAAATCATTGGAATTATTAGTTTATATAAAATAGAGAGGCTATGAAAATCATCAAGAATTCGGGAGATATTGTAGACTTCAATCCTGAAAAATTAAGAAAGTCACTACTAAGATCAGGAGCAGATGCAATAGCTGTTGAGGGGATTATGGCTCATATTCACGGGAAATTGCATAATGGTATGAGAACCAGGGAAATTTACCGATTAGCAGGTAAAATGCTAAAAAAAATATCCGCATCACATGCAGCAAGATACAATCTGAGAGCTGCAATACAACAATTAGGTCCAGCGGGGTTTTTCTTTGAAAAATTTGTATCACTTCTTTTTATGTCAGAAGGATATATAACCAAGACTAACCTCATGCTACAAGGAAACTGCGTGCTCCACGAAATTGATATTGTACTCAAAAAGATGGATATCTTAACTATGGTGGAATGTAAGTTCCATGCAGGAAGTAACGCAGTGTCTGATGTTAAGGTTCCAATGTATATTCTATCCCGTTTTAATGATATTAAGGACTCTCGGCATCAAATTTTTTCTAATTCGGAAACTATAGACAAATGTTTGATTGTTACCAATAATCGTTTTACAGTTGATGCCATTACATTTGCTGGTTGTTCGGGATTGGAAATGTTGAGTTGGGATTATCCTTCGGAAAATAATCTGAAAACAAAAATTGATATTGGAGTATTGTATCCTCTAACTTGTCTTACCACGCTGTCTATGGTAGAAAAAGAAAAATTACTCATTTTAAATATTATACTTGTTAAACAACTCATCGATTCTTCTGATACGCTGCTAAAAATAGGTGTTAGTGAGGGTCGCAAAAAAAATATCCTTAATGAAGCCGCTGGGCTTTGCAATTATTTTATAAAATGAAAATAAAATTCCTTGGTGGAGCCGGTACAGTCACTGGTTCAAAAACGCTTATTGAAAGCAATGGTGTCACCATACTTATTGACTGCGGACAGTTTCAAGGAGTGAAGGCTTTGAGGGAATTGAATTGGGAGCCACTTCCAGTTTTGCCATCCTCTATTGATTTTGTACTTCTAACTCATGGACATTTGGACCATTGTGGCTGGCTGCCTCGATTGGTTGCCGAAGGGTTTCACGGAAAGATTTATTGTACTTCACCTACAAAAGATGTGGCAAGGCTTGTAATGCTCGACAGTGCTAAAATTCAGGAAGAAGAAGCCGAACTGGCAAATAAAGGGCATTATTCAGCTCATGAAATTGCTGAGCCACTTTATACTGTAAAACAAGCGGAAAACGTCTTGCCAATGTTTAAAGTAATCGAAGTAGGGAAACCAGTTATGCTTGATGCAGAAATTAGTGCAGTGTTTACCAATGCAGGACATATTATTGGGGCATGCAGTATTGAACTTTCTCTTGAAAATAAAGTACTTGTTTTTTCAGGTGATATAGGAAGAGATAATGATGTGTTGATGTTTCCTCCAGTGCGCCCCAAAAAGGGCGATTATATTTTTCTTGAAAGTACTTATGGTAACCGTCTCCATCCTTTAGACGATGCTAAACTAGAGCTTGAAACTTATATCAACGACACCATTCGAAATAACGGTACTGTACTTATTCCTGGATTTGCTGTAGAAAGAGTACAGTCTATCATGTATCTTCTTTGGCAACTTAAAAAGGAGAAAAAAATACCTGATGTACCTTATATCCTTGATACGCCAATGGGAATTAGCGTTGTAAGTATTTTTAATGCTAATCTGAAATGGCACAAGTTACCAGCTGAAGATATTACGGAGATGTGTGCGATGTTTACGATGATTTCAGATTACAAAGATACTATTGATGCTATTTATGACAAGCAGCCAAAAGTTGTCATTGCTGCTAGTGGTATGCTTACAGGTGGTAGGATTTTATCTTATCTAGAATATTATTTAAGCATGGAAAGCACTTCAATAATTATATCTGGTTATCAAGCTGAAGGAACACGTGGCAGAAAATTATTAGATCATGCTGCAGAAATTAAAATGAGAGGTAAATATTATACAGTAGGGGCGAAGGTATATGAAATTGAAAGTCTGTCAGCACATGCCGATCAGGAAGGTTTGTTAGAATGGCTTTCAGCACTCGAAGCAAAACCGGAAAAAGTTTTTTTGGTACATGGAGAAAATGAAGCAGCAGATGAATTACGACTTAAAATAAAAGAACGATACGGCTACAACTGCGCTGTTCCTTTAATAGGTCAAGAAATTGAAATTTAAATAATCTACATCAGAAATACCCATCTTGTTTATATTAAAAGTAGTTATCATGAAAAAAATACTATTCCCAACAGACTTTTCACATGCTTCGATTAATGCTTTTGTTTATGCAATTCACCTAGCCAGTAAATTGAATGCTGAAATCATCATTCTACATGTTTTTGATCTTCCTATGAATGTTTTTGGTGATTATTATAGTTCTCTTCCATTGGATTATGAAACTCTTGAATGGAGTGAATTTGAGAATTACAAAAGTGACGTTCCCATATTCAGGGATATAGCAGAAAGAAATAAGGGACATCACATTAATCTTTCCTATGTACTTGAGAGAGGAAACCCAGTTGATATAATCTTAGAAGTTGCAGAAAGTAATCATATCAATTTTATAGTCATGGGCACTAAAGGTGCTTCCGGGATTGAGGAAGTTTTACTTGGTACAGTAGCTGAAAAAGTCATGAATAGTACAAAAATACCAGTTTTTGCCATTCCAGAGTATTGCCAATTCAAACCATTAAATAAAATACTATTTCTAACCCAATTCGAAAGAAGACATAGGGCTGTATTAGGAAAATTACTGCATCTATCTGGCGTTTTCAATGCTCATATTAATGTGCTAGAAGTAAAGTCAAACCCTATCGATGATGAATGGAATACACTCAAGGATTGGGAATATAATTATATGGAAGAGCGTATTGATTTTAATATTATAGAAAGTGATGATATTGAAAATACTATTTTGGATACTATTGTAAAGAATCATATCGACCTTGTCGCCATGACTGTAAAACACAAAGGACTACTTGAAAAACTCTTTTTAAGTAGCATAGCAAGAAACATAGTTTTTCATTCTAAAATTCCTGTATTGGCAATTCCTTACGAATAAATTAGTATTCGAATAGTTTCATTAAACTGCTTTTTACTTGTGAAATACTTTCTGGCGAACCATGTCTTTTATAATTAACTTTCCATATTCATGACCAAGCCTTTCGGAATTGGAAGGATCGAATGATTCTGTCTGAACTGAATAAATAAGTTTTTGGTCGACCATGCGATAAAAATTGCTTTCCCAAAAATATTTTGTGTTTGTAACATAGTAATCAGATTCATATATTCTATTATACAATACTGCCTGATAGTTCCAGAAACGATCATGATAATATCCGTAAGGAGAGTGATGTATGTAAGCTGGTACATAATCTTTTTTACTTTTTTTATCAAGCATTACTATTGTAATTACAGCATCAACTCCGTTGTTTCTAATCTTTGTTAATGCTGTTTTTTCATCCATATTTTCAAAGAATTTGGGCCCATATTCGCTAAGTGAAGAAATAGCATTGTATCCTAAATCTTTAAGATCACCAACCATATGATCTTCCATTTTTTCTTGCACACAGCTTTCTGAATTACTAATAAGACCTAAGACCATAATTTTATTATAAGTGCCTAGATTTTCATTATTTGCCTTCCATGAATCTGTAATTTTTGATGTTCCGCAGCTTACGAAACAAAATGTTATAATAATGCTTGTCCAATATGTTTTTTTCATTTGTTTATTTTTTTAGATGATAAGTAAAATTAGTAATTCAGCGATCTCCTAAAAATGATAGATATCATTAAAACACACACCAAAATAAGTATTGAAATTTCTGAATTGTGATGTTCGTCATGTTACTAAAATTGTATGTTTTGTAGTTTTACCTCTTTAAAATCAGTTTATTAATTATAGATATCGGAATTAGACAAATGAAAATTATTATTTACAGTAGTAAAGACTTTGAACGCACTTACTTGGTTAAAGCAAACAGTTTTAATCATTATCTAACTTTCACTAAAGATGCATTATCAGCAGATACAATTATGCAAGCAGAAAGTCATGAAGCTGTAGTCGTTTTTACTGGTGATGATGTTTCAGCTAATGTAATAGAAAAATTAAAAGCTATTGGTGTCAAATATATAGCGATACGAGCTGCAGGTTTTGATAATGTGGATGTTTCGATTGCAAACTACTTAGGAATTAAATGTGCCAATGTACCTGAATATTCACCCTATGCAATTGCGGAACATGCCGTAGCACTTATCCTAGCACTTAATCGGAAAATGATTTTGGCAGATAAACAAGTACATAATCGTGACTTTAGAATAAATAATCTAATTGGATTTGATTTGAATAATAAAACTGTTGGGATTATCGGAACAGGTAGGATTGGGAGCGTAATGGCAAAAATTATGAATGGTTTTGGATGTAAATTACTTGGGTTTGACAAAATAAAAAACGAAGAATTAATCCAAAAGTATGATTTCAATTATACCGATTTAGAAACTTTATGTAGTGAATCTGATATAATCACCATTCATATGCCGCTTAATTCGGAAACTAAATATTTGATAGGAAGCGAAATGATTAATGTAATGAAACGTAACGTAATACTTATAAACACGTCAAGAGGTTCAGTATTAAATACAGCTAGTGTGTTAAAGGCATTGGCAAATAATAGCATTGGTTATCTTGGTATTGATGTTTATGAAAACGAAAAAGGGGTGTTTTTTTATGATCATTCCTTAAATGGTAAAATTGATTCAGTCTTGGCTAGATTACTTACTTACCCGAATGTTATCATTACACCACATCAGGCATTTGCCACTGTTGAAGCACTATTAAATATTGCTGAAACGACCATGTATAATTTAGATTGTTGGGCGCAAGGTAAGAATACTGAAAATGAACTCCATTAATTTAATAATTGAAAATCATGAATACACAAAAACAAATTAAAGAAAAGATCACTTTTGAGGATTTCAGGAATGAAAATGGAATGACTTATTGGTGGGCAACAGACCTTATGACGATGTTGGGTTATAAGAGTATGAAATCGTTCCAGAAAGTACTTGATAATGTAACGAAAGCTCTTTCTGCGTTGGATATTCTATATTATGAAAATATTATTGCTGAAGAAAGAAGTAATAATGGAAAGTCCTGGCAGGATTTCAGATTGACCCGGTTTGCATGCTATTTAGCTGTAATGAACGGTGATCCTAAAAAAAAGGAGGTGGCGGAGGCTCAAGTCTATTTTGCAAACCAAACCAGAAAATTTGAATTGTATATGAAAGACAATTCACAGATTAAACGCATGCTTATTAGAGAAGACTTATCAGAAGGGAATAAATCATTAGCATCTATAGTTAAGCAATCAGGTGTAACAGATTTCTCTAAATTTCAAAATGCAGGTTATTTAGGTATGTACAATATGGAGGCATGGAAATTAAAAGCTCGCCGCAAAATAATAAAAGGGAGCCTTATTGATCAAATGGGTCGTGCTGAACTTGCGGCAAATCTTTTTCGCGTAACACAAACCGAGGAGCGGATTAAAAGAAGTCATATTAAAGGTCAGCAGAATCTGGAGCAAACCCATTTTGAAGTTGGCCGTGATATTAGAAAAATTATTATAAACAATACAGGTAAGACTCCAGAAACCCTTCCTATGGAGAAACAGATTGAGGATATCAAAAGCGAACTTAAAAAAGGACAGCAGCAAATGCTTAAGGAAGATGATTTAAAAACAAAGAAGTAGTATCTTTTAAAAAGATTTTATGTTTACTATTTACAGGTATATGATTATTGGTATTCTTCTACGAACATAGGATTATTAATTTACAATTCAATTAAAATATATTATTATGAAAAAAATTCTTTTCCCAACAGATTTTTCTAAAACATCATTTAATGCATTTGTTTATGCTTTACATCTTGCAGAAATGATAAATGCTGAAATTATTACACTTCATGCTTATGAGTTTCCTGTCAATGGTTATATAGACAATAATTTTCTAGCCATAAATTTTAATATAAGCGAGTGGGATGAGTTTGAAAATTTTAAAAGCGAAATACCAAAACTACGGGTCATCATTGAAAAAGAAAAAATGGAGCATATTAAAGTTACTCACATGCTTCAAGAAGGAAATGCTATTGCAACGATAAAAGAAGTTGCCGAAAAAGAAAATGTGGATTATGTCATTATGGGAACTAATGGTGCAAGTGGATTTTCTGATGTTTTTTTAGGCTCAGTGACAGATAATGTAATGAATCAGTCTAGAAAAACAGTACTTGCCATTCCAGCCCATTGCCATTTTAAGCCTATAAAAAAAATGCTCTTTCTTTCACACTTAAAAAGCACCAATATTGATTTGTTGAGAAGATTAAATGAATTAGCAATATTACTTCACGCTCATATTGATGTTCTTGAGGTAAAGGAGCATCATGAAGCCGAAGAAAGTAATACGATTCTTAAATGGAAAAGTTTTTTTCCGAAGGCCGGCATAAATTTTTATATTCTGGCTAGCAATGATACTGAAGGTACTGTAATTGATTTCATAGATATCAACAAAATAGATATTGTATCCATTCCTGTACACCACAAAGGTTTTTTCAAAAAAATATTTGCTTACAGCCTTTCTAGAAAACTTGGCTATCATTCCACAATACCATTATTGGGAATGCCTCATAATGATTTATAATAATGATTTTTATGAAAATAAATATTGAATGGCATAAAGCGCACAAGATGCCCAAAAGACCAACAACAGAACAACGAATAGCATGGCACTTGAATCATGCTAAAAATTGCAATTGTCGTACGATTTCCGAAAAATTGTTAACTGAGATGAAACGTATGGGTATTGAAGTTCCCAAATCAAACGTGTAAAGTTCTTATAAATTTTTACAAATAAAACAAATTCCTATGGTTAAGTCACTCGTCAAAATAAAATTCAGAGGTAATATTAAATTTAATGACAATATTACTTTTGAAGAACTATCACATTTGTTAAAAGGTTATCTAAATGAGGAATTTTTAATTGGAAATGGTACATTCATTTTGGTTGATGACTATCAAGAATCTGACCATTATCGATTACCCATATCCAAGGAATATTCTCCAATGGAAATTCACTTTAATATTATAATTAACCTGAAAAAAAATGAGCAACATGATGAATATGCTGTTAGAAATTCAATATTAAATGCGCTTGATGAAAAATCAATTGTAGTCAGAGATTTTTACAGTACTGGTAATGTTCAGCATTTTATATTGGCGTTAAGTTGAAAAAAACTTTTACAAATAATACATGGGCACATGAAAAATACATTACACATTGCAATTATTACAAGTATTATTTTAAACATTTGTTTTTTTGTGAATGTAAATCTGGAAAATAAGAATAAAAAAGTATCATTTCCTAGATGTGCAAACTCAGAAATTATTGATACTAACAAAATTGTAGGCTTTTTTGAGCATCATCCCGAATATAATGAGTTTAAATCTGACGTTAGGAAACTCTATTATAAGAATAATCATCTTATATGGCATGACAAGGATGTGATTACCAAATTCGCATCAATGCTTTTTAAAAGCGCCAACCAATTGAATGATGAAGGACTCCCACAGTACATTCCTTACAAAGAAGAACTAGATCAAGTATTTTACGGAAATTCAAAAAACATGACAGATGCAGAATTATTAATCAGTTCTCTTTATTTTTATTACATAAAAAAAGTTTATTCTGGGATTTCCAAAGAGAAAAGAATGCGTACGGGATGGTTTCTTACGAAAGAAAAAGAAATTTATTCAACAGGAATTGATACACTTCTATTTAACCCCGAGTTGAAAAAAAAAGAGATGACAGAATTGTTTAGTCAATATTATAGTCTAAGAAATGGATTAAAAAAATATAAAACAATTGCTGAAAAAGGGGGTTGGCAAAAAATAGATGCTATAAAAGACAAGTCTATTAAATTTGGCACAATTTCAACTTTAATCACTCAAGTGCGAACTAGACTCGCGACAGAAGGTTATCTGATTGGAGATTCTGGTAAGAATGAATTTGACGACGATTTACTTAACGGAATAAGTAATTATCAAATGCATCATAACCTCAAATATGATAGTTTGATTACGAATAAATTAATCACATCACTTAATGTATCAGTTGAGAATCGAATAAAAAGCATATCAGTTAATATGGAACGCTGTCGATGGGTCGATATTTCACCAGTCGATTATATCGCTATTAATATCCCATCCTATAAATTATTCTATTTTAAAGGAAACGACCTTTTTTTTATTTCAAAAGTAGTGGTCGGAAAAGAGCTTAATAAAACAGTTGTTTTCAAAGGAGAAATTAACCAGATTATTTTTAACCCTTATTGGAATGTTCCTCAATCGATTCTTGTGAAAGAAATTATGCCAGCAATTAATAAAAATCCAAATTACCTTTTGCAACATCATATGGAATGGCATAATGGAAAAGTAAGACAAAAGCCGGGAAAAGATAATTCATTGGGACTCGTAAAATTCATATTTCCAAATTCTAATAATATTTACCTGCATGATACACCTCAAAAGTCACTTTTTAATCAAGAAAAAAGAGCATTTAGTCATGGATGTATTCGCGTAGAAAAGGCTTGTGAGCTTGCAACAATCATTATGGAAAGCGATTATGGTTGGACAGAATTACAAACTATTTCTGCTATGAATTCAGGTAAAGAAAAAGGTTATCTACTACGCAGAAAAATACCAGTTTATATCGCTTATTTTACAGCATGGGCTGATTTACAAGGACAAGTGTCTTTTTATGAAGATATTTATCAGAGGGATGCGTTGCTTGCCAATATGATTTTTTAACGAAAAGAAATAAGCACTTAATCATTTTATTTTTTACTTTTCTTCGCTGATTTTTCTTGTTTTTTGAAATAACCTTTAAGTAGAAAATTATGTTTCGCAGCTTCTAGATCTTCTTTGAGTAGAATACTTGCCTCATTAATGTTTTTTAGGATAGAATCTACTTTTTCTGCAGATTCTGGATTTTTTACTAGATAATTAAAGGCACCGTGGCCATCTTTGATACTTACAGCTACTTCATCAAGTTTTGCAATGGTTTGATTTACTGCCTGACTCGAATTTTCTAAATTGATAATGATGTTTCTTATTTTACCTGCAACAACAGTATCTTTTAAGACACCTATTGTATTGTCTTTTTTATCGAGTGATGTAATTAATTGATTGATTTTTTCAATTGATTTTGCGGTTTCCTTACTGCTTATTTTTAAATAATAAAGCGTTTCTTTTACATCGTTTGCCATTGCTGTATCGTTAAGCAAAAGACCTATACTTCCTTTACCTTGAGTAATTCTGTTGGTAATTTTTAGTAAGTCTTCCGTGAGAAGCGCAGCATTTTCATTAGTAACCGTCAATGTTTTTAGCATATCATCAGTTCGGACTCTGCTGTATGATTTAATTGTAGTACCATCAGAAACTGAAGCATTATTTCCTGCTCCTGGAATGATATTTACAATCATACTCCCAACAAGGCCGTCGGTACTAATGGTTGCTACAGCATTTTTTTTTATATGAATCAGTATTTTTCTGTCGATGGCCATCTCAACTTTTATGGTAGTGTCGTTTATCATTTCAATATTTCTCACTGTACCAATGTCGATTCCGGAATAACGGACATTGTTTCCCGGCTGGAGACCATTCACATTGGTGAATACCGAATTTAAGATTACAGTTCTTCCAAACATACTTTGTTTATTCCCAACAAAATAAATTGCCAGAATAAAGACCAACGTGCCGAGAACCATAAAAATGCCGAGTCGTAATTTTTGATATGGAGTTTCTTTCATGATTTTTTATTTAAAGAAGGCTTGAATCTCAGGATCTTCCGAAGCAGACAATTGTTCGAATGTACCTTCGGCATAATTAATCCCGTTAATAAGTAATATCATCCTGTTTGAGATAATTCTTGCACAGTCAAGATCGTGTGTAATAATAACCGATGAGGTTTTGTGTTTTTCTTGTATGGATTTTATTAGTGCAACGATTTCCTTTGCGGTAATAGGGTCGAGACCAGTTGTAGGCTCGTCATAAAGCATGACCGTTGGTTGTAATATTAGTGCCCGAGCCAATGCTATCCTTCGTTTCATTCCTCCAGAAAGTTCTTCGGGCATAAGCTCGAGAGTTTGTTCTAAACCTACATTTTCCAATGCTTTCATGACTAATGCCATTGTGTTTTCTGTTTTTCCAAATTTTTCACGATGATGTCTCAATGGGAATTCGAGATTTTCCTTTACAGACATGGAATCATATAGTGCACTTCCTTGAAACAAGAAACCTATATTGGTACGTAATTCATCGAGTTCTCTATTTTGAAATTGTCTAATATCTTTTCCAAAGACCTTTACAGTTCCTTCCTCATAATCTTCTAAACCTACCAGACACTTTATCATGACCGATTTTCCGGAACCTGATTTTCCCATAACAACAAGATTTTCTCCTTCATAAAGTTTCATGTCAAAACCTTTTAATACATGGTTTTTTCCATAGCTTTTACAAAGACCTTTAATCTCAATCATAATTTTCTTAACTGCAGTTTCTGAATCATTCATGATAAATAATATTAGAAATAAAAACAGCAATAAAATCAATAAAAAATAGCAACATGGAGGTGAATACTACCGCCGAATTGGCTGCGATTCCTACTCCAGCTGTTCCTTTTTTGCAAAAATAACCCTTAAAGCTTCCCACAAGACCAATGGCAAAACCAAAAAAGAAAGTCTTTATAGTTGCTGGCATAATATCACGGAACTTAAGCGCTTCGAAAACTTCATTAAAATATAAATGAAACGAAACATTACCTTTAAAGTGTTCAACAAGATAAGAAGCATAGATCGAAATTGCATCGCCCACGATAACTAATAATGGTAGCATCAATGTTGTTGCCGCAATTCTTGTTACCACAAGATATTTGAAAGGGTTTGTTCCAGAGACTTCCATGGCATCAATTTGCTCACTTACCCTCATAGAACCAATTTCGGCACTTATGCCCGAACTGATTCGACCTGCACAAACCAAGGCTGTAATAATTGGTCCAATTTCTCTAACAATTGATATACTAACCATTGAAGACATCCAAGATAAAGCACCAAATTCTTCAAGTGTTGGCCGAGACTGGAGTGTAAAAACCAATCCTATGATAAATGCTGTAACAGCTATAAGCGGTAAAGAACGATTTCCTACATTGAAACATTGCTTAAAGAATTCCTTCGATTCAAAAGGAGGTCTGAATACTTCGTTAAAAAAACGACGTGCAAAATAGGAGAGTTCGCCAATTTCAATTAGGAATGAGCGTACAGTTGTTATAAATGTATTTTCTGTATTTTTCTCAGTATTTACAGCCATATCAATTGATTTAATTGAAAATAGTGTGATTGTTTGACTTTGAAACTATTCGTTAATCGTTTTCTCCAAAAGGATATTTAATTGGACGATTTCACTAAGATAAGCCTCCTGGAAAACCTGATTCTTGATATCAGATGATTCATCATATTTTTTAAGTTCTTTTGTGAATTCCAAATCCCGATGTTTTAGTCGATCCTGCATCACTAGAAGATCATAACCAGATCTAGCATAAACTGCATCAAGATCGACTATTAATTTCCCTTTAATTTCCTTCATCTTAATCATAAGTGTTTTCCTGTTGTTTTGGGCTATTGCGTTTAGGTTGTCTGCCTTTTTTTTAAAACTATTCCAATCAGCAATCGCCTGTTCTTTTTTCTGATAATGAATGGCATCGGCACTTGCTTGATCCTCATCTACTATCGTTTCTGGTGCATCTTTAGCGCAACGCGTTGCCATTAAAGCAAATATTGCAAAGACAAATACAGTATTTTTAATTATATTTTTCATGACTTTATTATATAAGGTTATTATTCTTTTGGAATGTGTAATTTAAGTATTTGACGCGCTTTTTCAAGTTCTTTATCATTGCCGGTTATAACCAATGTATAAGTACCTGCTCTTATTTTGCTCTCATACTTTATTTCTCGATTTTGAATTTGTAA
This sequence comes from Flavobacterium sp., assembly GCF_050696275.1. Classification (GTDB taxonomy): domain Bacteria; phylum Bacteroidota; class Bacteroidia; order Flavobacteriales; family Flavobacteriaceae; genus Flavobacterium. The sequence goes on from NZ_JBOGUT010000003.1 coordinate 65,125, forward strand.
ATCAGAGTTGTCACAATTTACGACATGATCTTCTAAATATAAATCCGTCGATATTATCCATAATTGGTTTATGTTGTAACCTATAACCACAAGCTTTTTTAGGGCTTTTTCAACCTGATCTCGTGTTTCATATTTTGCTTTCAAGGTTTGATTTGATTTCATGATTTCATGTAAATGTATTGAGATTAAAAGTTATTCTGTGGAAGTCTATGCGAATGTACGATCATAAAAAAGATTAAAAAATGACCATTATCATATGATGTAAATCAAATGTGATCCAAATCATTGATCCAAATGTCTTCTATCATTTAGTTTAGAATTAATAGGGGGTAGCTTTGACTAATATTAAATGTCTAACTTAATTCAATCAACATGTCAACAGTAGCAAAAAAAGGAAGTTCATTTCCTAAATTAATGGAAAATTTTTTTCCAGAATTTATTTTTGATTCCCCTTTGTTTAATGGTTTTTTAATGGATAGGTATTTCAAAATACCAGAAGCAAACATTATTGAAAATCCGAAAGATTACCAGATAGAGCTTGCGGTACCAGGTATGCAACGAAAAGATTTTAAAATTGAACTTGAAAATGGGGTATTGAGTATTAGTGCTGAAAAAGAAGAAGAAAAAGAAGAAAAAGGAAAAAATTTCAGAAGAAAAGAATTTTCTTTCAACTCATTTAGTCGATCATTTTCACTTCCAGATAATCTCTTGGATGATGAAGTAGATGCTAAATATGAAAATGGAGTATTGCGACTCACACTTCCGAAAAAAGAAGTTAGTAAATCAAAACCTACCAAATTGATAGAAGTTAGCTAGGTCTTTCATGAGAAGCCCAATAATTAAAATTGGGCTTCTTATTTTCTTATATAGTTTTGAAATTACAAAGACAAACCAATATAAAAAAAACTAACAAAGCGGAAATAACCTTTTTTGAGGGTTCATAATCAAGAATAAAAGAACTGAAATTTACTGAATTAAGAACAAATCAAACAAATTTTATCTGTATTTTAAATTGATACTTATAATATCAGATGTCATTTGTGTTGTTTTTGTATAATGACCATAACGGATTTCTAAAGCATTAAAATGTTTCATTCCTAAAACTCCCTTAAGAGGTGTGAATTTTAAGCCAGCGCCAAAGAAACTGCTATTAAATGTTGAGAGATCATAATTACTAGTGTAAAATTCTTCTGCAGCCGTGTGTACTCTATATCCATTAAAATATTTTGTTCCCTGCTGTGCATAATATCTATAAAATGGACTGATGGAAAAAAAAGAGGTGAGTTTTATCGGCATTTCTATATCTGCGGTATGTGCTGTTAATTTCCAATCATCAGAATAATACCTATAATAGGCTCTAATAATCATATTATCACCAAGATAATAGGCGGCTCTAAATGCTATTGGTATTTTTAAACGATTGTCTGGTAAATTTTCCTGATGAACTGTACCATCGTTAAAATAGACACGGTGAAAAGGTAAACTTAGGTAACCACTTTGTGTAATAACGTCTGCTAAGAACATAATTTGCAGATTTTTATTGACTACTTGAGAATAACTCAATGAACCTGCGAATGTATTTCGAGAGGCATTGTTATATCCTGCTACTCCTGGAGGACGCAATTCGGTTGGTAAAATCAGTTTTACCTGATCTAGGTATGCCTGGAATTTTGCGGTGAATTCTCCGTTTTTGTCTTTTGTTTTCTGGGAATAACTTATATTACCTCCGAAAGACTGGTAATCAAATTCTGTTGAAGAAGATATGCCTACTCCTAATGTATTTCCTTTTTCTTCATTTTCTCTAGTATAGGATACTGACGGATAAAAACGAATGTCTGAAGAAGAAGCAGATGAATTTGCTTGAAGGTCTATCATGTCTGATGAAGCTGAGGTATAGTAGTCTATTCCAGCTTCTATATCAAATGTATGTTTTATCCCTGTTTTTCCGTACTTCAATAATTTGACATCAATCGTATTTGAAATGTCTGTCAGTTTTTCAGATTCAATTCCTCCTGTTACAGCCGAATTGTTTCCGTCCTGTTTGTAATAACTTGAAACAAGATTGATTTCATCAATTTTTAGTTTAGTATTTTTATAGCTTGTCGAATCTGTTGGTGTCGTTTGTGCAGATAGGCGCATCAAACCTAGCAGGGCAAATCCTGTAATAAATATTCTTTTCATTTGTTTGGTTCGTTAGAGATTGAATTAATTACAGCCACAGCCACCACCAGTTTTTCCTCCATTTGCACCCGAAGCACCTTCTCGATACGTTTGAAAACTGTTTTCAGTTTTCTGAATTTTGCGGTTAGCCAAAACCATTTCAGCATCATTGATTTTTCCTTTTTGGTATTCTTTTACTGATTCACAGGAAACTAAGCCAATGGCTGCCAAAAAAATACAGGTTTGGATCATAATTTTTATTTTTGCTTTTTTCATCTAAGATTGATGTTTTTTGAGTTATATATTTTATTGTCATCGTCTATTATAATACAGTGTAAATCAGGTAATTGATTTACTAAAAAGAGTCCTGCCTTAATTCCCATTACAGCAATTGGTGTGGCCATAGCATCGGCAAATTCAGCATTGTTACTTATTACGGTAACACTTTTAATTCCCGTAATGGGTAAGCCAGTTTTTGGGTCAATAGTATGTGAATATTTTTTTCCGCCAATCATGATGTATTTTTCATAATTTCCGGAGGTAGCAATTGCTTTACCTGATATTTCCAAATATGAAAAAGCATCCTGAGGACTGTCAGGGTTGGCAATGCCTATTGTCCATGGTTTTCCATCAGGCTGTTTTCCCCATGCGGTTAAATCTCCACTGGCATTTATAATTCCGCTTTTGACATGATTTTTAATCATTAGGTTTTTAGCCATTTCAGCAGCATAACCTTTTCCAATACCACCAAACCCAATACGCATTCCTTTTTCTTTTAAGAATACTGTTTTGTTATTAGTATCAAGAATGATATTGTTATAATTGATAAGATGAACCATTTTAAGAGCTTGTTCTGCTGAAGGAAGTGTAGTCATGGTTCTGTCAAAATTCCATAAGCTTTTATCAATACTTCCATAAGTGATATCGAAAGCACCTTGAGTAATCTTGGAAATTCCTATACTTCGTTCAATTAAATTAAAAACCTCTTCATCAACTTTTACTGGCTTGATCCCGGCATTATCATTAATGAGATTGGTTTGACTGTCTGGGCTGAATGTTGTAAAGAGTTTTTCAATTCTTCTGATTTCATCTATGGCTAATTCAACGCTTTGTTTTGCAAAATCTATAGTATCAGCAACAACAGTAATGGTAAAGTTATTTCCCATTAATTTAAGAGATTCAGAAAATTTTTCCATTTGGAAATTACTTATTTGCATCGCAAATGGCTTTAATTTCTGATGTCCATCGGTCTACTGAAATTTCAGGTTTTCCATGCCACGATTTTAAAATTTTACCATCAGCACTTAATAAAAGAGTTAATGGGAATGATCCTTCTTTGTTGTATAGTTCTGCTAATGCTTCATTACGTTTTATCTGTTCAGGTGTGCCAAGATTTTTTTTCTTTCTTGGAAAATCTGCGTTGACCAATACTAAATTATCATTGGCCATATTTGAAAACGTTTCACTTTCGAGATATTCTTTTCGTAACATAATGCAAGGACCACACCAGTCAGAACCGGAGAAGTTTAGAAGTATTAATTCGTGCTTTTCTTTTGCTGTTTTTTTTGCAGTTTCAAAATCAGTTTCCCATTGTATTGGTAGGAGAAACAGTAACAATAGTGTAATTAATTTCATAGAAGTTGTTATTATGTTTTATTCTTTTAATATTAACGATTTAAAAAAACATTTAGTGTTGTTGTTTTCTTAAGATTTGGTTAAACAATATTTGATCCGAAGAGGTAACCAACTAGAGCAGACATCATCATGGCAAATGTTCCTCATATTGAGATTCTTATAACAGCTTTAATAATATCTGACCCTCCAGCTTTTGCAGCTAATGTTCCTGAAATTGCCAAGAAGATTATAGCAAAGCTATATTGAAAAACTACCATGTTTTTGAATGGAGCAAGTATGGTTATAAATAGAGGTAATAGCCCAAGCCAACCGCTTCTGTTTATGAAATGTTTTTATGTCTGCATGCTATCATTTACTGTATTTATTAATCTGAAGGAACTTTTTTAATACCTCCAAAAGTTGTTTTTAATAAATTCCGAATTTGTAATTGTGTTTTGTTGCGAAAAGTCTCTTTCCATTCTTCTTGATCATAAATATGTATTTTTTCAGCATTGTTATTTGTTGTAAAGGCAATTCTTGAGATAGAAAACCTATATTGTTTGAGTTCACTAGAAATATGTTTGTTAGGGACTACAATTAAAATGGTTTTCCATTTTAAATATTCTTTAGGTAATTCTTTTTCCTGTAAACCTATTGCTTCTAAGAAAAGTTTAATTTTCTTATCATTTTGTTGGTTGATTTTTATATCAATGGCTGCCAGCTCTTTTCTTAGATCGGCCTCGTCTTTGATTGTGTTCATGATATGATAAAAATGATATTTAATATAAAATTACATTTTTAAATTTGTAAAGCGCTAAAAATTAAACTAGAACGGTTCTAAATTTTAATTAAGATAGCTGCGACTAATTTGACATTTAAATGTTTATTTGTGCTTTTTATTAAGTTATAAAAGATTTAATTGTTTGAAAAACGGAGGTTAAAATAATAGTAACTAGAACGATGTACTTGAAAGCTATTTCTGAAGTATGTTTCAGAATTATTTTTCCTAAATAACTACCGATAAAGCTAATTCCTATTAAAAATGGAATCAAAATTAAAAACTCTTTTGAAAAATAACCATTACTTATATACACAATAGCTCTGCTACTGTCAACACCTAAATCTATTAACGCCGATGTAGCAATAAAAATATCTTTTGGTAAATGAAAGGCAGTTAATGTAATACCTCTTATGGCACCACCTGTTCCAACAAGACCTGCCAGGAATCCTGACATTGTTCCTCCAAGGTATAGGTTTGTATTTGTTTGTTTAATGGTTTTATTAAAATTATATAATAAATAGATGGAAAGTAAAACCAAAGCAATATTCATAAACAACTCTATTTGTTTTGTAGGTAAAAAAGCAGTTAACCATGATCCGATGATTACTGCTATTATAGCAGGTACTCCTAGTTTTAAAGCAATGTCCTTATTAATCCCTTTTCGGAATAAAGCTATTTTTGAAAGATTGCTAAAAACATGGAAAACTGCTGTAATGCCCAACACTATTTTAAAATCAAAAAACATCGATGCAAGAGGAACAAATAGAATTGAAGAGCCAAACCCCGAAACGGTACCTATTATTTCAGATAGCAATGCCAGTATTAAAAAGAGGTAGTATTTTTCAATCATGTCTTTTTATTTGATTTGTTATGAGCTTACATAATTTATTTACTGTAATATTTATTCTTTTCGCTTTCGTTTTTTATTTAATATATTTAGATGAAAACAAGCTTTGTTTACATTGATTAATTTTTAAAATTTATACTTTAACTCCAAACATGTAGCCTACTAAAGCAGATAATCCCATGGCAATTGTACCCCAAATAGTTATCCTTAAAATAGCTTTTCTAATACTTGAACCTCCTGTTTTTGCCGCAATTGCACCTAAAATAATTAGAAAAATTATGGTAAAACCATATAACCAATATTCCATACCTTTTAAAGGAGCAAAAAGTATGACTAAAAGGGGTAAAACTCCTCCAACTGTAAAAGCTGATCCAGAAGCTAATGCGGCTTGTATAGGCTTTGCTTTGCTAATTTCGTTGATGCCTAATTCATCTCTAATATGTGTACCTAAAACATCTTTTTCTGTTAATTCTATGGCAACTTGTCTTGCTGTTTCCTTTTTTAGACCTCTCTTTTCATAGATCTGTGTTAATATATTTAACTCTTCTTCTGGCATTTCTCTTAATTCCTGTTTTTCTCTTTCAATGTCAGCTTTTTCAGTGTCAGTTTGTGAACTTACGGAAACATATTCTCCTGCCGACATAGATAATGCTCCCGCTACAAGTCCTGCGACTGTAGCTAAAATAATAGGCTCTCTAGTTGAACTTGCAGCAGAAATTCCTATAGCAAGACTTGATATGGAAATTATACCGTCATTGGCACCCAAGACAGCAGCTCTTAACCAATTGCTTCTATGGATATAATGATTTTCTAAATAATTGTCAATTGTAATCATTTTGTCTTTTGTTCGTTGCTTTTAAAATTAGATGCAGTGTCTTTCAACTTTGTGTCGTTATGTTTATTTTGATGGCACGTATTTTTGTTGATTTAAAACGAAGTTATGAAAAATATTCCTTCCATTTTGTTGTAAATGAAGTAATTAGTTTTTATTATAAATACTATCTTATTCAGATTTTATGGCTGCAAAAAAGATAAAATGCCATTTAAACAAAAACGAGTTTTTTCAAATCGCTTATTAATTGTTGTAAACCACTAACGTTTACATGATCCATTAAAACAATTTTATACCAATGGTTGTCAATACTGTGTTTTTGAGGTATCAAATTGTATTTTAAAGCTAATTCATTTGGTATGTATTTCGATTTTATAGTTACAATATTCATAAACGGTTCTCTAAAATATTCCACTTTCATAGAATCCAATTGATTGCAAAGCCAATCGGTTCTCATTTGAAGAATTTTTACTTTTTCAAACCAATCATGTTCTCCATAGGTTTTCAAAATCATCCAAACGGCAATGGCATTTGCTCCAGAACGACTGCCACATAATGTCAAATCCATTCCTTCTACATATTCTGCTTCTTTGGTTAATACATTTTCTATTAAATTTTTTCTGCATATAAATATTCCTGTTCCGTAAGGTGCTTGTAACATTTTGTGAGCATCTATAGTTATTGATGAGACATTTTTATTCATAAAATCCAATTTACTGTCTGTTACAAGAAAAGGGTATATAAAACCACCATAAGCTGCATCTACATGGAGTTTGAATTTTAATTCATATTTTTCTAAAATGTTTGTATATACTTCAGGATCATCAATGGAACCAAACATAGTTGTAGCCATATTAGCTACTATGATAAAATATTTTTTTCCATCTGAAACTGCTTTTAAAAGCAATCCTTCAAATTCATTTTCAAGGATATTTCTACTTTCAAAATCGACAGGGACTTTCATCCAATCAATCATTAAAAGATTGCTGCCTTTTGCGATAGAATAATGGGTGTCTTCTGAAGCAATAATCATAATTTCTGATAAATTTGCTTGGTATGAATTCATAAAAAAGTTTCTATAAATCCATAGTGCTTCAATATTGGCTTCCGTTCCACCGGTAGCAATGTAACCATCATACTCATTAGTTTTTGCTTTAAAAATATCCACAGCTACGATTTCTAAAACTTCTTTCTCAATTTCCTGAGTACCTTTAAAAGCTTTTTCAGAAACGCCTGTAGTGTGACAGCCAATGTGATTTGGGTTGGAAAGATAAGTCATCAAAACGGGAGCATCTTTTAAGAAAGAAGCATCCTCATAAAACACTTTTCCATCCAATTTTGATGCAGGGTAACCTAAGGTTATATCTTTAGAAAAGTTTACATTTTCATGTAATGCTTTTGTGATTCTTTTTAATCGGTCCTCTGAGGGTATTTTTTGCCAGCTTTCCATTTTTATATTTCAATAGTATTAATTTCTTTTTTATAGAATTCCAGTTCGGTGAAGATTTTTGGAGCTGTTTTTTTCAAAAAGAGTGTTATTGTGAATAATGTTTGATAGTAATCAATTCCTGCATTAATATTAGCCCTAAATGTGTTCCATTTTTTTAATTGGTTAGCATTAACTTCACCGGAAAAAGTATTGATTTCATTTTTTAGATAATCTATGTACATTTTCAATTCTTTGATAAACATATTTGGTCTGTCTTCATTGCTGATGATGTTGGTATTCCCATAAATATGTTTTACCATTTCTGATAGTGAAACTTCTTTATCAAAATAGGCTAAATTTGGACCTGGACAAATAACCACTCCTTGCTGCTGTCCTTTTACTTCAATGTTATTTTCGAGATAAGCTGCATTTACCAACCCGACACACAAGCAGGATTTTTCTGTGATTTTATCTTTTTTGTTTTGAAAATCCTTTACTGATAATTTTTTTTTAATTTTCTCTAATTCTTCCAACTTAATATCCTGATATTTTTTTGATGCGGAACACATCCCTTTGTTATCATACTCCTTGCTCAGTGCTAACAGCTTTTTGGGACAGGAGCTTCCCGCTTTATTTTGTTTGATTCTCATTTCTTTCCAAATATCATTGGTCACTCCTTTAACAGAGTTAAAAGGGACTCCTAATGGGGAAATATTACTGAGGTAAAAATCATTTTCTTTGGCGTTTAGTAGTAATTTTCGAGTTTCATTGTCCACAGATGTGGCTTCTGGAACTAATAAGAAAGGAGAGCCCCAACCAATGGAATCCAATTGATAGTGTTCGAGTAAAAAGTCATGCTCCTCGGCGGTACCGACTCCGCCTTGAGCCGTTATTTTTAATGGAAGTGGATTTTTAGGAATAGGTAATTCTTTTTGATTTAATGCTTTTACCAATAAATCGTGTGCAGACTGAATTAATTCTTTTTTCTTTAGTTTAAATTCCGCTAATATGGGACCTAATAAAGAACCATCTGTTGCAAAAGCATGTCCTCCACAATTTAATCCTGATTCAATGCGATATTCTGAAACCCATAAGCCTTTTTTGGCTAAAAAATTACCTTGTATCATTGCCGAACGAAAGTCACTAACTTTTAGAATGATCTTCTTTTTTAAGTTAGAATTGGCATCAGGAAAAAAATCACTAAAATTCTCAAAATAGCTATATAGTCTTGGATTCATACCTGCTGAAAGTACTACTGAGGAATTCAAATCACTATTAGCAAAACCTCTTAATGAGGCATGAGCATCGTTAAATTCGATAGATAACTGCAATTCTTTGTCAAAATTATCTTTATCTACTTTAGTCATGATATTGACATCAATTTCACCGGGAGATAAATAGTCTTCCAGAAAGTCACGAATGTTATCACTTCCTTCTTTAATCAAGTTTTGTAATCTTTCTTTTAGTTCTGATTTGTTTGGAAGTGTGGAAATAAAATTTTCTAAACATGTTTTATTATCAACTATTTCTTTTTTGAAATTTTCAAATTTTTCCTTTACAATTCGATTGACCAAATTCAGATAACTTGTAATTCTTTCTGCTCTGTAATCTTGAATTTTTTGTGATATTTCCTTGTATGGGAGTTCGAATTTTTTACTGTAAAAAGCTCTCATTTTTTCAATTAACTCGTCGTCTGTAATTGAAATGACTGAAGAAATACCGTATTGCGCCACTCGAATTGGGCTGTCAATGGTATAAGCTAACCCCATTACAGGAATGTGGAAAGTATGAATAGGTGTTTTTTTCATAAAATGGGCAACATCATAGATTAAGTTGCGAATTTTATCAAATTATGATTATAATAGGATGATAAATATCATATTATGTTTTTTTCTTTTAATTGAAGAAGTATTTAAGGATGAATTTTGTTGTTCTTTTAAAATGACGAACAGGATTATATATCACACATTTTTGCTAAGGCTTTATGATCTGTGATACTAATTTTTTTTCCAATAATTGTTATGTATCCTGATTTATTTAGTTCAGAAAGTAAACGAATACAGCTTTCAGTCGCTGTTCCAATCATACTTGCAATTTCATCTCTTGTCAATTGGAGTTTAAGTGATTTATCTGCATTGACTCCAAAATTGTTTTCTAAATATAATAAAGTGTAAGCAAGCCTTTCTTTGACAGTTTTTTGTGCCATGTTTACCATAATGTCATCTGATTCTCTAAGGTTACCACAAATAGTTTTCATGACATTCATAGAAAAACGATTATTATCATTAAAAAAACCTAAGATTTCATTTTTTGGAATAAAACAGACCTGCATGTCTTCAATTGCAATGGCAGAAAGATTAGCAGGTTCATCACTAATCATAGATCGCTGACCTAATAGTTCCCCTTTTTTTACTAAGTGTACAATCTGATCGCGACCATTAGGGCTAAGTTTTGTCATTTTGCATACGCCATCCTTAACGCAAAAAACACCATTGATGTTTTCTCCTTCACTAAAAATAGTTTCTCCCTTGCGGACAATTTTAGATGTTTTACAATTGGCCATTTTGACCAATTCTTCTTTATTTAGTTCTTTTAACGAGCTAAACTCCCTTACAATACACTGCTCACACTTGCTCATATTAAAACGGATTAATGGCAAACAAAGGTAGTTATTAACATGATATATATCATATTTTTTAAAGAATTGTAGCCTCAACTTTGCCACAGGTAAAATGAGCAGTTATGGATACTACAAATTGTTTCCATTGTGGATTGAATATAAAACCAGCGGAAGAAATCCTATTTGATAATAGAAATTTCTGTTGTAATGGTTGCAAAACCGTATATGAAATATTCAACAGCAACGGATTGAGTTCTTATTATGATTTAGAAAAGTCACCAGGAGCAACACCTTTGACAAATAGCAACAAATATGATTTTTTAGATAATGAGAAAATTGCCGAAAGGTTGCTGCAATTTAATGAAGGTCAAACTCAGATTGTTTCTTTACACATTCCACATATTCATTGCAGTTCTTGTATTTGGATTTTGGAAAACCTAAGAAAATTGCAACCTGAAATTACTTCTTCACAAGTTAATTTTCACGAAAAAACAGTTAGAATCACTTTTGATTCAGAAAACATTTCATTAAGAGAAATAGTAGCGCTTTTATGTAAAATTGGTTATGAACCTTATATTTCGCTTGAGCAATATGATGCTCAAAAAAAGAAACTAGATAAATCACTGACCTATAAACTAGGGGTTGCCTTCTTTTGTTTTGGGAATATCATGTTGCTTTCTTTTCCAGAGTATTTTGAAATGAAAGAATTTTGGCTCGATCAATATCGTGGATTCTTCAGAACACTAATTTTTATACTTTCCTTGCCGAGTTTCTTCTATTCAGCAAGTGGTTATTATGTTGCTGCTTATAAAAGCCTTAAGGCTAAGATGCTGAGTATTGAAATTCCTATTGCTTTAGGGATTGTCATCATGTTCGTTAGAAGCGTGGTAGATATTGTATTTAATTATGGGCCAGGATTTTTTGATAGTCTCACCGGATTAATCTTTTTTATGTTACTCGGTAGGTCTTTTCAGGTAAAAACGTATCGTTTTTTAAGTTTTGAACGTGATTACAAATCTTATTTTCCAGTTGCCGTTACTCGAATTAAAAATGATGGGACTGAAGAAAATATACCAATTTATGAAGTAACAACAGGAAATCGATTGCTTATCCGGAATCAGGAATTAATACCTGCCGACGGAATTCTTTTATCTAAAAGCGCGGCTATAGATTATAGTTTTGTAACAGGTGAATCAGTGCCTGTGAACAAAATTTCAGGAGATAAGATATTTGCAGGAGGTAGACTTAACGGTGTTTTTATTGAAATGGAAGCGCTTCAATCCGTTTCTCAAAGCTATCTCACTCAACTTTGGAGTAATGAGGTTTTTGAGAAGAAAGCAACACGAAAATTTGAATCTATTACCGATAATGTAAGCCGTTATTTTACACCATTATTATTATTGATTGCCCTTGCAGGATTTGGCTATTGGATTTTTTACGATACCAATACGGCATTTAATGTTTTTACAGCAGTGCTTATAGTTGCTTGTCCATGCGCTTTAGCGCTTACAGCTCCTTTCACATTGGGTAATGTGCTACGTATTTATGGGCGTGCTAAATTTTACCTTAAAAACACTACGGTTATTGAGCAACTTTCAAAAATTGACACTATTGTTTTTGATAAAACAGGAACAATTACTTCAGGAAAATTATCAGATATAATGTATCAAGGAGAACCTTTTTCCAATACTCATCTCTCATGGATTAAGAATATTATAAAAGCGTCTAATCATCCATTAAGTCGAATGCTTTATGATGAATTGCCTTTTGCTAAAGCGATGGAAGTTGAAAGTTTTGAAGAAATTAACGGACAAGGAATTAAAGCTCAGATTGAAGGTAATTTCATTCGTATAGGCTCGGCAAAATTTGTGGGTAAAATTGAAGAAAAAAAGCTGATTCAAACAGCAGTTTATATCAGTATTAATGAAGTCGTATTTGGAAAATATATTTTCCATAATGAATACCGTCCTGGACTTTCAGATTTGTTTGCCAGACTTCAAAAAGATTATACTATTAAAGTGCTTTCTGGTGATAATGATGGAGAACGTATAATTTTAGAACAGTTACTTCCAAAAGAAAGTGAATTGGTTTTCAATCAAACGCCCGAACAAAAACTAGAATTCATTCACAAGCTGCAACAAAAGGGACATTTTGTAATGATGATAGGGGATGGGCTTAATGATGCCGGAGCATTGGCACAAAGCAACGTTGGCATAGCTATTTCCGAAAATGTAAATGTTTTTTCACCAGCATGTGATGCTATTCTCGATGCTTCGGTTTTGGGTAAACTTGATCGATACTTGCACCTTTCCAAAAAAGCCATACTTACAATTAAAATGAGTTTTACACTCTCGTTGCTGTATAATTTAGTAGGCTTAACATTCGCGCTTACTGGAAATTTATTGCCTTTGGTAGCTGCCATTATTATGCCTTTAAGTACCATAACCATTATCAGTTTTGTAACACTGATGAGTAATTTTTATGCTCATGGACTAAAAAGAAATACAACAATTAAAAAGTATGATATATATCATGGTTTGCGAAAATCTGGTAAAGTAATTTTGAACCCACAAACATAAGATATGAGTGTCATTTATTTATTAATTTCTATCAGTATTATCGTCGCTATAGGCTTTTTTATTGCTTTCATCAGAGCAGTGAAAAGTGGTCAATACGAAGATGATTACACCCCTTCGGTACGCATGCTTTTTGATGATGAATTAAAAAAAGACGATAAAGAAACACCAATACAAACCAAATAAAAAACAGATTTAATTATGGAGATACAACAGTTTTATTACGACAACAAAATTGTAAAAAAATTCCTTTATGCCACTATTATTTTTGGCGTAGTTGGAATGGCAGTCGGACTTCTTTTAGCTTTCCTCTTTCTTTTTCCAAATCTTACAGATGGTATTCCGTGGCTTAGTTTCGGAAGACTTCGTCCGCTACATACCAATGCGGTAATCTTTGCTTTTGTGGGAAATGCCATGTTTGCCGGTATTTATTATTCTTTACAACGCCTTCTGAAAACGAGGATGTTTAGTGATTTTTTGAGCAACCTCCATTTTTGGGGATGGCAACTGATTATAGTTGCTGCGGCTATTTCATTACCACTTGGTTATACTTCTTCAAAAGAATATGCTGAATTGGAGTGGCCTATTGATATTGCTATTGCTCTAATTTGGGTGATTTTTGGTATTAATATGATTGGGACTATTCTTCGCAGACGAGAGCGTCATTTGTATGTTGCAATTTGGTTTTATCTGGCAACATTTGTAACTGTTGCTGTTTTACATATTTTCAATAGTATAGAACTTCCAGTATCTCTTATGAAAAGTTATTCGGTTTATGCTGGTGTTCAGGATGCTTTGGTACAATGGTGGTACGGACACAATGCTGTTGCATTTTTCCTAACGACACCTTTCCTCGGACTTATGTATTATTTTGTTCCTAAGGCGGCCAATCGTCCGGTGTATTCTTACCGTTTGTCAATTGTACATTTCTGGTCGTTAATATTTATCTACATCTGGGCTGGCCCTCATCATTTGTTATATTCAGCATTGCCAACTTGGGCCCAGAATCTTGGAGTTGTTTTTTCAATTATGCTTATTGCGCCTTCCTGGGGTGGTATGATTAACGGATTACTAACTTTAAGAGGTGTTTGGGATAAAGTACGTGTTGAACCAGTGCTTAAGTTCTTTGTTGTAGCGATTACTGGGTATGGTATGGCAACTTTTGAAGGACCTATGCTTTCACTTAAAAATGTTAATGCTATTGCCCATTTCACGGATTGGATTATTGCTCATGTACACGTAGGTGCCTTAGCTTGGAATGGATTCATGGCTTTTGGTATGATTTATTGGTTAATTCCAAGAATGACTAAAGGACCTTTGTTTTCAACAAAATTAGCCAACTGGCATTTCTGGATTGGTACTTTAGGAATCATTATGTATACACTACCCATGTATGTTGCCGGATTTGTACAGGCTTCCATGTGGAAACAATTTAATCCTGACGGAACACTTACTTATGGAAATTTTCTAGAAACTGTTCAACAGATTATACCAATGTATTGGATGCGTGCTGTTGGAGGTACCATGTATATTATTGGAATGTTTATACTTGTTTATAACATTATCCGTACCATAAAAGCCAATACTGCCATTGCTGATGAACTGGCTGAAGCTCCAGAACTTCAAAGAATTAGTAATTCAAGAATTAAGGGTGAAAAATTCCATCCATGGCTTGAAAGAAGACCAATACAATTAACTTTATTAGCAACTGTTGCTATTTTGATAGGTGGAGTTATTCAAATTGTTCCAACAATTATGGTAAAATCTAATATTCCAACTATTGCAAGTGTCAAACCCTATACACCACTTGAACTTGAAGGCCGTGATATTTATATCAGTGAAGGTTGTGTTAGTTGCCATTCTCAAATGGTACGTCCTTTCCGTAGTGAAGTGGAACGATATGGACCACAATCTAAAGCTGGTGAATTTGTATACGATCATCCGTTTTTATGGGGCTCGAAAAGAACGGGACCTGATTTATTAAGGGTTGGCGGTAAATACAATGATAACTGGCACTTTAATCACTTATGGGATCCGCAATCAATTTCCACAGGATCAATCATGCCGGGTTATAAATGGCTTTTTGATAATAGAGCGATGGATATTTCTGATATAGAGAAAAAAATGAAAGCGATGCGTGAACTTGGTATTCCATATACTGATTATGAAATCGAAAATGCACCAAAAATGATTGAAGCTCAAAGTAAGGGAATTGAAAAGAACTTGTATAGCGATCCTGATTTTGTGAAAAGCTATGAAGAAAGCAAGAAAAAAGCGCAAGACAGAGGTGAAAAATTTGTTCCAATGCATCAAAGAGAAATCGTCGCATTGATTGCTTACATCCAAAGACTTGGAGTAGATATAAAAGTTAAAGATATTTCTAAAAAATAGAGCTATGTTCGAACCTATCAAACACAATATGGAAACCATTGAAGGGGTAGCAATTTATCCTATTCTATCGTTGCTTATTTTTTTTCTCTTCTTTTTGGTGCTTGGCATTTGGGTATTTACCTATAAAAAAGAAACAATTGGTATATTCAGTAGTATGCCACTCGATAAACAAAATGACCAACCTTTAAATTCAATGAAATGAAAAAGTTTTTTCCACCCTATCTCAGAGCTCTTGTTATATTCTTTTCCACTTTTGGAGCTATAGAATATTTTATTGACTCTGGCGACCGCCCAGCATTTATAAAATACCCGATGGTAGCATTGTTTTTGTTATTGTTCATGTTTCTGCTCATTGCCATAGAGATGATTATGGCTGCGATTCAAAATATTGAATATCAGCTCATGAGTGATGAACAGAAACTCCAATTGGATGAAGCCAATAACCTTGCTATCACTCAAAGACAATGGTATAAAAATCTGATGAAAAGACTTACCCAATCAGAGCCTATTGAAAATGAAGCTTTACTATTGCTTGATCATGATTATGATGGCATTAGGGAATTGGACAATAAATTACCGCCATGGTGGTTGTATCTTTTTTATGGAGGAATCATTTTTGGAGGTATCTACTTTGTACATTATGAAATTATGGGAGGGGATGATCAAGAAACTGAATTCCGAAAAGAAATGGCACAAGCGAAGATTGATGTTGCTAAATATATGTTGACTGCTCCCGACCGTATGGACGAAAGTAAAGTCACCAAACTTACCGATGCACCGAGCATTAACACTGGTAAAGGAATCTTTATGAATAATTGTGTTGCTTGTCATCGTGCAGATGGAGGTGGACAAATAGGACCAAATCTTACAGATAATCATTGGCTTTTTGGTGGTGATATTAAAAACTTATTTCATACGATTATAAACGGTGGCCGAGATGGTAAGGGAATGGTGGCTTGGAAAGGAACGTTAAAGCCTACTGAAATACAACAGGTTGCCAGTTATGTTCTATCATTACAGGGTAGTAATCCAAAAGACGCTAAAGCACCTGATGGTGAAGTTTGGATAGATCCAGAACTTAGTAAAACGGAAGCTGTTGAAGCCAAAAAATAAGGATTATGTCAAAAAACAGTGAACAGGAAGCCTTTAGAGATAGTATTGGAACTTTGGATGAACAGGGAAAAAGAAAATTTATTTTCCCTAAAAAACCTAAAGGAAAGTTCTATGACTATCGTAAGTTAGTGAGTTATTTTCTACTTGCTGTTTTACTTGCGAATCCTTTTATAAAGGTAAATGGCAACCAGTTCATGATGTTTAATGTGCTTGAAAGAAGATTCAATATTTTCGGTTTTCCTTTCTGGCCACAAGATTTTTACATTTTTGTAATGGTTATGATTACAATGGTGGTTTTTGTTATTTTATTCACAGTAGTTTTTGGAAGGATATTTTGTGGCTGGATTTGCCCTCAGACGATTTTCCTCGAAATGGTTTTTCGACGTATAGAGTATTGGATTGATGGTGATCGTGGTGCTCAGATTAGACTTAACAAACAACTTTGGGATGGTGAAAAAATTAGAAAACGATTATTGAAATGGTTTTTGTTTTTTGTTATTTCTTTTTTGATTGCTAATGTTTTTCTAGCTTATGTAATAGGGAGTGACTCATTATGGCTTATGATTGAAGAAGGTCCGCTGGAGCAATCTGGAAATTTCATTGCGCTGCTTATTTTTACAGGAGTTTTTTATTTTGTATTTGTTTGGTTTCGAGAACAGGTTTGCATTATTGTTTGTCCTTATGGTCGTTTACAAGGTGTTCTCTTAGATAACAAATCGATTAATGTTGCGTATGATTTTGTACGTGGAGAAAAAGAAGTTGGTCGCGCCAAATTTAACAAGAAAGAAGATAGGTCAGCTTTGGGAAAAGGGGATTGTATTGATTGTATGCAATGTGTTCATGTTTGTCCGATGGGCATTGACATTCGGAATGGAACACAACTTGAATGTACGAATTGTACAGCCTGCATTGATGAATGTGATACCATTATGGAAAGTGTGGGTTTGCCGAAAGGACTTATTCGATATGCTTCTGAAGACGAAATAGAGAAAAAAGAACCTTTTTATTTCACTGCAAGAATGAAAGGTTACACTGCTGTATTACTCATTCTGATGGGTATTCTTACTGGCTTATTGTTTTTAAGAAATGATGTGGAAGCGGATATTTTGCGTTTGCCTGGGCAGTTATTTCAGCACAAAGGAGAGAATATTAGTAATATTTATACCTATAAAGTGGTCAACAAAACGGTTCATGATTTTAACAATATCCATTTTACACTGATTTCACAAAAAGGGAATGTTAGGATTGTAGGTAAGGATTATTTTACTGTTCCAAAGCAAGGAATTTCACAAGGAACTATGTTCATCGAAATTAACCAGCACTTACTGAGTAGTGACAAAACTAAAATTAAAATAGGAGTTTATGAAGGCTCTCGCCTCATTGAAACAAGAAAAACAAACTTTTTAGGACCTAGAACCTTTAACTAAATTATGAAATCGCTATTAACAACAGGTTTGTTTCAAATAAACACCGATAAATAAAAAGCGATAACATATATGACTATTAACAAATAATTTCTACATATATGAAAATTAATTGGGGAACTTCAATTGTGATTGCATTTGTACTCTTTATGAGTTTCATCCTTTATTTTGTATTTAAGGTGCAAAGCGATTCTAAGTATAATAATGAACTTGTAGTAGAAGAATATTACAAACATGATGCACATTTTAGTGATGAATTTGCTAAAATTCAAAATGCACAAGATTTAAAAGAAAAACCAATAATATCCAATACTATTGAAGGAGTAACAATTGTTTTTCCTAAAACTTTTGTGCCTAAAGAAATTAAAGGTAAAGTGTCCCTTTATCGTCCGTCTGCTAAGCACCTGGATTTTGAATGTCCAATTCAATTATCCGGATCCAAGCTGCTCGTACCTAAAGCTGATTTTGCAGACGGCAACTGGGACATGACTATTTCTTGGAGTTATCAAGGAAAGGAATATATTATGCAACAAAAATTATATATCCAATGATGTTGCTTTCTGCTCTTTTACTTGGATTAATCAGTAGCCTACATTGCATAGGTATGTGTGGTCCAATTGCCATGATGCTTCCCGTAGCAAAGAACAATCCTGAGAAAAAAGCACTTCAGATTTTAACCTATCACGCTGGAAGATTATTAGCTTACGGGAGTATTGGTTTGCTTTTTGGATTAATTGGACGAGGATTTTATTTGGCAGGAATACAACAACAGCTTTCAATTTTTGCGGGAATAGCCATGATTATAATGGTATTACTCCCGATAAATATTTTTGCCAAATATAATTTTTCAAAACCAATATATAAATTGGTTTCAACTATAAAAAATAGCTTAGGTCAACAGTTTTCCAAAGGTTCTTTTAAGTCCATATTAAGTATTGGCATACTGAATGGTTTTTTGCCCTGTGGAATGGTTTATGCAGCTGTTTTCGGTGCTTTGGCTATGCCAAAATTATATCTTTCTGTTTTGTATATGGTATTATTTGGAGTTGGTACTATTCCGTTAATGAGTGGTGTGGTTTATCTTCAACAATTGTTGGTTATGCCGGTACGAAATAAAATTCAAAAAATAATCCCATATGCAATAGCTTGCATTGGGATTTTGTTTATTGTACGAGGATTGGGCTTAAATATACCATGCCTTTCACCTTCGAATATTTCCTTATTTGTAACAGCAGCTCCTAATTGTCATTAAGATTATCTTTTTTAGTTTCTTTCATTTTTTGAAGCCACAAAAAAAGGGACTGAATTACTGTTATTACAAATACTGTTAGAATAGCAAAATAATAAGAACTAAAAAATTGGCTAAAATAAGAGCCGATAAAAAGATAAGTAGCTCCAATACAAAGTTTTAACCATATCATTTCGGCATTTGACCAACAGGTTTTTCTTTTAAAAAAATTCATCATAGTATTAAATTAAGAATTTATTAAATAGTCATAGAGAATAGCTGCATTTCAGGAATCTGACGTTTCATCCTTAGATCGAAAGCCATGCAGATATTGCGAATAAATGCTTTTCCAGCAGTAGTAACTGTAATTCCGGAATCATTAATTATAAGCAAGCCGTCTTTTTTCATTTCCTGTAGTTGTGACACCACTTCTGGAATCTCCTGAAAGAATAAATCTTGATCTTCCCATTTAGTTTCAAAATTACACATCAGGTTTAAAATATGCTGACGAATAACTAGATCTTCTGAAGTAAGTATATGCCCTTTTGTTAAAGGTAATTTGTTCCACTCTAGGATTTGATAATAATCTTCAAGATTTTTGACGTTTTGTGCAAAACCATACCAACTGTCACCAATGGATGAAACCCCTAAACCTATCATTATTTTAGTTTTTGAAGAACTATATCCCATGAAATTACGATGTAAATTGCCATTTACTGTTGCAAGATATAATGAATCTGATAGTAAAGCAAAATGATCCATGCCAATTTCATGATACCCGTTGAGTTGTAATAATTTTTTTCCAATTTCATAAAGTATTCTTTTTTCGTCATCTTTTGGAATGTCTTCTTCTTTAAAACCTCTCTGTCCATTGCCTTTAATCCAGGGCACATGTGCATAACTGTAAAAAGCAATTCGGTCGGGATGCAATGTTTTAGTTTTCTCTATAGTATCTACAATATCTTCTACCCGTTGAAATGGTAACCCAAAAATTAGATCATGTCCAATTGAAGTGTAACCAATATCTCTTGCCCACATTGTAACTTTCGCAACTTCGCTAAGTGATTGAATTCGGTTAATTGCATGTTGGACTTTTTGGGAATAATCCTGCACTCCAAAACTCACTCTTCTAAATCCTAAATTATATAATTTTTCTAAATGACCACGGGTAGTATTGTTAGGATGACCTTCGAAACTCATTTCGCAATTTTCGGTTTTCCTAGAATATGAAAAAATTCCATTGATCAAATCTTCAAGGTTTTTTTCTGAAAAAAATGTTGGTGTTCCACCACCTAGATGAATTTCAGCAATTAATGGTTTTTCTTTAAGTAGGCTACAATAAAGACTCCATTCTTTTAAAAGGCCTTGAATGTATGGATGTTCAACGGAATGATTTTTGGTAATCCGCTTGTGGCAACCGCAAAAAGTACACATACTTTCACAAAATGGTAAATGAATATAAAGACTAATGCCTTCGCCTTTACTTTCTGTATATGCTTTGACAAAGGTATTTTCCCATTCTTGGTAATGGAAATTTTCGTCCCAATAAGGTACAGTGGGATAACTAGTATATCTTGGTCCTGGCACATTGTATTTTTGTAAGAGCGATTTTCTCATGTTTTTTGTTTCTAATGTAAAATTAGCCATGGCTTTGTTATGTTACCATGACAATTATCATGTTCTAGAAGTTTTATATATTGGTTAGTATGTAGATTCATATCTTCACGAAGATTTTTTAAGAATTATCGAGTTTAAAAAAGATGTTACATTTACTACTTGTTTCTTTCAATATAATTTTCTAAAGTTGTATTTATTGAGATTATATTTTGTTTGAATTGCTTTTTGAATTTTTCGTTTTTTGGCTGTATGTATTCATTATAGTTTTTAATTTCTGTTGAAAATTCACTATTACGTTTTAAACGGGCTGTTTTTATTTTTAAAAGTTTAGATCTGCTAGTATTGTAAATTTTTTGTAATTCGGTTTTTTCAGATTCGTTTGCTGTTTCGATTTTAACTTGAATACTTGCAATATTGGTTTCTGTGATACTGATTAATTTTTGCGATTGTTTGAAAAATAGTTCCCAATTCTCAATAGCCATTTCTTTCGTTACATGGTCATTTTTGCCATACGTTACTTCCATTACGTTTTCATCATAAGCTTCTTCATCATCCTTTGCACATGTATTTACTATTAAAAAAAAGGAGTAGAAGACTAGTGATATAATATGTTGTGAAATTTTCATAATTTGATATTTCTATTTTATGATATATTGCAATTTATTATGCGAATTCAATGAATTTTATATTGGTATCACCTATTAATTCGTGATATAGTCTTTCAATATTTTCCTGATGATCAGGATGTGCAATATTGACCAAAGCTTTAACACGTTGTTTGAGAGTTTTGCCATATAAATCGGCAATACCATATTCTGTAACAATATATTGAGCGTGTGAGCGTGTGGTAACTACTCCTGCACCTTGTTTTAAAAATGGAACAATACGACTTTCACCATTGCGAGTAGTAGAAGGTAGCGCAATAATTGCTTTTCCACCGTCACTAAGTGCAGCACCTCGGATAAAATCCATTTGACCACCAACACCAGAATACATTCGGGCGCCTATTGAATCAGCACATACTTGTCCAGTAAGGTCAACTTCAATAGCTGAATTAATAGCTATCATTTTTGGATTTTGTCTGATAATAGCGGTATCGTTTACATAAGATGATTCACGCATTTCAATAAATGGATTATTGTCGACAAAATCATATAATCTTCTAGATCCTATAAGAAAGGTTGCTAATACTTTACCATTACTCACTCCTTTGTATTTACAATTGATAACACCACTTTCAATTAAATCGATAACACCATCTGAAAACATTTCGGTGTGCAATCCTAAATCTTTATGATTAGTCAGATTTGCCAATGCTGCGTTTGGTATAGAACCTATACCCATTTGCAGTGTACTTTTGTCATCGATTAGTGATGCAATATATTTTCCAATTTTATTTTCGATAGCAGAAGGGTTTTTCATCTGTTGTTCAAAAATTGGAACATCAACATCAACTAGATAATCTATTTCAGAAATATGAATTATACCATCACCAAATGTTCGAGGCATTTGAGGGTTAACCTGTGCAATAACAACTTTAGAATTCTGAATAGCAGCGAGTGTAGCTTCAACAGAAACACCAAGTGAACAATAACCATGAATGTCAGGAGGAGAGACATGAATTAATGTATAGTCAAGTGCAATTATTTTTTTTCTAAAAAGATTGGGTAATTCACTTAAGAATACTGGCGTATAAGAACCATTACCCGTTTGAAGTGTGTGTCGTACATTTTTACCAATAAAAAAGGAATTTACATGAAAAGCATAGGACATTGAAGGGTGAGCATAAGGTGCTTCACCTTCGGTGTGTAAATGACAAATTTCTACGTTTCTAAGGTCTGAAACTCTATTACTTAAAGCTTTTGTTAATTGTGAAGGTGCAGCCGCAGCCGCTTGTACGTATACGCGGCTATTTGATCGTATTATTTTTACTGCTTCTTCAGCTGAATTACAATGTATCATATCAAATATTTTTTACAAAGCTAGAGAGTAGTTATTTTGTAAAATATGATATTAATCATGTTAGTTTTCTTTAGGTGAAAATATTTATTTTTATGAACTTTTTATAAAAGGTTGTTGGATAAGTTTTTGTTTTAACACTAACTGAACTGTATAATATACAGGTCGTAAGTACAGTGTTTGTAAAGCTTAAGAAGATTTAGCGATGCCCTTTTTTTCGTGATTTGAAAGGGCATCGATTTTGCATCCTAAGTTTTAAGATTGAATGAATATTTTGAAGGTATCAGAAAAGCAAAAACCCAGTAAATCATAAGATTTACTGGGTTTTGAGATTGATTGGTTTTACAATCGTGGGGAGAGCAGGATTCGAACCTGCGAAGTTCACACAGCAGATTTACAGTCTGCCCTCGTTGGCCGCTTGAGTATCTCCCCCTAAGCGGTTGCAAATATAAAATTGTTTTTTGGCTTTGCAAACAAAAAATAAAGAATATTTTAAGGTTTTTTGTAACTGTTTGGTTGTAAACAAAATAAAAAATCTCCTGTTAAAGGAGATTTTTTATTTATGTATGATATGGAAAATTATTTAGCTAATAATTCGGCAATTTTAGCTTTTAGCTCAGCGCCGTGAAGGTCTTTAGCAATAATTTTTCCGCTTGCATCAAGTAAGAATGTGGCAGGAATACTTTTGATACCATATTTAACAGCAATTGGATCTTCCCAGAATTTCAAGTTTGAAACCTGTGTCCATGTCAATTTATCTTTAGCAATAGCTTCTTTCCATTTGTCAGCTTCACCTTCTCTGTCTAGAGAAACGCCGATGATGTTAAGGCCTTTTGCATGGAATTCGTTATATAAGGCAACTACATTTGGGTTTTCCTGACGACAAGGAGCACACCATGAAGCCCAAAAATCGATAACAGTAACTTTTCCTAAAGATTCTTTTAATGATACTGTTTTTCCTTCTGGAGTTTTAGCAGAAAAATCCGGAGCCGGTTTACCAACTTCAACTGATTTTGAATCATCAAGTTTAGTTTGGATACGTTTTCCCGGTTTCGTATTTTTTACTTCAGAATCAAGAGCGTCGTAGTATTTTTTTATTTTATCTAATTTAGGCTGCATTTCATTAAACATACCTTCAATTAATAAAACAGATAAGAAAGATTTTGGACTTGTTTCAACATATTTATAGTTGTAATTCACAAAATCTTCTTGGAATTTAGCGTATTCTTTGCTTAATTTATTCATTACAACAGTGTCCATTTTTTGTTGGGCTTGTTGCATTACCGGTCCGTTTTGTTGTTGAAATGCCATCATTCTTTTTTGAATTTTAGACATTTCAGCGTTGTATTTATTTAACTCTTCATTGTTATAAGTTCCGCTAAGTTTTGGGCTTGAAACACTGTCTTTATTGATAACAGCTTTGATGTCTCCTTTTTCAACAACAACAATAAATCCACCTTGAGTACCATCAAAACGGATACTGTGAATTTCAGGTTCATCTGCTTTGCCTTCAAAAGTAAATTTACCTTTTTCAACTTTTACTGTATCAACAGGAACAACTCCTTTTTCAGGATCTTGTTTTTCAAGGTAAACACGTGTTCCATCACTTAAACCATTAATTTCTCCGGAAATTTCATATCCATTCCCGCCACATGATAATAATAGTCCGGAAAATGCAATTACAAGTATTTTTTTCATCTTTTTAAATTATTTGGATACAAAAATAGATTTTTTATTTATTCTTTTATTCTTAAATGGACACAAAATGTGTTATTTTGTTGTTAATTATAAAGAATAATTTTACAAACCACAAGATATGTCAAAAGCGTTTAAACCACATCCAAAATCGTTTAAAAATACATTCTGCGTTTTTAGGGAAGTTGATTTAAGTGAAATTGAAAATAAAAAGCCTGATTTTACAAGCGATTCCAACAGTCATTATTTTTATACAGAATTGGGAATGTATCGGTTAGCAAATCATTGGGGAAGGTTAGCTAACAGTAAATGGCGCTTGGTTTCGGAAATGGATTCAGGATCTAAAGTGAAGCTGGGTTATGCGAATTGGACTGAATTTTACCCTGATAATGACATCGAAAAATTATACTATTTAGAAGCAGATTTTGTAAATAATACAATCCAATACCAACACAAAAACAATCCTGAATACGACAAGAAAGCTATTTTGTTTGATACTTCGGAAACCAGAAAAAGGCTCAAACAAGCCAGAAATATTTTAACTTTGACCAATTGGGTCAATTATTTTGAAAGCGAGGACATAAATCAGTTGAGGAAAATAATAGTCAATGAGCTAATTTATAGCAGAAAGACTTTGGAAGAAATAAAACGAAACATACAATGAGCAGAAACAATGAGAAAAATATCAAAAAGCACAATGACAAACTGCACAAGGCGCAAAACAAAGCTAAAAAAGCGAAGTTAGATCGGGCGGCTCAACTAAAAGCCATTATAAAAAAATACAACGAAGAAAATCCTGATAAATAATCTTCGTTGTACAATTGGTTATTTCATCATTTTGCTTTGACACACAAAATCGGTTCTGGAAATGCCGGTTTTTGCAATGGCATTAAAACCACCTTCTACTTCAGTGAAGTTTCTGTAGCCTCTTGCCTGAAGTATTGACGCCGCTATCATACTACGATATCCGCCAGCGCAGTGAATGTAAAAATGCTCCTGCGGATTAATATCTTTTATCCAGTCATTAATAACTGCCAGAGGTTTGTTATAGGCTTCTTCCACATGTTCAGCAGAATATTCGCTTTCTTTTCGGATATCGATAACAGTATGCTCAGGAATAACCACTTCGCTGGCAAATTCTTCGGCAGTAATACGTTTTACTGTATCGATTTCTTTGCCTGAATTTTTCCAGGTTTCAAAACCGCCGTCTAAATGCCCGATGACATTATCAAAACCAACACGGCTTAAACGCGTAATGCTTTCTTCTTCTTTCCCTTTTTCTGTAACCAGTAATAGAGGAGTAGCTACATTAGCAATTAAGGCACCAACCCAAGGAGCAAAATCCCCGGCAATGCCAATATTGATGGATTGTGGAATGTATCCTTTGCAGAAATCGCCACTTGTACGGGTATCCAGAATCAAAGCGCCGGTTTCTTCAGCAGCTACTTCAAATTCGGTTACAGATAAAGACCGCATTCCATTGTTAAGTATTTTTTCGAAACTTTGATAACCGGATTTATTCATAGCAACGTTCATTCCAAAATAAGCAGGAGGTGGCGCTAATCCGTCAAGAACTTCGGTTATAAATTCCGCTTCGGTCATATCAGCACGAAGAGCGTAGTTTTTTTGTTTTTGTTCACCAATAGTCGAAACGGTTTCTTTACTCATATTTTTACCGCAAGCACTGCCAGCACCATGTGCAGGATATACAATTACATCGTCAGACAAGGTCATGATCTTTGTTCGCAACGAATGAAATAAAATAGCGGCTAATTGCTCCTGAGTCATTGTAGCCGATTTTTGAGCTAAGTCAGGTCTTCCTACATCACCAATAAACAAGGTGTCACCTGAGAAAATAGCATGGTCTTTTCCATTTTCGTCAATCAGAAGATAAGTAGAACTTTCTAATGTATGGCCGGGAGTGTGTAGGACTTGTATTTTTATTTTACCGATTTCAAAAACTTGATTGTCAGTTGCAATAATGGTTTCGAATGCAGGATTTGCAGTTGGACCATATACGATAGGAGCATTTGTTTTTTTGCTCAAATCCAAATGTCCTGAAACGAAATCAGCATGGAAATGAGTCTCAAAAATATATTTCAGTTTTACATGATCTCTTTCCAATCGCTCCAAATAAGGCTGGATTTCACGCAACGGGTCAATAATTGCTGCTTCTCCATCAGAAGTGATATAGTAGGCACCCTGTGCAAGACATCCGGTATAAATTTGTTCTATATGCATTGTTATTGTTTCTTTTTGATAACACAAAAGTAGGATATATATTTTATTTTGGTTCTTAAAATTTAGATAACAATTGCAGTAGCTGAATTATTTTTAAAGATTAAAAAATTGTATTTTGACATTGCGTCTGTCATTTGAATTATTTTGTTAAATTTGAGGAAACAGCCACTTCTTATGATAGAAAAAAACGAACACCGTAATACTATATTTTCCCATTTAGACGGACTTGTAACTGCTCCTGTAGCTTATGCACTGCATAAAAACGGAGTTTTGAATACTTTATTAACTGCAGATAAAATCAGTTTAACAACGTTGGTTGAAAAGCACAAAGTCAATGAAGGTTACCTCAACGTAGCTTTACGAGCACTCGCTTCACAAGGATTTATTGATTATAAGTTAAGCAATGAGACAGATGAAATTAGTATCAGTATCAATGCTAAGAGTGCTTATGCTTTTTCTCTTTTTCCATTTTATAAAGATGTGGTTGCACTTTTAGAACAGACTGATTTATTTACTTCGGTACATATTGCGACAAAATCACTGAATCAGCTGGAAGCCGTTTTTAAGAAATATAAGAGTCGCTTTGGAATCGTTGCCTCGGATGATGCGGAAGAAAAAGCACTGCAAGAGCAAGTCCTGATGCATATTGAAGGCTATTTAGTCGGGCCGATTATTGTAAGTTTGGGAATGACAGGAATGTTTCATAAGTATTTTATGGAAACGTCTTTTCGTCCTGAAGAATTTCATAAAGAACCCGAAGTATTTAAAATCATACTTGATTTTTTCACACATCTTAACTGGTTTACCGAAAAAAACGGCAATTATCAATTTACAGAAACCGGGCTGTTTTTCGCCAAAAGGGCTACAGCTTATGGTGTAACGGTTTCTTATTTGCCTATGTTCAAGCATTTGGATGAAATGTTATTCGGAAATGCTTCGCTGTTACGAAATATTGGAGTAAATGATGAAGAACTTCATGTTAACAGGGAAATGAACGTATGGGGAAGTGGAGGAGCACATACCACTTATTTTAAAGTAATTGATGAAATTATCATCGAACTGTTCAATAAACCCATACAAGAACAACCGAAAGGTATTCTAGACATGGGTTGTGGAAACGGTGCTTTCTTACAGCATATTTTTGAAGTTATAGAACGACAAACACTGCGGGGCAAGATGTTCGATGAATATCCTTTATTTTTAGTGGGAGCCGATTATAATCAGGCAGCACTTAAAGTAACCAGAGCCAATTTAATCAAATCCGATATTTGGGCGAAAGTAATCTGGGGAGATATTGGCAGACCTGATTTACTGGCTCAAGACCTGCAGGAAAATTATAATATTGATTTAAAAGACTTGTTGAATGTAAGAACTTTTCTGGATCACAACCGTATTTGGTCTGAACCAGAAGTAAAAACGGCAAACAGAATCAGTACCTCAACAGGGGCTTTTGCACACAGAGGGAAACGGATAGCAAATAGCGATGTAGAGGATAATTTGTTGGAGCATTTCAATAAATGGGCTCCTTTTGTGCATAAATTCGGTTTGCTTATTATTGAATTGCATACGATTGCACCAGAGCTTACTGCAGTTCATTTAGGGAAAACGGCTGCTACGGCTTATGATGCTACACATGGTTTCTCAGACCAGTATATCGTAGAAATTGATGTGCTGAATAAAATAGCAGCTGAAGCAGGTTTAAAACCAGATTACTCGTATTTTAAAAAGTTTCCTAATACTGATTATGCCACTGTAAGTGTTAATCTGTTGAAAGGATAAATTTTGCTTTTTTAACGCTTAAATCCTGAAATCCTTATGCATTGGAATCAAAATTAGAACTGATCGAAACTAAAAAGGAACAACTCAATGCTCATGTATGTGTGTACAGAGACCTTGGAGGAGGTTGGAGATAGTATTTTTATCTGAAAAGCCAGTCTATTACTGACCGGCTTTTTATTTTATTACATATTCTATGGCGCTTATTTTCTCAGATTAGCATCAATTAAAGCCTGAATTTGATTCCAGTCGTACATCTGAAAAGTCATACCGTTGCTCATGGCTACAAACATACCATTAGGGAAACGGTTTCCTAGTGAAATATTTGTTACATCGGCACCATCACACTCAATGGTCGATGTTGGGATTTCTGCCAATAGAGGGTATTCGTTCGGGTTGCCGTTATGTCCTTCTCTTGGATATACCATAAAAGTATTTGCCTGTTGGTTAGAGACTAAGATATAACCAGTTGTTGCTGTTTTTTTGTAAATAGCAATTCCTTCGTGGTCTTCTTTAAAATCTGTTTGACCAAAGAAAGCGATTTCCGTATTGTTGTTTGCTTCAGGATCTGCCCAATATTTTTTTATACCCATTTGTTCGTCACAATAGTAAACAAAGCCTAATTCGTTATCTACTGCAATAGCTTCAATTTCTTTTTTACCGCTAAAACTGCCGAACTTACGCACTACGGTAGCGTTCACAAAACCTTTACCTGAATCAGAAAGTTTGTACTGCCATAAATAAGCACCTGAAGTTCCTGTTTTTCTTCCAACGATGGCAAAAACAGCATGATCAGAGGGACGGGTGTACAAAGCAATCCCCATTGGATCGCGTTCTGTTTCCCCTTCAAAAACAGCAATACCGCCATTATCTATAGGCTTTAAATCAGGCAAAGAAAAAACCCTTATTTTATTGGTTTCCCGTTCGGTTGTAACAGCTATATCCATTTTGGAACCATTAATAAGCAGCCCATAAGCGATATCGACATTATTGGGTCTTAGCAGCTTTTCAGAACGACCAACGATTTTACCGTTTGTATCGTAAGCATATAATCCGCCATCGGAATCTTTATCGGTACCAATAATCAGACTTTTTGAAGCATCTGAGGGATGGATCCAGATAGCAGGATCATCCGTATCGTGTGGTGTGGGCTGTGTAGTAACTGTCGGTTTAATAGCATCCTGACGTACGGGAGCCAGTTGTCTTCCTTTGCATGAAAATAGTAGAAAACCAAGGAAGAGCAGTAATGTCTTTTGCATTGTATGTATGTTTTTTTGCATTGTTGTGATGATTAGAAGTCTAATTTAAGACCAAGATTATACCTTGCCTGATAATACTCCAGCTGTTTTGTACGGGAAGTAATCCCTTGATAATAACGCAAAGGCTGGTTAGTGATATTGTTGGCTTCAGCAAATATCCTGATATTTTTGGTAATTTTATACGAAGCATTCATATCCAGAAAGAATTGTTTATCGTAATAACTATCATTAAAATCATCAGAACCTAATTCGTCCAGATAGTCAGATGTGAAATTAGCCGATGCTCTGGCCGAGAATTTACTATTTTCCCAAGAAAGAGAGCCATTTAGCATATGAGGAGCTGTTCCGGGTAATACTACATCTTTTCTTTCGTTACCGTCTTCGTCAGCAATTCCTTTCGCTTTGGATTGCGTGTAAGTATAGTTGGCATATACGCCAAAACCTTTTAAAAATGCTGTAGGAAGAAAGTCCAATTGCCTTTGAAAAGCTACCTCAAAACCATATACATTTACTTTATCTCCGTTTCTGGATTGGATAAAACTCCAGTTCTCTCCAGTTGGAATAGGGTTGGCTTGCGTAGGGAAGTCCTGTGCGAAGTCAGCAGTAGTGTATTGATTGTTACTATATGTATAAATAAAATCGTCTAATTCTTTGTAGAAGAAACCAGCAGAGAACAAACCTACCGATTTAAAGTAATTCTCTCCCATCAGATCAAAATTGTAAGAGTAAGTAGCTTTCAATTCCGGATTTCCTGCTTCTATTTCGGCATCTTCGGCGATGTTATTGATATACGGAGCCAGTGCATAGTAGTCCGGACGAGCCAATGCAGTAGTCAATGCGGCACGAAATACTAAATCTTTATTTGCATCGTATTTGAATGAAAGGCTAGGTAAAATGTTAGTATAAGAATTGGAAGTATTGATCGTTCCTTCCAGTTCTTCTTCATCTAAAACCCTGTTTCCTGTGTACTCAATAGCAGTGTGCTCTACACGAGCACCCACTATCATGGAAAGCTTGCTGTTGAAATCCTGATCCCAGCGCAGGTAACCTGCATATATATTCTCTTTGGCTTTATAGTTAACCGCTAAGTACTCTGACGGATCCAGTTCACCTTCAAATAGAGCAGGGTTGTTAAGGTCTAAACTTCCAACATAAGAAGCAGAAGCAAACAAGCCAGGTACATATTGACTTCCGGGGTTAAAGCCGTTACCTCCATAATAAGAAGTAGGCACATCAGCAAGAGTAAGGTCATTTAGTGACTCATAAGAATAGAAAATATTCTCTCTGGATTTGTCTTTAATACGCATGCGAAGGCCGGTTCTCAAGCGTCCTTTCTCACCATTAACAGCAGAAAAAGGAAAACGGATATTGATTTTGGCACCCAGTTCGCTTTCATGTGTATTATCTGTATTTTCAGTTAAAGAAGCCAATTCCGATTCTGAAGCATCTTCACCGGCAGGTACAATAAAAGGTTTACGGGGATTGCTGAGGTCCTGAGAGAAGATAACGTCTTCCTGTTCAAATTCGATATAACGCTCGTTGGGCGCATATTCTTTCGCAGTAGCATAGTTTACAGACCAGTCTAAGTCCAGTTTCGCACTTAATAAATGCTCGCCACGCAAAGCATAATTCTGCACACGCTGTTCCTCAAGGCGGCTGTCTTTGTTTCGGTTATTGCCGATACCACCTTTGTTCTGGCGTACCACACTTCCTGTAAAACCAGTGATTATTTCTCCTGTGTATTCAGGTTCCATACCATCGTAAACAGCACCAAAACGATTCTCTCTATCGTCTCTCCAATTGTAAATAGCATTGGCAAAAAGGATATTGTTGTCATTGAATTTATAATCCAAAGCAGCAGAGAAACTGCGACGGATTCGTTGGATATCGTATCTTCTGATTTCAGCATCTTCTACATACACGTTAGTAAAGTCGTCCTTTACCCAAGAAGCTTCAATATTATCGGAGCCATAATTGTTAACATTGTAAGAACCGCTCAATACCATTCCGAAGTTGCTTTTCAGGTAGCGGTTTCCATAGACAAGACCACCTGTATAGTTTCCTTTTTCTCGGATAGGGCCGTAACCACCAGCCAAAGTAGCTGAAATCCTTTCGGTATTCGGAGTAGCACGAGTAACCAAATTCACCGAACCACCAATAGCATCCGCATCCATATCCGGAGTCAGGGTTTTGTTTACCTGAATGGTCGCAATCATATCAGAAGGAATAAGGTCCATTTGCACATTTCGATTGTCACCTTCGGCAGAAGGAATACGATCTCCATTTAAAGTAACGGAGTTTAAAGAAGGAGCCAAACCACGGATAATGATATTACGTGCTTCGCCCTGATCGTTTTGCATGGTAATTCCAGGAACCCTTTTTAAAGCATCTCCTATATTGGCATCGGGGAAGCGGCCTACCTGATCTGAAGAAATAACATTAGTAATATTTCGGTTGTTCTTTTGCTGGTTGATTGCTCTTGCCTGTCCTTTTAAAGAAGCACCGGTAACAACCACTTCTTTGAGGTCTTCGGTTTGTGTAGTTAAAGCAATGTTAGCAATAGTATTTTTGCCTTCCGATATAGTGATTTCCTGTGTTTTTGATTGGTAACCAATGTATTGTACTTCCATTTGATAGGTTCCGGCCGGTACGTTCAGGAACTGATAATCCCCGGTATAATCCGATACAGTGTAGCGGTTGTTGGAATTCAGCAAACGGACAATGGCTCCGGGTAATGAAATCTTCCCTTCCACATCGGTAATCTTTCCTGATATAATCCCTTTCTTCTGAGCATAAGCTGAGGGCATCAGGGTGCAAATTAAAAACAAAAAGAATAGTTTTTTCATAAGTTAAAGATGTTGTTTAAGCCGGCAAACCTATGACTGTAACATAAAATGAGCGTTAAGAACACATTACTAATAGATTGTTTTTGCATTGTATCCTAATAATTGCTGTAATTGTCATAAAACCAGTAGATTGTTGTTGCTTTTTGGCCAAAAAAGAAGGTGCAGAAAAGGGTCTGATATTATAAAAAGGTTACTTTTATATTGTGTTATTTGTGAAGAGAGATGTGGTAAGCACTATAAGATTATCTATTTTTGTCTCATGACACAAGAAAAGAATAACACCTTGGAAAAATGCCATTGCGGTTCCCAAAAACCATTTGAAGATTGTTGCCAGCCCTTGATTTCAGGGAAGGAAAAAGCCCCTACAGCAGAAGCATTAATGCGTTCCCGTTACTCAGCGTATTGTGTTCAGGATGCCGATTATCTTATAGCAACGACGCATGCTTCGGTTAGAAAAGACCATGACAAGAAGGAAACACTTGCTTTTGCTTCCGAAAACCATTGGGTAAAACTCGAAATCGTTACAGCCTCAGCAACCATTGTGGAGTTTAAAGCCTATTATTTAAATAGTAAGCTGGCACCAATGGTCCATCATGAGAAATCTGCATTTAAGAAAGAAGGTGAGAATTGGTACTATGTGGACGGGGAATGGTATTGATTAGAATAGACTTCCCTGTACAAATACCGATGAGGTATTGCCATTGAATGTAAAAGCCTCCGTTACTTCAAACTGTTTTCTTTCCGGGTTGAATTCCCGCAGTACCACACTATCGCATAAAAATGAAAAGTCAGCAGGAGGGAAGAACCCATCGGCTACAGCCAGCTTCTCCGGAGATAACCGCCTTGCTATAGACATGTGCGGGTCACTGCTTTTGAACTTGGATGGTGCTTTTAAACCGTCATTAATGTGCTTCATAATGACTTTCAGATCCTTTTTAGATTCTTCATCCGGCGCGAGAAAGAAGGCGCCATTGTTAGGATAATTGCCATAAGAAGTAAAAGAAACCTGAGTAGGGTGCAGGCTGTCACATAGTTGGGTCAGCTGTTTTTTAATTCTTAACAGATCAGCATCCGAAGCCTCAAACTCATTGAGTGTGATGTGGGCGAGGGAGTTCTTGCTGTTGAACCATCCTATTTTTGCTGCCAATTGTTCTTTCATCAATTTAACCGAAGCAATAATTTCTTCAGAAGGCTGTATGGCGATGGAATAAAGTGATTTCATTGCAACAAGTAATGGTTTTTGTTATGGTAGTTGGAATACGCTCCCAAAAATAAAGAAATTAGTTCGGATACGACTGTTCGCTTCGGAACTTTCAATAGGTACAACAATTAAACAGTACTACTCATTGAAGTGACGAGGTACCCTTGTGACGATTTCGGAAATGACACGAAATTCTGGCTTGGCCTTTGTTGCTGCTTTTGTATTATTAATCTATTAAAATATAAAAAGATGGCAAAAGTTAGCTGGATCATTAAGATCGAAGGAACAGTAGAAGGTTTGACGTTCTACAAAATAGACGGGGTAAGTTATGTGCGTAAAAAAGGGGACATCTCTAAAGAGCGAATTGGCAGCGAACCCAATTTTGTACGTACGAGGGAAAATAATTTAGAGTTTGGGCACAGCGGTACCAGTGGGAAAGCGTTGCGAAATGCATTGGGAAGTATGGTGCTTAAAGCGAAGGACAGTAAGCTTACCAGCAGGCTGATGGGTGTGATGCTACAGGTTAAAAATACGGATGCGGTTTCGCTGAGAGGGTCGGGGAGAGTGAGTGTTGGTCTTGAGACAGCAGAAGGAAAACAGGTATTGCGCGGTTTTGATTTTAATGCCAATGCGCATCTGAACGGCGTACTTTTTGCTCCTTACTCATTGAATATGAATACTGGGGTTGTCAGTCTGACGAATTTTATTCCATCAGAACAGGTGCATTTTCTAGAGGGTGCGACGCATGTGAGCTTTCAGAGTGCCATACTGGTATTGGATTTTGACACCAAAGATTCAGAGATTGCGTACAGCCCTATAGTGAACAAACCGCTGAACCTGACTCTAACAAGCGTTACGCTGACGCCGGCGAATATACCTGCCGGAAGCGGACAGCAGTTTTTCCTGCTGCTGATTTCGTTCTATCAGCAAGTGAACGGGGTACAGTATTCTTTGAAGAATGAGGAATATAACGTGTTAAATATCTTAGAGGTGGTGTAGGTTGTTTGTTTTCTGCTTTTTGATTTTTTTGAAACCCTGTGCTGTTGAGTATGGGGTTTTTGTTTTTTTGTGGTGGGGGAATTGGGGATGGATTATCGCTGCAGTAAGGTTGCTTCTCTACGTTGCGTTTGCAATGACAACCCTACTGTGTTGCACTCATAATGAAATAGTTAAATATCTCTAAAGCAAAATTCAATCCATCAAAAAAAGATACATTCTCAACTTAAACCAAAGTTGATGAAGAAAAAACTACTATTTGCATTATTGTTAGTGTCTTTTTATGGTAACGCACAAACTGGCCCAGATAGTGATTTTACAGATATTAACAATAGCATTACATTGATTTTAGTAGTTTTGTACATTGGAAAGCTTTTCCACATTAGGGCTTTCTAAAAAAATGACGACTTAAAAATTATCGAGATGCCCTACGATATTGAAAATTTGAAACTTTTTTGCCTGGAAGGTGTTGCAGATATTGATGCAAGCCATCATAGCCCCATTTTACCAGCCTTAGAATCCTTGGCCCTGCAACAAAGAATTACAAGTATTTATAAAACCTGTGACACTATCGAAGGACTGGAAGAAAGTTTGAGTGCGTTGTTGTACGGAGATAATAATTTCAGTGATTATAGTATCATTTACCTAGTCTTTGGAGGTAAAGAAAATAGTATTATTTTAAACCATTATTACTACAGCCTTGAAGAAATTGCCGAAGTTTTTGAAGGAAAGCTAAAAGGAAAAATATTGCATTTTGCCAATACCATGAACTTAGAATTGAGCGAAGATGCCGCGCAGTATTTTATAGATGTAACAGGAGCGAGGGCAGTTTCAGGTTACAGTCAGTCCGTTCCTATTTTGAGTACGGTGCTGGATTGTGTCTTTTTTGATTTGTGCCAAGAGCATGATGATGTGGTTGATATCGTAGAGGAATTGTACCAGAAACAATATGCGCTGTCTAAAACGTTAGGATTTACATTGTACTATTGAGTAATTCCCGTTGCCCTCGAGAACTTCAGGCAACGGAAACTGGGATTTAGTTGGTCCCCTGTATGGCATCCTTTAAAATAGGAATGCTAATACTGCTGTCATTATGCCATTTGATTTCTAATGGTATGGCTGCATCTTTCATTGTTTCTTCGCTTACCGCTTTCCCGGTACCGTAATTGACTTCCCAATTCGGGTTTTTATTGACTCCAAGCACAATGACTATTGAACTTCCTTTCTGCAATTGTTTGGAAATAATAAAAGTATTATGCAATGTAATAGTTTCTGTTTTGTTGGGTTTCAGTAATTGTCTTTTGGATCGGTCTTTGGTATAACTTGCTCTTTGCAGGTTATTGGTTAAAGCAAAATAATGCCCGTCCGGAGTTTTTTCATACAATTGAATCACAATATCCAGATCTTTTTTATTGCTGCTTACCTTGAGTGAAGCCGACAATGAACCGCTAATGGTAAGGGGAGCTGTTATTGGTTTGCTTTCAAAAACCAGCATTTGTTTTTCAGGGTTTAAACTCTCATGGTTTATGGCAGTAAAACCACATAAGTTACTGTCTGAATAGATATTGATTTCGCTGCGGTCTTTAAAATCGACGGTTTGTGCAATGCTGCCTGTCTTTTTGGGTGCTATTTGGAGTAAAGCAGGTTTTTGGTTTTCCGTGCCCAAATAGAAAGTCAATTGCTGGTTGTGCATTTGATCCAGAGCAGGTACATGTTTCCATTCGTTTGTTCCCATAACCTGAAAGTTTACTTTGTCTTTCAGTATTTCAGGACGTTTCGCTTCTTTTAAAATATGATCAAACCATTCGAAAACGACATCGGTAATAGAAATGTTTGCCTTTTCATCAATCGTATGGCCTCCCAATTGGCTGCTTGGGTGTCCTTGTGCCCCTCCATGGTCGTATGGACCGATAAGCAGGTAGTAATTATCACTTTTATTCCATTTCTGATATTGTTTGTAATAATACATCGCGCCTAACTGGTCGTCGTCATAATATCCTGTTGTGGTAAGTATCGGTATATTGATTTGTCCGAACGCTTCCTTTTGCGGAGTCATATTTTGCCAATAGGCATCATAATCCGGATGATCCAGCCATCGCTGAAACAATACTGAAGGTTTACCTTCAATACGGTCTAGCGAGCGAAAAGCACTGCCTTTTTTGAAATATTCCGTAAAAATAGCATCCCACTTGCTGCTATTTCCAAAGGCATCTCTATCGATTAATTTATTGTTGGCTACAAAATGAATCCATCGCAGAGCATAACTCATAAAAACGCCGTTTTGCATTGGAAAATCGATACCTGCGCCCACAGACACCTGAGGAACAATGGTTTTTAGGGCCGGATGTACTTTTTTGACAGTACTCCATTGGCTAAAGCCTAAATAACTACCGCCGTACATTCCTATTTTGCCATTGCACCAAGTTTGTTTGCTTACCCAATCGATGATATGATAGGCATCGTCGCCATCGTGTTCGTAAGGTTCAATAGGATCATTACTCAGCCGCTTTCCTCGGGTATTGGCAATAAAACCTACATAACCTCTGTTGGCTATTTCTTTGCATAATCGCAGTTCGATACTTGCATAAATATTGTACATCATCACAACAGGCTGCGGTTCGGTTATTGTCCTGTTTCGTACCATGGTACCAGCTATAGTACTACCGTTAGGAAGTGTGATGATAATATTGTTGTCAATGATGTATTTCTCCTTTTCATAGGCATCCAATATTTTTTTGCCCAAAGAAAGAGTAGCAGAAGAAAAAGTATAAAAAGCATAACTTCTGCATAAGGTAATAGCATCTTCAATAGCGATACTGTCACTGGCTTGGGCAGTTTTGACCTGAAGTTCGAACCCAGCTTTGATATCTGCCAGTGAGCCAGTATAAAAGCTGTCTGCAGCAGGTTGGTCCTCTTTAGGCAATTGCTTGTATAAGCTGTGGAATACCGTATTGAACGTTGATTCAAATTCCGATTTGGTTTTCGGCTTTCGGGCTATAGTATTGGCGTGTACTTTATATCCGAAACCAAGGTATTTATTTTTGGTACTGTCACCCAAAATTTCCCGTCCGAAAGCGTTCAGTGTAGCCTGCATGTCATTATACTTTTGGGCTGCAAACTGGATTCTAAATATGTTGTCCAGATAAACGGACCGGTCTTTTTCTTTATAGGCAGTGATGATTTTATCAGCCAGGACAGGCAAATTTTTTGCTATAGTAATACTGTCTGTATAATTGGTTTTAGGAAAATACAATTTTTGTGCATTGCCTATCAAAAAGCAAAAAAAGCATAATAGCAGGAAGATTCTCTTGTTCATATTTGGGATTTGTAAGAGTGTTATTATTCTATATTTCAAAAATAGTAATAAAGTTCTTACAGTGTATGAAAATAATAGGACAATGTTGAGAATTGCATCGCCTATATTTTAGGATAAACACGAAACATATGGTTACGGAAAACAGGCTTTTACCTGTAAAAAAAATTAATTGATATGATAAGTATCTAAAAACTCCTGCTGATTTTGGCTTCCGGAACTTGGAATCGGCAGCTGTATTTGTGAAGGCAGCGAAGCCAATTGATAATGGATATCCGTGTTGGTGTGAACTACTCCAATATTTTTGGCATAGTATTGAGTTGAAATAATTACATCCTGAGCAGGTAAAATGGTCACTGGTATTGAGATTGGAAGGCCAGGAGCTTGATAAATTGTAGTTATTTTTAAGTTTAAAGTAACGCTTATTGATTTCACATCCGGATATACATCCGTATTTGGAGAAGTAAAGCTGGCAAGTGTACCAATTGCTTTTGAGGTCAGGGAATAGTCAAAGGTTAAAGGATATCCCTGGACAGTTTGCTGAAAAGAACCGGTAGTTGTACCCAGAATTTCATTTGGTGCGGCACTTTCTTTAAAAGCAATAAAATCAGAGAGGGTAATGTTTAACGGAAACTGATCGGTAAAGTTCAGACCCAGTTTTCCTGAAACTAATAATTGGTCTCCGGACTTTCGTACTCCGTTTTTGGAAAGCGAATTGGAATAAAATCCTAGTGGCTGGTTTTTGGTTTTGAATTTCTTATAAATAAGAGCATTGATTACCGTATCATTTGAAATATAAAGAGAATCCCTGCCGGAAGGAGTTCCTTCGATATCATAGGTCCAAAAATTTCCTGTATTCGACGGATAATAAAGCGTAGCGGGAAGGTCGGAAGAATCATCTCCCGAACTGTCTGAAGAACAAGAGATAAAAAATACACTCAAAAGCAGGAATAGGCAATTTGTTTTCATTTTAGGAAATTGTGAAAATATTTGGTGGTGCGAATATACTAAAAATCATAAAATTCTTATATTTTTAGTTAAAATAATGAAAATGAAAATAAAATCCACGGCTTAACGGTGTGTTATTCTTAAAAAATTTTTACAAAACAAAGGCTTAGCTGTTTTCCATTATAAGAAGGAGCTATAAATGAGGTTGATTTTGACTCTTTTCCACCAAATAAAGTACGGTTTACGTAAGGATAAATCCAATAGGCTATTTTAGTACTCATAATACCTATTCCGGCACCGGCAGCAACGTCTGTCAGCCAATGTCTGTTATTGTACATCCGAAATAAGCCCGTTCCGGTGGCTACCGCATAGCCGGCAATGCCATACCATATCGATTTGTCTTTGTATTCCTGATATAGAAACTCGGCACCGGCAAAAGCAGCTGCAGTATGTCCTGAGGGAAAAGAATTGTTTGAAGTTCCGTCAGGCCGTTCCATGTGAGTAACCGATTTCAACCCAAACACAGTACCACCCATAATAACATAAGAAGTAACAAAGATGACAGAGCGGTCTTTGAGGTTGTTTTTTCCTTCCACTCCAAAGGCATTCAGGGCATAGACGGAGGCTGCCGGAGCCCATCTAGAAAAATCATCAATAGTTGTCTTCTGGTCTATATCGGTTATTTTATCTCGGATCTGATGGTTGAAATTTTTGATTTGCCCGCTTTCCATACCCCAAAAACCATAACCAATGAGCACGGCAGGAATTACTACCTGTTTGTAGTTAAATTTAATGTTTTGCAGTGTATCTACAGCAATACTATCTCTGTCTTTGATTTCCTGAGCGAAACAAGTGAAGGGAACGGAATATAAAAATACCAGTAAAATAATTTTTCTCATGCAGTAATTTTTGGGATTACTATTAAACTAAGGTAAATAATAGCATGCAATGTAGTTAAATGTAATTATATTTTAATCAGATAACAAGATTATCAAGTTGTAATAATAGAAAAAGACGCCTCAAAGCGTCTTTTTCTATTATTTATTTTCTTCAATCTATTTCTTAACTCCATTCTTTTTCTCAAAAATGCCGTTAAGGAATCCTTTTTTTATTTTTTCCTTATCGTCTTTTCCAGTGGCTACCAAATGGTCTATATACTCCATATAAGTCTTGTTGCGTTCTTCCAGAAAACCGATAAGATATTCTTCAGCAGCAGACATACCACTCACTTCTTCTATATGCAGCAGTTTCTTATAAATAGGCTCGATAAACTTCACAACAATTTCTTCAGACACTGATTTTCTTGTTCCGAAGTATCCGGCAATTTCACCATCAGTATCGGCAATGATTTTAAAATCGGTAATGACCCAATAGTATCTGCCTGTTTTAGACATGTTTTTGATGATAGCATGGATGTTTTTATTAGCTTTAATACTATCCCATAAAAACTTAAAAATTACTTTTGGCATATCAGGGTGCCGTATGATATTGTGTGGTTGCCCAATTAGCTCAAACTCGTCATAACCCGACACGTCAATAAAATCTTCATTAGCATATAAAATCGTTCCTTTTGTGTCTGTTTTACTTAGCAGTACTTTGTTTTTATTCCAATCAACTTCCCTGTCAGAAGGGTTTGGGCGTGTAGTTCGTATTTCCATAAAATAGTTATTTTAAAATTAATTTGTAGCTTTTTAATAATGGTAACAAAAACCGTTTCTGATGCCATTGTATTTTCAAAAAGCACCGGAAGATTTTCTTTCCGAATAATTATGAAACCCTGTCGACTGATTTACCGTGAATATCATTTACCAGAACGTCAATCTTTTTCGTATTTTCCTTAATCAGGTCAAAATAGCCAAGGAGGACTTCATTATCCGTTTGTTCTTTGGAAACATCGATAAGATTCAATACGGAATTGACTGGAAACCTTAAATCCTGAGCTGTTTTGTGAACAAAATTATTGAACTCATTTGTGGCTGACAGCGAACTGTATTTTGCAGAAGCCAGTTTGATATTTTCCAATTCATATTCATCGGATATTTTAGAAATATGAACTTCACTGTGTTCTTTAAAATAGTAAGACCAATAGCCATTCATAATAAACACAACTGCCGCCAGTACAACGTGGACAAGGAATGTTTCCAAATCAAAATTAACCTGTGAAAAATAGACTTGAGGACCGTTTGGATCATTATAGACATAGTTTTGTAAGTAAGC
Source organism: Flavobacterium sp. (assembly GCF_050696275.1). Classification (GTDB taxonomy): domain Bacteria; phylum Bacteroidota; class Bacteroidia; order Flavobacteriales; family Flavobacteriaceae; genus Flavobacterium. The sequence continues at coordinate 106,208 of NZ_JBOGUT010000003.1, forward strand.
CAATCCTCCGTGATGAGCTACTACCAAAAGCGTAAGCGGTACTTGTAGTTTCCAGTTCTGGTAAATAATCAGGATGGTACTGGCAATAAATACGGTAAAGTGCATTTCGAACATACCATGCATCTGATAAATATATTGAGCCATAAATACCGCCAGGATCACGGCGAGAATATATTGGTAAAGTTTTGATTTCTTGAGAAAGAATTTTGCAGAATAATAAGCGATCAGATTCAGGGCTCCAACTCCAATTCCAATTTCCCATGTATCGTATTTGAAGGCTAAAGCTACTCCAAGGAGGAAATAAGCCGCAAGAACGTAGTTGATAATATTGTCTGATTTTTGTGTCATGGTTGACATAAAATTGTGAAGGTAATCTTGTTCATTCAAACTTGCTTTTGTTTTCATAGTATTAGATTAAGGTTAGGTTTTATTTGTTGCATTTTGGTAATGAGCACCCATAACTTCGCAGTGCTAAAGCATCAAACGAAGGATTGTTATTCCGGTGTATCAGAGAGTCGATAGCCATTTGTGCAAAATTGGTGCTGGCATCCGTACAATACCTGGTTTTGTTATAGTTTCCCCGATAATATAATTTTTGTGAAGCATCAAGGAGAACCGCCTGCGGAGTAGAAAAAACACCACACTTTTCGGCAATAGCCTCATCAAAGAAAACAGGAATATCCGCATTGAATTTTTGCTGGATTTCTGCTACTGTAAAATTTTTCTCCTTATTGAGAACTACAATATTGAAATTGATTCTATCTCCATATTTTTTAATCAATTCGCTTACGTGAGGCACATTAAAACGGGAACAAGGACAATCTGGGTTGAAAAAGTGAATGAAGATCGGTTTGCTTTTTTCTGAAATCTTTTCTGTTAAATCTATCAGCGTTCCCATAGCAATATCATGATGATTTTTAGGAATCGGAGTAGGCAGGCTGTATTTGTATTCATTCTCCCAAAACAAAACGGATATGGCGGCGAATATAATGGTTAGCCACAAGCCAAGAAGTATTTTTTTTCCCATAATTTGATTGTTTTTTGGTTTAAACTCAAGCAATACGATACGATTGGTTGTTTTTTATAAAAAAATAATTTTAACTATAAGAATACATAATAGTTATTTTTTTAAACTTTTAAATAAATAATGTCAAAACAATTTTGTTAAAAAAATTCTTATAATTTACTTAATCAATGTTACGAATAAAATCGATAAAATGCAAGATAAAACCTACGAAATACGTTAAAAAATATTTTTTAAGAATTTATCTGATTTTATAAGACTGTAATAATTGGAATTGTTCGGGCTTCGAATTCACTTTTTTAAAAAATAAATTAGAAAAAAACTTTATTGGGTTGAAGTTATAAGTAATTGATTTTTAAATGATTGAATAGCTATTCGGTTTTTTGTGTTAACTTTATGTGTGAAATAAGGCAACTGTCTTGTCCAATTCTGAAATCTCGATTGTTATCTAAATAGTTATAACGAACAAATAAAATATGCATGTAGGTAAATCATATAAACTTTCAGAGTTTCTGGTGTGGACAAGAAAAAGTATTTATAAGTTACTTTTTTTAGGAGTTATTCCTGTTGTATTGTATCAGGTTGTAGGGTTCAAATGGCTGAGTATTCCTTGGACTGTGGTAGCTCTTTTGGGAACGGCTACAGCCTTTATCGTGGGTTTTAAAAATACGCAAACCTATAACAGGACTTGGGAAGCGCATCAAATCTGGACAGCCATTTTAAGCAGCAGCAGGATCTGGGGCACTATGAGCAGGGATTTCCTGAACAATCCGGAAAAAACCAAAGAATTGATTTACCGTCATTTTGCCTGGTTAACGGCATTGCGTTATGAAATGAGAGGCTATAGAGTTTGGGAAACAACTGAGAAAAGACACAATGCAGAATACCGGAAGTTTTACACCGTACCAGAACATGAGGTAGCTCTTGAAACCGAACTTTCTAAATACATGCCTGCCGAAGAATTGCAGCAAATTCTTAAAACAGCAAACAAGTCAACTCAAATCATGGCATTGCAAAGTAAAACAATAAAAGAACTTTACGATGCTCAGGCTATTGTAGTACTTCAATTTGTGGAAATGCAACGAACAGTTAAGGAATTTTATGTGCAGCAGTCAAAGAGTGAACATATAAAAAATTCTCCGTACCCAAGACAATATGCGATTATCAATACTCTTTTGGTCAGTTTGTTTTGCTTTTTGCTGCCTTTTGGAATGCTCAAAGAGTTTGACAAACTCAACGAAAGTATCGAAGGCGTAATGAAAGGGAATATGGTTTGGCTTGTTGTCCCTTTCAGTGTGATTCTTTCCTGGATATATGCATCATTAGTGCAAGTTGGTGAAAGTACAGAAAATCCATTTGAAGGAAATGCCAATGATGTACCCATTTCACAACTATGTCATATGGCCGAAATGGATTTAAGAGAAATGTTAGGAGAAACAGACATTCCTCCTTTATCAAAACCGTAACACAACATCATTCTTTAATCGAAAGTAAAAACTTAAAATCGAGCGCAGCTTAAAATTAATAGTATGAAAATAACAGTTATTGGAGGCACTGGCCTTATTGGATCTAAATTAGTTAACAGTCTTCGGCAGCTTGGACACGAAGTAATAGCGGCTTCTCCTTCATCAGGTGTCAATACCATTACGGGAGAAGGATTGGCTGAAGCGCTGAAGGGAACTCAGGTTGTAGTTGATGTGGCTAATGCTCCTTCTTTTGAAGATAATGCTGTCTTGGCCTTTTTTCAAACATCGGGACATAATCTTCTGACAGCATCGGCTTCGGCGGGTATAGGACATTTTATTGCTTTGTCGGTTGTTGGGACCGAACGGCTTCAGGAAAGCGGTTATTTCCGTGCCAAGCAAGTACAGGAAAATATAATCAAAGCCGCTAAGATTCCGTACACTATTGTACATTCTACACAGTTCTTCGAATTCGTAGCTGGGATCGCACAGTCAGGAATAGTGGGAGAAAAGATTCACATGTCACCGGCACTCATACAACCCATTGCTTCTGACGATGTTGTTGCAGCAATAGTACCCATTGTAACTGGAACGCCAATTAATGGTACGATTGAAATTGCCGGACCGGAACAATTCCGCCTTGATGAATTGGTTCGGAAATTCTTTGGATTAACCCATAGCACTCAGGAAGTTGTTACGGATGTTCATGCTCGCTATTTTGGGGCAGCACTAAATGATAAAACGCTGGTACCAGGCGATAATCCGCGTATTGGTTCCATCCGGTACGAAGATTGGTTCAAAAAACAAAGTCAGCTATGATCTGTTCTTAAACTTTAAAAAAGAGAATCATGAAAAAAATATTTTTAGCAATCTACAGGTTTTTTACAGGCAAAAGTATCGCTCCTCCATCCAAGCATCATTACGATAAAAACGAAGGAGATGAAGGGATTGATGATAGTATCAGTAAAGAAGGTGAAGTGCCTGATTCAGAAAAGTAAAATTAGCCAGTAAGCAAAATGAACGAATTTTTAATACTGATTCATGATGATTTGGCAACAGCAGTTCTGTCCGAAGCAATAGAGGCTTCAACTCAATTGTTCCGGGATTGGATTGGCAGCATTACCGTGCAGGATAAGTTTGTGAATCTGCCTAAAATATGGGATTTGGAAAGTCATATTGTAAGGCAAAATCAGGAAAAGCCCAATGAACTGTTAACCGAAAGAAGAAAATCAATCGGAGGTTTATTTTTAATAAAGGCCAAAGATTACAAGGAAGCCGTTGCCATTGCAAAAGGCTGTCCGGCACTGCGCTATGGTGCTGTCATCGAGATAAGAATGGCAATTGAATAATATTTAATGTATATAAATGGGTATGCCCATAACTCAGCAAACTATGACAAAAAAACAACTAATGACATCGTCTATTTTGAGAAAAACAGCCATGGCGCTATCGGGTGTTTTCTTAATCACTTTTTTATGCCTTCACGTATCACTGAATATGACTTCGGTTATCAGTGCAAAGCTCTTTAATGAGATTTCTCATTTTATGGGATACAATCCTTTGGTACAATATATTGGCCAGCCGATATTGGCTTTTGGAGTATTTTTTCATTTTTTTATGGGATTCATTCTGGAAATACAGAACAGCAGAGCAAGACCGGTTGCCTACGCTTATAACAGTCCCGGGGCAAGCTCTACCTGGAGTTCCCGAAATATGATTATTTCCGGATTGGTCATCCTGACTTACTTCGGATTGCATTGGTATGATTTCTGGTTTCAGGAACTGCATTATAAATTTATAGCTGTAAAAGTGCCGGATTCTGAGAGGTATTTCGGAGAGCTCGTCCATAAATTCAAAAATCCGTTTAGAACAGGATTCTATTGTACCGCTTTTGTGTTATTAGGGTTTCATTTATGGCATGGATTTTATTCTTCGATGCAATCAGTGGGTTTCAGTAATAAATATTCCAGGGCATTCGCCAAATTCGGAAGGGTTTTTGCTGTTGTAGTTCCTGCGGGATTTATTTTCATTGCATTGTTCCATCATTTTGTCAGCGCAAGAGCACTTTAAGCAGAAGTATTGATTTTATCCCTGTTTTTAATAATAATAGCCTTGTCTGAAGAGGATTTAGCAAGGGATAATGCGATCTCAAAATGCTGTATCGCTTTCGTATTGTCATAGCCGGTATATAGGTTTCCTAATAGCGAGTGGTAAAAATGGTTGTCTTTCAGATTCAGTTTTTCGGCTTCAACAATGGCAACTGCCGTCCCTTTAACTTTAGATAAGACAAAAGTTCTGTTTAAGGCCGCAATAGGAGAGTACTCTAAAATAAGCAGGTTATTGTACAGTTCCAATATGTGTCCCCATTTTTCGGGTGTGTCTTTTTTCTGTGTATGCCAATAGGCTATGCCGGCTTCGAGATGGTATTTTGAAAGTGTATCTCCGCTGGAAGACTCACTGAGAAAATAGATACCGCGATCGATTAATTCCATATTCCAAAGGCTTTCATCCTGATCCTGATACAAGATAATCTCGCCGTTTTCGTTTGTTCTGGCTTCAAACCGGGAAGAATGAAAACACATCAGTGCCATCAGCGCATTTACCGTAGGCAGATTTGTAGTTTTATTTTGAAGTAACAGATACGTCAGACGCATCGCTTCGGCACAAAGATCCTGGCGAAGGGTTGTGTTTTGTGAAGTAGAATAGTAACCTTCTGAGAAAAGCAGGTAGATGGTTTTCAAAACGGTTTCCAGTCTGCTTTTTATTTCAGAAGCTGTAGGCTGTTCTATTTTGATGTTTTCTTCTTTTAATTTTTCCTTGGCCCGATTAATCCTTTTATAAATCACTTCTTTGTTGGAAAGAAATGCTTCTGCTATTTCATTTATCCCAAAACCACAAAGAAGGTTAAGAGCCAATGCAATTTGTGCTTCGTTTGAATTGCACGGATTACAGGTGGTAAATAGCATCGCAAGCTGGCTGTCTGCAATATTTTTATCGGATAAATCAATTTCGATTTCTTCTCCGCTTTTGGAAGCATTGTATTTCAGCTCAGTAGCAATCTTCTGCTCAAAGACGGCACTTCTCTTAAAATAGTTTTTGGACTTGTTTTTGGCTACAGTATACAACCATGCTGTTGGGTTTTCCGGGACTCCTTTGATACTCCAGGTTTCCGTAGCGGCAAGAAAGGTATCACTGACGATATCTTCAGCAATCTCAATATGCTGAATACCGAATAAATGACAAAGAACCGAAACTATTTTCTGGTATTCGGTTCTGAATAATTTGGGAATAAGTTGGTTGCTGTCCATACTAAAGTAAAATGCCTTCGTAAATATACAAAGGCATTTTTTAATTATTAACCAATTCGGATCTTAAATAGCCATTCTGATTTCTACATTACCGCCCAGAATAAGGATAGGACAGTCTTTGGCTATGTGGGCTGCTTCGTCATAATCTTTTGCTTTAACGATAATAAGGCCGCCAATAGATTCTTTAATCTCGGCATAAGGGCCGTTTGTAACGCCTTTTGGATCTACAATCATGCCTTGACCGTCCCATCGCTGTAAAGGCCTGGCTAGTTTGTCCTGAGCTGCCAGACTGCCGAACCATTCCTGCCACTGTCTTAGCTGTTGCTGCAGCTCTTCTGGTGAGGGCTGAATTTCTTTGGTAGTAAAATCCCTGCGGAAAATTAATAGGAACTCATTCATTTTTTATTTTTTTAAAGGTGATACGTATTTTCGTATGGTATTTTTAAGGTCAACATTTTTGTCAGATGGCAAACGCTGCCACAATTTACAAAAAAACCTTCATATCTTATATTATCCGAATTGACCTACTCTATAAGTACCGACAGTATTAGGAAAAGACAGGTTGAAACGGTTCCAGGTGTTAATAGTAGTAACAGCAAGGGTAAGATCTATCAATTCTTCATCTGAGAATTCTTTTTTTGTTTCATTGTAAACTTCGTCAGGCACATGGCATGCTGTTACAGCTTCTGCCCAGGCCAAAGCGGCTCTTTCACGTGTTGTATAATAAGGAGTTTCCTTCCAAGCGCTTAAACCATAAAGACGTTGTTCCGTTTCACCGGCCGCGCGAGCATCTTTAGAATGCATATCCAGACAATAAGCACAGTTGTTAATTTGTGATACCCTGAAATTAACTAATTCCAGAAGCGAGCTTTCAAGAGCTGATTTTTTTAGATGACCAGTAATACCAAATAAAGTGCTTAACGCTTTTTGTCCTTTTTCGAATACATTAATTCTTGTTTCCATTTTTATTAAATTTAAATGTTATACCCTAATGACAACCGGACTTTCGATATTGGACAAATTTTTTTAAAAAAATATAAAAATTATTTATTTTACTGAAATTAGGCTTTATCAGTATTGAAAATGACAGGAGTCCAACATTCTTTTAAAGGTTTCAAATGTCCTTATCAGCTGTTAATCGGGCGGGTTGGCCTTTTTCTCTGCTCGGTTCTGATAGTACGCTCTTATCTTTGGATAAAATTTACTTAAAAAAACTAATGATATGCAAAAGAAAGATAAGATTGCCTTGATAACCAGCTTGATAGTTATTTCTATGGTGTTCTATTATTTTCTGTTTCCCAACAGAAACTGGCTTGGAGTACCGTACCTTCAAACGACAAAAAACCAAGGATTCGCGGTAGTAGAACTTTTTACTTCTGAAGGATGTTCGAGTTGTCCTCCAGCGGATGCTCTTATGGCTAAAATCCAAAAAGAAGCAAACGGAAAAGATATTTACTTTTTAGCCTTCCATGTTGATTATTGGAATCATCTGAACTGGAAAGACAGTTTCAGTGATGCTCAATTTACGAACCGTCAGCAACAATATGCAGATTGGATGGGGCAGAACGTCCTGTACACACCGCAATTCGTTATAAATGGCGCTTCGGAATTTGGGGGAGACGATACGAGAACACTTTATAACCAAATTTCTAATGCATTGCAAATGAGTCCGAATACTGTTTTAGCATTGCATACTCAATCGAAAGGTGATTCGCTGAAAGTTGAATATAAAACGGATGCAGAAATTAAAAATACTGATTTGTTTATTGCGACAGTGCTGAAAGAAGCTGACACAAAAGTAAAACGTGGGGAAAACGGAGGACGTTTGCTGCATCATGTCCAAATTGTAAGACAAGCCAATAGCATTGCTCTTTCTAAAAAAGATGGTCATCTGGTTATTGCAAAGCCGAAAGACTTCAATACCAAAAACTGGGAAATTATAGGGTTCATACAAAAGAAAGCTACAGGTAGTATTAATGCTGCTTCAAAAGCCCAACTCGATTAATAGTTTACTCTTATTTCTATAAGATTTTGTTTATCGGTTTTCCAGCCAATTCAGAAAGGCAGTGGCTTTGTCTTTGCCGACTAATAATTTTTCTTCGGTTGGAACAGTTAATTTGACAATCAGCTTACGTGAAAAATAGTGCTCAGTTTCCCTTATGGCAGTAAAATTGACTAAGTACTGTCTGTTAATTCTGAAAAACTGATTCGGAGATAACAATTTGTGCACTTCGTCCAATGATTGGGTTATCTGATACTCCGACTTATCGAAGGACATAATAGTCGGAGTTTCGTTTTTGATGAAAAAGTAAGCAATGTTTTCGGTTTGTACCGTCATGTATTTATTGTTTTTAAATACCAGAAAACTGCTTTTTCCAGTATATTCTCCAGACCGGGTCAGCAGGTAATCAAAATCGGGCAGCGCTTTTTTATTCCTCTGGAAAAAGTTTTTCAATTCACCGGCCTTTTTGATGGCTTGTGCAATGCTTTCTCTTGAAAAAGGCTTCAGGATATAATCGATGCCATTGGATTTGAAAGCCTCTATCGCATAATCGTCAAAAGCAGTACAGAATACCACAGGAGACAGTACTTCTACATTTTTGAAAATTTCAAAACAAAGACCATCTGCTAACTGAATGTCCATAAAAATAAGATCGGGCTGGTCATTTTCCGAAAGATAGGTCACAGCTCCGTCCACACTTTGAATATAAGATAAGATCTGGGCATCTGGTCTGATGCTGAAAATAAGCTGGCCAAGAGCTTTGGCTGTTTTTACTTCATCTTCAATGATTACTATAGTCATAAATTAGGGGTATTTTTACTTTAAAGACCGTTTCCTCTTTTTCAATTTCGATTGATTTATGGATTAGATGCATAAACCGCTGGTTGATATTATTGAGTCCGACACCTGTTGATAATGCTCCTTTTTTCAATTGTATTTTGTTTTCGACCACAAGAAAGTCATCGGCTGTATACAATCGAATTTCCAAAGGTTTATCAAGTGATACAATATTGTGTTTAATACAGTTTTCTATCAATAATTGCAGGGTAAATGGCGGAATAGCTGAATCGTAACAAGAAGAGTTGATGTCATTTGTTACAATAAAACCTTCTTCAAAACGGGCTTTCAGCAAGTAAGTATACGATTCTAATATTTGGAGTTCTTCCCGTAATGGAATTAAATCCAGTTTTCTGCTTTCCAGCGTAAAACGGTAAAAATCGGAAAGTTTGAGAATAAAATCAGCGCTTTGCGGATCCTGAATCTCTACCATTGATTTTAAGGTATTAAGGCTGTTAAATAAAAAATGCGGATTAACCTGTTGTTTTAAAAGCTCATATTGAGCACCCAGATTTACAGATTCCGTACGCTCGAGTTCCAGGCTTATCTGTTGTGTTCGATAGTTTTGGAAAAGCAAATGGAGAAACATATAGACAATCAGGTTGATTAAGATTCCTCTCAATTCAAACATAATTGGTGCGTCCAATTTTGTAACTTGAAAAAGTTCCTGATGTGCTACGACCAAAAGTATCATCATCAGGATTCCCATGATGACACTTAATAAAAGCCTTCCGTTTACAAAATTTTTGGTGGTGTGCCGAGCCATAAACTTCGGGAGACTGTAAATATTATAATGCCATATGAAAAGAGAAAACAAAAAAGTAATGGAGGAATTGATAAAGATATCTACAGGTTTCGAACTGTTATCAAACAGCTTTGGGATCGAGGCAAGGATTGCCAGTGCTATCGAACTTCCCCATATCACGCGTTGGGAAACCTGAAACCTTTTTTTCTCTTTTTCCATATTATTGTACTTCATCCGTTCTTATCAAAGATAAGATTTTTTTAAGTGAATACCGCCTTGCCGGTGTCTTGCCGAAAGAATAAATTGATAGTTAAAAAATCAGAGTATGACTTTAGTTGCTTCTAAAATAGCACCGGTATTTATATCTTGTATAAAGCCAATAACTTCAAAATCAGTAGTGTTGAATCCTTTAGGTAATGATAGTGAAGTAGTACCTTTGCTATTTTCCGTTACAACGGTACTGTGCAGATGATGTACAACTTGAAAATGAGATAAGACACGATGAGCATTTTCACCTCTTTTAACATTGCTTTTAGCTCTTTTCTGCACAACTGCCAAGAGTAGGCGGCTGTTTTTTGAAGCTCCGCTTATTACATAGTTTACAGTAAGTTTATTATCTGTCTGATTGGCTTCCATAGTCAAGTTGGCAACAGCCGGTTTTGAAAGCGCGTTACTGATGGCACTTCGCACAATAGCTTCCTGTGAAGCGACATGTTCTGTTTGTCCGTTAATTACAACCTGTGGAGTGTAAATAGGTTCTTTTTGAAACCAATGCGCATAAGTTAACTGTCTTTTGGTATAATCTGCATTGCTGAAAATATCTTTCCAGCCCAGCCTGTCCCAGTAATCCACATGATAGGAAAGTACATAAACAGCATTGTCTTTGTATTCTTCCTGAATTTTACCCATCAGTGCATCGGCAGGAGGACAGCTGGAGCAACCTTCAGAAGTAAATAATTCTAAAACGGCAAATCCTTTTTTATCGGTTTTATTTTGTCCGTGAGCATGTAACCCAAATAGTAGGCTTAGTAGGAGTGGTGCTGTAGTCATTTTTATTTTTTTCATGATTCAAAAGTTTTAAAATGTGTCTGAGTTATTTTGAATTGTATTTATTTAGTATAACCATCAACAGTTATAATAGCATCTGCAAAGGCTTTTGGGGCTTCCTGAGGAACATTGTGCCCAATACCGTTTAAAATCAGATGTGAATACGGGCCTGAAAATTTATTGACGTATGCTTTTCCATCTGCGTTTGCACCGTCAAAATCACTTCCAATAGTGATAGTAGGAACGGAAATAACAGGACGGGTGGCTAGTTTTTTCTCCAAAGCATCGTATTTTGATTCTCCTTCAGCAAGAGAAAGGCGCCAGCGGTAATTATGAATTACAATGGATGTATGATCCGGATTGTTAAAGGATTGTGCTGTCTGGTCATATGTAGTAGTATCAAATTCCCATTTTGGGGAAGCCAACTTCCATATCAATTTATTGAATTCGTAGCGGTTTTCCGTATAACCTGATTTCCCTCGGTCTGTGGCAAAATAATATTGGTACCACCATCCATATTCTGCTGAAGGCGGCAACGGTTTTTGGTTTGCTTCAAGATTGACAACAATATAGCCACTTACTGAAACAAGTCCTGCTAAACGTTCAGGCCAAAGTGCTGCCATAACCACTGCTGTTCTTGCTCCCCAGTCGAATCCTCCTATAATGGCCTTATCTATTTTAAGCGCATCCATCAGGGCAATAATATCACTGGCTAATGCGGCCTGTTGCCCATTCCTGAAAGTATCATCTGAAAGAAAGCGTGTCGTGCCGGATCCTCTTAAATAAGGAGTAATGACCCGATAGCCTTTCGATACCAATAATGGGACTACTTCATTATAACTATGAATGTCATAAGGCCAGCCGTGCAGCAGGATTACTGGAGAGCCATTGATTGGGCCGGCTTCGGTATAGCCAACATTTAATAAGCCGGCATTGATTTGTTTTAAGGTTCCTAAAGAACTGTTTACAGGCATATCTTTTACTTTTTGTTTTTCCGATTGTGCCATCGTTGTTCCTATGGTAAAAAAGAAAATAAAGAGTAGGATTAGGTAACGATTGTATTTTTGTTTTTCTAACATGGTTTCTATTGATTTAAGTTTTGCTGAGTACTGAATTTCTTTGTCAAAAGTATTCCAGTAGTGATTGCGATACCATCAGAAAAGAGGCAAAACGGACGAAATAAGAGCTGAAACGGGCAGACTGCAATCTGAAGTCTTTCAGTAGATGGAAAAGAGAGGGTTATGTACAAGGTAAAAAAAACGAAGGAGAAATCCTTCGTTTTTTTATAAACAAATGCTTAACTGCAATTTATTGGTTGGTGTCGGTAAGCATTTTGTTTACGATAAGCCATTTGCCATTGATTTTATGGAACGATAGAAAATCATGGTACACGAAATCATACATTCTTACTCTGGCTTCGGCTACCGCAATGGAATTCACGATATGCAAAGATAAAATCTCTCCTTTGAACGGTTTCCCGGAATCTTTTGGGCTTTGACGGTTTTTAACTCCATCTAAATATTGGTCAACAGTTTTGGCGTAAGGCACTCCTTTGATATCGCCAAATAGTAAAGTGCCCGGATTAAATATAGCGCCCAGCAAAGCCGTATCACCTTCGTAAATTCCTTCGAAATAATTGTTTTCTAATGCTGCTGAAATAGCAAGAACATCGGTCTTCTGATTTTCCATAGTAGTTGTATTTTGTGCTGTAAGCCCTGTCAGACTGAAGAACCAAACAGCGATTAGTACGATAGGTTTCACAATCAATTTAAATTAAACCCAGCAGCCATACCGCCATCCACATTAAAAATGGTTCCGGTAATAAAATTGCTTTTGGCTACAGTATACACCATTTCGGCTATATCATTTGCATCACCTACACGGTTTAGTAAATGCTGTCCGGCACTTTTATCGGCATCACTGCCATGCATTGGCGTACGGATAACTCCCGGAGCAACCGTGTTGACACGGATATTTCGTTTGCCAAATTCAGCAGCCAATTGAATGGTTAAAGCATGAATAGCTCCTTTACTGGCTATTGGTGCCGTTGCCGGAATACCGCCAAAACCCTGATTCACCATTGGAGTGCCTATATTGATCACCACTCCTTGCTGTTGTTTCAGCATTTGTGGGATAACCGCCTGTGTGGTAAAATAAGTACCTTTTAAATTGGTTGTCAGAAAACGATCCAGATAGGCTTCATCTACTTCAAGGAAAGGTTTTGTTTCAAATATCCCGGCATTGTTTATCAATACATCTGCCGAACCGAATTTTTCTATTGCAGTAGCTACCAATCGCTCTCCTGTGGCTTTATCGCTTATACTACCGGCAACCAGGGCAAGATTAGGTCCAGCGCCAAGCTCTTTGTACGTTTCTTCTAATTTACCAATTGTACTTGAATTGATGACTACATTATCGCCTTTTTCCAAAAAGTATTTGGCGATTTCTTTACCGATACCGCTAGATGCACCGGTAACAATTATGGTTTGTTTTTTCATGTTTCTTATTTTTTATCTGCTGTTATTCCTTTTTCACGCAATACGGATATCTGTTCTCCTGCATAGCCCCAATTATCGGTATCGATTTCATGTATGGCGATATGTGTCAAATGCGGGTCTTTGTTCAGTACTTCTGTAATCACTTGGGTTATCCCGCTGATTAATTGCTGTTTCTGTTCGCGGGTAACGCCCTCACGAGTCAGTTCAATGGATACGAATGGCATGGCTTTAGTTTTTAGAAAGTTCTGTTGTTGCAATTTTTGCTGTGATGTTCACGTCCAATTCAAAATCATTATAGATCAGGGTATCGCCTAAATCTTTAAAGAAGTTACCTGAACGGAATTTGATTCCATATAACGTACGGTCAACGATTAGTTTACCAGCAAGAGTAAACGTTTCTCCGTTGCTTTCTACTTCCGATTCCAATTCTGCAAGATGTGTAATACCTTTAATGGTCAGGTCTCCTTCAAGATGGTAACGACCGCTGGACAGTTGTTTGGCAGCAGTGATGCTGAAAGTTGATGTTGGGAATTTTTCAATAGAGAAAAAATCATCTGAAGCTAAATGGCCGGCAAATTGTGCATTGGTAGCCGAATCAGCGATATCCAGAATTTTAATTGTTGAAGTGTCAATGATGACTTTGCCTTCGGTTAATTGACCATCATTCAGAAGAAATTCTCCTTCTTTGATATTGATAGTCCCATTGTGTGCGCCGGTTACTTTTTTACCGGTCCAGTCGATGTTGCTTTTAGCACTTACGATTTCAAATTTTGTAGTTTCCATTTTATTGTATTTAAAATTACAATGCAAAGGAAGATCAGAAATCGGAGGAGGTTACGTGATGTACATCACATTCGTAAAATGCTTAGTGTGAGGCGTAAAGTCTGCTTAGTGTTTCTCTGGAAACCCCTAAATAGGCAGCAATGAGATGCTTGGGTACGAGATTGTACAATTGAGGATATAAGGCTAAGAGTTCTTCGTAGCGCTTTTTTGTATCGTTGTTCATTAGGGATAAGAGTCTTTTTTGGGAGGCGATATACCCTTTATTGGTGCGCCAGCGGAAAAAATGCTCTACCTGATGCAATTCGCTGCAAAGCTTTTCGCGGTCACCATTGGAAAGGCAAAGTATCTCCGCATCTGTGATGCAGTCTATGTTTATAGTCGCTTTTGTTCCGTTGTATAAGGCATCGAAATCGGAAGCCCACCATGTTGGCATGGCAAACTGCAGGATGTACATTTTCACTTCATCATTGATATAAAAAGCCTTCAGGCACCCCGAAATGACAAAATACTCGCAATCTACTTTGTCTCCTTCGCTGATAATAGTCTGCCCTTTCTTAAAAGATAAGGGTTTGAAATGAGAAAAGAAATAATCAAACTGATCGTCAGTCAGCAAAGCGGTTTTGGCGATGTGCTGTTGTAGTATTTCTTTGGCTTCCATATTTAGATGATTTCTTCGGCATTGTTTTGAGCGGTTATTTATGTAAAGTTATGGAATTTCGAGGTATTTGGTGGTTATATTTTAGGCTGATATGCTTCATTTTTTGTGCTACACTGTTTTTTAACATTGTAAGATGTTCTTTTTTCATTTGCATCTCTTGTAAATGATACAATGTATTATTGGATAAAGTAGCTATCGCTCTCGATTTTATACTTTTTATCAAGGAATTATGAGTGTCTTGTTGTTGAGTTTCTAAAAAATGAACCGTTTCCAAAGCAGCAAAACATGTTGCTCTCTTTTTTTCTATGGCTCGTATTTTTCTGTCCAGCAATTGTTCCTTGTATTCCAGATTATGTTTTTCATTTTCAAGCCATTCCTGTGTTTTTATTTGTTCCAATGCTGTAAAGTTTTGTTTTTCAGCAGAAATTCCTTTTGAATTCTGGAGATGTGACAGTAAGGCTGTTAATTTCTTTTTTGCTGTCAGAGGTAAATCCCGTTGCCCTATTTCATACATAGACCATTGACTTTTGGAAACACCTAATAGTAAGGCCATCTCTATCTGGGACAATCCCAATATGCTTTTTATTGTGGTGGTACTTTTCATGTGTGGTAAGTTTTTTTTTAATATTTTTTTACCACAGAAGTTGTGGTTTTTTTTTCAAGATAAAAATTTTATCACAGTTTTTGTGGTAAAATTTTTAAAATGATTTTTTTACCACAGAAATAAATGAGTGTAGCTTGTTTGTTCTTTACGCTTAATCGCTATAAAATAGCAGGTGTTACTTTTCTTAATAAATTTAAAAAAATACGTATTTATACTTAGCTTTTTGAAGTTGTTATGGGGTATATTTGGGAGAGATGATCCCCCAGATCACCAACAGCAAATAATAAATAAATTCTTACATATTTATTGGTATCTTTAAAAGATTATAAACAAACTAAATTGATATTATTATGAAGAAAAATTTACTTTTTATTTTTATTTTTTATGCTGGATCATTATTTGCCCAACAGTATACTTTACCTGCGAAATTAGTTGATAAATTTTTGGCTGACTCTTTGGTAAGTAAAGATATTATCGTTGAAACCAAATTGGATAAAGATGATTTTTATGAAACTAAATTGATTTACCATGATAAATCGATTTCATTTAAGCTGAAGCCAATGACTTATCCTAATTTTGAAGCCAAGCTAAAACAAGCTATTTATGATGTTGTTAAAGAAAATAACCCAGATAATTTAAGATTGCCAGAAACCAAGGAAATACAAAATGATATTGCGCTCGTTTTTACACAGATAGTGACCTATCATAATACGGAAGAAATGCGTCCGCAAGTAGCTTCTATATATTTAAAAGATAATATACCGGTGTATTTTGGTGTAGGAAATGAAACGGATAAAACCAATGCAACAGAACTTAGCGATGTCCAGGTTGAAATTTCATTTTTTGGAGGTTTTATTGAAAAAATGCAGGTAAATGGTAAAATAGGTAACATACCAGTGTCGTTTAATAATAAGTATTCTATGGGAATCAGTTCTACTAAAAACATCAAACAATTAAATAATTACAGATTGTTCACAAATGAACAGTTTACAAAAGATTTGTTTAAGAATATTGTAGAAAAGAATCATCAGGATTGGGAAAAAAAAGTAAAAGAAATAAGTAAAGATACGGCTGATGCTAAAACCGTATTTGAAACTGCTAAAGCAGCTTATACTACTGCAAAAAATAATGTAGTTAGTAAAGAGGCAGCTCTATTGGAAGCTAGAAAACAATCTAACTCAGCAAAAAATATAGTAAATATTAAAAAAATAGAAGAAGCCAAAGCTGAAGCTATTTCTGATGAAAATAGTAAGTATAAATCTTTGAGAGAGGCTAAAATTAAGAAAGATGCAGTCATTCAGGAATTAAAAAAAATAAAAGAATCCAGATCTAACGTCGATTGGGTAAATGATAATGAAGAAAAATCCAAACCTGAAAGAAGAAGTAAAGAGAAAGCAAAAAAAACAGTCAAAGAAGATAAAATAGCAACAAGAGTTAAAAAAGATACGATAGATATTGACGAGGCTAAAGAAGAAAAAGGAACAGATGGAGGAACAGCACTAAGCGCTAAAAATGATGAAGAAAGCCTTAGGATATATGTCAGCGATGTTATCCGTTATGTTAAAAAAGTAGATGTTAATGCTAACGATATTAGCCCAGTTCCACAATTAGTAATTTTGGATAAAGATCAAAAAGATACTAAATTATATCGTGAGGAATCGTCTAAGTTGTTTGAAGCTATAGTCTATACTGATTTCTTTGGTATTTTTGATGAAGCCAACCCTAATGGGATAATCCAGACTGAAGTAAATAAAAAGTTTAATATTACAACTTTACGGAAAGATTTTGCTGATAAATTTATTGAAGGATGGGGTATGTTTCAATATTTTGATGCTCATTTTCAATTCTCTAAAATTGAAAAAAACAATAAATTTTTGCTGCCTTCAGTACATGATGTCATTGATGAGAATGGAACTATCATTGCTGAAAATTATTATTCTCCAATAGGGCTGTACCAGTACCGCAATTTTTCAATAGGAGGAAACCTAAATATTTTATTTTTAGAAAATCAAAATGCTAAGATAAATGCTACGCTTGATGCCGGGTTTTTATTTGGCAGAAGTGGCACAAAAGAAACAGTAGATCAGGTTGAGGGTACCTTTCTAAATAACTTAGAAATCCCTGTTGAATTTAAAGTTCTGCTACTGCCTGAAAAAAGAGTAAGTTTTGTGATTTCAGACCGTTTATCCTGGTTTGAAATTTTTGACTCTAAAATAAAACTTAGATCAGTTGAAGACAATATTTTAGTTGGGAAAAATAGTTTTTTAAATTCATTTAATGTGGGCGTAAATTTAGATGTTTCAAGCTCAGGGAAATTATTCCTGAGATATAAATTAGTTCACGAATGGGATGATATCAATAATAATTTTTCACAACTTCAATTTGGTTATTCGTTTTACTTACTTCAGAAAAACGGTGTACGAAAGAAAGAGTAGTGTGTTGTAGTTTGATTCGTGTTTGCAAAAAATAACCCTGTATCTTTTGGTATGGGGTTTTGTCCTTACTCACTGAAATTAGTGATTGTGTAGGTGTGTTTTTATTGGTATGTTTGGGAAGGAACTGAATATTTTTGTTAATAGAAGTTTTTCAGATGCTTTATAACACCGATTATAAACCTGAATTCGTTGATAATGAAAAAGTATAAGTTTCCATTTGCTAAAACTCCGATGGTGCGGATTTAAGAGGATTACATAAAATAGATATTAAAAATGAGTGAATTCAAATTATTAGCAGTAAGACCTTTAAAAGGTTGTGATAAAAGATTTTTAAAAAACCTTAAAAAAGATCAGATTTACAAGCTTTATAATGATTTCAGTTTTGTTCTTAATAAGAAAAATGAAGTTATTGAGATAACGGATGAATCTACACTTCCTATCAATCTTTTTGGAGATAATATTAATGTTTCAGCAATAGTTGGAAAAAACGGTAGTGGTAAGAGTGCTTTAATTGAGTTATTTGTTGCTTGTGTAAACCAATTAAGCTATTATTTAAATGACACAGTGCTTTTAGGAAAAAAGCAAATTGTAACAGATGCAGAGCTAGAATCAATTGAATTTTCAAAAGGAAGTAAAGGAATTAATGCTGAAATATTTTTTCAGAAAGAGAATTACTTTTATATGCTAAAAATCAATGATAATAAATTTCACACTCTTTATAATATTTCAGAACATGCAATAATTGAGAATAATAAATTAAAAGAATTTTTTTATACTTTAATAATTAATTATTCTATATATAGTTTCAATCCACATGTATTAGGCAAGTCATTAGATTTTTATAATTCATCTAATCATTGGATTGATGGTCTTTTTCATAAAAATGATTCTTATCAGATACCAATAGTAATAAATCCTAAAAGAGAAAGTGCATCAAATAGACATGGAGGAGTTATTGATGTTAACAATGAACAGGATTTATTACAACAACGATTATTATTTAATATTTTAAAGTTTTATGATAATGGATATGACGAACATTTGAAAATTACTGAGAATAGAAAAGCAGTCACAATTTTAAAGGAGAACAAGCCATATTTTAATATTAGCCTTTTTAATACAAAAGAAGAGAATAAGCTAGTAATGGTTAGTGAAAATGTAAAGGATAGAGATGGATTTTGGAAAAATAGTTTTAAAAATCCATATAACAATTGTATTCAAATAAAAAATTATTCAAAAGACAAAATACCCACTGTTTTTTGGAGATACGATCAAGTTTTATTGAAAACACTTATAAAATTTAAAATAGTAGAAAAAACTAACCCATATATAGGTAAATGTTATGAATATATTGTTTACAAAATATTTTCTATCTGTGAAAAATACCCTGATTATCAAATTTTTTTAAATTGGAAAAATAATAACAGTGAATTGATAATTGACATTGATAAATTTCTTGTGTATATAAATAACTTCAAAAATAGAAGTCATATAACTAATAAATTAATGCAGGTTGTAAATTTTATTAAGTTCTATGACGAAGTATGGCATAAATATAATAGCAAGAAAATTAACATTTTAACTCTCTCAAAAGAATTACACAATTTATCTATTAAAGAGAAATTAACTTTAATTGAATTACTGCCTCCACCTATCTTTTCTATAAAAATAGAAGTTGATGAATTTTTAGAAAATAAGTACCAAAATAATAAAATTACAATTGATAAATTAAGTTCCGGAGAACAACAATTGATCCATTCTACAAGTACAATTTTATATCATTTGAATAATATTAAATCTGTAAGAGCAACTAGATTAATTAGTAAATATGATTGTGTTAATTTAATTTTTGATGAAATAGAATTATATTTTCATCCTGAATATCAAAGAAAATTATTAAAAAACATACTTGAAAGCATAAAGAATAACAAACTTGATACTTTAAAAATAAATATTCTTTTTGTAACACATTCTCCTTTTGTGCTTTCAGATATTCCAAATCAAAATATTCTAAAATTAGAAGACGGAAATATGATTGAAAGTGAAGATTCAGAAAACACATTTGGTGCTAATATTCATGATATGTTAGCTAATGATTTTTTCTTGAAAAATGGTTTCATGGGTGAGTTTGCTAAAAGTGAAATAAATCAAGTTATTAATTATTTGAATATCCAAAAATTAGAGAATCAAAATCAAATATTAAAATCTAGGCTCAAGGATTCTACATCTAAAAGTGAAAAAAAAGAAATTGAAGAAACAATTAAAGAAAACAATAGAACAATAGTAATTGATAGAATTCTTGAATCAAAATATGATAAAAAATATTGTGCAAAATTAATTGAATTAATTGGAGAGCCTATGTTGTCAACTAGTCTTATGGAATTATATATTGAAGCTTACCCATCTGAAAAGAAAAACTATATTGAATCTCAAATAAAAAGACTTCAAAATTTAAAAGGAAATGATAGCAATCCATCAAAATAAAGTTAAGGTTATTCAAGAAAAATTCAAAGTTGAAATTGAAAACCAAAGAGACAAAGCAATTCATAGGCTTAATCAATTGAATTTAAAAACTCCTGTTGGAAATGATAAAATATATCTTGAAAGTGTAATAAAGCTTTTTAATAGCAATTTAGATATTTTAAATTGGGATTCAACAAAATTATTAAATGAAAGAAACTCCCTTGGAGCCGTCCCTCTTACCCCTAAAATTAGAAATGGTAAAAATGTACTTGTAAAAAGTGAAATAAAAAACAAAATTTTAATTGCTCTTGGATACAAGGGTTTAAGAAGTTCATTCTATCCTAAATACTTTAAAGAAGTAAAGATAAAATCCTGTGTTTATTGTAATTCACAATTAACAATTTCGGCTATTAAAAATTCTAAAAATGAATATTCAGCAAAATTTGATGTAGATCATTACCATTCTAAAGACGATTATCCATTTTTAAGTATTTGTTTATACAATTTATATCCAGCTTGTGCTTCATGCAACAGACTTAAAAGCACTCACAAGGTTGAATTTAATTTATATACTACTAACACTTCTAAAACTATTAAATCTGATTATAAGTTTAAGTTAGAATGTAATGCAAAAGCAAAATATTTAACCACTAAAGATTCTAACGTAATTGAGTTTGGTTTTGAAGAACCAAATTACTCATTAGGAGTAAAAACATTTAAAGAAATATTTCACATTAAGGGTATTTACCAAACTCAACTTGATTTAATAGAAGAATTAATCATAAAAAGTCAAATTTATAATGATTCATACTTAAAAACTCTAAATGAAAATTTTAATAAATTAAAATTACATCCAGATCTTTTCAAACGAGCTCTTGTTGGTAATTATACTGAGGATAAGGATATACATAAAAGACCAATGAGTAAATTAGTAATGGATGTTGCAAAAGATCTTGGATTAATCCAATAATATTTGATAAAATTCATTTATGACAAATAGCAAAAAATGGGTTGGGGATACATTCGAGATATGGGAATAAAATTGGAAATACAGCGCTATACTTCTGAATAAAAATTCTCAAAAGTTTGTAAGCAATATTATTTTGACTAAATTTGTCAAAACAAAAAATGTCTTATGGAAACTTTTGGAGATAAAATTAGAGTTGCAAGAGAATCAAAAGGTCTTATCCTTAGACAAGTTGCATCTTCTCTTGATATTGACCAAGCTATTATCAGCAAATTTGAAAGGGGCGAAAGAAAACCTTCAAAAGAGCAAGTGGAAAAATTTGCTGAGTTTTATCATTTGGATAAAAACCAACTCATTACCACTTGGTTGAGTGATCAAATAGCTCATACAATTTATGAAGAGAACAATATTGAAGAAGTTTTAAAAGTAGCAGAAGAAAAAGCAAAATATTTAAAAGCCATACAGGATGAAAAATAAGATAAAAGTCATTGAATTATTCGCTGGTGTTGGTGGTTTTAGATTAGGTCTTGAAGGATGGAATGGAAAATCTGCTTCATCAAATTATAAAGAAAATCTTGAATCCCCTTATGAAGTCGTATGGAGTAATCAATGGGAGCCTTCTACAAAAACACAGCATGCTTCAGCGGTTTATGAAAAACGCTGGGGAGATAAAAAACACTCTAATAATGATATAGCTGCAGTAGAAGTATCTGAAATTCCTGATCATGATCTTTTGGTTGGAGGATTTCCCTGCCAAGATTATTCAGTTGCTACCACTTTAAAAAACTCAAAAGGGTTAATAGGAAAAAAAGGAGTTTTATGGTGGTCTATTCATAAAATATTAAGTGAAAAAGAAAATAAACCTAAATTTATATTTTTAGAAAACGTTGATAGACTTTTAATTTCTCCATCAGGGCAAAGGGGAAGAGATTTTGCAATAATTCTAAAAAGTTTGAATGATTTAGGGTATGCAGTAGAATGGCGTGTTATAAATGCTGCCGAATATGGAATGCCGCAAAGGAGGAGGAGAATTTTCATTATGGCTTATCATAATACTTCAACAATTTATGAAAATATAAAAGAAACCAGTTCGACAGATTGGGTTACTGAAGAAGGGACTTTGGCTATGGCGTTTCCAATTTTAGCTGACAACGTCTTACAGCATCGTGTGTTCAAACTTAGTGGAGATATTGTAGAAATTTCGGAAAACTTCAATAAAAATGGGAAAACAGGAATGTTTGAAAATTCAGGAATGCTTATTAATGGCGTTGTAACAACTATGAAAACTAAACCAAGCTATGATGGCGCATTTACTCTTCTAAAAGATGTTATACAAAATGGAGAAGTGACAGATGAGTTTTACATAAATGAAGAGGAACTGGATAAATGGTTTTATTTAAAAGGAGCTAAAAAAGAAATAAGAAAAAACACTCAAGGATTTGAATATAATTACAGTGAAGGAGGTATGATTTTCCCTGACCCATTAGATAAATCGTCAAGAACGATAATAACAGGAGAAGGAGGTAAGTCAGCTTCAAGATTTAAACATGTTATCAAGACTTCCAAAGGACACAGGAGACTCACTCCCATTGAATTGGAAAGGTTAAATATGTTCCCAGACAATCATACAAAACTCGACGGAATTACAGATACAAAACGAGCTTTTTTTATGGGTAATGCATTGGTGGTTGGAGTGATTGAAAAAATAGGTGTAGCTTTAACTAAAAAAATAAGCAATGAAGTTACCGTATAATCCAAATAATAAAAATTCTATTATAGAATTTGCAAAAGGGTTAAAAGGAAAATCTTTGCGTCAAGTTTGCGATGCTGAATTAATAAAAAATGACAAAAAAGGGAAAGGTTATTTTGGTCAAATTTTAGAAGAATTTTATTTTGGTTATAAACCAAACTCTGTTTCAGAACCTGATTTTCCAATCGCTAAATTAGAATTAAAATCATCACCACTCAAAAAATTGAAGAATGATGAATATCGTTCTAAAGAAAGACTTGTTTTAAACATAATTAACTACGTTAATGTTGTCAATCAGAATTTTGAAAATAGTGATTTTTTAAAAAAGAATGCAAGTATTCTTTTGGTTTTCTATTTACACCAAACAGATTCTGATGCTTTAGATTATTTAATAAAAATTGTAGATGAATGGATTTTTCCATCAACAGATTTAGAAATCATAAAACAAGATTGGGAATTAATCACGAAGAAAATTGCTGAAGGGAAAGCTCACGAACTTTCTGAAGGCGACACATTTTATCTTGGAGCTTGTACAAAAGGAGCAAATGCTTTATCAGTTAGAGAACAACCTTTTTCTAAAATTCCTGCAAAACAAAGAGCCTATTCGTTCAAACAAGGTTATGTTAATCATATTATTGCTTCAATTGCCAATGAAGGTACTGAAGTATACGGAAAACTAATTCCATCTATTGAGGTTGCTAAAAAACAAACTATCGAAGAAATAGTAATTTCAAAATTTAAACCTTTTTATGGCAAAACGGAAGATGAAATTATAAAATTATTAAGAATAGAAATGAATGAAAAAGCTAAAAGTTTTCATGCTAATTTAACTAAGGCAATTTTAGGTATTCAATTAGATAAAGAGATTGAAGAATTTGAAAAAGCAGAAATTATTGTAAAAACAGTTCGTTTAAAAGAAAATAATTTACCGAGAGAGGATATTTCGTTTCCAACTTTTAAGTATGAGGAAATTGTAAATGAAGATTGGGATGAATCTGATTTCAAAAATATATTGGAGCACAAGTTTTTATTTGTTTTTTTTCAGTTTGAAAATGAAAAATTAGTACTCAAAAGAGTTAAGTTTTGGAATATGCCTTATGATGATATTCAAAAAGCAAAAGAAGTTTGGGATAAGGCAAAAGAAGTAGTTTCAAAAGGTCAAATTGTAAAAGAAATTAAAAAGAATAAATCAGGAAAGAATACTCGTTCTACAAATTTTCCGAACAAAAAATTCAATCGAATTTCTCATGTCAGACCCCATGCAAAAAATGCACTAGATACTTTTCCATTACCTGTAAAAGATAGGTTTACTAATCAAAAGGAATACACTAAACATTGCTTTTGGTTGAATAGTAGTTACGTTAAATATGAAATATATTTAAAGTAAGGATAAAGAAGTGATTAATGATTTATATACTTTCAATATAAAATCTTAATTTATCTATACATTCTGAAAGATCTTTATTAATCTGACGCTCCCAAAAACGAAAAACCCTATATCCTAAAGCCTCGATTTTAAAATTATTTTCATTATCACGTTGCATATTCCTTTCAATTTTTGGAATCCAAAAGTCACGGTTTGATTTAATTTTAGCTTTTCTATCATTCCAGTTGTGTCCATGCCAGAATTCCCCATCTACGAAAATTACTAAATTATATTTTTTTATTACTATATCAGGATTCCCAGGAAGATGTTTAACGTATTTTCTGTACCTAAAACCTAATCGCCAAAGTTCTTTCCTAAGTTTAATTTCTGGTTTTGTATTCTTTGCTCTTATTTTCGACATTAATTTACTCCTTTCAGGTGTAGTATAAAATCCGCTTGCTTCATTAAATCTAGGAACTTTTATTGTCTCAATGTTATATTGCTTTTCCATAAAAAGGGTTTAAGTGAATATAAATTAAAAGTTGTCAAATAGAGTAGCAATTGAGTGATAACTATGTAAATTGACCCAATGTAAAGATAGAAAGAACATTGAAAATAGTCAAATTTTCAATCTTTTTCCTTTACAACTTATCACTTGATTAAAAGATAAATGATTAGACGATTTGGATAATTTATCGGATTCGGATTAGTTAGCATTGGAAATTATTGAGAATATCGAGGCTGGTTTGGATTGCTTTAGGAGTTGTTAAGTAGATTAAAGAAGGATAGAATGAGATTACCACTTCACTCCTCCACACAACTAGCTATCACCCCCTAAAAAAGCGGGGAACACCGCAAACCATTATCTGACTGGATTGCCATATTCACCCGCAATGAGAGTCGATTCATTTCTCTTTAATATTATTTCTCTCTTCTATTCCCATGTTCTCTATGTAGTGGAGCCACTTCCGGTTTATTCATTTGGCGCTCGCTTTTTCTATTTCGATCTTCTTTACGTAGTGGAACCACTTCCGGTCTATTCATTTGACGTTCGTTTCGTCTGTCTTCTTTATGTAACGGAACCACTTCCGGCTTATTCATCTGACGCTCGTTTTTTCTATTTACATCTTCTTTACGTGTTGGAGCCATTTCCGGTTTATCGATCTGACGTCCGTTACGAGGTTGCACTTCATTTCGTTTAGCTGGTTGTTCTTTACGTTGCTCTCTCATTTTTTCCTGAGACTGTTGCATCTTGGTTGTTCTTTCTCTTTCAGCTACTTGTTTTCTTTCCTTTGCTTCAAACTCCGCTTTTCTGTCCTCAAAAGGCGTCATTTCATTTCGGGTTCTTACTTCTGAAGGTCTTAATTTATTACCCTCATTGTTTCCTCTATCAACATTAGGTCGGTAGAGTTGCATTTCGTTTTTGTTGAGTAACTGACCCGGTTTATTTCTTTCTCTCAAAGAAATTTGTGCAATGGCATTACCAGAATGTTTTTTTACATCCTCTCTATCCGGACCGGCATTGTATCTACCTCTAATGGAATTGTGGGTACGGATGTTATTAATTACGGTTGAGTTTTTAAAAATGGCAACGTTTTTGGATGTATTGACGTAATAGCTGTTTGTATTTCTTCTTCCGAAATCACGGTCCCTAACGAATATCCATTGATTGTAAGGCACATTATAACCGCTACTGTAGGCAATTTCCATACTGATGCCGGGGCTAATTGCTGTCCATCCATAAAAACCATCGGATCTTCTCCAGGTCACCCAGCCGGGACCCCATACAGTATCCGGTGCCCAAAGCCAGCCATAATAAGAATCAAAATACCAGCGGCCATAATGGAACGGAGCCCATCCCCATGAATAATTGGAAGCCCATGTCCAGCCATAATCAGTATATACCCAATATCCATTGGTGCAATAGGGTGTAAAGCCATAAGCTACATTAGGCGACCAGACGTAACCATAATTAGGATCGTCTATCCAATGCCCGTGGGCACTTAAGTTGTCATAAAATAATTGGAAGCTCACACTAACCTGAGCGGTTGTTTTTTGCGGTACTATATATATCATTGCAATAAGCAAAAAATATAACATAGCTATTCACTTTGCTGTTTTCATAACTTTATAATTTAAATTATCCTGTTCTTTCCATTTGAATTCCGAAGAATGTAATAGGTAGTATTACGACATGATTAAATTATTGATTATCAGTGATATGTAAATTTATTAAATAAATACTGTTTTATAGGGTTAATCTTGTGGATATAACAAATTTTTAACGCTAAACTTCTTTAAATTTGGGTTTGAAATTGGGATGAAAAGGCTATGAAATAGAGCTGTTTCGTCGTTTCTTCCCATAATGGCTAACCTTGTCATCAACTCAAACTAAATCGGAAATAATACAATTGGCGCTCCCAAACAATTATCCGGAATATCAAAGGCATTTACCAGCGCCACGGCATCAGGACGGATGTTCCAGCACAGCTGATTGACCATCTTACGGATGGCTTTGGTTTTTACCGGTTCCATATATTCGTCTTCCAAGTACCAACTTTTATTTTTTTCTATTTGTGAAAGAGCATACAGCTGGTACAATTGTTCCAAAACGGCTTTGGTGTTTTTATCCTTAACAGAAGTTAGTGCTATTTGAAATTGTTCCAAAATAACTCTTTCCAAATAAGCCTGGGCAACATCAATCATCTGGTGCTGCACGACATTGTACGCATCGTAAGGTTCTAATCCACTATCAATTAGCTTTTTTAGGCGTTTAGCTACTGCAGTAACGGTAGCGTTTTCCCGATATTGAAATGCTTGCAGATGAAATGTACCGTCAAGCAGATGATCTTCATCCGTTTTACGGGTAATTATCGGGTTTTTTTCAGTAATGGCCGTTTTAGCGCTTTCAAATACATAATTGATTTTATCGAAAGCATCCATTTCCCCGAAAGTTTTACGGAATTCCGACAGGCGGTTTTTGGCAACCAGCTGCATCAATACCGTATTGTCCCCTTCAAAAGTAGTGTAAATCTCCGTGTCATTTTTTAAGGCACCAATGCGGTTTTCAGACAAATAACCTTTCCCGCCACAGGCTTCCCGACATTCCTGCAAGATATCCCTTGTACTCCAAGTAGTATAAGCCTTCATGCCGGCAGCGAGTGCTTCTATATCGGGCATTTCGTTTTCTTTTTTATGGATGAAGCGATGGGTGAGGTACTGCAAGGCAAAATGCAGTCCATAGGTTTTGGCCAGCCCGGGTAGGAGACGACGCTGGTGTATGCGGTAATTTAGTATAGGCACTTCCGAACCGCCTTCGGGTCCGAACTGCCTGCGTTGGTCACCGTATTTTATAGCAATGGTCAAGCCTGATTTGGCCGCCGATAATGCAGACCTCGGGATGCCTATTCTTCCACCAACCAGAGTGCCCAACATGGTAAAGAAACGTCTGTTGTCGCTGGGAATAGGGCTTTCAAATTTCCCTTCGGCGTTAATTGAAGCAAAACGGTCGAGCATGTTTTCCTTCGGAATAACCACATGGTTAAAGTGCAGGGTACCATTATCAACACCATTCAATCCCATCTTTAGTCCGCAGTCTTCAATGGTAATTCCTTTCAGGCTTTTGCCGTTAGCATCACGGATAGGGACAATAAAAGCATTTACCCCATAATCGTGATCTTCAATGATTAATTTAGCAAAGACAGTTGCCATCCGACCGTGACTGGCTGCGTTTCCAATGTATTCTTTTTGAGCTTTGTCATTTGGTGTGTGAATGCTAAAGGTCTGTTCTTTGTGGTTGTAAGTAGCTGTAGTTTCAATGCCTTTTACATTGGAACCATGATGGGTTTCGGTCATGGCAAAACAGCCGGGCAATTTAAAGGAACCTATATCTTTGAGGTATTTATCATAATGTTTTTCAGTACCCAGTGATTGAATGCTCATGCCCCAAAGCCCAAATTGTACTCCAAATTTGATTACCAGACTCAAATCATAATAACTAAGTGTTTCCATAATGGCAAAATAATCAGCAAAACTACCACCGCCACCATAAGCAGTAGGATAGGCCATATTTCCTAGGTTTTCTTTCGCTAGTATCCTGCACCAATCGTATACTTTTTCGCGATAGACCTTAGTATTGGTTGAGGTTTCATAGGCAAACTCGGGGCGACTGACAATTGATTTTACTTTTTTTATAATGGGTGCCTGTTTTCCATCCAGAAATTGTGTTAGTTTTTCGGTATCGAATGTACTGGCTGCCTGCTGACCTGATGTAAAAGTAACTTTGGCAGTTTTAAAATGCACTATTGCTTCCGAACCTGAAATACCAAGATCACTTTCTAATTTGGTAAAAATAGTTTCTAGTCCTTTGATGGTTTCATCATTTTTGGAAAGCAGCAAAGAAAGCGCAAAAAGGGATTTTACAGAAGAGTGTGTAATACTGCTTTTTTCTATTTCAGTTTTCCAGTCGATGAGTTGCTTTCTGGAAGGAGGAGACGTTATATCGACATTGGAAAGTAGTAATTGTTGTTCTTTTGGCGAAAGCCAGTTTTGTGAGCCAATGAATCCCTGCAATGTCACAAATTCTTTTTGTGTCAGGAGATCATCAGACCAAACGAGGTAAAAAAACGGGATGAACACCTTGAGTTTTGGATTTTCCATAATAACCACGTATAATAGTAAGTTTTGAGATGTGTCAAGTTACTAAAATTTAGGCAGATATATGGTTGAGAAGTTGTTGAATTTTGCTTTCGAAGGACTATAACTGTAATTTAAAATACAAAATATCCAGACCAGACAGCTTCAAAAAATCGGCCTGGCCCGGATACTTTTGTCATTACAATTTAGACATAAAATCGTAGATGTACCAGTAATTCTGGCCTGTTGTGGAGGTATTCAACAAGAACGTCGGATTAGGCAACACACACGGTGCCACATTAGGGTTGTGAGAGATGATTCCCATAGAACTTCCCACAGTCCATCTTTTGCCACAGCAATTGTCAAAATAGAAACCTAACTCCTTCATTGTCCAAGAAGAATTCACAGGTAAATTTTTATACGAATATTTGGCTACATAAGGTCCTCCTGCGGTAGTGTATTCGAAAATATCCCCATAATTAGGAGGACAAACTAAATTAGTCGTTCCTGAAATAGCATGAAATGTACTGCCTACTACAGCAAGCCCATTGTATTGAGAAGTAGGACCAGCCGGAGCAAAAACACTACATACACCGCCAGGTACCGTTACTTTCATCAATTGGGATGTTCCTTCTTTAATGGCTACGAATAATCCTGTTGTCCCGAAATTTTCGATATCCTGTAAAGGAGTGGTAGTAGTGGC
The DNA here is from genome assembly GCF_050696275.1 of Flavobacterium sp. Classification (GTDB taxonomy): domain Bacteria; phylum Bacteroidota; class Bacteroidia; order Flavobacteriales; family Flavobacteriaceae; genus Flavobacterium. The sequence goes on from NZ_JBOGUT010000003.1 coordinate 135,496, forward strand.
AACTACAGAGGCATTTCCAGTAGAAATTTGAACGTTTAAAAGTTTGCCCGGAAAATTGGAATTGATTCCCGTTACTGCCCATGCAAAATTAGGCACTCCAGCTCTGTCGCACAATCCAGTTACGGAAGTTACAGGTATTCCACCTACTTTTATCTGCGATACGAAAGTGTATCCGGTAGGCGCAGCGCATAAATCTACTTTAAAAATGTTGGAAGTAAAGCCTCCAGGAACCGGTGAGCTGCTGGAACCCGATAATACTAAGGCATATACATTTGGACAGGCCGTTACCACATTTTCCGGTGCTTTTTTACTTTCTTTTGCATCTGATGGGCTTTCTTGCTCTACCTCAGTTTTTTCACAAGAAACCATCGTGGTGGCCATGATGACCACACTAGCTAATAGGGTTAGGTAATTTTTCATAATTTATTGTTTTTTAATGAGTTAAAAATTTATAAACTAAATGTACCATAGTTTTTTTCTTACATTATGAGGAAAAACCCCCTTTTTTTATAAAAAAATCAGTTAGTTGGTTCCGGCTGATTGTGAACGGTTTTGATAAAGAACGTTTGATTTATTTAACAAGCAATCAGATAAAAATAGGTATATTTACTTACAAAATAAAATAGGAAATTAGTTACCTTTGATAAGATTGGTTAGTCTTCATAAGGATTTATAAGTTTAATCGTCAATGGGTTTTCTGATTTGTGAAGTATACATGAAAATAAATTTTATGAAAGAATCAACTACTGATGAAGAAATTTTATTTCCCAGAACAGACTCTTATGTTTTCCCTGAGAACCCTTTCGAATCCATTGGATTTGCCTTGTCAGGAGGAGGTTTCCGCGCTGCTGCTTACGGCTTAGGGACACTTAGCGTATTTGATGCTTTACAACTGAAAGATCCAAAAGAAGAGAATCTGAGACTATTGGATAAAGTTAAATTCATTTCTTCAGCATCCGGAGGAACAATAACCTTACTTGCTTATACTGCATCTATCCGGAAAGGAATTTCTTTTAAAGACTATTTCAGGCATTTGAACAAGAAACTAACGAGTGATGGATTGTGTCAGGAAGCGCTGGATATTCTTGGTGACCCAACTCAATGGGAAGATGGAGAGAAATCTCGAAATCCAATTAATGCTTTTGCAAGAGCATATCACAATTCGCTATTTGATTTTTTAGCTTCGGGTGAAAGGAGTCTTGGCTTTATTATAGCTCCAGACAATACTTCTGATGCCACCCACTTGGATGAATTCTGTTTTAATGCATCAGAGTTCTACACTGGCCTTTCTTTTCGTTTTCAGGGTACTGAAAGGGATTGGTTACCAAAAAGATATGGACAATTCGGAAATAATAATATTAGCATCAATTTGGAAGAGGAAAAATCTGCTCAATCAATTTCGACGTTAAAGCAGATTCGTTTCGGAGATATATTGGCTGCCTCGTCTTGTTTTCCGTTGGGTTTTGAACCAATTATGTTTCCACGGGATTTTTCTTATAACGAAGGGCCAACCCAGGCTAATCTAAAAGCAGCACTGCATCTTAAAACATACAGCTGGGGAAAAAGTAAGAAGTTTGAGTTTTCCAACAAGAATAGCAAAAGAGCAACTAGAGAGAAGGAGTTTGCGGATAACGGTGAGTTTGGACTTATGGATGGTGGAATCTGTGATAATCAAGGATTATATAGTTTGTTAAAAGCCAATAGCAGAAAGGATAAAGGGCATAAGAAAAATGAAAGATGTTACAATCGTTTTGACCTGATGATTGTTAGTGATGTTACAAGCTTTTACATGGAACCTTTCCGTGAATCCGTTGTTAAAAAAAACGACTGGAATCAGGAAACCCTTCAATATTACTGGAATACTGTTAGGAATTATAATGGTAAAATTAAAAAGTGGATGTCCAGATCCTACATAATTTTAGCTATGCTGGCGGTTATTTGCCTCCTTCCATTATTTTTTGAAGGGATTACTTTTGCCTCAGTAATGCTTTCAATCTTGGGATTAAGTCTATTTGTAGCAATGGCTTATGTAAACAAACTGTACAAAGGCTTTTTTAAATCCTATCCAGACCTGGCGAAAATCCTGGAAAAAGAATCTCTGAATGATGTTTATAAGCACTATTTTACAGAAGATACTTTTATCAACCGCACAGCAGTAAATCTTATCACCCAACTGGAGACAGTCAAACTGGAAGCAGTTTTGAATATGTTGAAATCAAGGGCACAATCAGCAGTAACGATGATAAGCGATGTCTTTTTAAAGCAAATAAGGCGCTTAATATATGACCAGCTTTTTATTAATCAGGCTTATAAATACAGACGCCTGAATAATCCTATTTACAGACTTTCCTTCACAAATAATAAAAACAGGAAATTACCTGACTTTGATGAAAAAGAGGATGAAGACGAAATAATATATCACCAACGATATGATGAATTTAAGAAAGAAGTTAATGAGTTTTGTAAAATCACTCCTGAAATGCAGTATTTGGCAGAAATGGCCTATAATGCATCCACAACTCTTTGGTTTACGCCGGAACAAGAAACAGCCGGCAAGGATAATGTAAGAAAAGCCATTATCGTAACAGGACAGTTCAGTACCTGTTACAGTTTGCTTAGGTATACTTTATCGCTACGGCACAGCAGGAATTTTTCTTCACTTAATCCAGATTCGAAAGAACGTATAAGTAATTTACAGGAGCAATTAATAGCAATGATGCATGAATTTACGGATAATCCGTTTTTTTTATATGAGAAGTTGACAAATGAAAAATCTATATAACAGTATAAATTGAATTATGGCATTGTATTTCGAAAATAAACAAGAAGGGCCCCAAACCCATATATTAATGATAGGTGTAGGGGCTTACCCTTTTCTTAATGGAGGCGACAGATTCGTAGCACAGCGGTTTGATGCCGCTCAATCGATGGGACAGCTTGGTTCTCCATCTTATTCTGTAAAAGCATTTTATGAGGCAGCTTTACGGCTGAATCAAAATAATTGTTGGGCCAAACCTTTAGGAAGCATAGATGTGCTCTTATCAGTAATGCCTGACTTTCCAGAAGCTTTTCCAGGCAACGTTGTTGAGCCTGCCATCCGAAATAATATTAGTGATGCTTATTGGAGATGGAAGGACAAATGTGATACTCATGAAGACAATGTTGCCTTGTTCTTTTTTTGCGGGCATGGGCTTGAAAAAGCTGGGGAACAATATTTACTTGCCGAAGATTTTGGCGAAAATCCACGCAGTCCATGGGATGGGACTTTTGCTTTCGACATGACCCGACGTGCTTTTTCTACCTGTAAGGCAAAAACACAAATATTTATGGTTGATTCCTGTAGGCAGGTTACCGGGGATATGCTCAGTACCGGAATTCCTATGAATCCCATCGAAGCACCTAATTTACTCGCCAGAGATTGTAAATACAGTTTGGTACAAAAAGCTGCTGCCACTAATGAACAAGCATATGGCAAGGTAAATGAGGCTTCTTTTTATACCAAAGCGATTATTAAAGCTCTTGAAGGTAATGCGGCCGATAACGATTCGGGCAATTTTTGGAAAGTTACAACTGGGACCCTGGCTGCTAAGATGAATATGTTTTTGCAGGCCGAATGTGCTTCTGAAGGTTATGCACAACGTTGTATCAGTACAATCAATGATGTCACCACCTTAATTCATCTGAATAAACCGCCTGAAGTTCCTTTCAGCATAACCTGCGATCCAGAGCAAGCTTTAAAGCATGCTGTATTGTCGTACCAGGAATTGAATACTAATGAAAAAGATTCTAGACAGCCAGAATCAGGTCCATGGAATGTGAATGTGTCAGCCGGACTCTATATGGTTGAGGCAAGTTTTGCTCAAAAGAATTATAAGAATAGCAAGAAATATAAACCTGTGGCACCGCCTTGGGCTAACGAACAGCTTAATTGTAATTAACATGGAAAAGGAAAACGAATTAATAATCAACATCGTTGGTGCAGAATTAGACGAGTCAAAACAAATTGAAATTCTTGATTCAAAACTGGCAGTATATGATTCTACATGGATCTCGGCTAATCAATGTATTTTTACGGTGCCCGAAGGAATATATGCAGTCAGGTTAAACTTGATTACAGGTAATCAATATGAGCGCATTGCTGTAGTTGATATGAAGAAACCAGCTGAGATAAGTTTTGATTTAAGCCCGGTATTTCCCGAAATAAAGGATGTTAAGACAGGCGCTGTAAAAGAGTTCAGTACACCGGAAGATAAAATATTATTTGAAATTTTTGGAGAGAGTGGAATTATGGAGATAGAAGCTGACCAGCGAGCAAAAAGCTATCCCACTGCCAGGTTATGGACATTATGGGATCAACAATGGACAGCAATATTATTGCCTAATATCTCTTTTGATGAAATAGGTCGTGCTGGTAAAACATTTAGAATCAGTACATATGGAGGTCTTCAGATTATGGAGCTGGACTATCCGGAAGGCCCATCCCAATATGTGTCACTACCACCATACCAAGATGTCAATTGCCATATCCGATTATTCTATAATCCTGTCAGAGAGTGCAAATTATATGATGTCTCGTTAAAGATGTCAAATTCTAAAGCTCAGGCGTTATTGTCACTTATGACCTCAGGAGACATGATTAGAGCTAGATCACTCTGGGCTCTAAATGATGCAGAAACTTTATTGCTTGAAAAAATACAAGACCCCACAGCTGCTGCCATCGGAGGGTACTATCTCTTAAAGACAGATGAACTCGCACGATTGCATGATTGGGCCAATAATCTTGCGAACTGGTTTTCCTGGCTACCAGATGGTTGTATTATCCACGCCTGGCAAATGATTATGGAAAATAATACAGAAAAGAATGATCATAATTATCAGGACAGGATTAAAAATCGTTTACTGGAATCTCTGGAAAGAGGAATGCCAATCTATACCGAAGGGATTCGTCTGTTATATGAAGGATTGGTCATGTGCTCATTTCAGTTTGAAGAGAAAGACGAAGATATTGAAACGGCGCTCAAAAATGTAAGAGGTTTTATAGCAAATTCAGATATGACAAAAGAAACCCTTACTTACATTGGTCAGCATCCAAATTTACCTATTGACGAATCTATCAAATTAACTGAGCCGTCAGAGGAGGATATATTTCGTCTTAATCGCTAGTAGAATTTGCAAGTTCAATTCAAAAAAAAATAATGACGAATAACCCGGATAAAAAAATTACTCATGAAATATACCATTAATTTTTTACCTGCCCGTTATGGTGATTGTATCTGGATTGAATATGGAGAGGATAATTCCCTGAACCATATTTTAATCGATGGTGGAACCGGTGGTACGAAAGCACACATCAAAGAATTGCTTGAAGCCCTTCCATCCGGAGAAAGAATTATTGAGTTGCTTGTGGTCACACATATCGATCGCGACCACATTGAGGGCATATTGAGTCTTTTGGAAGAAAATGATCTACCTTGTGTTATAAAATCTGTGTGGTTTAATGGATGGCCGCATTTGCTTGAAAATAAGTCTGTTGAATTTTTTGGAGCGGTACAAGGAGAACGTCTTACCGCCGCAATATTGAAACATAAGTTACCATGGAATACTCATTTTGAAGGAAATGCAGTTGTGGTACCTGAAGAAGGTGAATTGCCAAGACTGATACTGGATGGTGGGATGGAAATAATACTGCTGTCGCCGATGTTTGAAAATCTCGCAAAGCTACGTGACGCATGGGAAGATGAAGTAAAAAAAGCAGGTCTTGATCCCGGCTATGGAGCACAAGTGCATAATGTAGTAGATGGTGATGTTCAATCTTTTGGTGTACCTGAAATTCCTGATGTTGAAAATCTTGCCCAGGAAGAATTTAAAGAAGATAGCGCTCCGGCAAATGGGAGCAGTATTGCTTTTATTGCAAAATACAACGGCACTGCAGTACTTCTTACAGGCGACTCTCATCCAGGGGTAATTAGTAGATCTCTTAATAGACTGGGCGAACAAATACCTTTTAAACTTGTGAAACTTTCACATCATGGGAGCAAAGGAAATACAAGTCCAGAGCTTATGGAACAGTTTGATTGTAATAGATTTGTAATATCTACAAACGGATCAATATACCATCATCCTGATGCGGTAAACATGGCCCGTTTATTGACTATAAAAAAAAATCCAGAGATTATATTTAATTATACTTCTGAACATAACAAAATTTGGAAACTACCTATATTACAGGAAAAATATGGCTATACTACGATATATCCGGATGATATGGGTATTGTCATTTCTTTATAACTTGATAAAATTATTGCCTCTTCGGATAAAAACCTTTTAATGAGTTTTTGCAGTTGCTTTTGGTTTTTAGCAAAATTTTCAAAACATTTTTTAATCAGAGGAAAGGAGCGAAGTACAAAAAATTAAGGAGTAGTTGACACTACTCCTTAATGTTATGATTGGGATTGAAAATTATTTCTTTATAAACTTTTTAACAGCTGTTTGATTCTGACTTCCAATCAATTTTGCAATATAAAATCCTGATTTTAAAAGGCTGATATCAATAGTGTCAGTATGACTTGTAGTGACTAGTTTTCCTTCCAAGGAATAAATTTCGATGCTTTTCAATTCTATTGTCGAACGAATGTTAAGAACAGAAGTTGCCGGGTTGGGATACATTGAAAATTCAATTGTTGGATTAAAATCCGGATTACTTAAAACCGTTGAATCAAATTCGTAGACACCCATATCTACTGTGGTGTTAAAAATTCGTTGGTTCCCCAGTAAATCGGTTGCACCAATGACTTTCGAATTATCACCTGAATCTATTGCAGGGGAACCAGTACTTAAAGTATAATCACTGCCTGCCAAATTTGTAAATAATGGGTTAGAAGCACTTGTATTTGAAGAAGTACCGCTTAAAGTTGTTCCTGTAAAATTAGTTTCATCAATAGAGTTAGTGATCGTAACTGGGTTTACCATGTCTTCGGTAACACCAGAAATAGGTCTTGAAGCGACTCCACCAACAGCTTTATTATTCCAAAGGATGCAATTTGAAATGGTTACACTATGATTCGCTCCAACGCCGCTTCTAATTGATAAACCTAAAGTAGCTCTGTTAAAATTATTCATACCTGAGATTGTTCCAGTATCACTATTGTCTACAAATGTGCAACCTATAAATGATGTTGTTATTGAAGAAGATGCTCCATAAGCACGAAGCCAAACTGAGCTTCCTGCATAACCTGGAGTAGCAGTATCTACAGCCTTATTTTTACTGAATAATGTATTTGAAAATGTATAAGTAAGACTTACACTAGGTCCAGTATAAGAATAAATTACTCCACCGGCTCCAGATAAATTTTCTGAGAAAATACAATTGCTGACAATTAATTCAGAAGGAGTGGCATCATAAACAGCAGCTATTGCCCCACCAGATTCATTGGCTATGTTTCGAACCATTTTGCAATTAGTAAGTGTCAATTTTTTAACCGCATTATTTTTATAAATTCCAGCTCCTACTTTTAATGTCCCTGTAGTTCCGTTAGCGTGACCACCGGTTATTGTTATTCGGTCTAGTATCGTATTTTCACCGTGTACGCCAATTACGTTATAACTATTATCATTACGGGTCGTATTTACATAAGTAATGTTACTGTCATCATTGCCTGATAAATCTCCTGAAAGAATGGTTTCATTAGTTCCTAAAACACGATCTGAAAGTTGGGCTTCAGTTCCGGCAAAACCTCCATATAATTTTACATTTGGCTTATTTATAGTGAATGGAACAGTTCTACTGCTTATATTAGGGCGGTATGTTCCTGCTGCAACCCAAATTTCCTGATCATCTGCCTGTTCAGCAAATGCCGATTGTAAGCTTGTAAATGCATTTGTCCAAGAAGATCCGTCGTTGCTTCCGGTTGCATTAGCATTGATAAACATTTTTCCTTTAGTTCTGAAAGTTTGACCTAGAGACCATCCTGAAGGATTTGTGCTAGAAGCACAATAACTTCTATGATACACATTGTAACGTGTAGATGGCGTTAATCCGGTCACTTGAACTGCTGCTGCAGCTGCATCTACATTGGAAACAATAACAGCATTCCCAAAGGGTTCTGATTGCGGAACATAAGCAATATCATAGATTCCTGTTCCCGAAATATTGAAACCAGCGTCAGTTTGAGTAATAGTGTTTATTATCAAATTACTTGAACTTGGTGCATAACAAAAATTATAATTAGCAATGTCACTAATTTCAGTAGCAGTTAAAATGCGATTGTAAAAAAGAATATCATCAACTACATCAAAATATCTGTTATTAGCAGGAAGAGAATTGGATCTGTTATTTCCAATAGTAATATTTCCATTTGTATCATGGGATGTAGCTAAACTTATACTTGTAGATGATGATTGACTATTTCCTCCATTTCCTGAATGAATACCATCAATATAAATAGTCATTGAATTATATATTGTTGTTGTGCAACAACCACCAAAAGCCATCGAATTAGAAAGAAGAACGGCAACATGATGCCAATTTCCATCACTCACAAATTTTGTAGTATAAACACCGCCACTTCGGTACGATAATGCCCCATTATACAAAACGCCTAATGTTGCCCCAATTTTTCCGTCTTGTAAATAAACATAATTACCTACCCAATTTGATGTTGCAAAACTAGTTCTATTACTATCGTCAATTATAATTTTTGTATCAGAACTATTTGTTGTAGTTTTTATCCAAAAACTTAGTGTTTCCAAATTTCCGTAACCCAATCCATCTACGGGAAAATCGATATCGGGTCGTGTTAAATGATCTCCGTTTAAACTTACGGCACTTGTTGATGGATTTCCAAATCGGTTGTTAATTTCCAAAAGAGACGTTCCGGTTCTAGTGAAATTTTGTCCGTTTGCTCCATCAACTAAAAGACTTCCATTATCAAATCCATATTGAGCAACGAGTCCGTTTATAGGATATTGTGCAAAACAAAAATTTCCAATGAGTAGTGTCAGAAAAAGTAAAATTGCCCTCATAATAATATATTTTTTATAGTTATGACAACAAATTTGGACATAAAAAAAAGCCGTTTTAAAACGACTTTCTGAAACTGTATTTTGACTTGCTAAAGCCTTATCCTATATTTTGGACAATCATTAAAAATTCTTCTTTTTTTTCATTAGAGATAGAAACCAGTTTGTCATTATCCATCACAATATAACCACCTTCTTTTTTGATGTATTCTTTGATGTATTTTAAATTGATTAGGTAGGAGCGATGTGGTTTGTAAAAATTGGTCTGCGATTCTAAAATAGTTACAAAATGGCGTAATGGTTTGCAAACCAGCATTTCATTATGAGTTGTCGTACTGACTTTGGTATACATACCATCGGCTTCGAACAAAATAATAGCATCAAAATTGACAAATTTAAACCCGTCGGCAAATGGCAAACCTATTTTATTAAAATTAGCCGTCTGTAAGCTTTTTTTCAGTTCATCTAATTGCAGGGTAATATTGGATTTCCCAATTTGTGCGATTGCTTTTTCCGTAGCTTCCATGACGGTTTCGGCCCGAAGAGGTTTTAATAAATAATCTATTGCCGAAAGCTGAAAGGCTTTAATAGCATATTCGCTGTAAGCTGTTGTAAAAATAATTTCAAAATTAATGTCCTCTTTAGTAATGAAGTTTAAAATCTCTAAACCGGAATGCTCCGGCATTTCAATATCAAGAAATACAATTTGGGGCTGATGTTCTTTTATCAAAGCGACTCCGGACAATAAATCTTCCGCTTGAAAAACAGTCGTTATTTTTTTGCAGTTTTCTTCCAGTAAAACCTTAAGTAAATTGCGTGCTTTTCTTTCATCATCAATAATTATTGCTTTCATCTTACAAGTTTAAAATAGGGATTAATACGGTTACTTTTGTTCCAATTGGCTCGTTATTCGAATCGAGTAGGTCTTCGATTGTAACGCCGATTTTTTCTTTTCGGTCATGATTCAGTAAATTTAACCGGTCCTGATTGGCTTCTGTAGCAAATGATTTGTGTTTGTATGCTCTTAATTCGGATGCTTTTTTTCTTCCGACACCATTATCCTGGATGGTACATTTTAAAATAGCTTTATTTTCCATTTTTTCAAAAGTAATGCTCAACTGTCTGTTTTCTTTTTTATGAAATAACCCGTGTTTAAGGGCATTTTCAACATAAGGCTGAATCAGCATCGTTGGGATTTTGATATCCGAAACAGCACTGTTTTCATCATAATTAATTTTATAACTGAACTTTTCTTCAAAGCGTAATTGTTCTAATTCCAGATAAATATTCAAGCAATCAATTTCTTCTTTTAACGGAATCGTTCCTTTTGAACTATGGTCTAGGTACGCCCGAATCAAATCGGCAAATTTTGCTAAATAGGAGCTGGCCAAATGTTTTTGGTTTAACACAATATATTCCTGAATGGAGTTTAGCGCATTAAAAATAAAATGCGGATTCATTTGTGATTTCAGGTTTTCGAGTTTTAGCATGGCCAATTCACTTTCAAACGTTACTTTCTCAAGTGCCAACTCTTTTTCTTTCTCTTTGATTGCTAATTTGTTTCTGTAGAATACAATAATAATTCCAAAAGCAATTGAAATCAATAAAGCTATAAACCACCATTTTTTCCAATACGGCCGGTTAATTTGTACCGCTATTTCAGTTGTAACATAATGATTTCCTGCACGGTTTTTAGCCCGGAGCTGAAAAATATATTCACCGGAAGGCAAGCTGTTAAAATTTACAAGATTCACATTGTCATCGAGTAAAATCCAGTTATTAGTCAGCCCGGAAAGCCGGTATTCGTATTGTAAATCGCCTTTGGGATAATACCCATTGATATGAAAGGTAAACTTTATCCGGTTTTTATAGTATGGCAGGGAATATTTTTGTTGTACGAGGGTGTCTTTTTCATTTATTGTAACAGACTGAATATAAATCTTATTGGGAAGGGGCGTGTGTTGTTTTTTGTTTTTGTCTATTAGCACGATATCTTCCTGTGTGGCAAAAAGTACCTGATTTTTGTTCACGATTAAATCTTTACTATTTCCAATTAAAGTATTATTAAACAGCGAAGGTTTGAATTGATTTGTTAAGGTGTTAAAAACCTGCACGCCTTTGTCAGTTACAATCCATAAATCATCTCCATCACTTTTAATCTGCTGTACTACATTGGAAGACAAACCATTTGGTACATCAATATTTTTTATGAATTTCCCATTTTTGAAACCTAAAGCCCCTTCATTGTAGGTGCCAAACCAAACCACATCATTACTTGTTTTACAAATTTCCTTAGCAATTACGCTTCTCCCTTTATAGTTTAAAATCGTACTGTTCCACTTTTGATCGTATTGCACTACGTTATCAACATACGTGATATAGGCTTTTTTATTGGTTTCATCATAAAAAGAACGATAGGCCCTTTTCTCACTTAAAAGGGCACTTACTGTAATATCATTATTTTTAAATTCCAAAATATTGGCCCTTCCAAACCCGCAGAAAAGAAGTTGGTCAGTTTTTCCAATCTGGCATATATCTTTGGCATTGAAAAAAGTATTTACCTGTTTTAATGTGCCATTATTCACATCGTAGCAATAAGAGAAATTATCGGTACTGATTAACAAAGTATGCTGTTGCTGCAAATAGGTCAGAGAGGCTATTTTATTTTTGGGATGCAAAGGAATGGGGTAGCAGTTTCCATTTTTTAAATCCATTATTAAAACATCTCCTTTTAATGTCCCTATTGCTATTTTGTCTTCCGAAATCTTCTCGATGACCGCAATGGCATTATTTGAAATAACGTTTTCAAAAGTCCTGACTTGCAGATCAGGAATAATAAAAACACCGTTGTTTATAGTGGTCAGCCAAATGTTTTTATTTTTGTCAATTATTTTTTTGGTAATAAAATCATTTTCAAAGAAAGCATCATTAATTTCAAAAACAGTATTATGCCTTTTTAATGACAATACCCCTTTTTGTGTGCAAAACCAGAGTAGTCCGTTGTCTTCAGTAATGGTGATTACTTTATTTCCTTCTAAATATTTTGGAAAAGTGATTTCATGAATCTGTCTGTCTTTAATTGAAAAAAAGCGATTCTTGTTTAAATTCACCTGATATTCATACAAATACAATTCGTTTTTATAGCCGAAAAGTTTTAGCACATTCGTAGTGTTGTCACTGATAAATGGCTGTGAAGTGATTTTTTCTATTTTAGAACCGGTAATGCAATACACATCATTGTTGAGGGCGAAATAAATTTTCCCGTTCATTTGATACGGAGCACGGATTGTTTTTATTGGTAATTTGATTTTCTTCCAAAGATTATTTCTCTGTTTTGTTTTTAAATCGATCTCTAGAAGAGTGGCTGCTCCGAAAAGCAATAATTTATCGTTATTAAAAATAAAATCGACAAGTTCGCCTTTCAATTCTTCTTTCAGATCCAGAAAGAGCTCAAGCCTGTTGCCTTTTACGTAGAAAAACTGTCCCGAAATATTGTTGCACCAAATCCGGTTTTGACGGTCAATTTTTAAATTAAAAACAGAAAGTCCCCGTTTTTCAGGGTTTGTAAAAGGCTGGTAGGAGGTTCCGTCAAAGCGAAAAAGCCCTTTATCAGCTGCTAACCAGATAAAACCTTCCGAATCTTCGGTAATATCATAAAATTCAACATCTGGCAAGCCTTCCTTTTCCGTTAGTTTTAACGTAACCGGGTTTTGTGCAAAAAGTACATTTACCATTGCCAAAAGAAAGATGCTATATAGGAATTTTGTTTTCAAGTATTCAAAAATAGAACAATGAAGATAATTCAAATAAATCTATTTCTGAATTTTAGTTTTGACTTGCTGAATGGATTGTTTGGGATGTGCTTTTAGATTCTGTAGCAAGTTGGGTATTACGTAAAAAAAAGACGAAAGTTAATTTCGGCTTTTCGGTCTTTATTCTGTTTTAAGAATCATATTTTTTCGCTCTGGAGACATTAGGCTCCATTTGGTTATGTAACTTTTAACAGCTTACGTCTTTTTCTGGTTTTCCCTCTGCTTTAGTAATCAATTCTTTACCATCCTCACCTAATGACCAAGTGTCAACTGCATTTCCGCTTTGATCAATAAGATGTGGAAAAATAATTTGTTACGATTTTTATTTTTTGGTAAATAGATTTCATAGCAACAAAATCTGTGACAAAATTTTTAAAAAAAATAAAATTGTCACAACTCTTGTGACAATTTTTTCAAAAATATTTTTTTGTCACAAGAGTTGTGACAAAATCTTCAAAATTATTTTTTTTGTCACAAAAGATAGAAGCAAAAAAAAGGAATAGTGCAGACTATTCCTTTTTTGTTATTCAGAGAAGTGTTTATTTAGATAGGATTATTTTTTTTGATGCTAAAAGGCTATTTTGAGTTCTTATTTTGCAAAGATAGATACCGCTTTGCAAGTGATTCAGGTCTAAAGTAATAACTACATCTCCGGATGAATAATGCTGTTCTTTCACTTCCTTAATTTTTTCTCCCAAAAGAGTGTAAATCTCAATACTAATCGCTTTGTCTTCTTTTAAATTGAAACTTAGGGTAGTGTTATTTTTTGTTGGATTAGGGTAAATTTTTAATGTGGTATCATTAAAACCGGTATGAGGAGCTGATAAAGTGCCGGTTGCAGGTTGTTGCTGCGTTACACAATGCACCATTCCGCCATTTCCGTACAGGTTTCTTACATCGATGCCTACAACGGTTCTTCCAGGATACAATCCGCCAATAATAGCATTGGCTGCAGCATCATTCGGGTCATTGTAATTAGGAACCAAAACACGGTTATTGGCTACATAATAATTGGCATAACTTCCTTTGTAACCTAAATTAGTTCCGTTTGTTTTTACGACATTATTTGCTGTAAGCGGGATAAATACTTTGGTATAAGCCACATTATTGGCATTTGTCGCTGCATATAATTTATTAATGTCACTTTGTGGAACACCCCAATACAATAAATCGGTTTGATTCATGGTCACTAATTTATTTCCAGGGACAAATTTGGCAAAACCATCTATATGCGCATCAGTGATATCGTCCTGACTGAACCATCCGTCAAGCCAAATGAATTTTACAGCACCTATATACTGTGCCAGAATAGTTTCGACCTGTGTTTGTGTTTTTCCAACGTTTCTGAGCGCTTTAATCCCTGAAGGACTGCTTGGATTGGTTTGCGCCAGTATAGATGATTTTGTAGCAAGAAAAGTACCGGCTCCATCCATTTCCCAGGAACCACCTTCAATGACTAAAGAGCTGTTTAGGTTTAGAGGCGTCATACTTGTTGCTGTTCCCATGATTGTAGGTACTAAATTGTCTTTGGCAAAACTATAGTCACCTCCCCAGCCATTAAAACCCCAATCCTGCATGACCAGATTGCCGGAAGCGTTACGAACGTAAATGCCTGCAATGTCCCGCATCCAAACGTCGTTAGTTTGCCCAATAACAAAATTAACGTTGGTTAAAGGAATATTGGCAGCGTTAAGTAATCCTGTAATTCTTGTTCTTTCAGTAGTGTTGTATGCAATGATATGCACTTTTTCATTGGCTTGTAATGCGTTGGTCATGGCAACCCATGTGGCATCATTTTCATTTCTGAATGTGTTTCCGTATTCGAAACCATGTGGCCAGGCTAGCCAAGTGCCTTCATGTGGTTCTGTTTCATCTGGAAACGTATACGTTTGTGCATTTGAAGCACTTGCGAATAAAGAAAAAAATAGTAAAAGTTGAAATTTGCTCATTTTAGTGTGTGTTTAGTTAAGCCAAAACTAAACTTTGTTTGTACAGCAGGATTGTCCTATTTTGACAATTTGCGTTTTACGGGAACATATATAGCCGTGAGTAATTCGGTTTTTGCAGTTCGATCGGCAATATAGTGTTCTATGATGGGAGAAGTGCCTAATTCATAATTACTCTCATACAGCCATCGATGGTAAATTTTGCGATACGTTTCCTCAATGTCGTCATAGCTTCCTTGATGCATGTATTTTGCATACCAACCTCCGAAAATGGTTTTGGAAAGATACAATTTAGGGGCAGCACAATTGTCAATACAAGCGTCATATCTTGATTTTGCTTCGTCTGAAATGATGGGCTGGTCTACAATTATTCCAAAGCAATTGTAAGGAGAAAGAGTCTTGTTTTGGTCAATGATCTCATCCCAAAGTGTGTTTATAGCCGGGTTATTGTAGTTGTTGCTGATGAGCGTTTTATAATGGATGGTGATTTTCTCTTTGTACTCGTATTCAAAATCAATAGCAAAAAAAGCATCTTTTTTTTCCTTGATGTATGCCTCAAAAAGAGCATTTTTATTTTTTCTGGCTTGTAAAGGTGTTATCTGAAATTTATTTTTAAAGGCTTTGGTAAACGACTGATTGCTTTCGTAACCTACATCATAGGCTACTTCCAAAATCGATTTATTGGTGTAAACCAACTGTTTGTAGGCATTTTCCAATTTCAATCGCGTACAGAAATTGCCGATGGTTTCTTTGATTATAGCATTAAAAATTCGTTGGATGTTGCGATAAGAATAATTTGAAATTACTTCTAATTCCGATGGATTAATTTGCCGATGGTAATTTTCTTCTAAAAAAGTAAGGATTTGCTGTATCTTTTCAATGGTCATCGGTTTGTTATTTAGGGCTTTACTACCTAAAACGGGATTTAGCAAAAATAGTATAAGTTATGATTGAATTTGGTTTATTTCTTAATTCCGATGATCTTCATCATGACCATTTCTGTTATTTTGAAATTGCCTCAAAGCATTAATTTTCTCGATTATTAATACGATAAAATGTTCTAGTACTAAAGCCAGTGGAATGGCTGCAAATTGTATATGCTGTAACGGCATCGTAGCAGTCAATCCAGTTGCATACGCAATTATCTGTGATCCGGTGATAGCCATTGATGTAGCCATAATACCTCCATTGGCAATTAATAAGCCTATTTTTACCATAGTTGGCAGTAATTTTGATTTTGACCATCTATAAAGTAAACCTGCGCCATATAAGAAGCTAAGCCCTTCTACAGTAGCAACTAACCATTGAGGTAATGTCAGATAGGAAAGTAAAATTCCTCCTGTGATTACGGTGCCTAATCCTAAAACTGTTGCCACAATTTTCACAACAGTGCTGGTCTTCTGAAGATAATTATTTAATGCATTATCTAAACTTAGAAACTTTTCCTGTGCCTGATGTAAACTTTGAACAGTAATACCTTGTTCTGCAACAGCACGAGTTACACTATCAACTAAAGGAGTGTATTCTGAGACAACTTGTCTAACACTATCAATTCCTTGCTCAAGGTCTTTAATTTGTTTTAATTTTGCAATATTTGTAATGGAGATATAAGCATCCTTTCCTTCATGTTGCCCCATAGGAATCCAGCCTAATGCGGAGGGCAAACCGATAAATCGGGCAATATAATTTTCTCCGTCGTATTCATACCATCTTGTCCAGCCTATTAATTGTTTTGTTTTTTTTACAGTCTGTACTTGTTTAAGAGAAGTAGTTGCCGCAGAAGTATTTTGTATCGCTTTCGCTCCCATAATATCGGCTTCCTTTTCTAATCCTTTATCATTATTTATGTTTACTTTACCTTTCATTTGCAAAGTAGGTTGTACCCTTCCTTGTTTTTGCTGTACTACATGCCAGGCTTCATGCGGTAAGTGTTTTTCCTGTCCGGAGGCAACATGAATATCCGTACCTTGTGCATAAGCATGTGCATTGAGTTGGGCGGGTTTAGCAGAGTTATAATGTACTTTGACATCATCCATAGAATGACCGGAAAGATTTTCTATTCCTGATTTTAGATTATCGGGCAGTCCTGTCTGGTTTGCCTTTCTTTGTAAAATTGAAGCTGGACGATTGTCTTGTAGTTCTATTGCTTTATTTTGGATGGTTTTAGCATTTAAATCAGGAGTGGCAGATTGTGTTTTACTATTATTTTGTTTATCGTGAGAATGTTCCATATTACTTTTAAAATTTTTATTGCCCTTATAATGTGTCTAAAAGCCATTTTAGTGATCTTTGATTTTGGTTTATTGGACAGCCCTTAATTTGGTCATTAGTTGTTTATACGCTTTTCCGCTTGTTGGCATGAGTCCTTTGATTTTGTCCTGAATCGTTTTGCCTTCATTCAATATATATTGAGCATCAACTTTTGTAAGTACATTCATTCCGACATTGAAGCTTAAATTTATAAGTTTAACGTAATCTTCATTTTTAGGATTTTTCAATCCGGCAGGTATAGTAGATAGCATCATCCAAAAATTGGTAACTCTAGGAGAATTGTTTTTATTGACACCTTTGGTATCAGGATTTTTATAAGCTACCACTTCTTTCCTGAATTTATCTCGTTTGATTTTATTGGGATTATCCCAGGCTTCTTTGACATAGGAGTAGTTTGCTCTGATGTGTGTGAAAATTTTATATTGTTTTGCAGTCCAATTATAGCCTTCTTTCTGTATTTTCTTTGTACTGCTAAATGTATCTAAGATTCCGCCTTGATAAGAATAAGCTCTATATTCCGTTTCATAACCAATTAGAGCATCGTCACCTTTTTCTTGTCTATGCTCATCAGCATCGTGCTGTACTTCATGTTTTATCGTTTCTTCGATTGTCTGAGTCGATATTCCAGGAGTCATTACAAGGGTCATTCTACCGGCAGTCTGAGTACCTAATTGTCCTTTAGGTTCAATGTGTACGCTTGAATTATTATGAAGGTCATCCCAATCATAATCTGCGGCACCACTTTGTAATGCGCTCCCAAACAAAGCATAATTGGAGCGAGGGTTTTTCATTGCTGCGGTTACTCTAAAATCGCTATCACCAGTTGGGCTTAATATGTCCATCTGAGTTACTGGCAGTAGGAGCCACTCTGATGAATTTTTCAATCTTAAGTCAGCATTTTGAATTCTTCCGGCTTGAGCTATTTGAACTACTCGCTGTTTGTATAGCAGGTTTTGTGCCACGGCAGCATCATGGAGTCCTTTTCTATAATAATTGCCATAAGCTCGTAACATAGTAACAATTAAAAAGGCACCTAATCCAATAAGTGGCGCTATATAACTTGTCAGCATGGCTACAGTAATTCCAAAATAAGCAGCTATAGCCTGTTTACTTGGTTTCACACCTAAATAAGATCCAACAAGAATCAGCGTATCTTTAAGCGTAAATTGAACTACGGTACCGCTGACAGGCATCAATTGTATGGGGCTTACAAATGGCAGGACAACCCTCTCAGATACATTGTATTCCTGAAACTGCATTGGGGCAATTCCTTTATGATTTAGGTTGTTTAATGGCATAGTCTGAAAAGGTTTCAACTTTGAAGATGGAGAACTATTGCCTGAAATGTTCTTAGCTTTATTTCCCATAACATCGGCTTCCTTTTCCAATCCTTTATCATCATTTATATTTACTTTGCCTTTCATCTGCAAAGTAGGTTTTACTCTTCCTTGTTTTTGCTGTACCACGTGCCAGGCTTCATGCGGTAAGTGTTTTTCCTGTCCGGAAGCAACATGAATATCCGTACCTTGTGCATAAGCATGAGCATTGAGTTGGGCAGGTTTATCAGAATTATAATGAACTTTGACATCATCCATAGAATGCCCGGAAAGATTTTCTATTCCTGATTTTAAATGATTAGGCAAGCCTGTATTGTTGGCTTTTTGTTGTATTGGTAGTAGAGCAGCAGGTTTATGCAAGGCTCCTTCATTTATTTTTTTTTGTAAAACCGAATGCTGGCGATTGTCCTGTAATTGAATAGCAGAATTACCTGATGCATTGCTGTCAGGAGGAGTATTTACTTCGGATGCTTTTTTTTGATGTTGAAACATTGACTTAAAAATTAATCTTTTATAATTACTTTTTACAGCGTAATTTATCCGGCATTGCATTGTATCAAATATTTGGTCTTCCTAATTTAAAAAGATTATTTATAATTTAATCCTGGTAACTTAGGCTTTTTACCCGTTTTTTTCTGCATCTCCAATCCTTTAATTTTTGCCTGACGTGCCTGAATCTTGTCTTTTAGCGTATCTACGGCAGCAAGATGTCCTCCATCTTGATCGACATGCATTTTGCCGACCCGTTTACGTTTTTGAATGGCAGACTTATAGTATATGACTGCCTGTTTTTGATGATCGATATTAGTGCTGGTTATACTAATATTATTCCCATTGTCTTCTGCTGTATGATATTCTTTAATTAATTGCGCTTCAGCCGCACTATTTTTTTTATCTTTCAGTACCCTTTGTACTGTTTGCCCTCCTAATCCGGGATTATTCTCAATTTTACTTACGCCATCACTTAATTTTTTTTGAATAACAGAAGATCCTCGGTTATCTTTTAATTGGACAGCTGAAACACCGAGACCTGCATTTGCAGCTTTTTTTTCTGTTTTCTCCTTGGATATATGTTGTTGTATCATTTTCTGCTTATTAAATTTGATAGTTACTTATTTTAGTTGCGTTTAACTAGACTGGATGAATTCAGTAAAAGCATTGCTGTCTCCATTAAAAACATCAAAGTCATTTGACTGATTATCTAATTCATAGCTTTCTGATTTTTGCCATAAAGTCCAGGATTTTGATTTCCAAATTGTTGGTATTGCTACTGTTGCATTGTAATCGGCTATCCATAAATTGTAATTGGCAAAAGCCGGATTTGTTAAATAAGTATTCGCAGTATTATTATCGGTATATAAAAGAGGTTTTCTTCCGGTTTTTTGTTCCAAAAGGCTAAGGAATTGCAATAAATTGGGTTGTATTTCAGTTTTATTAATTCCCGGATCTATACTGCCTTCTTCAAAATCTACAATAGGAGGAAAGTCTGTATTCAAAAAATTACCTACAACACCTAAATAATTGGCCGCTTGTTCTGTCGGATCGTCATCGCAATGGTAAAAATGATAGGCGCCACGCACATATCCTTTTGATTGAATTTCTGGCCAATTTGTTTTAAAATCAGGATCGGTATACGTAATTCCTTCTGTTGCTTTACAGATTACAAAAGTGAACTGGTCTGTTTGTTTGTTAAGTAAGCTGACTTCATTTCCCTGGTATTTTGAAATATCGATGCCGTATACGCTAAAATCATTATTTGTTGGTTGAGATGTGCCCATGGTTTTTAAATTTTTATGTTGGTTGTGTTTTTAGTTTTCTTTGAAATTATTTAGTAAAGTTACATCTACCGGACCTATAGCACCTGAATAATCAATAGCCGAACAAAAACGATGATGAAGAATCATCAGTTTTAAGTCTTCAAGTTTTCGGTCAAAATAGGGGAGTTTTACTTTTTTGCCAGTTATGAGTTGTATTAAATGATCATTTTTAAATGGATATACCTTAAATAAAGGTTCATGAATTTCATAAAAAACGTCTTCATCATCAACAATAAAATCAATGTTGAATATGTTCTTTTTTATTATTCGATTATCCGCTTTTAATAAAAAATGGATGTGACGTTCTATCTTATTCAGAATTACATCAATTGTTTTTTCATTCGTTTTTGCTATCAAATAAAGATTCTTTGTTGTAATTAAATAACCATTGATAATAAGATCATTGTATTTGCAGCAATGATTTAAAGCAATAGCAATAGTTGTATTGACATAACTAATGTCGAAATTGTTTTTCCAGTTTCCTAATCTAAGTTCCACTTTATGATGATACAAGTGTTTTTTAGAAATTAAAGGAATTGGTTTGTCTTCCACTTTTTTCATATCAATTCATTTGAGTGATGCTAAGCGTTCGGTTCTCTTTTTTAAATTCACGTCTGATCCCTTCGATAAGGTCTTGATACGTAACAAGAGTTTCATTTTTCTGAATGGCTTTTAAAGCACAATACCGTAATACATTGATAATGGCTCCTCCTGCCAGTTCGTATTGCTCGGCAATGTTTTCCAGATCAATATCCGGGTCTAACTTACATTTTCCTGAGAAGGCGTTTTCCCATAATAAAAGGCGTTCTTCCGGACTTGGCATTGTAAAATGAATCATAGATTGAAACCTTCTGGAAAAAGCTTCGTCCATATTTTCTTTTAAATTGGATGCTAGTATGACAACTCCTGGAAAGTCTTCGATTCTTTGTAATAAATAACCTGTTTGCTGGTTGGCATGCCTGTCGTTTGATGATGAAGCATTGGTTCTTTTTCCGAAAAGCGCATCGGCTTCATCAAAAAATAAAATCCAGTCTTTATGTTGGGCCACATCAAATATTTTAGAAAGATTTTTTTCCGTTTCCCCAATGTATTTTGACACAATCATTGAAAGATCAACTCTGTAAACTTCCCGATTTGTACTTTTTCCCAACAAAGTGGCCGTAAGGGTTTTTCCTGTTCCCGGAGGTCCGTAAAAAAGCGTTCTGTATCCGGGTTTTATTTTGTTTTCAAGACCCCATTCTGTCATAAGAGTCTCACCGTGATTTAACCAGGCATTAATTTCCATGACTTGTTCCATAACATGATTTTCTAAGACCAGATCAGACCAATTCATGTTGGTGGAAATCTGTTGTGCCGGAAACGAAACACTATGTTCTAATTTGGGCAGCGTACCAGTTATGAAATAATGTAACCAACGTTCATTAATTGAAAGTGTCTGGTTTAAAAGAGGTATATTTGATTCTGATGCTTCCAAAATTAAAATCTGTTCTTTTGAAAGAATAGTAACAGCAGTTAAAATAGGCAGCATCTCAATCCATAATTCCGGATTAACAGCAGTAATTAAAAAAGAAAAGGTTTGGCCTGTTGGTAAAAACCCGCTATGATTTTTATTGGTTACACCGCCAAATTCTGTAAAACCACGATCATACATGGCATTTTTGCTAAAGAAAATATCAAGTAATTCCGGTTTTATTTGGGGTGCCAATACCAACGCAAGGCAAAGCCGTTCGAATAGATTTAAATTCCATTCTTCCAGTTTTTTATAATAAACAGCGTCCTCCGTATCTTCATCTGCTTCGGGTAACGGAATATCCATCCAATGGTTTTCATGACCTTCCTGAAGCAAATAACTGCAGATGACCTGGTCGATTACTTTTTGCAACCAGTCCATTTCTTTATTCAGCACAATTATGTTTTGGCTAGTTTCCATAATTTGAAAATAGCTTTTCAATATCATCCAGATTGGAATCTACCCATTTAAAATATAACAAAGCCGTGTTCGGATTTAATTCATTTGACTGCAGCATATCCAGAAAATGGCCTTGCGCATTCTGCATTATCATTTGTGCATTATAATCAGTATCATTATGAAAATTTGAATCAAAAAAAGCAGCTGTCCATTCGTTTGAATAAGTAGTATTATTTATGAAATCACTAATGAAATAAGCCAGTTTTTCTTCTTGTACCACAAGCTTTTTAGCTTTAAAATAGGCCGGTTTTCTTTTGGTTTCACGATGACAATATTCGATATCCTTAGATTGAATTGTTTTGGTATTTTGATGTCCGAAAATATCAACTAATCCAAAGTTTTCTGCATCACTTGCTAATTCCAGTTCTGCGTTTGCATCACTTGCAATAGCCAGCGTTGTACTTGCAGCGGTGGCACTTTCTGTTACGACATAGAGTTCACGGAAAGAGAATAAAGTCTGGGTAAACTTTATAATTAATTGCTGCTGAATATCGTTCCAGTTATTAATTTTTATAGATTGAGGTTCTTCTGCTTTAAAAATAAAACTGCCCCGATTGGCAAAAGCCAGTATTTGCTTGCTGAATTCAAATTGTCCTTCAATTGCTCCGTGTCCGTTTCCCCGGCCTGAATACGGTTTTGAAATCCCAAGATTAAAATTCCAATTGGATGCATTTAACCCAATCACTGCACTTAAATCAGCATCTTCGGAAGCTATAATAGCATTTCGATACAAATTTCCCAGCAGGATAATTTCTCCATTTTTAATTTGAAAATAATCTCCTGGAAACAGACTTTGATTTAATGGTTTGGTAGGTATAAATCCTCCTGTTTTTAGGTAAAAATGCCTGTAAAAATTTTTATAAATGATATCCATAAAACTAAAAATTAAATGAGTAAAGCCCACTGCAACAAATTACTGTAGCAGTGGACTTTTTAGTTTCTTTAAGATGCCAAAGCTGCAGCGTTTGCAGCTGCTAAAGCCGCTTGTAACGATTTAAGTTCAACCTGAGCTTTGTTTAAATTTGCATTAGCAACATTCAATTGTCTTGTGGTTTCATCATTTGCTTTATTAGCTTCCAGATAAGCAGCTTTTGCTTCTGTATTTGCTATTTCCAACAAGGCTAATATCGAATTGTTTCCTGCCAAACTAAATTGCTCTTTCGGACTTTTTTTCCCTGTCAGAGCCAAATAAAGAGTTAATGCCTGTTTTTGTTCAAGACCTGTAATAGCCTCAGATTCTAAACATAATGTTTGAGCAGAAAATATTGATTTTAAGGCAATAAGAGTAAGCGCAACGGCATTGTTTGCGTCTGTTCCGGCAGCATTTATTTTGGTTATCAAATCATCTGAAATAAGCGGGTTCAAGGCTTTTTTACGAATAACAAGATTGGATAATTTATTGATGATTTCTACTGAATAAATCAGTTTGTTAATCAAATCAGCTATTTCTTTGGCAACTCCTTCTGTGTTTTGATTTGCGACAGTCATTTTAGAAAATGCGATATTAGAGTTTTCGCTTAAATCTAATGCATTTTGCACAACCTGATCCGCAAGTTGTTTGTTGCTTAATGATTGGTCTCTGTTGTTTTCGGCCTCCAATAAATATCCCTGGTATTTTATTGCTTTTTGATTTAGAGACGAAACAACTGTTAATTGCTGCTGAACAACAGCTTGTGCGTCTGTTACCTGAGAAGTTAATAAATCTATATCTGATTTTTTCTTTTCTGTAATTCCATATCTTTTCGGACTTGAATTTGATACTATAGTTTCCATATTTTAGGATTTAATTGGTTAGTTTTATTGATTATTAGTTATTGAAAAAATGAAAGGTTCTTCGTTTTCCCAATCTGATAAATTATTATTGTATTGGCCTTCATTTATTTCTTCTCCTGCATAAATAGAAAGCACTACTGGAATATATGATTTAGAATCGATTAATGCATTTCCGAAATTGTCTGTTGTTGTAGGATCAATTTTTACTTCATAAGTCAATGAACCTTTAGAAGACGGAACAGCTGTTGTATAATTCCCTGAAGGGACATTCTCAGCTAATTTCAGATTAAAGAAGAAACCTTTTGTGTTTTTGACTTTAGGAGTTCTTTTTGCCAGTATTTTTTCAAGTGACATAGTCAAGTGATCCAATTTACTTTTTACCACCAACAGTTTTGTGTCAATTTCTACTTTGATTAAGGTGTAATAATTTGTAATACTATCAAATTCCTGAGTCAGGACTTTAATTTTATCTTTATCCTTAACCGGATCAAGTGATTTTATTTCTTTCTCAAATTCAGTTTTTAATTCAGTTATTTTCGCTTTAATTGAAGCTAATTCCTCTTCGTATTGATTAATATCATTTTTTGAATATTGGATTTCTTTTCCTACGATAGATGCTTCCATAGTTTCCGCAAAGAATTCAAGTTCCTTATTGGTAAAAAGATTTTCATCATAAGATAAGAACATACATCTGTACTCTGTAATTTTATGATCATTCTTGTCTACCGTAAAATTTAAAGCGTAAGGAGATAGTACCGGTAAATCCGGATTGATATGAATAATTTTTTCAGGCTCTTGTTCTATTAAAATATCTTTTATGGCTTTTAATGTCTTTTTTAAGCCAAAAGTTTCTGATGGAGCCGAAAGGAAATCATCATAAGTGTTTATTCCTTTTTTATAATCATCTGTAAATATGGTAAGAAGAAAGATGACATACTTTTCACCCAAAATAAGCATTTCATTGTCTGAATCGATTAAATCAAGGATTTTAATGTTTTTAAATCCTTCTCTTTCTAATTCGGCTACAGCTTCAAGTTCTTTTTCGTCTTTTTCAGCCTGAACTTCGGCCTGAGTAAATTCAGTTTTAGCATTTGTAGCATTTGTTGTTGCAATTTTTAAACTATCTGCAGCAACTTTGGCAAGATCCAAAACTTTTGTTTCATTAAGTTTTGAATTTTCTAGGGCTTGTTCAATCTCGTTAAGAGCTGCAGCTGCTTCTGCAGAAGCTTTGGCGAGTTCCGCATTTTTAGGCTCTTTTTTAGCAGTTTCAGCAGTTTCAGTTGCTTTTTCTTTGGCTGCAACCTGGTCTTTTGTTAACTTGACAGTATTTTCTTTGCCTTTTAAAACAATAGCATCAGCATCTTGCTTTTCTTTGGCAGCCGATACTAAATTAGCATTGGCTTCATTCAGTTTGTCTTTTGCTTTAAATAGACTTTCTTTAGATGCGTTTTCTTTGGTTAATGCTGCAAAATAGGCGTTATAATTTGCAATAGCAGTAGTATTTGACTGATCTGTCTCATCAGCAGGAGGAATGATTGGTATATACTGTAATGGATTGCCCATTGCTTCTTCAGCTGTCAATGCTGAAAAAGTAGATTTTTTACTGTCCTTCACTAAGAAAAGATTATAACTTTTTACCGGGTTATCCAATCCAAGTACCGGAGTGCTGGCTCCTTTTTCATTGGATTTAAATGGTGGTTTATAATAATTAAAAGTGACATTGTAAGAGTTGTTGAAAACTTTAGGAACATGAACTCTTAAGTTGTAATTAAGACTTTTATTATTAAGATCATAAGCAACCTTAGCAGCTTCTAACTCCACCTTGTTAGATTCTATTGCACCTTGCGCATTTTTGGTGTTGACGCTGGCAGCTGCTTTTGCATCATTTGCAGCGGCAACAATCGCAGCAATTGCCGTAAAATTTGAGTTTGCAACTTTCAGCAAATTGTCTATAGAAGCATCTGTGATCTTTGCTTTGTCTTCTACGGTAGACGATGCAACTTCAGCAATAGATGCCGACGTTTCCATTGCATGTTGAGACGCAACTTCGGCAAGATATGCAGTTTTGTTCATCAAAGTATAAGCTTCAACACTCTGCTGATAAATCTGAGTGCCATAATTGGCTGCATTAATAATACTAAAAATACTTCCCATATCGCTTGCTAATTTTACGATAGCATTTGTAGCAATCTGAATGTTAGAAGCACTCACAGCAACATTAGTTACAGATTGTGAAGTGTAGCTGTTTTGCTGATTTGCAGACAATACAACATTAGTAGAAATATTTTTGTTTTCGGTTGCCTGCTTCCTTACCGCCTGAGACTGGTTGTATTTTTTTGTTGACGAATCAAATTTGTCGTTGGTGACTATTTCAGCACCTTCGGCATAATAAAGTGTAAACATGGATGAATTTAATTGGCAATCCAAAGTTTTCTTATTCGTTTCCTGGCTTTCTAAAGAAGCCAATACACTGGAATGTAAATTTTCACTGTAGCTGTTCATAATTGTTCTTTTAGTTGATTAATTTTTATTTTCAAGGTTCGATTTATTATTGTTATACTTTAATTTAAATTTTTAATAAGGCCAATTGACATGCAGGGGTTTGTCCATCCAGGGGTATTTTATAATTGAAAAAGCAAAGGGAGAATTGTTTATCAACAAATCGTAAGGTCTTTTATCTACGGTGAGCTCCCATCTGTCTTCTAATTCAAACAAAGTTCCGTCACGAACAAGCCAATTACCTCTGAAACCATTTACAGTACATTCGCCAATTGCTGTCCAATAGGAAATGGCCGCCGTTATCAAACCGTTTATTAATACTTCATTTTCATGAGAAATTTCGATTTCATCCGGAATTGTATGTGTAAGTGGTAAACCGCATAATACTTTATTCAAAGGCAAATACGTTTCTTCAGTCTCATTTAGCCCTGTAACTACATATTGCAAATACTGAACGGCATTAATCTGAGCTTCAATAGTGGTAAATTCGTTGTCTTTTGCCAGCCCAAGACGTTCAAACAGCATAACCACATAGTTGTTTAAGAGAACAATTCCTGCGTTTCTAACTGGAATACCTACCTTAACTGGAGATTTCGGATGTTTGTTAATGCTTAATTTTTCGATCTTAGCAAGTACTTCTGTTTTTTGTTTGTTTTGGATGGTTTGTTTTTCAGTATTTAGAACTTCTCTAAAACTAAGTTGCA
This sequence comes from Flavobacterium sp., assembly GCF_050696275.1. Classification (GTDB taxonomy): domain Bacteria; phylum Bacteroidota; class Bacteroidia; order Flavobacteriales; family Flavobacteriaceae; genus Flavobacterium. Next base: position 162,642 of record NZ_JBOGUT010000003.1, read on the forward strand.
GCGACAATGGCAATCGATAGATATGCTTTTCAATATCCATAAGGAAATTTTTTTTGGCAATTCCTTTTTTGGTTACAACATCCCAAATTAGCTCGTTCCAGATTTTATCAACCGAAATTATTCTCCAATTATCATTGGCGGCGGCTTTTAGCAGTTTTCTCAATAAAAGGCTTTGTATTTCTTTTGCTGCGATTCCACGAATGCTGATACTTCCCAAAGTAGTGTAGAACTTTTCAAGAATTTTCAGATAAGACTCTTTGTTTCTGTCTAATTGACTAACAGATTCACATAAGTTATTAAAACTTATATTTCGGCTAAGCCAATCTGTCTGTGCTTCAGAAATAAATTCATTTTTGATTATTCTAAAGAATATTTTCGGTTCGTTGATGATAATTTCGTTTAGTAAATCTTTAATTTCAAACGTCCCTGAAACAGTAAATCCGACAGGAATTTGTTTTTGACAAATAACAAGTGAATACCATTCGTATTTTTCTTTTGCAGATAGTTTTTGACCGTTAAATAAAATATTATTTTCCAAGTTTTTTATATTTTTATTGGATGCTGTTTTATTCAAGATTAAACTGTCTTTTGAAATGTCATTTAGTGTGTTTTTTTCGATAAGAGAAGCTTCGATTGCTGCTTCATTATCCATTTTATAAGGTAGCTTTGTTTCGTTTTCAGATGAATGCTTTTTAGGAGAAATATTATTTTTCAAATAAAACCTGAAAGCTTTTTCCAGCAGTTTCTGAAACAAAATCTCATTTCCTTTATAAGCAGAATATTTCAAAACAGTTTCCCAGAATACCTCGTTCAGATCCTGAATAATTTCATTTTTTGAAAATGATTTTGATTGTCTGATTAATATAACTGCATGTTCTTTTACCCAATTATTTTTCAGGAATATTCCATTCTTTAAAAAATAATGAATAAGATTCTGACTCTGTTTCTTATCTTGTTTCCGTAACGAAATAAATTTTGCATCCTCAAAATTAGAAGCCAATAAACTTGATAATTCTAATTGCGCTTGTTGAGAGGTACTCTGCATTAGTAATGCAAACTCAATAATATCAATGGAACTATTGTTTTTTAACTGATTTAAAAAGGTTCTTTTAGTGGTAATTCCAAAAGACTTAATTTTTCTTGAGTGCAATAATTTGGTTATAAACTGAAAATAATCGTTACGTTTTGTATTGGTTACTTTTTTAGATAATTCAATAAAAACCGTTTCCAGAAACACAGAAGAATTATGTTCAGGATGCAGTATTATTTCCTGTATACTCAATAAGATGAAATCGTCGGTAAGAAGTTCTTCAGGGAAATCGTATTTTTCTTTTGCATTCAGTGTTTTATATACAGTTTGTATCGTTTGTACCAGTTTTGTTTTTTTATAACTTGTTGTTTTTACAAGTAATTGCAGCAGTTCACGGTTAAGGATTAACGGAAGTATTTTTCTCAGAAAATCTTTATTTTCATACGATAACATCACCTCAAAAGCCATTTTGGGATGCAAAGAAATAGTTTTAACAAGTGACCTTTGCAAATCTATAAAAAGCGCATTTTTATTTGTTCTTTTTTGCAGCTGCAATTCAAGTTTTGACATTAAATTTCGGAAATGAATTGTAGGATAATTTGAATTACTGTTATCTATTTCGTTGCAATAAACAGTATTTAAATGGGTATAAATTGTTGTAGAATTGCTGTTTTTTATAGCCGCAGGAATTCTGGCATTAGTAAATGATTCTAATAATTGTTCGGGTTCAAGGTGGTTCTTTTTACTTAACTCTTTTACGCAATGCAATAAAAATGCTGTATGGTTCGCATTTTTATTTTTGTGGAGAAAAGTAATTCCAATTTCCCATAAAACAGCACTGTTTGTTTTCAATTTAAGTGTCTTGCTTAACGCATTCAAATAAATTATGGTATCCATATTCAATGAAGATGGAGTAGTATCGAGTTTGGAAAAGACTATTTTTATTGCAGTTTCATTTAAATCCTGAATGAGTGAAATCAAAGAGTTTTCGGTACTCAAAATTCTTTTTATGATAGTGTTGAATCTGGTGGTATTCTCATTGTTAAGCGCAACGATCAATTCGTTCAGATTGCTTTTATCTGTTTTAGATTTTCGTACTGTTTTATTCTTTACTAATTGCTCGAAAAGGATCCAATAATCTATAGTTTTTTCAGGTTTGTAATGCTCTTTTTTTTGTGTTTCGTATTCCTGAGTCAGCGTTTTCAGTGAAAGTATAAAATTATTATTTTGAGTCGTTTTATCCGATAGCTTAAGAATTGTATTTTCAATTAATAAAATAAGTTCTGAGTACGCAATATTGTAATGATTCGCCATTTGCAGAATACTGCTTTTCATGAAGGCGAGTTTATTAAAAAGTGTTCCGCGTTCCAGAAGCAAAAAGTTAAGTATAAAGAAATAAAGGTTCTTTTTGAAGCTTGCCGTACTGGTCTGGATAATCGTTTCTTTTACCTGAAGATTGGTCATAATCGAAGAAAATTCAATTATTGAATCACTATTATTAGGTTCAAGTGCAGCTATTATTTTGTTTACATTTTTTTCGTCAAATTGCCATGAAATTCTTTTTCTTACTTCCTCGTGAGTTAATCCTGTTCTTTTGATAATAGCGATGATTTCAGTTAAGTTATTCTGAAGCAGTTCGGCCATTATCTGGTTTACAGATCCTTCTTTATTTTGATAATTCCAAGGCAGATAACCTTCCAATAAAAAAACGGTAAGGTTTTCCAACATTGATTTTTCTTTGTTGTAAACAGCAATCAGGTTTTGTTTCTGATTGTTTTGATAGATAATCAATTCGGCTATTTTCTCACGTAACAGGCTGCGGATTTTTGTGCTCAGATCGAATTCAAGATCACTGTAATCACAAATGCCGAGATCTAATTCTAACGACTGAATTCTCCAGCTTTGTTCCGGCGGGCAAAGTTCATTAAATACATTGGCAGCTTCTCTGGGCAAAGAAATTTTACTCCAGTTGCTCAAACGTTCCTGAACTTTGAAGCCTTCTTCTTTTTTATCAAAAGTAGTATTCCACTTTAGACTTGATACAATATGGCTATTTATTTCTTCCATTTTTTGTTTCCAGAATTGAGGTTAAACTACTTATAAGATTCATTGCAGATTCAGCAGGATTTATTACTACCGTTTTCTCTGAGTTGTTTATTGGTGCATCTTCCTGATCTGTTGTAATCGGAAGTGATTCATCTTTGTATCGCAAACTTTCATACCAATACATATAATCAGGAATAAATGTTTCCAAATCCTGGCTGCTTAAAAAAAGACACTCATAACTGATATTAAAAGGAAGATTCATTGCGAGAAACTGTTTTAATCTTTTTTTGAATTTCGGTGTTTGAAATGGCGGAATAAAATCGGGAAACAGCAATAAAATACTCTTTTTAAAAATTTTAGAATTGATCGTTATTTTTCCATTTCCAGACGAAATCGTTATGCGGAAAGAATAATTTGAGGCATCCGTTTTTATATAATCATTTTGGTTTTCTATCGTGGTATTACTTGCTGTAAAGGGATATTTTGTATCAGAAAACAGCAAATAACCTTTTTGTAAATCAGCGTCTAATGTTGCTTCGTCAGTTGCGTTTAAAACAAAATTCAGATTTGTTACTGTTTGAAAATCGATGTCTTCAATACTATAAGAGACATCATTTACTGGGTTTGTTTTTATGATTTCAATAGTAAATTTTAGTTGATTTAAAAGAAGAACTGTTTCCAGAAGCAAACTTCCGTTTCTGTTTTCAATAAACCATAATGATTCCTGAATGGTCTTGTAAATAGTGCTGTCTGAACTATTTTCAATACTATTTTTTTGATTGTCTAATTGAGTCGAGATAAAATTTAAGTATATATTTTTTAATCCAAATAATAAATTCAGTTTCAATTCAAATCCGGAAAAATTATTGAAATTGTGTTGATTTAACTTTTCCTTTTTATTGATTTGTTCTGATCGGAATATAAAATCGGTAGTATTTTCGTTTATATAACGATAATGTTCTTCCTTAATCTTCGGAAGGTTTACATCAAGATTTCCATCAACAATTTTCGCTGCTTTTTTTGCACTTAGATAATCATACGCTTTTTGTTTGTTATAGGATAAAAGTCCGAGATTTTGCAAATACAAACTTTTTAAGATTATCTGATCTTTTCTTTTGTCTCCGGTATAGATGGTATTATCAATAAATGAATCAATCACTATTGGTGATTCACCATGTCTTGCAAGAAGATGATCAAGCAATTTGTTTCTTCGGTCGAGGTTTGTATTTTCCTCTTCCATCAATTTCATTAAACCATATATGTATGGATTATATGGATCTTGCTGATAGTCAAACCAGCTTTTTTCGGTTAATTCAATTGGAGATTCATTGCCATAACTGTAATTAAAAGTCGAACTGTCTTTTAATAAAGGTTTGATGTGAGGTACATCATATAATGATTGATAAAAATAACTGGGAGAAAACATTTTATACGGTACCGGATATTCTAAATGTTTTTGCTCGTATTTATCCTTTAAAGCATAAAAAGTTTCTTCGTCAGAAGGAGCTCCGCAAACCGAATTTTTAAAAGAAAATAATTTTGAAATATTTGCCAATTGCGAAAATTGATTGGCCAGTATTTGATCAAATAAAGTTAAATAACCTTTTAATTGACGGGACTGTGCAACCTGAACCGGTCGTGTGGCGTCTTCTAATGTATCATCTCCAATACCATATTGCTGGGGAAAAGTATTTTGAATGGAATAGTAAGTATTGATGTCTCTAAAGTTGCTTTTTGGTAATTTTGAATTTGTTTTGTTGTTTATAATAGCTGTGGTTTCATCAAAATTATCAACAATAGCTTGTAATGATCCAAAAGAATTAAACGGCAAATCTTTTCCGTTAGCACTTACTATTAGTTTTTGATTTTTATAAGAAGCCAGCACATCAATAGTTATTATCTGATTTACTGCTGATTGAAGAGTAGTGACTGTTTTGTCTTCCTGAAAAAGCTGTAATCCTGATATTGAGGCAACACCAGTTACTGATTCTATTATTGATACTAAATCAATTGCTTGTATAGTATCCTTTTTATCAATTAAAGAGTCAGTTATAATCCATCCATTTGTTAAATACGGTCCATCATATATTTCAGCGGCAGTGTATCCTTTTTGCTTTAGAGTATCATAACCTGCTTGTGTTATTTTAGAGTATATATAGGAACAGATTTTATTTTGCAGTTCTAATAAAACGGCATATTGATCGGCATCTTTAGTAAGTTCTAATTTGCCTCCAATTGTGCAGTTTACAGCGCTTAATGCAATTGGTTCATTGAAAATTTCTCCTAAATTCCGACTTTTATTAAGCAGATAAAAAGCTGATTTACAAATACTTTCAATTTCAATTAGGTCAGTAATTGCAGGAGTTACATAGAGATAGACCTGATACACTTTATTAAAAGGAAAAAGATTATCGTTATAACAAAGTATCATAACGTTATCAATGTTTTCTACGCCATCAATTAGATATTTTTTATAATCATCAATGGTATAAGGTGAGGTCGTTAAGATTTCATCCGGTAAATAAAATTGGTTGTCTATTTCAATTTTCCCATCAGAATCTGTCAAAATATCAGGAATGCTAAAATCTGTACAATAACCTAATTCTGTAAGAGCATAACAGAACTGGTCTAAAATTGTCATTCCCGGATCACTTGGGTTAAAGTTTGTCCACTCACTTCCAATATGCTTTTGGATATATTCAATCGCTTCATTCTTCAGGAAATTAAAGTCCTGATGTGGAGGAAGTTGTTTTTTTAATATATGATTGATTGTATCCATTTTATAACTAAAAAGTAATATCGTGATTAAGTACAGAAACTAAAAGTGCTGTTGATCCATGGGGTTGAAGTTTTGTTTTACCTTGTTTACATACCGTTTGCAAGCCAGTTACCGAATTAATAGCATAACTGGAAAATGAAATGTCATTGACTGTGTCAACTCCTTCAATATTTTTTATAAAGGTGTTTACTTTGGCATCAATTAGCGGTTTACCGATTTCTATTTGAGGCGCATAAGATGTTATCCATGGCGATAAATATTGTTTTAGTGCATTATTGACGTTGTTGTGAATCAGCGTTTGCTGGTAGCCGCTTTTTACTTTTATTTTGGCACTAACAGAAACATATTCCAAGTTAAAATTGGAAACATTTATTTTAGCAAAAGGAGATGTATTCGTTTTTAAAAATTTTTGTATTTCGTTTTCGAGAGAATTTGTTACTAAAGGAACGTAAGTATTTGGGTCACTTTCATCTGCTATTTTTTTTACTACGTAGACATTACAGCTATTGTCTGATTTCTTATTTACAACTTTTGAAAAATAGATATCATCGAATGTTTCAGCTATCAAAGTATAATAATCAGTAGGAGTAACGGCCCTGTTTTTAGTTTTAATACTATTGCTGACTCTCTTGTTTTTAGTTGCTTTATTTTCTGCAGCTTTACCTCCAAAAGAAGCAAATGGCTGCAATAATGCCGCTATTTGCGGAATGGCTATCTGCGGTTTGGTTATAGTGTTACTATTTATTTGCGGAGTTTGTGTATCAGATAAAAAAGAAGTTCCGGTTCGTTGTGCAATAAATCCGTTTGTTTGTAAAAAAGTGGTTTTAGAATACGTATCAAGATCGCCGGAAACAACAATTGAAAGCCAATTATTTGTTCCGGGCATATAATTTTCATTGTTATTACAATCAGCAGGAATCGGCAGTTCTATAATTCCTGAAGATTTAAATTGATTCGTTCCATCTGACAATGCTTTTATTTCGTTCCAACCTGAGTCGCTCAAATAAAAATAGTTAACACTGTCACCGGGAGTAATTGTTGCTGAATTTCGGGCTAATTCAAAATATAAATTTAAGGTGCTGTTGCAAATTAATTGATCGAGTTCTACAAATAAAGCCCCTGTATAATCAAAAGACGGATAAAGCGGTAAACCTTCTTTTATGTCTGTTTGAATCAAACCAACAATAGATGTGTTTATTAATGCTGCATTCGTTTTATCATCAGTATTGTCAAATATCTGATAATTCATAAAAGGAGTATATATAAAATAGTGCAGTGGATAATCCCCAATTGAACCATCGAGTTTATAGGTTACACTTGCATTATAATCTGCAGAAAATGTTTTTATTTTTGGTGCAAAAGGGACATTAGCCGATACTACAAATTTGTCAACAGCACTGCCTTTTGATTTATTTAAAAGATTACCATTTTGCAGAGCAATATTCGCTACAACATTAGCATATATCTCTGAACCAAAACCATATTCATTTCCGGATAAAATCATTTTTATGAATCCAGAAGAACTGGCATCAGTAAATTTGAAAGGCTGGTTCTGAATGTTCGGATCCAGTTGTAGTGTTTTAGTTGTTTTTTCTTCCGCATCTGAAGTCACAATATCATTATACTCGTAATAACTACTGCAAGTGCTATTGAAAGGCACATTAGGATCTCCTGGTGCAGGATCAAACAAATAAAGAGGAGTTACGACATCTTGCGCCGGAATGAAAACAGGCTCAACTTCCGGGTTTTTTATTTTGGTCATTGTTATACCATTCCATGTTTTTTCCTGTAGTATTTTAAAATTAACTGTAAAAGCAGGATTATTAAAAGGTCCCGTAGGCGGTGGTATTTCCTGTGTTTTGTTTAACAATCTTGCTAAGCTAAGTTTAGGTTTTGACTGAGATGGTTCCGATGCATCCGGATGAGCTAAATAATTATTGTACGCTCCATAATACGTCTGCAAATCTGATGGAATCTTATCCCAGTTAATATTTATGTCAAATCTGTCAAGAGGCTTACTGAATATTTCATTGTTTCCAATTATAAAACTGGAATTTAACAATGGAATTGGGCCAAAAGGAGGAAAGGGATTTTTAGTGTTTAATTCTCCTAAATCATTATACAACTGAAAAGTTGTAACTCCGGTTACTTTTAGAGCAATTGCTATAGAAAGTATTTTTGGAGGTGAAGCCGGATTAGAAACAGATTTGAATAGTATTTTTAGCATTGGCCATTCTGTTTTTAACCCGTCGGGATTGATAAGAAAAGGCTCAATTGCCGGATCTGTTGGTTTTAGGTCAATTTCCAGTTTAATACTACTAGCTGGCAGAGGATTGTTTAACAGGAATGCTGATGTATCTAATTCAATTTGCAGCCAATCTTTTTGCGTACTTAAAAAATAAGTGGCTCCTTGCAATAGTGCTACATCAATTACAGCATTAAATTCAAGGGTTAAAGTGATATTTCTTTGTCCTTCTCTTAGTAATAACATTGGGGAAGCAAAAGCAATTCCTGTATATAAAGGGGTTGCTGTTGGATTTATTTCTCCAAAAGTCGGCCAACTGATTATTTTACCATTATCATCTTTTTGAATGCTTACCGGATTACTAATTGACTGTAAATTATAAGATAAAGCGTTTGGTTGTTTTTGATAGCAAAGCGTGTGTACGCTGGCTATGTTTCCCGGATTTAGATTTACATCTTTTTGGGAAGTAAATAAAATTGGGCTCTTTTGTGCATCAACTCCAGCGTTAAATAAAGTACCGTTGGGTAAATTAAATGCCGAATTATTTTTTGCAAGAGTGGCACATAAAAAGACATTATCTGCAACTGCAGGTAATTTCGTTTGTTTTAAAATGGCTGTATAATAAAAATCAAGATGTTTTTGCGAAATTCCGTTTAATTGATCCTGTTGTACTTTTAAAACATTTACAAATGAACGTAAAAGTGTAGTATCCGGGAATTTACTTTTTTTAAGACTTAATTTTTTAAATTCAGCGGAAGAATGATGAATTATAGTCTCTAAAAAATGAAACAATCGGTCTCCAATTTTCGTTAAAATATCTAGAGAAGAAGAGGCTATTTTCTCTAAAACACTTTGAATATTTTGCTCTGTACTAAACCCAAATATTTCCCAAAAAGGCCTTTTATCTTTATTTATATTCCAAATGGTAGTATCAAAAAAAGCAAAATCATTGTAAGGAGCATTTGTCATAAATGTTCCTTTTGATGACGAAGTATATAAATAACGTCTGAAGGCTTGAATCGCCCAAAAATCAATACTTAATTTTGTTTTTACTTCGTGTAAAATATAATTTTTGAGGTCGTATATTTCGCTGCTGATTTGCATGTAATGTGTCCAGCGCTCAATGATTTTGTAAATAGAAGTAAGGTGGTCAAATAATTTATCAAGTGCATTAGAAGTCAAATTTCCTTCGCTTCCATTTAGCAATAATTTCTGAATCTCGACACAACTGTTTTTATAAGTTGAATGCAGGATTTTATAATTTGTTTTGGATATGGATGCCATCAAAAAAACAGGATCTTTTAATAAAAACGGATTCCAGTTGCCTTCGATAGTATTGGTATTATTGTAAAAATTAATCAGTTTGCTAAATTCAGTAAGAAAGTACAACCATTCCTGTTCCGTTCTTCCGTCTATTAAACAGGGATTAGGAACGAGTGATTCGTTAAGTGAATTTATAGCGCTATTTTGATCAATTACAATCATTATCTTTGAGATAAATTTGTTCCTTCTTTCAAATGAAAAGGGAATACATAATTATGTCTTGTATTTGTTTGTGAATAGATATAAATAATTTCTATTTCTATTACTCCATTTGTAACATCCGTAGAAGCAACCCGAACTTCCTGAACCAATATTCTGGGCTCATAGCGTAATAAGGAAAACTTGATAGTTTCTATAATTTCGCCTTTTAAATTAGTATCAATTTTTCTAAATATAAATTGTTGTAAACCGGAACCGAAATTAGCTTCCAGAGTACGTTCTCCTTTACGGGTATTCAGAATAATATTTATAGATTCATTGATATTTGTCTCATTTGAAGATATATTTAGCTGATAATTACCCACAGAAAAAGAGACGGGAAATGCCCATCCTGAACCTAAAAAGGTGTTTTCTGTTTTATCTTCCATATTATCCACCAATCATCACATTAAATGCTCCAAGGGCAATAGTTCCTCCGTGAGCGGTTTTATCTCCAATTCTGGCAGCGGGTAATCCGCCTATCTTTACCGTTGCCGATCCTTTTATTATCGAATCTGGCGGTCCTACACAAACCAGCATATCGCCAACTCTGGCTGCCGGTAAGCCTACAATTAAAACGGTTGGTTCTCCGGGACCAACAATTGGTCCGCCTACATGAGGAATGGGTGGAACCCCGGGAGTCACCATTGGGCATTGGTGAAAGTCTGTTAGTCTTGCTGCTGGTGGCATATTTTATATATTTAATTAATCATTACCATTGCGCCTTTCAGCGTTAATTGCATTCCTCCGGTTACTTCCGCCATTTGTCCTCCTTTAGCGGAATATTCCATATCTGCCGTATCTTTAATATTCAATCCTTTTGTTGTAACATCACCAGCGCTTGACTGAATTGTGACACCTTGTGTGCCTTTAATATTCACATTTTCCTGAGCCGAAATAGTAATACTTTTTTGGCTTGACATATCAATTCCGCTGCTTGACATTACAACACTATTTTGATTTTCGTCTTGAATCGTTATTTTTTTGTCTTTGTCGCTTATAATTATTGTGTTTTTATTAGGTGTAGCAACGATCCAGATTTTATTTTCATCATCAAACTGCACTGAAATTCCGGATTTGGAAACAATAGCCTTTGTTGAATTTTTCTCATTGGGAGATAAACCTGTAAATGGTTTTATTTTGGTACCGCTGTACAAACTTCCCAATATCACCGGATAGCGTGGGTCTTCATTTAAAAAACCAAGAATAACTTCATCTCCAACTTCGGGTAAAAAAAAGGCTCCGGCACCACTGGTAGAATAAAAATTGGAAAGTCTTGCCCAAATTCCAGCTCCATTTGCATCAAACAAAGGAACATTTACAAGAATTCTGAATTGGGCATCGGGATCTTCATACATTTGTTTCACAGTCCCGTTAAATAAACCTCTGGCTCCAGGGATAAGCCCAGAAGCTGGTGGCGACATTACATCAGGTTCTTCGGTAAACCAAAGCGGCGAAATTCCCAGATGAACTTCAGAAACCCAGTTTCCTTGAGAGAGGTCATGAATAACGCCAGCAATAAGATAGTCACCGTTAAAGCGATCTCCAAGACCATCAAAAGTCATGTATTTTCCCGGATCAATTAAATTTGTACCTTGAAATTTTGCTTCGCCAGTTATTTTAGAATATTCACTTTTAATGATTTGGGCTTTTGACCAATTGTTTAAATCGGCTGTTTCTAAAGGTGCCGATGTTTGCAGTTGAAAGGCAGAAAGACCAATAACTTCAGATAGTTTTTTTGAAGATAAATTTCCAGACCCTGTTATGTTTGGTGTTGCTTCACTGTTTATGACTGCCTGATTTTTATAGTCCCAAGTATTGGAAGTTACATTACCTAATTGATTAGTAGCATTCAGCTTGGCATTAAATTCAAGTAAACTATCTCCATAAGTCACAGTAAGTACTGATGTTGTATTACTGTCAGGAGGATTTACAGAAACTTTGCCGTTTATTGTGGTTACAATTAGTCCGTTTGTTTCAGCTAGGGCTAAAATATAATCCCAATCAGTTACGTAATATTGAACTTGTTCAGGCCATGTTGTTGTGGTAGCTTTAACATCTGCGGTTAATCCCGAATAAGTTCCTATAATTGATGAAATAATATCGCTGTCTTTTTTATTAGAATACGTAAGGCTTTTTCGGCCCACAATCATTTTCACTGCTGTATCACGGCACTCAATTTCCAAAGCAGATCCAACCAAACTGTCAACACGGATTGACTGGGTCATGATTAAACCAGTAAAAACGACTTGGTTTTTAGCATCATAACCGGCTTCAATACTAATTGCTGCACCTGGAACAAAAGTAGCCGATGAACTAGCTTCAAACGTACCAGTATTGGCTTCTCCATCCAAAATCACAATTTTAGCAAGGGAGATTCGGTTTACTTTTTTTTCAATATGAACAGAAAGCACACTCAATTCATCAGGTATAGTACTACCGTTAATTTTAATTGAGAATGTTGCAATTCCTCCGCTTTTTATTTCGCTTGATGCACTCATTGACTTGACGGATTTATAGGAGGAAATATTAATTTATTAACCCCATTTAGGTTCCTGAATTTATTTAGATTGTTGTATGTGGCAACTTGTATATAGAGCGAGTCATCATCCCAGGTTTGTAAACACAATTGAGGTAAAGACATTCCTTCAGATACATTGACGATGTGCGTTAAGTCAGGGGACTGTGGTGCATCTGTCATTGTTACTGTTTTGGGAGATATATATTGACTGAATGACAAAGATAGTTTTGCTCTCAAAGGGCTTCCATCGGGTTTAAACAGTGTATACGAAACATCAATAGAATCAAGAACTCCATTAAAAGTAATATTCTGACCCCATTGCACTTTTACAAAATTCGGACGATGAATTTTACCGTTGTATGTATAAATAATTGTTTCCAGAGCTGTTATTTCTTTAGCCATATCAACACGTTTCGCATCTACAACACCAGTACAGTCTATAACCATCTCAAAACTTAGTTTATTACTGGGAGTGCTTTTATATTTTTGTGAAGCAGAGCTTGTTGCGGGTGCCTGCTGGTCATTATATTCAATGCTTTTCTGTATCTTAATCGATTCAGGGTTAATCATGAAAGCATAAGGATTTCCGGAGAATTTATTTTGAAATTCTTCGTCGGTATATCCTGTTATTTTCATTAATTCTAAACTCGCCATTGATTTGTTTTTTTAGCGTTTATAGCTATTTGTTTGGTTTTTTTCAGCGATTAATCGTTTGCATTCTTCAAGTAATTGTTTCTTTAAGAGGGATAATTCTTTCTCTTTAGCCAAAGATGAATTCTTCGTATTTGTGCTTACGATTTCTGTTTTGATAATGAGTTCCCTTATTTCGATTGGCATAATTATTTAGCAAAAAGTTTATCAAAAGTTGTTTTAGAAGAAATATCAAAATAACTGTATGCAAGTTCAATAGTTTCTATAGCGATTCCACTTTCCTGAGAGTTTAAGTCAGAAACTGCGTATTTGATCGGATAAGCATTATTAAAAGTCCATTGCATACATACAATACCACTTGCATTAAGCAAACTCAATATCACGTTATGAGGCTGAATCGGATTCGATAATCCCTGATCAATGCAGTTCGCACACCAATTCAGCAATTGAGATCCAACAGGAACAATGGCTCTTTTAAGAACTAAGTTCTGACTATTAGAAACAGTTGGGAGGCGGTATTTAAAACGATTTTCGCCTCCACAAACAATTTCTTCTATACTTAACTCTTTAGAAATACCTGATACTTCCTTGAAAGCCGCATCTACACCGGAAAATGAAAGTGTAAAATAAAAGCTAACCGGATAATCATCACTTGCCACCGTTTTTGATGATTAGTTGCTCATGTGCAATTTCTATAGTGTCTACTGCAACTTCATTTCCATCAGATTTCAAATCAGTACTGGTAATTTTAGTTGGCCAGGCATTATTAAGAGTCCATTGCATGGTTACATCTCCTTTTTCGTCTAATAATTTTATCAGAACTGTTCTTCTTTTAATCGTATTCATAACGACTTGCTGATGCCAGTCCCAAAAAGTATTGTCATTAACGAAGATGCCTCGTTTCATAGTAATATTTCCATATTTGGTAATTCCCGGCATTTTCTCTACAGAAAAGAGCGGACTGTTACTTTTACGATATTCTATGATTTGATTTTCTACATCCATTCCTGTAACTTCCTGAAAAGCTACTTTTGTTAGTTCAGTTCCTAGGTCTACTTCAAACCTAAACTTAGGCATCGGCCACGTTGCGCCTTGTACGCTTCCATCATCTGTTGGCATAATATTTTATTTTTAAATTAAAAATTCACTTAAATTGAGTTGATTATTGATTAACTGGAGACTGCCATTTGCTGTTGGAATGTAAGAACGATGAATTCCGCCGGACGAATAGGAGCTACTTTTACAGTAACCCTCATATAACCGTTCAGAAGATCATCTCCGCTCATTGTCACACCCAATCCGCAGGCTACAGAAAAAGCATCAGATGCACTAGCACCTTGTAAACCGCCTTGCTTCCATATTGAAGTTAAGAAACTTGTAATCATAGCTATTACGGCTTCCCAGGTATTTTTGTCATTTGGTTGGAAAACATAATGATGAGCTGCCAGTTTACAAGATTGTTCAAGAAAAATCATTGTTCTTCTTACCGGGATATATCTCCAGTCCTGACTGTTTCCGTCCAGAGTCCTTGCTCCCCAGATTAAAATACCAAGTCCGTTAAATAATCGAATAGCATTTATAGATTTACCGGAAACGGCATCTACATTTAAGTTCCCCTGTTGGCTTTCTGAAATGTAAATTGGTAGCGAAGATGCCCCAATAATAGATGTATTTGCAGGTGCCTGCCAAGGCCCAGTTTGATTGTCAGTTGTCGTAATAACTCCAGCCATAGCTCCACTAGGAGGAAGAATGTTGGCATCACTTAATATATGTTTTATAATTAAGGCATACATTGGACTTGCAATCAACAGTGCATTGTTGTTTTGAGTAACTGTTAAGCTGCTATCAGGATTTTGAATACCGGCAATAATTGTAGCAACACTTGCATTAGGGGCGCTTGGCGGATTAATAATTGGCTCCAATTGTTTTATATCTCCACCAAATAAATTTGTATAGTCGATATCTTGATTTTGCATGACGGTTGTTCCGATAAAAGGATAATACGCCATTCCATAATTCAATCCAAGAGAACCTGTGTTCATTCGGAAATTTGTAATATCCTGTGTGTATAAAATCGGATCCGGATCATCTCCTCCGATAATATCAAACAAACACATTGCCGTTTGCATATTTACGCACTGCAGAAGCATTTCCTGCATAAGAGTACCATTGTTTTCTACACTTAGCAATGTGGCTTCAGGACAGATGTACATGGTTGGTTCCTGCTCGTTTAACAATAAAGCAAGACCTGCGGTTAAGTCATTTAATTGTACGTTCGGATTTACAAGCGGAGTGCCCGGAATCATTGGTTTTTTAGATGACGGACCATACGTACCAACAGATACGATATAAGCATCACCACCACCATTTTCATAAAAAAGTTTTACACTATTGTACAAATAATAGATAGTACTAGGATCCGGAACTAGAGAATAGTAGGATCCGGCGATTAACATATAATCTCCTTTTACAGGTTGACTTTTTTGCTGTACCAAGTAGTATTCAGGACTATATTGTTTAGCAGGACTCGCAGGAAGCGGAGGATCCGGTAAACAAAAAAAGGCTTGAAAGTCAGCAAACGAAGTGATTCTGACCGGTACATTCGTGTACGATTTTCCTTCGTAAGAGGCCTGAGGTGTGTACCCAATAAATGCTGGTACAGCCGTAGCAACTGCTACAACTGAATTTGGAAAAGCATTTAATTCTTGAATGTAAACACCAGGGGTTTGGATGGTAGATAAATTCATTGATTTTAGTTTTTAATGTTCATTTTTATTGTTTTTATATATAGACATACATGGGAGATGCAATCTGATTATGATCGCTATTCTCTATTATTCCTATCCGGGTAACATCTGGGACAGGCAATCCTTTAATTATTATTTTGCCATTTGTATTCTTTTGACCGGATTCATTTTCTGCATTTTTATTAAGTAAGTCAAATTTATATTTAGGTTTTTCGCTAAGCGGAATATTGACATCATTTGATGTAAAAAGAAGCGCCTTTTCTCCTGTTTGAAGCAGTACTTGTTTTGGTCCGTCAAACTGTGTTTTTCCTTTTTCGGCAATCACAGGATTGTTTAAAGGAACTGCATTTTTATTGATTACATAGTATTGCCACTGTGTTGCTCTGGCTTTGAAATTTACTTCAAAATGAAGCGGATTGTTATTTTGACTCTTTTTGATATCTTCAAAATAAACTTTTAGACTGCCAAAAAAGAAGGCTGATTCTTTTGGATCTAAAGTTTCGTTAAGCTGTATGATGCCATTATTGTTTTGGTTCTTATCCTGACTTGTGAACGTAATTTGTCCGGGAAAGTTGATTGGTAATGCTGTAAAAAGAGTAAAATATGGATTGCTTGACTTGATATTGAATTCAAAATAATCCATTGAAGTTGTTTTCGTTATGTAATCTAATGTGCCGGCAATTGATGAGGTTGTGTTTAAAAAAAGTTCAAATCCATTTGAAATTTTACTCATTCTGAAACCAAATTTTTTGAATACTCTTTCAGTATTACTATCGGGAATAAAGTGCAGGCAATTGCATTTGTTGTTATCAAAAAAAGTATGATAAACCATAACATCAAATGCCTTTATGAAATTACCCTGATTCATGATAGTATATTACTGTTTGTATTTGTTACAGCAGGTATAATTCCTATCGTTTCATTGGCCTGAACTTTTATCAATTTCATTTTATAAATTATAGAAGGCTGGTATTTTGCTCCCATTGCTGTCCATAAACTGTGCATTTGATGATAAGAGATTTTTTCATATTCAAATTCCAGTCTTGTAAGGCCTTCAGGTATATTTGAGGAGGAAGAAGCGTCTAAATAATTATTAATTTGGAAAAAATAAATAATGGCATCCAGAAATTTTAAGGACTCGGTATAATCATCAAAATTGCTGCTGATTAAGATATCCAGATTGTATTTTTCGACGGGATTAAAACTGGAGTAATTTCCGTTTTCGAGTTTTCTGTTTTTAATATAAAAAGGCTGATTGGTTTCTTTTTCTACATTAATCAATGATAAAACTACTTTGTTCTGATTTGTTTTCGGAAATGCACCGTTTGTATCAATTAGATAATTCAGAACAATTTTTTCATCATCCAATCCGAAACTGTTTTTTAAAAACTGTCCAAGCAATTTATTCGTAAATTGAAGAGATTGATTTATCATGGTTAATTAATTCTAAAGTTTGTCTGAATTATTCAAAAAACGGGTTATCAGATTATACTTGTAAAAATACTTTAGAAATTTGCCTGAATAAGATTTTAAGAATGTACTTTTCATATACATCAGATGCTATATTATTTGCATTTTATAGACAAAATGTAGACAAACCCTTTTTTTGAATAAAAAGCAATAATTTTATTCGTATATATTATGGTTTTTAGATTTTTTTTTAGAAAGTACTTTAAGATTAATTAGCGCTATAATCCATTAAAATAAATTTGTTATAAATAAAAAACCCGATTATACGAAGTATACCGGATTATAAATTTGGAGCATTAATTAGGTTAGGATACTGTTCTTAAATACGAAATGATGTCTTGCTCTTTTTCAAGTGTTAATTTCTTTTTTAAACGGTATTTGTGAGTTCGGACACTTTCCTGATTTATACCAAGAAGATTCGTGATATCATTATTGCTCATATTCATTTTGATATAGCAACAATATTTTAAGTCTTTGGAACTTAAAGAAGGGTGTTTTTTAGCAAGAGCCAACAAAAAATCCGGATTGGATTGTTCAAAATAAATTTTAAAATCTTCCCAGAGTTTAGTGTCATTTGCAACTGTTTTTATGGAATTTACAATCGACATTAATTCTTTTCGGATGGTATCATCTACGCTCGGATAAAGGTAAGAGATGCGTGTTTTTACTTTTTGCAATACTTCAACTTTCTGATCAAGTTCCATTACATAATGGCTTAGTTCTCTATTGTTATTGAAAATGTTTCTTTGTAATGCCGCTTCTGCAAAACTTACAGCGGTTTTGTCTTTTGTTTCTGTTTTTTTTAAAAGAAAAATAGATTTAATCCTATAAATCAAAAAATCAGCATTATTAATATGTTTATATGGATGGGTAAAAACAATAGAGTTTTTTGACCAGCATTTTGATTCGCATTCATGATTTTGAGTTAAGCATAGAATGGGAATATCTATTTTATTTAGACTAAAATTTGTGTCATTTATGACAGGTTGATTTCTTTTAAAACATAAAATCATTAGATCAGGACTTAATGATTTTGCAGTACTGTATAAATCGACAGCTCTTGAAACAGAAACGGTTGAAAAGGTAAAATCAGATATTACAGATAAGATATTTAATACTTGAGTTAAAACTATAGTATCATCACATCCAATCAATATTGATTTTTTTTCACTCATTTTAAATGATATTGTTTATAAATGCTATGATAGTATTAAAAGGTTAGCGTTAATAATTGTAGTAGTAAACTTACATATTTTAAAATGAATTTTATAATTAAAATGTCATAAAGATGGTATTTTATGTAGTAATTGTCATTTTCATTATGAATTGTAATTGTGTTCTATAATGTTATCTTTTGTTTACTATTTTGAAAATTTAAGAGAATTAATATTCTGATTATCAGTGCTGTTTAATTTTTTATAAAATAGTAATCGATTAAATGTTTATGTCGGAATAATCTTGCCAAGTTACATAAACGGTTTCGAAAAAAAACCACGTACATATACCTGTTTTTGCTCCAAACTATCCAAAGGATAAATCAGATTTGATGGTCTTTCCTGCATAAATTGTTTTAACAAATTATACATAAAAACCTTACAAATTTTTTTTGCAATACCAATACCTTTAGTATGAGTAAAAAAATTACAATAATAATTCCTCCATATTTTTTACTTCTGATAATAAGCTTAGCTGCTTCTCTTTATATATTTTCTCACTTTAATTGAAGCATAAAACAGGAAATTTTTAAAATTAATTAAACTGTAACTAATTAAAATAACACATATGAAGACAAAAAAATTACTCCTCATTGCAGCTTATTTGAGTTGTACTCAGATAAATGCTCAGGAAACCATAACAACTTCAGGAGGAAATGCCTCAGGAAGCAATGGAAGTACAAATTATTCAGTAGGACAGGTAGTTTACGCTACCGATTACGGAACAACGGGATCGTTACTGCACGGCGTAGAGCAGCCTTTTGAAATTCAGATAGTATTAGGAGTTGATAACTTTAATATCAGCCTTGAATTATCGGTTTATCCCAATCCAACTACCAATTTACTCTATTTAGAAATAAAAAATTCTGATTTTGAAGCGATGCGATATCAATTATTTGATCTCAATGGGAAATTGCTCGAAAATAACAGAATAACAAAAGCATCTACTACCATTCAAATGGAGAAATACCCAATGAATCTTTACATATTAAAAGTATTCGATAACCATAAAGAAGTTAAAACATTTAAAATTATCAGATCATGAGAAAAATATACTATTTAACGTTTTTATTATTTGTTTCCATTACGGGATTTGCCCAAGGTCAAAATTCCATGAGTTACCAAGCGGTAATCAGAAATGCTGCCAGCAACTTAATAGTAAGCCAACCCGTTGGTATGAAAATTAGTATTTTGCAAGGTACAGCAGCAGGTCCGGCTATTTATGCCGAAACACAAACACCTACTTCAAATGTAAATGGACTAATTACGCTGGCTATTGGTAGCGGAAGTCCTGTTACAGGTTCTTATAACACAATAGACTGGGGAAATGGCCCTTATTTTATTAAAACAGAAACAGATCCTACAGGGGGAACAAATTATACAATTGTAGGTGTAAGCCAATTATTAAGTGTTCCTTATGCACTTTATGCAGTTAATTCAGGCAGTTCTGTTGCCGGTCCCCAAGGTCCCCAAGGCCCAGCAGGACTAAATGGTATCGATGGTCTCAACGGATTAGATGGAGCTACAGGTCCGATGGGTCCACAAGGTCCGGCAGGATTAAATGGTATTGATGGTTTGAACGGTTTAGACGGAGCAACAGGTCCTATGGGTCCTCAAGGTCCAGCAGGATTGAACGGTATCGATGGTACTAACGGATTGAATGGAATAGATGGAGCTAACGGCTTAGACGGTGCCACAGGCCCTATGGGTCCACAAGGTCCAGCTGGATTGAACGGTTTAGATGGAGCAACAGGTCCTATGGGTCCGCAAGGGCCACAAGGTATTGAAGGTTCTCAAGGTCCGGAAGGAAATGATGGTACTAACGGTTTAGACGGCGCTACAGGTCCAATGGGTCCTCAAGGTCCAGCAGGATTGAACGGTATCGATGGTCTTAACGGATTAGACGGTGCTACAGGTCCAATGGGTCCTCAAGGTCCAGCCGGATTGAATGGTATCGATGGAATCAACGGTTTAGACGGCGCTACAGGCCCAATGGGTCCTCAAGGTCCAGCTGGATTGAACGGTATAGATGGATTGAATGGTTTAGACGGAGCTACAGGTCCTATGGGTCCACAAGGGCCACAAGGTATTGAAGGTTCTCAAGGTCCAGAAGGAAATGATGGTACTAACGGTTTAGACGGCGCTACAGGTCCTATGGGTCCACAAGGTCCAGCAGGATTAAACGGTATCGATGGTCTTAACGGATTAGACGGTGCTACAGGTCCAATGGGTCCACAAGGTCCAGCAGGATTGAACGGTATAGATGGATTGAATGGTTTAGACGGAGCTACAGGTCCTATGGGTCCTCAAGGTCCAGCAGGATTAAACGGTATTGATGGAATCAACGGTTTAGACGGAGCTACAGGTCCTATGGGTCCACAAGGTCCAGCAGGACTAAACGGTATCGATGGAATCAACGGCTTAGATGGAGCAACAGGTCCTATGGGTCCACAAGGTCCAGCAGGATTAAATGGTATCGATGGAATCAACGGTTTAGACGGCGCAACAGGTCCAATGGGTCCACAAGGTCCAGCAGGATTGAACGGTATTGATGGAATCAACGGTTTAGACGGCGCAACAGGTCCGATGGGCCCACAAGGCCCGGCAGGATTAAACGGTATCGATGGTGCCAATGGTTTAGACGGAGCAACAGGTCCTATGGGTCCACAAGGTCCAGCCGGATTGAATGGTATCGATGGTGCCAATGGTTTAGACGGAGCAACAGGTCCTATGGGTCCACAAGGTCCAGCCGGATTGAATGGTATCGATGGAATCAACGGTTTAGACGGAGCAACAGGTCCTATGGGTCCTCAAGGTCCAGCAGGATTGAATGGTATCGATGGTGCCAATGGTTTAGACGGAGCAACAGGTCCTATGGGTCCACAAGGTCCAGCAGGATTAAACGGTATCGATGGTCTTAACGGATTAGACGGTGCTACAGGTCCAATGGGTCCTCAAGGTCCAGCCGGATTGAATGGTATCGATGGAATCAACGGTTTAGACGGAGCAACTGGTCCAATGGGTCCACAAGGTTCAGCAGGATTAAACGGTATCGATGGTTTGAACGGTTTAGACGGAGCAACTGGTCCTATGGGTCCACAAGGTCCAGCAGGATTAAACGGTATTGATGGAATCAACGGTTTAGACGGAGCAACAGGTCCAATGGGTCCCCAAGGTCCAGCAGGATTAAACGGTATTGATGGAATCAACGGTTTAGACGGCGCAACAGGTCCTATGGGTCCCCAAGGTCCAGCAGGATTGAACGGTATCGATGGTGCCAATGGTTTAGATGGAGCAACAGGTCCTATGGGTCCACAAGGGCCAGCAGGATTAAACGGTATTGATGGAATCAACGGTTTAGACGGCGCAACAGGTCCTATGGGTCCTCAAGGTCCAGCCGGATTGAACGGTATTGATGGAATCAACGGTTTAGATGGAGCAACAGGTCCAATGGGTCCTCAAGGTCCAGCAGGATTAAACGGTATCGATGGAATCAACGGTTTAGACGGCGCAACAGGTCCGATGGGCCCACAAGGCCCAGCAGGATTAAACGGTATCGATGGTGCCAATGGTTTAGACGGAGCAACAGGTCCAATGGGTCCTCAAGGCCCGGCCGGATTGAACGGTATCGATGGTGCCAATGGTTTAGATGGAGCAACAGGTCCTATGGGTCCTCAAGGTCCAGCCGGATTAAACGGTATTGATGGTGTCAACGGATTAGATGGTGCTACAGGTCCTATGGGTCCTCAAGGTCCAGCAGGATTAAACGGTATTGATGGAATCAACGGTTTAGACGGCGCAACAGGTCCTATGGGTCCTCAAGGTCCAGCCGGATTAAATGGTATCGATGGTGCCAATGGATTAGATGGAGCAACAGGTCCTATGGGTCCTCAAGGTCCAGCAGGATTGAACGGTATTGATGGAATCAACGGTTTAGACGGAGCAACAGGTCCTATGGGTCCTCAAGGTCCAGCAGGATTGAACGGTATCGATGGAATCAACGGTTTAGACGGCGCAACAGGTCCGATGGGCCCACAAGGCCCGGCAGGATTGAACGGTATCGATGGTGCCAATGGTTTAGATGGAGCAACAGGTCCTATGGGTCCACAAGGTCCAGCAGGATTAAATGGTATCGATGGAATCAACGGTTTAGACGGAGCAACTGGTCCTATGGGTCCTCAAGGTCCGGCAGGATTGAACGGTATCGATGGTGCCAATGGTTTAGACGGCGCTACAGGCCCAATGGGTCCACAAGGGCCAGCAGGATTGAACGGTATCGATGGTGCCAATGGTTTGGATGGAGCAACAGGTCCGATGGGCCCACAAGGTCCAACAGGAGCGACAGGTCCACAAGGTCCGGCAGGCCCATCAGCAGTAGCCGGTTATGTCTTAATTGGTGATGTTGCTTCTGGTATCAGTACTGCTGTGGGAGGACAAATAAGTTTCGCCAGTAAATCAAACAGTGGAAGCTCTTCAACTATCACAATTTATTTTGCAGATCAGGGCAGTACGAATTTTGTACCAATGATTAGCCTTATAAGCCTTGGTACTGCCGATGATGACAATGATGTTGAAACACCGGTAATCTTGAACGTAACTTCAAACTCTATCGAGGTCTTCTTGAACGAAACCAATGGTACAACACAAGATTTACGAATCAATGTTATGCTATTGC
Organism: Flavobacterium sp.; assembly: GCF_050696275.1. Classification (GTDB taxonomy): domain Bacteria; phylum Bacteroidota; class Bacteroidia; order Flavobacteriales; family Flavobacteriaceae; genus Flavobacterium. The sequence continues at coordinate 185,541 of NZ_JBOGUT010000003.1, forward strand.
CTTTCTAATATAATAAGTAAAATTCTTTTAGAAAAGCTACAACTCTATAGGTTGTAGCTTTTGCTTTTAATTATAACTCAAAGTCTGGAGACTTGCGAAGCTGAGGGAAATCTGTGTTAAAAAAAACAAACAGAAAATTTTACCACAAAATGTGTGGTAAAATTTTTGTTTTAAAAAAAATACCACAACTTCTGTGGTAAAAAAATAGTATTGAAAAAAATACCACAAACGTGAATTTTTTTTCTGACGTATAAATAGAGGTATGAGCATAAAAAAGATGCTTCAGATACAATATAAAAACTGTTTTAAAGAAAAGTTCTAACGATAAATTAGGGCTTTTTTTATTTCTTTTATAATTTTTTCTAAATAGAAAATGTTAAATTGTTTTTAATCTGTGGCAAAAAAATAATTCCACAGATTTTACCACAACTTTTGTGGTAAAAAAATAATTTTAAAAAAATTAACACAAATGGAACAAAATAATATAACGGATCTCAATCGGAAAATGAAATCATACGGAAAGTGTTGTACTATAAGGGTTTTATTTTCCTATTCTTTCTCTTGGGTTTAAGTTGTTGACACATATTATTTCCCGATACAAAAATTAGCAAAAATATTACCCAATAACTCATCATTGGTAACCTGTCCGGTAATTTCACCAAAATAATACAAAGCCTGACGGATGTCTATTGCCATTAAATCTGAGGAAAGGTTACTTTGCAAGCCCCATTGTACTTTTTGGATTTCTTCCAAAGCTTTGATAAGGGAATCATAATGTCTTGTATTAGTGACGATTGTCTCGTTGTTTCGCAATGCTCCTGTATTGACAAATGAGAGCAGTTGGTTTTTAAGATCATCAACTCCCAGATTTTCTTTGGCAGACAATAATAGAATAGAAGCAATTTCACTCTTAATAATTTCCTTCTGATTTACATCTAATTTATCGGCTTTGTTACCAATAATAATTAGGGGTTTCAAAGGAAATTGATTTTTTATTTTCTCCAATTCGATATGAACCTTTTTTAGATTTTCATTGTCAACAGTCAATTGGGAACTATCCATTAAGTAAACAACCACTTGGGATTGCTCAATTTTTTCGAAGGTTTTCTTAATACCGATGCTTTCAACCACATCTTTGGTTTCACGAATACCGGCTGTGTCTATAAAACGGAAACCAATACCGCCAATAACCAATTCGTCTTCAATCGTATCACGGGTTGTACCGGCAATATCCGAAACAATAGCACGCTCTTCATTCAGCAATGCATTCAATAAGGTTGATTTCCCAACATTAGGTTCTCCTACAATGGCTACAGGAATACCGTTTTTAATGACATTTCCAACGGCAAAGGAATCTATAAGTCGTTTTAAAACAAATTCAATTCGGTTTAATAAATCATGAAATTGCGTCCGATCTGCAAATTCCACATCTTCTTCTGCAAAATCCAGTTCCAATTCAATTAAAGAAGCAAAGTTCAAGAGTTCTTCTCTCAATTTTGCGATCTCATTACTGAAACCACCTCGCATTTGCTGCATGGCAATCTGATGACTCGCTTCGTTATCGGAAGAAATCAAATCAGCTACAGCTTCGGCTTGAGATAAATCCATTTTTCCATTCAAAAAAGAACGTAGTGTAAATTCACCTGGTTGCGCCATCCGGCAGCCCTTACGAAGCAATAACTGAATAATTTGCTGCTGAATATAAGTAGAACCGTGGCACGAAATTTCGATAGTATTTTCGCCAGTATAGGAATTAGTTCCTTTAAAAATAGAAAGCAACACCTGGTCTAGGATTTTGGCCTCATCTACAATATGACCTAAATGCAGCGTGTGTGATTTTTGCTTGGTAATATCTTTTTGATGTATCGATTGAAATACACCGGAAGCCACATTGATAGCATCCTTTCCGGAAATTCTTATAATGGCAATCGCACCTGCGCCCGAAGGCGTAGCTAAGGCTACAATTGTATCGTGGTGATTCATGTAATAGGTTTCAAAGTTTCAGCGCTTCAAAGGTACAAAGAAAAATCAGTTACTGAAGGGCGCTTTGGTCTCCTCCAAGTTTAGCATAAAATTCTTTTTCGCATAGAGTTAACGTATTCTTTTTCAATGAGTTTTTACTGTAATCGTATGATTAATTAAAAGTTTCTTCTTTCAGGGATTTATTATGATTAGTTTTTTGAAAAAAAAGAATCTTCAAGCAAGACCACACTTATGTCATTAGCACTTACAGATTGACATAACAAAAAAAGATATTCGTTTTTTGCTTTTACCAGAATTATAGTAGTTGCTGAGAGAATGAAGGTTTTGGAATAAAGAATTTTATAGTTTTCGATTTGATTTTGAGCCATAAATAAAGCTGTTATTTCTTCTTCAGATTGAGATTTTGAAGTTGTCCAGTCCGGGAAGTTATGCGTGTCATAGTATTCGAAAATCTTCTGATGTCTTGAAACCAACAAATCAATATACTGAAGGTTTTTCTCATCATTCTGCAGATTTCCATCACTTTTTATAAGCGTCATTTTTTTTCCATCCTTATAAATACGAAACAAACCTAAATCTTCATTAGTTTCATTAACCTCATTAGTTATACTATTTCCTGTACAATATCCGCTACGGTTAATTTTTTCTAAGAATAAGCAGATATAATTCTCATCTATTATTTTGTATTTGCCAATAGATCTTGTAAAACAATCGTTTCCACAAGGAGCAGAGTAAGCACTTACAAATGTCCTATCAGGTTTTAAAGTAATGCTATTTCCATAATAGATACCTTGGTCTGCACTTGTATAATTGAGCTTGTACTCTTTTGTTTTCTTGTCAGTTATCAATAAATCGATTCCCCATTTTCCTTGTAAATCAGTTATTTTAGGATTGTGAGAAGTTAAGTTAAAGCCAGTATAATTTATTTGTTTTTGCCCAAAGCTGCTATTCGATAGAAATAAAAATAATATCAATACATTTTTCATAAACTTCATTTATTTATTAAGATGGGATAATTGTTAAAAAGGTTGGATTTGTATGTTTTCAGAATAGACGCGATGTATAATGTTAAAGATTGAGAATCGTTTTTGGCTTTAAATCAGATGATTCAGAATTAATGGAATGTTTTGCTTTAATTTAAAAACCCTCAAAAACACCCAATCCGAATAAGGCAAAGTCATATTTTGAAGGATCATTCGGGTCCAATAATCGTAAAGAAGCATCTAATTCTGCCAGTGCTTTAGCATCGTTTTGCTTTCGCGAAAGCAGCTTCAGTTTTCGGGCGACATTGCCTGAATGCACATCAAGAGGGCAGGATAGGGCAGAAGAGGGAATGCTTTTCCAAATGCCCAAATCAACCCCTTTGTTGTCTTGACGGCAGAACCAGCGAAGCATCATGTTGAGTCTTTTGGCAGCAGAATTATTTAGAGGATCGGAAATATGCTTTTCTGTCCGGGATAAATGTGAAATTTCAAAAAATACCTTCTTGAATTCTGAAATACTTTTTTGAGTGGAATTGTTTCCTGGATTAAGAGTAAAGACCGCTTCGAGTCCGTTATGGTTATGATAGATATTCTGCAGACTTTTTATAAACCCAATGAAATCTTGTCCGTTGAAAGTTCGATGTACGAAATTTCCCAGTGAATCCAACTGGTTTTGATTGTGCGACATGACAAAGTCATAAGGAGAATTACCCATCAAGGCCATCATTTTCTGAGCATTATTGATAATCATTTTCCGGTTGCCCCAAGCAATGGTAGCGGCAAGGAAACCAGCAATTTCGATGTCTTCTTTTAAAGTATATTGGTGGGGTATCTGAATAGGATCACTTTCGATAAAATCAGGATGGTTGTATAAATCCGTTTTTTCATCTAAAAATGATTTTAGATCCTGTAAATTCATATTTAAATTGAACCCTTAATGGTGTCGTAAGTGAAAATTTTAATGTTTTTGACTTCTCGTTTGATGGAACCGTTTTTCATAATAAGCTTTCGATCAGCCATATCGGCCAATTCATCATTATGGGTTACGATGACAAAAGTCTGTCCTAATTCGTCACGGAGTTTAAAAAACAGCTGGTGTAAGTTTTGCGCTGTATTGGAATCCAGATTTCCTGAAGGCTCATCAGCAAAGATAATCGCCGGTTTGTTTATCATAGCTCTGGCTACAGCAACACGTTGCTGTTCACCACCTGACAACTCATTAGGTCTGTGGTGGATGCGCTCTGCTAATCCTAAATAAGTCAGCAGTTTTTCGGCTTCGACTTCGGTTTCGTGTTTCGGTTTGTTGGCAATAAATGCCGGAAGGCAAACATTTTCGAGTGCGGTAAATTCAGGTAATAACTGGTGGAACTGGAAGATAAAGCCTAAATTCAAATTTCTGAATTTTGACAGCGCACTATCGTTCATTTTCAGAATGTCTTCACCGTTAATCTCTAAAACTGTTCCATTAACTTCAGAGGGCTTATCCAATGTGCCGAGTATTTGCAGAAGCGTTGTTTTTCCCGCTCCGGAAGCCCCAACAATAGAAACAATTTCTCCTTTTTGTATATGCAAATCAACTCCTTTTAAAACCTGAAGCTGGTCATAGTATTTTTGAATGTTGGTAGCCTTAATCATGAAATCAATTTTCACAAAGTAACGAAGAATTTTGTGTATAATAAAATCTAAATCAACACATAGTGGTATATAGTTATAAAATTTCGTTAATAAGGGATTTTTTGCTTTGCATTTCTTTAATTTTGATAAAAAGTGACAGATGAAAACAATTTTTATTTCGCTTATTGCATTTTTATTCTTTGGCTGTCAATCGGATAAACAAAAGAATGCAAATAAAATTAATCGTGAACGAATTACTATGAATTTAGAAAAAGGAAATGAAGTGGCTGTTTTTGCCGGTGGATGTTTTTGGTGTACTGAAGCAGTATTTCTGGAGCTTAATGGAGTTGAAAGTGTGAAACCCGGTTATATTGGCGGAACGACCGAAAATCCTTCTTATGATGAAGTCTGTTCTGGCTATTCCGGTCATGCCGAAGCTATTCAGATTGTTTTTGATCCCACTAAAATAACCTATGGCGAATTGCTGGAGGTATTTTTTGCAACACATGATCCGACAACCATAAATCGTCAGGGAGCCGATGTAGGGACCCAATACCGAAGCGAAGTATTTGCAACAAATGAGAAGCAGAAAGAATTAGCTCAGTCTTATATTCGGTTATTAAACGCTGAAAATACCTATGGAAAACTGGTTGTAACCAAAGTTTCTGACGCACCTACATTTTACATTGCAGAAGATTATCATCAGAACTATTACAGTCAGAATAAAGAAAAATCATATTGTTCCTTTGTTATAACGCCTAAAGTAGCTAAGGTAAGGGAAATGTTTAAAGACAAGCTTAAAAAATAGTTTGGCATTAGTTTTGTGTATGTGAATCCTGTAATTTTTAATTTGATAGCAATGGCACAAGAAATACAAATGGAAGCAAAACCCCAATCCGATTATAAAACAGCGAAACTTATTATTGGGATTTTTTTGGATCTGATAGGAATGGCCTCATATTTGGTTCCATGGATTGGAGAAATTACCGATATTATCTGGGCGCCCATAGGTGCTGTTGTACTTGGACTGATGTATAGAGGATCGGTTGGTAAAATTGGAGGTATCATACAATTTATGGAAGAAGCCGTTCCGGGAATAGATTTTATCCCAACCTTTACATTAGTGTGGTTTTATGAATATTATTTTTCAAAAAAAGAGACTAAATAAACTAAAATCTCCGCCTATACAGCGGAGATTTTTATTTTTCATCAGATTTAAATAAGAAACCAAGTCCCATACCGCGAAGCATTTTCTTTTCAAAATTCCAAAAGAAAGTGAATTGGCCTGAAAGAAAACCAAACCCAACCAATAAGACCTGATAGACAGGTAAAACGATTACTATCTTCAGAATTAAATAAAGAAAATAAGGCATACTGTCTTTGGTTATTCCTAAAAATTCAAGGATAGGCTTTGAAACCATAACACTGGTTGAACCCGTGATGGCAAAAACTATAAATATAACCGTAAGTTGAAAATTTGACGTTATTCCCCAACGCTCTTTGAGCTTTTTCATCAAAAATGAGTTTTAGCAAATATATAAATTTACCTTGGTGGAACAATGCCAAAAAGTCGCTGATTGTATTTGTTTTGAAAATAAACCATATAGTTGTAAATCAAATAATTTACTTCATAGCCATAATGGATGTTGTAGTCATAATTGATCTGCATTTCATATAAATTAGGATTGTAACGAGAAGGCTGCAAAGCCCTGTTATTCCATTCGGAAACGTACAATCTGTTTTTATCTTCCAGATACAATTCGGAATGATAACCTCTCGGATAAGAGCGGGAAGCCAGCCATGAACTGAATCCCGAATCTATAATGGTTACCTCGTATTCAAGTTCTTTATTTGCAATTGTGACTGTATTGCCTTTTATTGCAGTAGATGCATTGTCATTAGAACTTATATTTTGTGTTTTGCATGAAATAAGACTAATGACCGCTAAAAATAAAATAAGCCGTTTCATGATTTATAAATTTTAAAAAACCACGTTTTTAGGCGTGGTTTGTGTTATTATTTTTTTCCAAAAATGCTGCTTAGTAATCCTCCGAGACCTCCTTTTTTGGTTGCTGCCGTAACGGCGTCACCTAATCCTAATTGTCCGTCTCCGTCCTGATCTAAAACCGAAGTTAATATTGAGCCACCCATAGAAGGTGCCTGTTGATTTTGCTGGCTTTGACCACCTAATAATCCACCTAATATATCGGTTAATCCACCTCCGTCTGATGTGGAACCATCTTTGCTTAAGCCATTGTTCATGGCGCGTTTTGCCAAATATCCCATAAGGATTGGGGCAGCTATTTTCATAATCATGGCTACTTTATCGGAACTGACACCGGTATTCTGGCTGACTTCATTTTCAACATTTCCCTGATTGTTACCCAATACATGTCCCAAAATACTCCCGCCATCTGAATGATCTCCACCAGTAATAAATCCAGATAAATTATCAAGAATACTGCCATCATGCTTTCCGCCTAAAAGTGCGCCTAACAATCCGCTTTGGCCATCAGGTGTAGCAGCATTATTCTGCATAGCACCAACCAATGCCGGCAGAGCAGAAGATAACACAGAAGAAGTCTCTCCTTCACTGGTTCCAACCTGTTGTCCAACTCCTGAAATGATTTGTTTGCCTAAATCACTATCTAATAAATCCATTAATCCAGCCATTTTAATATCATTTAAATTAGTATGACATAAATGTAAGAAATATTTTTAAATTTCGTGTTTTAATAATGTTATAATTTGCTCAGCTAATTCACTACTTATGCGTTCCTGAGCTTCAACAGTTGCAGCGCCAATGTGCGGAGTCATAGATATTTGCGGATGCATTAAAATTTGTACGGCAGGTGTAGGTTCGTCTTCAAAAACATCTAAACCGGCAAAGAGCACTTTCTTATTATCCAGAGCTTCTACCAGTTCCACTTCGTTGATAATTCCACCACGTGAACAATTTATTATTCCTACACCATCCTTCATTATTTTAAATTCTTTGGCACCAATAATGTAGTCTTTCTGTGCTGGAACATGAAGCGTTACAAAGTCAGAATGTTTCAATAAATCTTCTATAGGTTCGGTAAAAATTTCCACATTGATGAATTGATCGTTGTAGAAATCTACTTTAATTTCGGCTTTTCCAACGTAATTATCGGAAGCGATTACTTTCATTCCTAAACCCAAAGCCATTTTAGCTACAGATTGCCCAATTCTTCCAAAACCGATAATTCCAATTGTTTTGCCACGCAACTCAATTCCGTTTGCGTACGCTTTTTTCAAATCATTAAAACGAGTGTCTCCTTCAAGAGGCATATTTCGATTAGAATCTTGTAAAAACCGAACGCCCGAAAACAAATGCGCAAAAACCAGCTCTGCTACTGAGTTTGATGAAGAGGCCGGAGTATTTATAACTTGTATGTCTTTGGAAATGGCATAATCAACATCAATATTATCCATGCCAACACCACCGCGACCTATGATTTTTAGAGATGGGCAAGCGTCGATAATGTCTTTTCTTACTTTGGTCGCACTTCGAACCAAAAGTACAGCTACCTGATGCGTATTGATATAATTAATTACCTGTTCCTGAGCTACTTTGGTAGTGATGACTTCAAATCCGGCTTTTTCAAGAAGTGTTACCCCGGTTTTTGAGATACCGTCATTCGCTAATATTTTCATTTGTATTGTTTAATCTGTTATTGTTTATTTTTTTATTTTGAAGCTGTTTCCTGCTTTCGCCTTTATCTCGTTCCGTTGCACTTCACGAGGATATCGGCTCTATCAGGGCTAGGATATAGTGTTTTCCAGTTCTTTCATCACATCCACTAATACCTGAACGCTTTCGAGCGGCAATGCATTATACATGGAAGCCCGGTATCCGCCCACGCTTCTGTGACCAGTCAATCCTGAAATCCCGGCAGCTTTCCACAATTTGTCAAAAGTTTCCGTGTGATTTTCATCATTTAGAATAAAAGTAGCATTCATACTGCTTCGGTCTTCTTTCGCAGCAGTTCCTTTAAATAATGAGTTTCGGTCAATTTCAGCATATAATAAAGAGGCTTTGGCTTCATTTATTTTTTCTATTGCCGGAATTCCTCCTAATTTTTTTAGCCACTGGAGCGTTAACAACGATGCATAAATTGGAAAAACAGGAGGTGTATTATACATGCTTTCTTTTGTAATGTGCTGTTGATAATCCAGCATGGAAGGAATGTGTCTGCCTGTTTTACCTAAGATTTCTTCTTTTACAACTACTAAAGTTGTTCCGGCTGGTCCCATATTTTTTTGAGCTCCGGCATAAATCAAATCAAATTTAGAAAAATCCAATTTTCTTGAAAATATATCCGAACTCATATCACATACTATTGGAATATTCAGTTCAGGAAATGATTTCATTTGTGTGCCAAAAATAGTATTGTTGCTGGTACAATGAAAATAATTAGCATCGGATGGAATCGAAAAATCTTTTGGGATATGCGTGTAGTTATCTGATTTTGAAGAAGCTGCTATCGTTGTTTCTCCGAAATGTTTTGCTTCTTTAATCGCTCCGCTGGCCCAGGTTCCAGTATCCAGATAAGCTGCTTTACCGTTTTCTTTCATCAGATTGTATGGAACCATCAAAAATTCCAAACTTGCTCCTCCGTGTAAAAATAACGCTTGATAGCCTTTGCCTTCCAAACCTAAAAGTTCAAGAACTAAAGCTCTGGCTTCTTCCATAACAGCAACAAAATCTTTGCTGCGGTGCGAAATCTCCAGAATAGATAAATCGAGGTTGTTAAAATTTAAAATAGCCTGTGCTGATTTGTCGAAAACTTCCTGCGGTAATATGCAAGGTCCGGCGCTGTAATTGTGTTTTTTCATTGTGTTGTAGTTGTGTAAGAAAAATAAAAACACAAATTTCGTGAAAACATAACAAAAAAAGGCCCAATTGTTTTAAACAATTGGGCAAGATTATTAACAAAAAGTGGTGTTTTTACTTATAAAGCAGTCAAAAAAGCAATAGTATCGACATTGTCTGCGTAATCCCAAAGATTTGGTTTTTGAGTTTGCCCGAAAGCAATACTGTTTTCCGTCAATTTATTGGAAACAATGCATTGAATTTGACCTGTTTCACTTTGCAGTCTGGCTTTGACTTCTTCTAAATCATCATAAAACTCGTAAAATACTGACGAAATTGGAGAAGCGTGGCTTTTATCTTCCTTAATGGTCAAAAATCCGTTGTCAAGCAATTTGTAAAGACTCATTAAGAAAACGGCTTTGTTGTAATCATAGTTGTTGGCGTATTTTTCGTATTTGATAATGTCCTGATACACAAAAACAGATTCGAAGAAATGCGTGAAATCATATCCTTTCGGAACAAATAACTTGGAAACATTTCGGCAGCCTAACCCAAAATACCTGAAAATATCTTCACCAAGACAGATTAAATCTTCTGTTGTTTCTTTTCCGTTCAAAATCGCTACTGAATTTCTGCTTTTGCGGATGATGCTCGGTTTATCTTTAAAGTAATATTCAAAATAACGTGCCGTATTGTTGCTTCCTGTAGCAATTACGGCATCAAAATTTTCCAGTTTTCCTTCAACGAAAGTTATCTTGTTCTCAAATCTTGGTTCAACAGAAATAAGATATTTAGCTAAAAAAGGCAATAAATACTGGTCATTTGATGATGTTTTGACCAAAACGTTATGACCTGAAATTAAAACCGATAAAAAATCATGAAAGCCAACCAGCGGAATATTCCCGGCTAATATCAGTCCGATGTTTTTCGGACTTTGAGAAGGGAACGTATAATTTGAAATCCATTGGTCTAAGTTGTTTATTTTCAATGTATCAGCCCATGAACTAACTGAAAAATAAACCTGCTCAGGTGTATACCATCCGTTATGCGATTGCGATAATGTGATTAAAGAAATAAAGTCATCATAAAACAGATCGTTTTGCTTGACTTCCGGAAGCTTGTAGCTTTTTTCTAGTAAAAACTGACTTAAAAAAGTTCCTAATTCAATAAACGCCGATTTTCTTTCTTCTAATGTCATTCGTAATATTTGTTTATGAATGGTTTTGATTGTATTTTTGTGCAAAATTAAGCTTTTATTAGCATTAGTCAATAGAAATTTTAAAACAGCTTATAGCTTATAGCTTATAGCATAAAGCAAATAAAATGGCAATCATTATAACAGACGAGTGTATAAATTGCGGAGCTTGTGAGCCAGAGTGTCCAAATACTGCAATTTACGAAGGTGCCGATGACTGGAGATACAAAGACGGAACGAAATTAAGCGGGAAAATAATACTTCCTGACGGAACAGAAATTGATGCAGAAGCTGCTCAAACTCCTATTTCTGATGATATTTATTATATTGTACCAGGAAAATGTACAGAATGTAAGGGTTTTCATGAAGAGCCGCAATGTGCTGCAGTTTGCCCTGTTGACTGTTGTGTTCCTGATGATAATCATGTAGAAGATGATGAAACCTTATTAAACAGGCAATCTTTTTTACATAACGAATAACAGAAATGAGTTTACTAGTAAGTGAGGATTTTTAAAATGAAAATCCTCATTTTTTTAAAAATTTGATAAAAAAAGGTCGAATGAAAAGAATACTATGTTTTATATTATTTTTTGCCAGCAGTTGTGTTTTTACTCAAAATTTAGAATTTACTGTAATTGTTAAGGACATCCAAACTGGCCTGCCAATAGAAGAAGTAACCATAACAGCTCTAAAAAGCAATCAGGGCTTTTTATCTAATAAAAGTGGTGAAGCAATTATCAGTCTTACAAAAGAATCCGATTTAAGATTTGAACATTCTCTTTACAAAAGCTATACTGTGAAGTTTAGTGAGTTAGGCAAGAAAATAAATGAAGTTTATTTGGAGAGCAATGCGCAACAATTGGAAGAAATTATTTTAACCAGCGATCATCCTCAGGATATATTGAAAAGACTGATTAAAAATTCACTTAGTAAAATAACAGTTCCTGTAAATTTGAAAGTTTATTTAAGGGAATTTTATAAAAAAAATGATCAGATTGTCTTTTTTAATGACGGATTAATCAATTTTCAGATATTAGGGAATTCAAAAAGAGTTAAAACAGATATTCTTGTAGAGCAGAACAGAGCAATTGGTTTACTTGATCTGGATATAAATGCGGAGCTTTTAGGTTATGATTTAAATAATATAATTGAGAATTATTATCAATTTGTGTATCTGGATGAAATTCTAAAATCAAATGCGAAACATAAATATGAATTTCAGGTAAGATCATATCAAAATAACGAAGATTATTTGGTGATTAAAGTTACGCCATTAGTTGATGTAAAAGGGGTTTTATCTGACTTTACAATTGTTTATGATAGAAATAAAATGATTATTATGGAAGTTGGTTCTGTGGTTGCAGAATCTCGAATGGAGGACTTAAGAAGGTCTTTTTTAAGCAGCGACAAGGTTTATAAACTAGAGTATAAGAACACATTCAGAGTAGATAATAATCTTTATTATTTAGCAAATTCTAAAGAAGTAATTGGTTTTGAAAAGAAATATAAGAAACAAAAGAGAAGAATCGAAGTTAACAATCACATGGTTGTTACAAGTTTTAATAAACAAATTTTTAAATACAATGATGGTAATGTCTTCAAAGACAAATCTTTAATCAATAAGAAAACAAAATTTTTCAACAATTATTGGGATATTGAATCCGGATTTGTTTCAACAAAAGAAGAAAAAGAAATTATTGAACGTCTTGCAACACAATAAACTAGTCTTAGTAAAATAAAAAAACCTGAATTTCTGTTCAGGTTTTTTTATTTCCAACAAAATCTTAAATCTTCATATAAGTTTCAATTTTAACACTGTCGCTGGCAACGTCATAATATTCTAATATCAGGTTGTTGTTAGTGTCAAAATAGGCAATGGCTGTTTTGCTTTTTGTGATAAAGAAATAACTGTTAGTAGACGTTTTTCGAAGCAAAGAAGTTTTTTTAGTGTTCAAATCCACTAATTTATATCCGGCTGCATCCAGTATCAATTGAATTTTTTGACTATTTGATTCATATGTTGCAGATCGGTCCACGTTTACTGTTCTTGTAGAACCATCAGGATTGATGACCTCGGTTGATTTACTGATAGCAACCGGAGAATCTTTCATCTCGATGTTTTTTGTGTTTGGTTTTTCTTCACCAAGCTGAACGTTCTGTACTTCTTTACTAACCTCGTTTTTAACCGTTTTTTTCTCTCCTTCTGAATCTTTAACAGTTCTTACAGTTGTTGTGACTTCAGATTGGACATTAGTGTTCTGCGCATTGACAAATGCCGTCGACACTATTGTGATTGCAAAGCTTAAAAATAAATTTCTCATAATACTTAAATTTTTAATTAATAATGATTATAGTGTATAATGTTAAAAATCAAATAAATAACCTGTGCTAAAAAGATAAAGTTACTGAATTATGATGAAAAAAAACTAAATTAAATATGTTTATAAATCTTATATTTGCAAACTTTTAAAACGAACTTAAAATCTGTTAGCTCAAAATCGTTAACTGTAAACAAAAAATATATAAATGAAAGCAGGAATTGTAGGCTTACCAAACGTAGGAAAATCAACTTTATTCAATTGTTTATCTAATGCTAAAGCGCAGAGTGCCAACTTTCCGTTTTGTACTATCGAACCGAATATCGGGGTTGTTAATGTACCTGATCCAAGAATTAACAGATTGGAAGAATTGGTAAAACCGGAACGTGTTCAAATGGCAACGGTTGATATTGTTGATATTGCAGGTTTAGTAAAAGGAGCAAGCAAAGGAGAAGGTTTGGGTAATCAATTCCTTGGAAATATCAGAGAATGTAATGCTATCATTCACGTTTTGCGTTGTTTCGACAATGATAACATCGTTCACGTTGACGGAAATGTAAATCCGATCCGTGATAAAGAAACTATTGATATCGAATTACAGCTGAAAGATTTGGAAACAGTTGAAAAACGTTTGGAAAAAGTAAATCGCGCTGCCAAAACAGGAAACAAAGAAGCCCAAGTTGAAAAAGCCTTGTTGGACAGAATCCGCGAAGCTTTATTGCAGGCAAAATCGGCTCGTACAGTGATTCCTCAAAATCAGGATGAAATTGATTTGATGGAAGATTTCCAATTAATAACAATTAAACCGGTTTTATATGTTTGTAATGTTGATGAAGCTTCTGCGGTTAACGGAAACAAATATGTTGATCAGGTTCGTGAGTTAGTAAAAGATGAGCAAGCAGAAGTAATCGTTCTTTCTGTAGGAGCAGAGGCTGATATCACTGAATTGGAAAGCTACGAAGAGCGTCAGGTGTTCCTTGAAGATATGGGCTTAACTGAGCCGGGTTCAGCAGTTTTGATTCGTGCAGCTTACAAATTATTGAAATTACAAACGTACTTTACTGCTGGTGTAAAGGAGGTTCGAGCCTGGACAATCAATATTGGTGATACTGCTCCGAAAGCAGCAGGTGTTATCCATACTGATTTCGAAAAAGGATTTATCCGTGCTGAAGTAATAGCTTTTGAAGACTTCTCTAGCTTCGGTTCAGAGTCCAAAGTAAAAGAAGCCGGAAAACTTCGTGTGGAAGGAAAAGAATATATCGTAAAGGATGGTGATGTAATGCATTTCCGTTTTAACGTATAATTCAATATATAAATTAAGAAGAAAGCGAAGCAGAGATGTTTCGCTTTTTTTATTACTTTTAAATGAAACTTAAAACAATTTATGAAAATCATCGCCTTTGCAGGAAGTAACAGTAAAAATTCCATCAATAAAAAACTAGCGACTTATGTTTCGCATTTGTTTGAAAATCATGAGGTGGAAGTGTTGGATCTAAATGATTTTGCGCTACCGCTTTTTAGTGTCGATTTGGAAAAAGAAATCGGTCAGCCGCAACTGGCTAAAGATTTTCTCGATAAGATTAGTTCTGCAGACAGACTTGTTGTTTCTATGGCTGAAAATAACGGAAACTATTCTGCTGCCTTCAAGAATGCATTTGATTGGGCTTCGCGCCAAAATAAAGAAGTTTTCCAGAAAAAACCAATGTTGCTTATGGCTACTTCTCCAGGCGGAAGAGGAGGAGCAACGGTACTCGAAATCGCTAAAACTGCCTTTCCTCGTTATGGAGCTGATATTCAGGCTACTTTTTCATTGCCAAGTTTTAATGATAATTTTGATGTTGTGAATAATAAAATCTCTAACATTGAATTGGACAATCAGATAAAAGAAATTGTAAGAAATTTTAATTCATAATAGCATTTTTGGCTTGAAAATTGTTACTGGTTAACAAAGCTAAAAAAGTATGAAAAAAACCATTTTATTTATCCTGCTTCTGCATCTTGTATCCTGTAAAGAAGCAATTAAAGAACCTTTAGGGCTGAATTTTTATTTCGAAAATCCACAACCAGTAAATGACTCGGAATTGTCCAAATTTCCAGATCGATTTCAGGGAAGGTATTTAAATTCTGACTCGACATCGATTATAATTGATGATAAATGTATTTTGTCGGAACACGATTACGGATTTAAAATCCACAAAAAAGACCTGGATTCTATAAAGGATATTTTTGAATTCAATAATGGAAAACTGATTGATAAGGAAACTAATAAGCCAGTCGAAAGCAGATTTATTGGAGATTCATTGAAGATTTTCAATAAATGGACTGACACATTGTTTTGTATTTCAGCATATAATAAAGTCAAAAGAATCCATGGAAATTTAATACTGAATAAAAAAGATTCTATTTTCTGGAAAATAAAAACACTCCGTCTTGAAAAGGACACGCTAAAAATCCAATACCTGTATTCAGAGGAAGATTTGAGAAAAATCGGTTCCATCACAAAAGTAAAAGCGGTAAAAATAGATTCCTTTTCTTATATTTTTAAACCAACAAGAAGGGAATTCAAAAATATCATGAAAGTAAAGAATTTAGGAGACGAGCAGCAATTTAAAAAAGTATCGAAATGAAATTAGTAAAAAGAATCTTTAAAACCATAGCAAAGCTTGTTTTAGGAATCATCGGTTTTCTGTTGTTATATGCTATTTTGGTTTTTTTTATTTCTAAAATTTCGGTCAATTCAGAGGTATCTCAAGAAGGTAAAGAAATTGAACTATTTATTTTGTCTAATGGGGTTCATACTGATATTGTTGTTCCTGTAAAAACGGAAATTAAGGATTGGTCCGAAGAAATCCTTTTTCAACAGACAAAATCCAAAGACAGCTTGGTTAATTATATTGCTTTTGGTTGGGGAGACAAAGGTTTTTATCTCAATACGCCTACTTGGGCGGATTTAAAGACCAGTACAGCTTTGAAAGCGGCATTCAATTTGAGTACATCGGCCATGCATACCACTTTTTACAAAAGCCTGAAAGAAGATGAAACGTGTAAAAAAATCAGGATTTCAATAGAAGAATATCAAAAATTAGTGATTTTTATTTCCGAAAGCTTTCAGCGGGATGCAAATAATAATGTGCAATGGATTTCCGGACATAGTTATGGCAAAAACGATGCTTTCTATGAAGCCAAAGGAAGCTACAATTTGTTTTATACCTGCAATACCTGGACAAACAATGCTTTAAAATCGGGAAATCAAAAGGCCAGTTTATGGACGGTTTATGACAAAGGCATTTTGTGTCATTATCAATAAATAAAAAGCCGGCTCATTTTAGAACGAGCCGGCTTTTTTGTATGGATTATATATTGGTTAGAATTTGAAACCAAGTCTGACGAAACCAAAAGTCCCGTTTGAACCCATTTGAACAGAATCAAAATTACCTCCTGTTTCCGTTTCCGTATCTTGAATATCAGGATAAACATTTAATAAATTGTTAGCTCCAATAGTCAGATTGATGTGTTTAGTTATTTGTTGGCTTAACGATAAATCTGTAACGATTTTTGCACCATAATGATCTACAGTATCCAGCCAGTCAATTAATTCAACTTCTCCAAAACGAGTGAATCGTAAGCTTGCATTGAAATTTTTATTGTAGTTATAGTTCAAATTCAAACCGAACTTGTTTTCAGGAGCAGATGCCAATAAAAAGTATTTTTCACGTTTTCCGAATAAAGTTTCCTGCTCTTCCGGTGTATCAATAACGGCATTGGTAGCAACACGTCCAACAGTCATTTTATTGATATTTCCAACAAGAGAAGCGCTGATTCCATGTTTGTCAAATTTGTCATCATAAGAAAATACAAAGTCAACTCCTGTTGTTTGTGTTCCAATGGCATTGGCAAAGAACTGAACATTAGCGACATTTATCCCTAAGACGCTGCTTCCGTCAAATTGGCCTGATAATACAATTCTGTCTTCAATGTCAACGAAATAGCCATCCACAGTTCCTGTAAATTTCCCTTTTTTATAAGTGAAACCTAAACTGGCATTGAATGCTTTTTCTTCTTTTAACTGATCAATACCAAATGCTTTTGTAATTGGACTGTCATTTGAAGCCAATAACGTTTCAGAACCTACACCGCTAACATAATCAGTAAATTTCAAATTGTAATATTTCTGAGCTAACGATGGCGCTCTAAATCCTGTACTCATCGAATAGCGGAAAGCGAAAGAAGGTGAGAATTTAATTCTTTGAGCAATTTTTGCATTGAAAGTACTTCCAAAATCATTGTAGTTTTCGTAACGAACTGCCACAGCAAGATTGATATCATCCGAATAATCTAATTCGGTATCAACATAAGCAGCAAAATTAGATCTTGATTTATTTACTTCATTGTCTGGAGAATAACCCGGAAAACCTTGTGAACCTCCAGGACGAGGATCACCATTCGGATCGTAAACATAATCGGCAGGATCAGTCGCTGCGGTTACAACATTTCCGTTGATATCGTAAAGAGAATAAGAAGCTTGTTCTCCGGCAAATATTTTAAATCTTTCTACTCTGTATTCAGTACCGAAAGCAATATTTAATCCTTTCATTACATTTTCAAAATTTCTTGTAAAATGTACTCCGGTTGTATTTTGCGATAATTGGTGACCACCAGCTTTAAATGCAGTTGGAGCATTAGGATCAGTAGCACTTAATGAAGCATTTAAAGTGTTGTGGATATCGTATTTGAAATCATTTAACCCAAAAGTATTATTAAAATCCATCTCCCATTTGCCTAATTTGGTCTTCAAACCTCCTGAACCAGAGTAGTCCATAATTTTTGTTCCGATAATCGGGTCAAAACCGTCAGGATAAATAGACGGGATATTTCTTGGGCTGTCTGCTGTTCTTGTAAAAGCATAAGCATCAGAATCCCTGAAGCTGGCTCCTCCAAATACATAAATACTCGAAGCTTCACTCAAATCATAAGAACTATTTAAAAAGACACTGGCATTTTTAGCCTCTGCATCTCCAAATTGTCTTCTGTAGATGCTGTATTTATCAGGATTTGCCGGTCTGTTGGTGTTGTCTTTTTTAGAAACATCAGCGGTAACATTCAAAAATCCCTTTTCGTTTAATTTAAAGCCGTAATTTCCATTAACCTGTACTGTCCCTCCATCTAATCCGCTTGAAGTAATATCATTACCGTATGGAGTAGATGCTTTATACGTTCCGTAAGAAACATTTCCGGTAAATTCATCAACATTATCTTTCAATACAATGTTGATAACTCCTGCAATGGCATCTGAACCATATTGAGCAGAAGCCCCGTCACGAAGAATCTCAATCCTTTTAATTGATGCTGCCGGTATAGCATTCATGTCAGTACCTGTATTTCCACGTCCTCTCGAACCGAATAAATTAACTAAAGAAGACTGATGACGTCTTTTTCCATTAATCAAAACCAAAGTCTGATCCGGTCCTAATCCTCTTAAAGTGGCCGGATCAATATGATCGGCTCCGTCTGAACCTGATTGCTTACTGGCATTAAAAGAAGGAGCGAGATATTGCAAAAGAGCATTAACCTCGACCATTCCGCTTTTACTTACCACATCTGCCATATTAATGACATCCACAGCTACAGGAGAGTCAATCACTGTTCTTTTCGTATTTCTGGAACCTACAGCCTGAACAGTAACTTCGTCTAAAGCAACACCTTCTTCTTCAAGTATCAGCGTTATGTTATCCTGTTTAGCGCTTAATTCAATTTTTTTATATCCAAGAGAAGTTATTACCAATTTTGAATTGTCATTGGCTACTTTGATTGTAAACTTTCCGTCATAATCAGTTACGGTGCCATTTGATGTTCCTTTTTCAAGAATTGAAGCACCTGAAATTGGCTGGCCCATCTGATTATTTACAATTCCGGAAACATTCTTTTGAGAATATCCAATAACTGATATGCCCAGAAGAAATAAAATAAATAATAATTGTTTTTTCATAGTCAAGTTTAATTTGTTTTAATTGAGGCTAAAATTATAAATTCCTACAAATAGGTTGTTACTTTTTTCGTAAAATTTGTTAAAAATTGTTAACATGTTTAATTTTTTAAGTTAAATGAGTGATTTTAAGTTTGTGTTCTTCTAAAATCGAATGGTTGACAACAGACAACTATCCAGTAAATTTGTTTTCGTTTTTAATAAAATGAGTATTGTATTCTTCCTCTTTATTTTTATATTAGTTAACAATTTAGATAATCAATAAGTTACAAAATCTTCTTGATAACTTTCTTGACGTCCTGTTTCATCTTTTAGATAGAAATATTACATTAGCAGAAATTCCAAAAATTCTTTATGCAAGAGCAAGATCAATATACAGAAGATAACATCCGTTCCCTCGACTGGAAAGAGCATATTCGTATGCGTCCCGGAATGTACATCGGAAAATTAGGTGATGGTTCATCGCCTGATGATGGTATCTATATTCTTCTTAAAGAGGTACTTGACAACTGTATCGATGAATTCGTTATGGGTGCAGGAAAAACAATTGA
Organism: Flavobacterium sp.; assembly: GCF_050696275.1. Lineage (GTDB taxonomy): Bacteria > Bacteroidota > Bacteroidia > Flavobacteriales > Flavobacteriaceae > Flavobacterium. Next base: position 205,005 of record NZ_JBOGUT010000003.1, read on the forward strand.
AGTTACCCTTAAAGAGAAAATGGTTACTGTTCGTGATTACGGTCGTGGAATTCCTTTAGGAAAAGTAGTCGATGTGGTTTCGAAAATGAATACGGGTGGAAAATACGATTCCAAAGCCTTTAAAAAGTCAGTAGGTTTAAATGGTGTCGGAACCAAAGCGGTAAATGCACTTTCCAACTATTTCCGAGTGGAATCCGTGCGGGATAACCAGTTAAAAGCAGCGGAATTTTCAGCCGGTAACCTAACGCTGGAAGAAGATGTTGTGGAAAGTACCAAGCGAAAAGGTACCAAAGTTTCTTTTATTGCCGATGAAGCTATTTTCAAAAATTACAAATACCGGAATGAGTATATTATAAAAATGCTCAAAAATTATTGTTACCTGAATACGGGACTAACCATTATTTACAATGGTGAAAAGTATTATTCTGACAATGGTTTAAAGGATTTATTGGAAGAAACGATTTCGGATGAAGACATGGTATATCCAATCATCCATCTTTTAGGTGATGATATCGAAGTAGCCATAACACACAGTAAAACACAGTATTCTGAAGAATATTATTCCTTCGTAAACGGACAAAATACAACACAGGGAGGAACGCATTTAGGAGCTTTCCGCGAGTCTATCGTAAAAACAATCAAGGAATTTTATAACAAGCCTTTCGAAGCTTCGGATATCCGTAAATCAATTGTTTCTGCAATTTCCGTAAAGGTGGAAGAACCGGTATTTGAATCACAGACCAAAACCAAATTAGGTTCAACTGATATGGGCCCGAATTCCCCATCAGTGAGAACGTTTGTTAATGATTTTATTAAAACCAAATTAGATAATTTCCTGCACAAAAACCCTGAAGTGGCCGATGCGCTTTTGCGAAAAATCCTTCAGGCCGAACGCGAACGTAAGGAATTATCAGGTATTCGTAAGCTAGCTAAAGACCGGGCTAAAAAAGCCAGTCTTCACAATAAAAAACTGCGCGATTGCCGTGTGCATTTAACCGATGCCAAAAACCCAAGAAGTTTAGAAAGCACCCTTTTCATTACTGAGGGAGATTCAGCTTCGGGTTCCATCACGAAGTCGCGTGATGTGAATACCCAAGCCGTTTTCAGTTTACGTGGTAAGCCTTTGAATTCTTATGGAATGTCGAAGAAAATCGTATACGAAAACGAAGAATTCAACTTGCTTCAAGCCGCTTTGGACATTGAAGAGAGCATAGAAGACCTACGTTATAATAATATCGTAATTGCTACTGATGCCGATGTCGACGGAATGCACATTCGCTTATTGCTAATTACTTTTTTTCTGCAGTTTTTCCCTGAAATGATTAAAGAAGGGCATCTGTATATTCTGCAAACGCCTCTTTTTAGAATTCGAAATAAAAAAGAAACCATTTATTGTTATTCCGAAGAAGAGCGAAAAGCAGCGATGGAAAAATTAAAACCAAAACCGGAAATCACTCGATTTAAAGGATTGGGAGAAATTTCTCCTGATGAGTTTAAAAACTTTATCGGAGAAACCATTCGATTGGATCCTGTGATGCTCGACAAAGCTACTTCGATTGAAACTTTATTGGAATTCTATATGGGTAAAAATACGCCTGACAGACAAGAATTCATTATCAATAACTTGAAGGTGGAATTAGACGTAGTGGAGGAAGCATAAAAAATAATACAAGCTGTTAACTGAAAAGATACTGAGACTCTGAAATGAATTCAGAGAAATTAAATTCAGCATAAATGAAAGACGAAGAAGAAGATAACATACTACCGGAAGACCAATCAGACGATAACCAACAGGAAAATGATTCAGATGAAAATGCTGAAGAAATAACCCATGTTGATGCTAAATCCTTTGAAGGCGATCATTTTTATGAGCATGACGAAAACCCTGAAGACACCATTACGAAAGTTACCGGAATGTACAAGGACTGGTTTTTGGACTATGCTTCTTATGTAATTCTGGAAAGAGCTGTTCCTGCGATAGAAGACGGTTTTAAGCCGGTACAACGTCGTATCATGCATTCATTAAAAGAATTGGATGACGGTCGTTACAATAAGGTTGCCAACGTCGTTGGTCACACGATGCAGTATCACCCTCACGGAGATGCGAGTATTGGTGATGCCATGGTACAAATTGGTCAAAGAGAATTATTAATCGATTGTCAGGGGAACTGGGGAAATATCTTAACAGGTGATAGTGCTGCAGCTTCCCGTTATATTGAGGCTCGTTTGTCTAAGTTTGCTTTGGAGGTTTTATATTCTCCAAAAATCACCGATTGGGGTGTCTCTTATGATGGAAGGCGTGCAGAACCGAATAACCTTCCGGTGAAGTTTCCTTTATTATTGGCTTCTGGTGCCGAAGGTATTGCAGTAGGACTTTCCACGAAAGTGCTGCCTCATAATTTCAATGAATTAATCGATGCTTCGATAAAAATATTAAAAGGAAAACCTTTCACGATTTTTCCTGATTTCCAAACTGCCGGAATTGCCGACGTTTCCAATTATAATGATGGAATGCGTGGTGGTCGTGTGCGTGTGCGTGCCAAAATTTCACAGCTTGACAAACAAACTTTAGTGATTACTCAAATTCCATTTTCAACGAATACTTCAACGTTAATTGACAGTATTTTGAAGGCCAATGAGAAAGGGAAAATCAAAATCAAGAAAATTGAAGACAATACCGCTGCTGAAGTTGAAATCTTAATTCATCTTTTCCCTGGTGTTTCTCCAGATAAATCAATCGATGCCTTGTATGCCTTCACAGCCTGTGAAACTTCAGTGGCACCATTAGGTTGTGTAATTCAGGACAACAAACCATTGTTTATCGGGGTTTCTGATATGTTGAAAATCTCAACGAACAGAACGGTTCAATTACTGAAGTCCGAATTGGAAATCCAATTGGAAGAATTAAAAGCGAAATGGCACTTTTCTACACTGGAGAAGATTTTTATTCGGGAAGAAATGTACATCGACTTTAAATTGTATTCTGACAGAGAATCACTTTATGGTTATATGTACAAGCGATTTGAGCCTTTTAAGAAGTCATTTGTACGAGATATTATCGATGATGATTTGCAAAGATTGACTCAAATTCCAATGATTCGTATCACCCGATTTGATTCTGATAAAGCGGATGATTTTATCGCTAAGTTGGAAGAAGAAATGAAAGAAGTACAGCATCATCTGGACAACCTGATTGATTTTGCCATTGATTATTTCACCAAACTAAAAGAGAAGTACGGAAAAGGGCGCGAACGTCAAACCGAATTGCGTTCTTTTGATACGATTGAAGCTACAAAAGTAGTTTTACGTAACACAAAACTGTATGTTAATAAAGAAGAAGGTTTTTTTGGAACGGGCTTAAAGAAAGACGAATATGTTGCTGATTGCTCAGATATTGACGATGTGATTGTATTCCTTCGCGATGGTAGAATGATGATTTCTAAGGTTGATGATAAGAAATTTATAGGAAAAGACATCATCCATATTGCAGTCTTCGATAAAAACGACAAGCGTACCATATACAACATGATTTATCGCGATGGAAAATCAGGTTCTTCCTTTATAAAACGGTTCAATGTTTCGGGAGTTACTCGTGATAAAGCATACGATCTGACTCAGGAGAAAGCAGGTTCGCAAGTATTGTATTTTTCACATAATCCAAATGGAGAAGCAGAGGTGGTTACCATTTTACTGCGCCAGGTGGGAAGTGTGAAGAAACTGAAGTGGGATCTGGATTTTGCTGATATTGCCATCAAAGGCCGTGCCAGTAAAGGAAATACGGTTTCTAAATATCCTATTAAGAAAATCGAACTGAAGGAAAAAGGGATTTCTACTCTTAGACCGAGAAAAATATGGTTTGACGATACAGTACAGCGTTTGAATGTGGATGGAAGAGGGGAATTATTGGGCGAATTCCGTCCTAATGACCGTTTGCTGATCATCAGTCAATCCGGAAAACTGAAAACCATTATTCCGGAACTGACCACGCATTTTGATGAAGATATGGTTGTTTTGGAGAAATGGCATCCTAAAAAACCGGTTTCCGCGATTTATTATGATGGAGAAAAGGAACGTTATTTTATTAAGCGCTTCCTGATTGAAAATGAAAATAAAGAAGAAATCTTTATTACGGAGCATGAAAAATCACAATTGGAAATTGTTTCTACGGATTGGCGTCCTGTGGCGGAGATTGTTTTTGCCAAGTCCAAAGGAGTTCAAAAAGAAAACCAGACCATCGATATGGAACAGTTTATTGTTTTAAAAGGAATCAAAGCATTAGGAAACCAGCTGACAACAGATAAATTGAAGCAGGTTAATCTACTGGAATCATTACCTTTTGAAGAGCCTGTGGAAGTTATTCCCGAAGAACTCGAGGTAAACCAAGAGGCTGAAATCACTGATTTTAATATCGAATTGGATGAAGACGGTCAGATCACTCTGACTTTAGAATAAAAAAAAGTGCCTTTCGAATTTGAAAGGCACTTTTTTTTCAAGGTATAGAGGCAATTAAGAAACTAAATTCGCCTAGTGTGATTTAGAATAAAAGAAAGGCCCCGTGAAGCGGGGCCTTTGTCATTTATAATGAATTTCAATTAAAATTAATTTGTGATATCGGAATCTTCCAGTTTATTATCTTCAATTGTATTGTTGTGCAATTGTACCGGTTTGCTGTTTTTTCGCATTTTGATATTCAAGAACTCTACAAAAAGAGAGAAGAAAATAGCGAAGTACAAATAGCCTTTTGGTATAACGCCCACCTCTGTATCGTCTCCGAATTTAAAATGCGCCAAATGAGAACCTTCAGCTAACAGCATAACACCAATTAGTATTAAAAAGGAAAGGCCAAGAATTTGAATGGTAGGATGCTCGTTTACGAATTTTGAAACCGGTCCTGCAAAAATCATCATGATTATAATTGAAATAATAACAGAAAGAATCATGATAATGATAGCTCCTTCTGCTCCAAAGCCCCCTTCAGCTGGAGATTTCATACTCACCATCCCAATAGCTGTTAAAATACTGTCGAATGAGAAAACAATGTTCAGCAATGCAATCTGTATTACTGCTTTTGACAAGCTTGAAGCGGCTTTTCCTGAAGTCCCTTCTTCTTCACCTTCCATTTTGTGGTGAATTTCAGAAACCGATTTATATAAAAGGAATAACCCTCCACCAAAAATAATCAAACTCTGTCCGGTAATATGTGCTTCAAAAAAGCCCAAATCAATAGGCAGAAGAACCTCTTGTAAACTTAATACCCATGTGATCCCGAACAATAAAATAATCCTGAACGCCATGGCTAGCAATAAGCCTATTCTGCGGGCTTTCGGCTGGTCTTTTTCTTCTAGTTTGCCGGAAACTATAGAAAGAAAGACAATATTGTCGATTCCTAAAATTATTTCTAAAAAAGTTAAGGTTAAAAGCGCTACCCAAGCATTTGGATTTGAAATTAATTCCATCATAGGATTTAAAAGTTTATATTAAAGTGATTTTACGTAATTAATCGATTTTTGTTACAGTTCCCCGCTCTTTTTTTCCATCACCAACAAAAGAATATTCAAAAGTGTAACCTTTCTTGCTGGTTGTCAGTATCTTCATGCTGATGGCTTTTTTTTCCTGCATGTTCTTCGGGTGCAGTTTTTCCAGAACAAACTCACAATCGCTTACCCAGCGTACGGATGCAGAGTCCTTTTTACCGTTAAAAGTTTCAATTTGGATGGAATCATTCCTTTCGAAAGTGGAAACCAGCTTTTTTCCGTTAATTTCCTGGATGAACTCGAATTTTCCGGTTTTGAAATCCTTACAGTTTCTCTCCTGATCATAACAGGAAGAAATTAATGGTAACAGGAGAAGAATAATTATTTTTTTCATTTTCTTTTTAGGAGCTATTCCCGCTTTCGCCTTTATCTTTTAAATGAAACAACTTTCGTTTTTAGTCATGAGACTGTGGTGTTCATTTAAAAGGATATCGGCTCAATCAGGGCTATTTAAGTTTGTTTAGTTCGTCGTCAGTGAAATGTTTGGTTGTCTTCTCTTTGGAAAACTTATCGGCGTTGTAATCACCGGATTTGTTTTTGGGAATGGAAAGGCTGTCCCAATCGTTTTTCTTGAGCATTTTGGCGTAAAACACAATTTGTCCTATATGATAGGGATAATGCGCTAGCTGTCTGTTAATAGCGTCCATAACGGTATGGCCTTCGTTACGGATATAAATAATCTGTGAAAGCTGTTCAGGAGTCAATGCATTGATCGTATTGAACAAGCAATCCCAGCCTTTGTTCCAGATTGCCATCAGTTCTTCTTTAGTTTTGATCGTATCTTCAAATTCACCATCACGGTTGCGCCATTCTTTCTCACCATCCGTGGTCAAGAAATCAGTCCATCGTGAGAGCATGTTCCCTGAAAGGTGTTTTACAATAATTGCGATAGAATTTGTGTCTTCATTTACTGAAACAAACAGTTGTTCCGGCTCCAATTGTTCGATGGCTTTTTCTCCTAATGTTTTATAGTAGAGGAAAAGCCTTTTTATGCTTTCTAAAAACGTGTTATTTAGTTCCATGAAACATACTGTTTAAGATGGTTTTTAATCCTTTTAAGGTGAGAAATATAGCTAGAAAACAAAGAATTATTCCTATGGCCAGAACCAGATAATGCCAGGTGTTCTGTTTGTTTATAAAGGCATTATACACTACGGAAGGCCCAATAAAATAGAAAGGTAAAGCCCAGGCAACATACCGGATTCCTTTCATTAAAATGTCTTTGTTGGTATGCATTATGAAGTATAATTTTCGATAGCGTTTCTTACGTTACCGTATTTTTCCAATAATTCTTTTGCTTCTTCGTAACTTACATTAATCTCGCTCATAATCATTTTTACCCCACGGTCAATCAGTTTTACGTTACTCAATTGCATGTCGACCATTTTATTTCCTTTTACCTTTCCCAGCTGAATCATGGATGCGGTTGAAATCATATTCAGTACCAGTTTTTGTGCGGTTCCGGCTTTCATACGGGAACTTCCGGTAACGAATTCCGGTCCTACGACCACTTCAATAGGGAATTGGGCCGTTTGTGACAACGGACTGCCTTCATTGCAGGTAATACAGGCAGTTGGGATATTGTTTTCATTGCATTGCTGTAATCCTCCGATAACATAAGGAGTTGTTCCTGAAGCGGCAATTCCAACGACGATATCATTTTGATTGATGCCCCATTCCGATAAGTCTTTCCAGGCTTGTTCAGCGTCATCTTCTGCAAACTCAACCGCTTTACGGATGGCTGTGTCGCCACCGGCAATTATACCGATGACCAAATCAAAAGGAACGCCAAAAGTAGGAGGGCATTCGGAAGCATCAACGATGCCCAGTCTGCCGGAGGTTCCTGCTCCGATGTAGAATAAGCGTCCGCCTTTTTTCATTTGGGCTACTACTTTTGAAACCACGGTTGCTATTTGCGGTAAGGCTTTTTCGACAGCCAGTGGTACGGATTTATCTTCGTTATTGATATTGGACAGTAAATCCTGCACCGACATCTTTTCCAGATGTTCATATTTAGAGGATTGCTCTGTAGTTTTGGTAAAAGTCATTGTTTGTAACGTTGAAAAGTGACGAAGTTTCAAAGTTATGAATTATTAGTCAGAAGTGATGAGCCAATCGCAACAAAAAATACGCGGGTGTGAGTAGGAAAAGAAAAGAGAAGTAATGTCAAATTTAATAGGGGTTACGGGGTAATGTATCAGATGTGTTGGAGGAACATTTTTAAGTAATTTCGTTACTAATAATCAGATATTTATAATTTTACAACGAGAAAATTAAAACAACCCGAAGGTTGTTTTTTTATTATATATACTCTTAAATCGAATAAAATGGCTTTGGAATCGAGTTCGTGTATAGCTACGCTCTGTTCGCTCTTTGAGCTCGGGTCAGATGTGTTGGTGGTTGTGTCAGAAGAATAAAATATGGCAAAACAAAGTCAGGAAATCAAAGATATATTTGCAAAAGTTGCCATAAAACAATAGTAGAAAATTATATTTATAATGCGTATCAACCAGAAATAGACAACAATATCATTCTGTTTACCAAAGAAGGACTAGGCATTAGAAGTACCGCAAGAGTATTGAATATCCACTAATACATTGTTGAAAAGAATTGTCTTGACTGCTCAAAGCATAAAATCTCCCATCATTTCAATAAACAAAATTTATGAAGTGGACGAAATGAGAACTTATATAAAGAGAAAAGATAAACTGATATGGATAGTGTATGCATTGGAAAGGGAAATAAGAAAAGTAATCAGCTTAAGTGTTGGTCGAAGAACTAATACTACTTTAAATGTAGTTTTGAAAACAGTGAAGTTATCTAAGCCCCGCTGCTGCAAAGTCTCCCGACTTTGTGCAATGCTTAAACAAAAGCATAGTGATTTATTGTATATGATAAACTATTTATACTTC
>NZ_JBOGUT010000004.1:0-102656 GCF_050696275.1 Flavobacterium sp.
CAATACATTAAGTATTATAATGATGAAAGAATCAAATCAAATTTAAACAAAATGAGCCCGATAAAATATCGAGCTCACTATTATCAAAATTAATTATAAATTTGTCTAACTTTTTGGGTTCAGTCTAGAACGGATTAGGATTTATTACTTTAGATTATATTATTAGTTTTAATAAATAGTTTGATATCATTAATAATTTGATTTGTTCTGTTATTCAACTTCACAGATTTATTAGTGTTATCAAATTTATCCCAATCCGATGTTCCAATAGAATTTGAGAGATTATAAGTTGCGACTGCAAAATTATTTCTATTTAGAAAACTTATTGTATCTGGATAATTAGCTCCACCTAATTGCTCGGCAATTATTAAAACTTCTGGAATAAAACTGGGAAATCTTATAGATAACATTTTTTTTGTTTCAGTGGGTGAAGCGGGTACACAGAAAAAATTAAGTTTAAGATATTTAAACGATGAATCTAAAAATATACTTTGCCATCCAGCTCTCATTACGTTTAATGATTTGTCACTATGTGTATTCACAAGATGTTTGATAGTTGATGTTTTTCCAGAATTCTGCACTCCAATTATTAATATTGCTAATCGCATACTATTGATTTAAATTTTTGTTTAATGATGGATTTTATTTTAACCCAAAAAATATTATCCCAAAACAATAGGCTTAATCAGCTTATCTTTAATGTGAATCAAGTTGAAATTAACATCTTTTGTGGCCGTGCTAAATGCTTGGTCGGAATTTTCAAACGACGCAAAAATTAACACTTGGGATTCAACATACAAAGAAGCTCTTTTTAAGAAACTATGGAAATTTTCAATAGCGGCATCTTGCTGTTTTGGTTCATCCATCATGATTAATCTAGGGTGATTCCCATCGAATTTAATTGATGCATCTAATAAACTAAAAGTGTAAGCCCAAATACATCTTATAAAGTCACTCCCAGACGAATCAAATCTTATACTGTAATCTTTTGTTTCTTCTCCGAAAGGCTTACTAATAACAGGTAAATAATTTTCTCTTGAAATATGTATAAATTCATTTTGTTGACTAGTGTAGTTAAATTCTTTCAGTAAACCCTTAAACTGTATTTCTAAGAATGTTAACTTTTCTTCATCAGAGGCTGAAAAAAAGTTCTTAGGTAATTTGCTTTCATCAATCACAATTTTTTTCCAATTTTCTGATAATTCTTTTAAATCTTCAATCAATTGGTTGAAGTCTTCAAGGTATTTATTGTAAAATTCTATGCGTTTTTTTAGATTAAGTCTATGCTCAATTTCTATAATTGACGGCAATCTTTCATCAGATATTAACTCCTTTTTTATTTGTCTAACACTTGCTCTTGCCTCTGATAGTTTAGCCCTATATAAATCTAATTTTTTGTCTTTTTCACTTATTGTTTTTTCCTGACCTTCAATATAAACGGTAACCATTTTGATTTGAGCATCAATAAAATCAATATTATCTTCTAAACGCATTGGAACCTGTTCAACTTCTAAAGGTAATAAAGAATCACTGATATCTTGATTACATGTTGGACAGGTTTCAATAGAAGTTTTTAAATTAAAGTCGGACCCAAGCTTTTTTACTTTTAAAGCTCCTTTATTCTTTCCTAAATCAATTTTCAGCAAACTTAATTGTGATTTATAACTGCGTAATCGGTCTTTGTCAAAATTTAATTCAGTTGATAGTAATTCATAATTTAAAGATAAACTATTAATGAAATTATTTAATTTTCCAAGTTGCGTTTCATCATTTGAAATATTTTGACCAACTGAAAACACAGCTTTATTTTGTGTCAATCTTAATTCTTCAACTTGTAAGTCGATATAATTTGAAATAGAATATTCTTCCTCATCATTAGTTAAAAAAATATTTAATCCTCTATAATCATTAATTATTGTTGGTTTTTGCTCAAGTCCCACAATTTTTCCGCCACCTTTTTCCGCAAGTCGAATGAACTGATTGTTTAAATTACTCCATTTATCTTCAACGATTCTCTTATTAAAGGCAATTTGTTGTTTCCTTTTTTTATTTTCAGTTACATCTAATTTCAAAAGAAACTCTATTGCTCTTGCTTCTTTATTTGCTAAACCAAAATGTGGCATTGTCGCAAAAAAATCAGACCATCCTGACTTTTGTTCAATCATAAATGAAGAAGCAATTTGTTGAATATACAGTTTTCTCGAGTCACCTGAATTTGTCAAAACATTTGGTAAATTCCAATTTAAAAAATTTTCTAAAAAGAGATGAAATCCATATATTTCATCAGTAGCGCCTCCTTTATCGTGAATGTACATTGGTTTAGATTCAGGTAATATTTCCTCTGTATCATCAATCAATTTCCCAAAATAAACATCTACTAATTGTGGTTTTCTGTCTGAATTACTTACCACGCTTCTTTTAATGGTAATGATTTCATTCTTACTGTTTTCTATTTCTAAATAAACGAAAGATTGCACTACTTTATGAAATGAATCTTTAGGATATTCTACTTGGTCTCTAAAGACAGACTGCATAGTTTTTTCATTTTTACCCCCTATTATCTCTTCAAAACCTAGACAATAAGATATTGCTTGAAAAAGGCTACTCTTCCCGCTAGTATTATCAGCTCTAATAATATTGAGCCCATTACTAAACTCGTAATTTGAACCAAACAGTCCCGAGTCAGTATTTACTTCAAACTTTATTTTGTTAATTTTTAACATTGAATAATGACCATTTATTTGAAATAGATTCTATTCTATTATCTGTTATTTTCTTTTTCCCTACAAATTTCAAAAACTCGAATTCTTCTTTAAAAATTTCTGCGGTGACAATTAACTTGAAAAACTCTTCTCCTTTTTTCGTCAACAAATATTTTCCGTTTTCTATAATACAGATGTTTTCTGACACGCAAAACAAAAGTGCTCTATTGAGTGCTGGTTCAATTCCCCAAACAGCAATATCTGTATCATAATTATTTTTTATTAATTCTAAAACTTCGTCTTTATTCTTGTCATCTTTTAATGCCCAACTCAATAAATGCAATTTTAATAGGCTAGATTTATTACCTATACATGTAGTTGATAGTATCATAACTATTTGAGCAATCTTATACATAGGCCTATAATCAACAGGAATTGAGATAGGCTTTTTCGAAAATTTTAAATCTTTTATTTCAAAATCTTTCATTTTTATTCAAAATTTATTGGGCATCGCAAAATCCAATCAGCAAGTACCTGATTAGTTAAATTTATAATCATTTCCTGCTCTAACTTTGGGAAAGCAATGTTTAACTTGGTTTCCACCAAACTTCTAAAACTATAATATAAATCATTTTTATTTTGAACTGGAAACATGCATTTCTCTATAACTTCATTTTCTACTAAACTTACAATTGATAAAAATTTTTCATATTCTGTAGGGTATTCTGTTTGCCATAATCTCAACAAAATATTCCCGCCTAAAAAAGAAGCTATTGTTTTTTCAGTTAAATCATCAACACGTTCCTCAACGTTAGGCGCATTTTTATCAAATCTTGATTGATGTTTTCTTTGAGCATTTTCAACTAAATTTATTTTTTTACCTTTCCATTTTAGCTTTTCCCCCTCTGATATTTCTTCAGTTGGAGATAAATTTACTTTTTGGTTAGTGGCATCCAAAGCAAGGCTTAAATGCGGATGTAGAAAGCTAATGTCTTCAAAAATAACTTCAAAATTATCATTATCTATTATAGATAACCCCCAAGATTTAACTTCATCTCGCTTCGAAGTACAGTGGGCAATTATATCATTTTTACCATAAGTAGGTGTGACAAAATACCATTTATTAATTCTTGCATCTCCCAAAAATTTTTGTAACTGTTTTTCATAAGTTTTAAGCTTTGTTAAATCCTTTGTGATTTTATCTCTGTGCTTTTCATATAGTTCTGAACTTGAATAGGACTCATCTGGACAATAGCATTGAAAAACTTTTCCAGTTCTGGTGAATCCTTCAATTCCATAATCTCCTGGGGTAGCCTTAACTTCCTGATAACCTTCTTCTCTAAAATTTTGTTTAAAGCAAATTTGACTTATAGATTCCCATCTATCTCCGTCAAAAGTTCCAAATTCAGTTTTTATCATTTAATTAATCTTAAATTTAAATCTCCATCTAATCAAGTTATATTGATTAAATGAATGCTTACAGGATAGTTAGCGGTGAACAATATATAACAATAAACACACATTAAACAATCACTAATTTTAATGATATTTTATCTAACTGAAATAGGTGAGTTCTACTCAATAATGAAACAAATATTATTCTTTATCTCATAGTTTTTTTCGAAAAATCTCATTCTCTAATTTTCAGAAAATTCATTATTTATCAAAAATATCCATAAAGCATGATGAAATAATTACGTATTTATACTGAATTTATTTATCCGCAAAAAAGTGCAATATTTACAGGATAGCAATAACCCTAAAAAAACTTAGTACTCAAAATGGACTTATTGGATTATCCAAATAGAGAAAATTGGCAAAAGCGAAGGGATTGGCTTGACACAGAACTAGAGAATGCTCAAACAGGATTCTCATATCTTGTGAGTGACCATTCAATCGCACTTTTTATAGATATGGAAATTGCATTTTGCTCTGGTGCATGGATATCCGTTGTAATCATGTCTGTTTCTGTAATTGATGCTCATTTGAGAGAAACTGAAGCTATGGATAATAAAATTGGGACAGCAAAATTGTTATCAGAATATTATGAAGGAGAAGACATTGATTGGTTAAGACAATTAAGAAATAAGTATGTTCATCATAATCTTGACAAGCCTATATTTGAAATAAATGACTGGTATAGCAATCAAGAACAATTGGAATTAGAAGCAACAAAAGCAATTTTAATGACAATTAAAGCAATATTTCAAAGCCCTGGAACATAAAACGGAAATATGGGCTGTGCAAACGATGGTTTACTTTCATGTATTGAAAAATACCTAAAACAAGAAAAAGCTTCTAATAAAGAATTATTTATGAAACGAATTGATAAATTAAACAGCGACGAAGTTTTTAAAGGAAATATTAAAAAAATCTGATTTTTGATTAAATAATAGCTGTACAGCAGAGTTTTGTAATGTTAGGTGTTTACGGAAAAATTTGTATTTCTTTTCTTTTTGAAATCTTTACTTCAACCCTTTTCGGTACATTTGTAAGTATCAGTGGTAAAACCAACCACTATAACTTTAAATCATGGAAAGTTTTATTTAATGTTATGAAACACGAGTTTGACCATAAAGCCAATGTAGAAGACCTCATGCGAAATGCCTGTGATTTTGAAGCAAATGCAACAATCGCAAGAGAAACTACAAAAGAAAAATATAGAAAGCTAGAATCTGACGGACACAATACTTTCAGAATAACTTTGGATGGTTTAATTGCAAGAACAATTCAACAGCTTGCAAATAAAATGAACAACCCTACTGAAAAGATTTCGTATCAAATCAGCCTTGCTATATCTTTTGTTCGAACACATTACATTATTAACGATATGATAATGCATGGTGATTTAATTGAAGCCTTTACACTTATTAGAAAGAATTTCGAAAGTGTAACAAGACTTCATGAAATCGACAAAAATCCACTTCTTAAACTACTAAAAAAAACACCAAATGTTATAAATATCTTCAAAGATGGTGGAAAACAACTTTATCCGACATTGTCCGAAATAGCACATTTTGGCACTCCTAGGGTTGGCGAACTGTTGACAGTTAATTCACATGAAGATGGAAGAATTGGTCCAAGTCTTCATCCTGATTTCAATGATGATGCCTTAGGTTGTTATGACAGACATGCTTATGTGTCTATATATTTTTCATTTTGGCTTATTCAATTTTTAAAGTCTGTATATGGTGAAAATTATGACCATGATAAAGATGAAAAGACTTTTTTTATTATGACTAGTATAGCAGAGGACAATGGCATTATACGAAGGAAAGACTAAACATTCATACAACATAGGTTGTGTGCTATTATGATTTGTATTTTCGAGGTCAATACTTAACCTAAAATTTAGGAAACATTAATAAACAATTATGAAAGACAAAAGACCTATTGACAAAATTCGAGAATCATCTGGACATGCTGAAATTGGTTCCGCCGAAGACGGCGCTATAATTGAAATGAAAAATATAGGTAATCGAATATTGATAATTAAAGAAAAATCAATTTATGAAATGGTTATGGCTGACTCTATCGACCCAGACAGAACAAACATCAATCTACCTACAACAATTCATAAACTTATCATAGACAAAGGTGCAGAATCGGAAACAGTTTCAAGAACTTTATTAACTGCTATGACTTTGTTTAGGACAGAATATATGTTAGGTTCTATTGATTGTAACAAAGTAATTGGTTTAACAATTGATATACTTTCAGAAATTTCAATACTCGAAAAAGAAATCGATGAATATCAAAAAACTGAAAATAAAGTTTCAGAAGAATATGAAGAAAGAAAAAATCAGAATGTTTCATATAAACTCCCTTCTATTATCAATCTTGAATCAAAATGCAAAACTATTTTTCAAAAAGCTGACCATATTGAACAAACCTTAATGGAAATAATAACAGTATTTTACCCAAATCAAGGTTTGACAAAACAGTCACATTTTCCAAATTTTTGCGAAATATTAAAAACAAAATATGGTGAAACTGACCCTTTCGTAGAGTTTATTAAAAAAACACTTTTCTTTATGCAAGTTATTCGAGAATTAAGAAATGGATTCGACCATAGACTTGAGCATACAACTGTTTTAGATTTTGAGTTACAAACTGATGGAAACATACTTAAACCGACAATTGAATTAAAGCACAAAAAAATCAAGTTGGAAAGAACTTCATTAAGTGAATTTTTAGAAATCACGACTAAGAATATGCTTGATATCACTGAGTTAATATTTGTTTTATTAGCTTCAAAAAACAACAGAAATATTGGAATTCCACATGAAGTAAGGCAAATACCTGAAGACCAAAGAAGGAACAAATTTGTAAAATATTGTTTTTGGTCTCCTATTGGAAACGGAGGATTTTACAGCCAATAAATGAAAAATTACCACTAACTAACAAGTTAAGGTAATTTTATTACAATTTTCAAAAACAAAAAACTAATACCAAATACTTCATCCAGTTTTAGGCTCGCTTTTACAAATCTATTAAAATCCTAATAAAAATTTACATAAAAGTTTTTCTCAGGATTTATATCAGCATCATTTAAACCCTTGTCAAGTGAAGAAAAATCACGATTATTTCTTTTCTCTAAAAATACCACTAATTCATCTCTGTTCATTTCAAACCAAGTTTCATCAACCTTAATTTTACTAAATTTAAGGCTGAAATGCTCGGTAACGGAATAAATAGTATTATTGTTTTTTCTAGATAAAACTTGCTTACTCAAGTAGTTTAAAATCTCTTTTTCCTTTAGGCTGTAAGAATCGTTCATTAATTTTATAGGTTATAATAATTTATTTAATATCTGAATTTAAAGTCCAGCCACTATAAAAAGCCCCCTTACAAGTAAATTTGACCTTAATCCATTTTCCATTATCCTGTACAATATCCATTTGAGTGCCAATTGGAATTATGAACTTCACTTTTAGTCTATTGTCTGCTTTATCTTTTAGATACTTTATTGCCGTAGTAACCACTTGAAGCGAATTTTCGATTGTATAGTTATTATTTTCAATCTTTGACTGATTTATAATTAAACTTGGTTTATCATCTTCTAGTCCTAAAATTTCATTATGATAATGTTCGATTACGGGTTGAAATACATAACATAAAAGTACAAGAGAATTAAATATCATACCGTTTTTCTTCCATTCGTCAACAAGACTTTTAAGTTTGTTTAATAACAATTTCTGTTCATTACCAAGTGTAAAATCAACTGATATATTACTTAAATTATCTAACATACTTTGAAATATGTAAACAATTGCTATTTTCTTGTCTTCTGTTATGGCATTATCAACATCATAGGCAATAGCAGCAGTCAATTGGGAATTAATATCTATTTCAAAATCATCATAGTCTTCATCAATATTATTAATAAATTTATAAAGTTGATTTATACTGGTATCAAACCGCAAAATTGATTCTGAAAGCTTGGACATATCGGCAATGCTTTTTGCAGCTACATTTAAACCTGCTAATCCTGAGACAATATCCATTGCGCTCTTCACAGCGGAATTTTCTGGAATAACTGGAAAAGCCTTTTGCCAATTACTTTGAGCTGTAAAAGCACCTTTTAAAGCGTTATGAGAACTATTCAAATCTAGAATCCATTTTGGAATTGTTAATGGCTTGGGATAATTTTCTAAGATTTTGTAAGCTATTGCACTAGAATTGAAATTTGAATATCCAACCATTGCATCATTTCTCATCCATGCGGTAGAATCTAACATAGGCATAACACCCATTGTATATTTCGTTGCACTCTCTACATTGCGCATGAAACTAGTTGACTTCTGAAAGGCAAGGGAAACACCCATAGCTTTTTCAAACATCCTATCTGTTTTCGTAACCATACTGCTTATTGCGGTATACGTTGACATAGACCTTAGTAGTTTATCGTTCATCATGATTTCCAAATATATAGTAACAAATTTAACGATAAACAAAATGGCAAACAAGGTGACTTTTCAACATAATGTTAGTAACTATTTTATTACTAATACGATAAGTAGCAATACATAGAATCTACCTTTGTGTAAATTTATGATTTATGCTTAGAGTTTATTTAGATTGGAACGCATTTAGCAGATTGGATGATAATGATGAAACCTATAAAAAGGCATCAGCATTTTTGATAGATAATTCAAAATACATTATTCCTTTTTCTCATGCTCATTTGCTTGATTTACACAGAAGTTATCTCAAAGTGGGGATAGAAGGAATTACAGGTAAGTTGAATATTCTTCAAAAATATTCGAGAGATTTATTAATTGCTGATACCGACCGTGATGAATTGGAATTCATCAATCCAATCTGTTCTAAGAAAGCAATGGAAATGTACATTCAAACTTACGACCACAACAAAGCATTAAATATTACTATTGATGACTTACTTGAACCATTAGAACTTTTAAAGCCATTATTCAATATTCAAATCTCCAATCCAATAGTAAAGTCTCCTGAAAACATAGATGATAAAGAATATCAAAAACTCCTAAATACAACTCCACGAACAGCGAATAAAATTCAAATGTTAGTAGGTGATTCTGAAACCACATCTTTAGCAGATATAACAGAAAATCTCATTAAGATGTCAGGCAATTTACATCAAGATAATACATATAATGAATTTAGGGAGGCATATCAACAGGATTTGAAAGTTAATACAGGTCGAATGAGGGATAAGCGTTTTGACCCTATTGAATCACTTGACGAGAATGCCAAGAAAATGAATTTAGAAAATTTCATGGAACTGTATGAACGCTTCTTACCAGAAAAAGACAATAGCAGTATCTTTAAGAAAATTCAGCAATTATGCCGTATTTTGGATTTTAACGGATTTTTCTCTGATAAAATAAAAGAGGGACATCATTTAGATAATATTGAAACCGATTATCAACATATTGGATATGCTTCGACTTGTGATGTTTTTATTAGTGCAGATAATAATACAAGAGAAAAAGCCAAGCTTACATATCGATTGTTAAAACTTGATGTAAAAGTATTTACACCTAAAGAGTTTGTTGATTTTACTGAAAAAAACTCAAGTGAATTAGAAAATGGCTACTTATTTTTAGATTTTCTTTCTTGGGTAATTGATGCTCCGCCTACTGTTATTACGGACGAGTTTAAATATCATTATATTCCTTCCTATATTTTAGGATACTTTAATGCTGTTTATCACCCAGTGGATAACGAAAAGCACTTAATCCTACAAAAGTTTGGTTCACCAAATAGAATATCAACGTTCGTAAAAGAAGTTTCTTCAGTTCGTGAAAAACTCTTAGATTTTTATGGGAAACCAACTCTTGAGCAAAACGAAATAAGTGATTATTTCTATGCTATATGCTGGTTAACTGAAAACCTAGTATTGATTGAATTAAAATATGTTGATAAAAATCTTGAATTACACATCAAACAATGCCAAAAAATTCAAACGGAAGATATTGGGCTTATTTAGAGAGCTAGAAATATTTTAAGCAAAAATCCAACACCTGATTCATAATCCAATGTTAGGTTTCTATGATTCAGCAATGCTATTGCCCCTGATACGTTTGTGGACATAACAAATAAAAATTATATTTGAAAAGTATATAAAAGAATCGTTTGACAATTCATTTTTACACATTGCGTGTTTTTTATTGTCGAATACAAATAATTAAAATCAACATCTTAAATTCATACTTCTTTTGTAAATTACATATATTTAAGAGTTGTGCGAAATGATTTAAAACGATGAGCAAAAAAATCAAGAAACGGATTCTATTCGACATATACTCAAATAACCTATCGGACTTTAAAACAAATTTAAAGCCCAACAAAATAATACCAACTGAAATTGGTCTTTATTGTCCATTATGTACACAATATTATGGAGAAGATAAATACGAACAGTTAACGTTAGAGCATAATCCTCCAAATTCATTAGGCGGAAAAGACAATATATTGACATGCAAGCAATGTAATAATTCTTCCGGCTCAAAAATAGACAGTGAAATTTTGCTCGCATTGAACGAATTAGATTTGATGGGTTTTAAACCAAATGCGTCCTTGAAAACACGATTATATAACCAATCAACTGGTGAAAATGGTGTCAACGCAACTGTAAATTTAGATTCGGAAGGAAAATTTATAATAAATATCAGCCCTGCTAATAATCCAGCTGTTAAGGATGCATTTCTTAATAGTTTCGAGTACGAATACAATTCAGGTTTGCCATTGATTTCTAATTTTGAATCTGCAGGGTTAAGTCAAAAATTGAATTTTGAGTTTAAAAAACCAAATAAAAGGAATGAACGATTAGCAAGTATTGGCCTTTTAAAAATTGCCTATCTAATAGGATTTGAAAAGCTAGGGCATGCATTTGTAGTTGGCAAACACATGGAATTAATACGTAGCCAAATAAAATATCCAGAAAAAGAAATTATCAGTAAACCATTTTGGATTCATAACAATTATACTGACGATTTACTCGGTGTAAATATTATCACCAAACCAAAAGAATTAAAAAGCTTCCTTATAGTTTTCGATTTGCAAACTAAATCGGATGTTTACAGAATTGGAATTTGCATTCCGGGATATGATGAAAACGACATAAATGTTTACAATAACATTGAAACCCTTCTTTGTCAAGGTGAAGGAGATTTGAAAGTTGAAACCAATAGTTATTTAAATACAGAATTCGATATCAAGGGCGAAAATAATTCTTTGTTACCGATTAAATTTTGGGAGGAAATAACCAAATAATTATCACTTCGCACAACAGCGGTTTGGCGAAATATTCGAATCGTTCGGTGTTAAAATACCACTCTAAACTTGAGATTCTATTTCCATTTTAGCTCGAATAACTTCTTTAATATCTAGAATCATTTCTTTAAATGAAGTTTTCAACATGATTTCAGTAACATGATTTTTTAAAATATCTAAATCGTCTTTTATCAAGTGATGAGAATATTCTTTTTTATTATCAGAATCCTTGTAATCCGCTAAAATCTTATCTCTTCTTTTTACTACAATCTCATTAAGTTGCTCTAAAAAAGCTTTATTTGTAATTAATTGTTTGTAATAAATATCAAATAATTCAGTTTCTGAAAACTTTATAAAATCTGGATTACGACCGTATTTTTTCCTGAGTTCTGAACCCATCATAAAAAAAGACATAAAATCTCCCTGTCCAGCGCAACCTTCTTTATTGTTAAAACAGTCTTCAAACCGAACATTCTTTTGTAGAAATTCGTTGAGAAAAACTGTTTCAAATACACATCCGGATATTGAACCTAACATTGAGAATGAAGTTTTATCTAAATCTTCAACTAAAACATTCCATTTAACAGATGGCATCATTCTTACGCCACCACCCCATTTGTGTTTGGAGATAGCATTTTCATTATACATAACCCAAAAATCATCAACTACGAAATCTGGATTAGCTTCAGATTCTAAAAGGTCAACACAAAAATGCCCAACCTCGTGCCATAAAACTCGCAGTAAATCCTCTGAAAAATCCATAGTTATTATATTTAGAAAATCAAATTTAAACATAAATACTTCCCCTAACAGCGGTTTTATGAAATTGGGGGTTTTAGTGTTTAATGGAACGAGCTTTTTGTATATTTGGCTTCAGTCCTAAATGGAATGGTTCAGGAGTAAATTTCCCCAACTTCATAAAGCCGGCGGGACGTTTGCGTAATTTTAAACAGACACCGTAAATGATAACAAGAGGATACATCGTTGGAAAAATAGTTGACGATTTAGCTGGACTAAAATATCAAGTTGAAACTCGTAACAGACTTCAGTTATTTGATTTGACAAAATTTTGTGAGGATTTCTTTAAAGACCTTTTAAATATTGTTTATAGTCTTAACTTGACAAATATTAATACTGAAAGAAGCAATAACCCTGGTATTGATTTAGGCGACAGTAAAAAGCCAATAGCATTTCAAGTTACTTCAACAAAGACATCTCAAAAAGTAACTGACACACTTGAAAAACTGACACAAGTGCAAATTGATACTTATAAAGACATTAAGGTTTTCATTGTTGGCTCAAAGCAAGGGTCTTATACAATTAACCAAGCTCTCATTGATAAAACACAGTTCAACGTTGACACTAATATTATTGACATTGACGACCTTCTAAAAGATATTGTGGTTCTGGAAACAGAAAAGTTAGACGAAATATTCAGTTTATTTAAACGAGAATTCCGACAACTAAAAATTGAATTGGAGCCAATTGATTCACAAGGAAACTTCCAATCTTCTTTATACAATCAATTAGAAGTTACACCTAATCGCCCAGCACTTAATGCAAGTAAACTTGCGGACAGATTTGACGAAGATGATGTTAATCTTGCTTCAATACAGGAACTTTATAAAAAACTATTGGGAGTTCCGCGAGTGACGAGAGAACTTCTTGCAATAATTGCAGACAAAGGAAAGTTTAAAGGATATAATCACGACTGCCACGAATGGGGAGTTTTGCCACAGGTTTTAAAAAACTTCCTTAAAATGTCAGATGACGAACTTCAAAGTGAATTAGCAATTTTAGAAGATGCAGGTTTAATTTACTATGGTGAAGATTGGATAGGAGAAAAGCTTTTTCACTATGTGACATTATCTTGGTATACATTAAATGAAGTTGTTAATTGGGCAAAAGACAATAACGTTTCGTTAAGGCGACTTTTTAATACTATGGACTTTACAGAACTTGATGAATAAAAAAACTACGCATAACAGTCGTTTGGCAAGATTGCGAATTTTGTAGTAAATTCAAGTTTATTTTTCGCAAGAAATTTTATCTTTAACAGAAAATAATCAGTTCCGTAATTCGCAACCTCGCCAAGCGTCGGAACGCTATAAGCAATTGTAAAAAAAGGATTACCTTGAGTTAAGAAACAATGAATGAATTTCAATATCGATTATCACAAAATCAAAAGACTGAAATAGCTCAAAATCTAATTGACATTTTACACAGAGATGCTGACATTTTCGATTCTACTGTAACATTTATTTGTAATTGGATGCGCACTGGACCTGATGGAAAAAGAAAAGCTTTTTTCGATGTCTGGGATATTGTTTTAAAGAATTATCTACCAGCAACAAGACCGATTTTATTTCGCACGTGCGGAAGAATTAGTAAGAACGGTAAGATTGCAAGTTTTACTGGACGACTAGAATGTGCACGAAGAATAAGTGAAAGTAGTGGCTTTTTAATTATTTGTGATACTAAAGAAACTCTTGAATATGAAGAACGTTTTTACAAGCTAGGTAGTTACAAACATACATTTTACCCTCTTGTCAATGTTTTAATTAAGGCAAGAGATTCTGGAGGAAGTGGATTTTCTGAAAGCTTCTTGGATGAGTTTATTGGCGAAGATGAATATATAATGAGGATAAATCTAGGTTACTCGTGCAGTTTTAAGTGGGTGAAAAATGTTTGAAAAACATTAAAAAAACTGCCCATAACAGCGGTTTTAAGCAAGTAGGGGTTTAAGGTGTATCTAGAAGAGCCAGTGTTTGCATTTCTCCTTTTTTTCGACTTTTTTCTTTCAATCTTTTCGGTATATTTGTAAACATCAGTAACAAAAGTCCCCACCTGCTCAAAGCAGGCGGGACGTTAGCTGTCATTAGTTTGAAATCCGTAAGTATCAAATCTACCCTATCAGAAAGTTAGAGCAGAATAAAAGTGACTGCTTGTTTACTTAATTTTTGTAAAAAAACAATATGGCATTTACAAATATTATTAACCAATCTATTGCAATTATAAAGCTTTATTGTCCAAATTTATTAGAGTTTATATCTGAAAAAGAGTTTGGAGAATTTATAAGAAAATCTATTAACCATACTAGTCAAAATGGTGGTGGCACCACTAATAATAACTTTTTAGTAACCTTTTTTCGTCTTGTAGGAGAACATTCTACAAATGAATCAGAAATAACAAGAACGGAGTTTAAATACTTCAATTATGTACTCGGTAAGTTTTTAAAACTTGGAAAAAATAAAGCGTTTAAAGATTTATTAATAGGTGTCATATTTAATTTCGAACAAAGTAGTTTTAAAAATATTTTAGGTGAGATTGGTGCAGGTCTGACGTTAAGTACAATATTTAAATTGAATAAATATGAGAAAAGTTTGTCGAATGGAAAGAGTGTTGATTTTGAATTTATCGATAACTCGAATAACATAATATTGGTAGAAGTTCTTAATATAGAATTTGACTCAAAAAGATACCATAACCCACAACTTTTTCAAAAATTTATTTGTGGACGTTTACAACAAAAATTCAATGATAAAACTTTAAATTTAGATGATACGGAAAAAGCTAAACTATATATTTTTCCTGTTTTACATGGATTTACAATTGAAATTATTCGTGAAAATGCAGATTTTTTAAATAATTTATACAAGCGTGAGTTTAAAGAAATAGGTTTTAATAGTTGCATGCCAAGAGTATTTATTAATATTCAAGGTACATATTTCGATTTTTTTACCACAAAACAGATTTCAAATCATGAATTACAATAACTCTAATGTCAGCGAACAGCAGTTTGCCATAATTTAATATACAACCTTTTAAAAAACATCATATCTGATTTTAAATCCAGATTTCGAAATTTAACTATTAGATTAGATATTCGTTATAAAATGATTATTTGCAAACTCAACAATTTTATAATAATCAACCAATAATTGGTTAGATAACTGAATGTTCTCTGCTACTAAGAAAGCTCTGCATTTGCAGGGCTTTTCTGCTTTTATAGCGTTTTGTATTTCACAAACGCATACGATTTTGTATACGATTTGAATCCAAATAAAAACATTCTATCCCAAAATCTACAATATAGATAGAGCTTTATCTGAACGCCACTACATTTAACATGTTGCTATTAAACGGGTCTAATAGTTGTTTAAATTCACATAAATTACTTAGTAAATTTCAAAAAACTATTGTTTTATTTATCTCAAAATTTAAAATGGTTGTGTATATTTATTTAGTTTAGCAGAAATTATATATGAAAACGATATCCTTTTTAATATTCCTATTCTTATCTACAAGTATTTGTCATGCACAAGAAATGTTTGAATACGAAAAGAAAATCAGAGGCATTGAAAACTTTAAAACTTCTGAATTAGAGTTTTACAATTCAAAAGAAAACATAAAACTATATGGAACTTTAATAGAGCCTAAATCTCCGTATGATAAAATTATAATTATTGTTCCCGGTTCTGGAAAGGATACAAGAAACAATCATCCTTTATTGACCGAGAATTTTCTTTCGAACGGAATTGCAGTATTGCGATATGATGAAAGAGGAACTGGACTGTCGGAAGGTGTGTTCAGCACCGCAAACTATACTATTACGGATATGTCCGATGACTTGACGGTTATATTCAACACTATTAAAAACAATACTGCTTTTGCATCAAAGAAAATTGGATTAATCGGACATAGTCAAGGTGGAATGGTAACAATGACACTAATTGAAAAGGGTTTAAAACCAGATTTTTTATTACAATGGGCGGCACCGGTACAAAAGCATGGCGCTTTTTTTAAATATCAGCTAAAAACAGGGATTAATAAGTTTGAAGATGAATTGATTTTTGAAAGTGATGAAAAAAAGCTGGAAGTAATGGACATTTTTCAACAAGCATTTGGAGGAACTCCAATAGAAGAGGACTGGAAAACCAACTGGAAACCCGATTGGAAAATATCAAAAAAAGCTTTAAAAGAAGCTACGAAAGCAGGCTATACTAGTAAAAATTACAAAAGATTTCACTACGCAAATTTTGTATTTTTCAAACATATTCTTAAGAAAAATTTCGAGGACGTTTATAAAACCATTGAAATCCCTACACTTTATGTTATTGGCACTGACGACAAATACGTTGACCCAATATCAGAAACAGCAGTTTTAAAGTCATTTCAGAATGATAAAATTAAAATATTAGTTTTTGAAAACTTAAATCATTACCTCACTAGAGGCGAATTATCTTTATCTACAATGTATGAAATTGACAATTTGCCCAAAAATGAAATTACAAACTGGATTAAAAATCAATAACATCTGCTAACAACGATTTTGAACTATTGCGAAAAATGCACAAAATTCGCATTTTGCTTATCACAAGATATTATATATTTACAGAAACAAACGTTTTCCGAACTTCACAACAGCGTAAAACCACAGAATGTTACCAGCAATATTAAACAAGAAGCACATAAAAACGTAATAATAATAAAAATCAGGAGTTTAAACCTCTAATAGTTGTCAAAAAACAACTAGAAGTAGCGACCTTACAACTAACAATAGCGGTATTTATTTGCATTCCCGTAAGCTGACAAAATACCTTTGTGGCATCACAAATTAAAAATATCATGATGCAAAATTCAAAATCAATTGGCAATAAAATTGCAGAAGCAAGAAAGAAAATCAATCTTTCGCAAGCAAACCTTGCACAGCAAGTATCTATTAGCGCACAGGCTGTTGGAAAATGGGAACGCGGCGAATCTATGCCGGACATAATGACCCTAAACCGACTCGCTGAAATTCTAGGAGTAGATTTAAACTATTTCTCCGAAACTTTCAAATCATACAAATCAGAGAACTCATCTGAAACAACAGAAAAGCAATCTGTAGAAATACCAACTACAAAATCTAAAAATAATTCAGGTTTAAATTGGAATATGTCTTCAGGAAACTGGGTAGATGCTGACTTTTCAGGGCTTAACAATCTTAAAGATAAATTCAGTACTTCAAATATGAAAAACTGTAAATTTATTAGCTCAGACTTATCGGACTTAACATTAAACTCCAATAATATTGTAGGTTGTGATTTTTCTAATTCAGATTTGAGAAACAGTAAGATTAAATCTTGCGACTTATCGAACAACCTCTTCATAGAATGTTCACTTATAGACACGGAGGTTTCGTCAAGTGAAATTAAAAACTGTAATTTTTCAGAGTCCAATTTTTCTGGAATCGAATTTAAGACAACAGAACTTAAAAATTGTATGGTAGAAAATGTAATTTGGAATCTGTCTTCATTTGAATTGTCTCATATTTCTAATATAGTTTTCAATGGCACAATAGAAGATTGCTCTTTTAACAACTGCTCTTTTTCAAAAGTAACTTTTAAAAATGTAACACTTCAAAATACTTTTTTTAAAGGCAGCAAACTAAAAGGAATTCAATTTATTGACTGCCAGGCTGACCGAATGACGTTTGAATTTCTTAAAAACGGGAAAGCTGATTTAACTGGCCTAACATTATTAACTGAGTAACAATAAAACAGTTCCGCTACTAAGACAAAGCTTCAGAGAAATCTGAGGCTTTTTTGTCTGTATTTATTTCTTTAATTCTCTTTGCGTGCGGGTACCTGTGCTAACGTTGTATACCTATCTGCATGATCGGGATAGAAATCCAGAAATGTTTTTGCAACAACCTTTACAAATCAATACGTCATTTTAGTTAATCATTTCTTAACCCCTAAAGAAAATCATCAGCATTAATATAAATTCGCCTTGTCAATTCGTACGAAATAAGCTATATTCCAGTAAAAGACTAATTACTATGATATCCCAAAACAAATCTTAAAAACCACTTTTAAAAATTGATTTATACAACACTTTTAAATATTGCGATTTTTCAGGGAATAGTCTTAGGCTTAATTATTTTAAAGTCTTCCTTATTCAATAGTAATTCAAATAGATATCTGGTGTACTTACTATTTACACTCTCCATTATTTTACTGAATCATGTTTTTGAGATTGAAGAAGTATTTACCTCCTATCCTCTTCTACTCTTTATCGACCATGTCGAGTGGGTGTTTCTATTACCAGTTTTCATCTTCCTGTTCATTATAAACCGGATTGATGAAACTGTAAAAAGCAAACAAAAAACGTATTTGTGTTTTATTCCATTTGTCTATTCCGCCACCCTTAATATTACACGTGATCTTGATGGTGTTGCAGGAATTTATACTATTTCTGAGTCAGGAAACGATCTATTGACCATACTTGGCCTTATTCACCTTTTTTTGGCCCTTACATTCATCCCATTTCTGTTGTTTTATTCTTATTTTATGATAAAACATTTAAAAGATTCAAAGGAAAGAAAATGGATAATTACCTTACTAACAATTATTTCTTCATTGATATTTGCTTTTCTCATTACCTATCTAGCCGGTTTGTTTCTTCAATTTGACATTTCTCCTACTATGAGTGTTCTGGCTTTATCTGCAACATTCATAATTCACTGGACTGCTTATGTAGGTATTTACAAATACAAATTGGCCAAAAACAAAGATGCTGTTTATAATTTTCTAAATAACGATTTAGCAATTTCGTATACCAATCTGCCAATTGTAGAAAATAATATATCTGAAGAAAATAGGGAATCGATCACAGCAGATAATCTTTATTTTCAAAAACTGGAACTTCTTTGCAAAGAAGAGCACATTTATACTGACAGTACATTAAACAGAGAAAAAGTCGCTGAAAAACTAGGCATAAGCGCAGGATACGTTTCACAAATTGTAAACACAATAACAGGAGACAACTTTGCACATTACATTACTCAATATCGAATTGAAGCCGTCAAGGAAATGATTTCAAATTCTGAATATGAAAACTATAATTTATTGACCATGGGATTAGAATCTGGGTTCACTTCAAAAACGACTTTTTATAAAGCTTTTAAAAAAGTTACTGGTCAGACACCAAATGAATATAAAAATACCAGCAAATAAGTACCATTTTATACATTTTTAAGCTTTTGAAACCTCTTGCAATTTCTATTATGTGAATTTTGGATCAAAATAATTCAAATCACTTTTTATGAAAAAAAACTTTTTATTACTTGCCATTCTGTTGGCTTTTTATTCTGTCAATGCTCAAAATGAAGCCGATGCAAATCCTTATCAGAAAAACAATGAAATTAAATTAAATGCATTTGCTCCTTTATTAGGGTCTTTTCAGGTCAGTTACGAAAGACATTTAAATCATCATTCATCATTAGGACTTTCTATTTATAAAGTGTTTGACAATACCACAAATGAGATAGATTTAAATTATTCAATTTCTCCTTACTATAGACGATATTTTGGCAAAAAACATGCAGCTGGCTGGTTTGTTGAAGGATTTGGAATGCTGACTTCAATTGATGGCAAAAAAATATATCCCTCAGAAGATCATTCAATTTATACTGAAAACCCTGACGTTATTGATTTTGCTCTCGGTGCTGGTGGAGGTTGGAAATGGGTCAGTAAAAGCGGATTTCTTTTTGAAGCGAATGTTGGTTATGGCGGACTACTATTCAACGCAAATAAAACAGACCATAATATTGTTGCAAAATTTGGACTGAGTGCTGGATATCGATTTTAAAACAATAATTTCAAAATAATCATCCATGCTGGTTAGCTATTTGAATACTTCACGCTACTAAGACAAAGCTTCAGATTTCTCTGAAGCTTTTTTTGCTTAAACTTACTTTTAAAAAATTTGTTTAACAAGCTATAGCTTTGCAGTGCTTTTTTAGTTTTTCCGTACTATTTGACCCGTAACAAGCTCACCTCTTTCTTTAAATTCATTATCAGAATAATAATTTAAAAATTGTACAGGAAGACCAACACCTGTTACAAGAGATGAGGTTGTTTGCAGGTGGTAATGCAGATGCGGACCTGTAGAATAACCGCTGTTTCCAGCCAAACCTACCTTTTGACCTCTGACCACAACATCTCCTACTGCCCCTATTATAGAGCTTTTTTTAAGATGAAGCATAAAGGAAAACTCTCCATTCAAATGGTCAATAATAATATAATTCCCTAACGATTGCTTGCTATTTTTAATTCCCGGAACATTATCCGGAATAGCGTTTTCTACAGCTATTATTTTTCCGTCTCCAGATGCATTTAAGCGTTTTCCGAAACAATAATAATCTTCATTTTTTGTACCATCTCCAGAATTTCCTCGTCCGTTTATTATTTGCACAATGTCCATCGCATACCTTTGATGGCGATGTGGAGCAAAATGATGGTTTTGTTCTAATGATTTTCCTCCGGCAACTACGTACCACTCGTCTTCAAAAGGCAATTCCAATACTGTTTTTGTCTTGTAATTTAAATAGATGTCTTCGTCGTACTTTCCTCCATCGCCTATTAAAATATCTGCACAAGAGATGAATAAAAAAATAAAAACGAATGTAAAAATGCTAACTGTAGTTTTGATAAGTTTCATGATTAAAATTTATAGATAATACCCAGATTTATTTGATGTTGCAGTTCTCTGTAAGCACTTGGCACCTGAAGTCTTGCGTAATTGAAATTATAAGTTGCTTTTAACTCAAAATGATTGGAAAGTTTATAGCCATATTCCAAATCCCATACAGCACTTTGATAGTGATCTAAAGCATAAAATTTAGCTTCGGCGTTGGTAAATCTAAGTAATGTTACAGGCAACGTCAGTTTTGATGATAAATATTGTTTTTCATCTAATTGATAACCGAATCTGCCTGCGATCCCAAATTCCTGGTGTAAAGTATAATAATCCCCATTATTAAAAGTAGAATTCTCGTTAGTGTAGATAGATAAATTAGTTTGCGATTGCAATCCTAAATGCACAGAAAATCCATTTTTGTTATAAAGCTGTTTGAGATAGGAAAAACCCATTCCCATTTTAGAATAATCATTATTTAGCTTGGATGATAGATCTGTTCTTAATTTGGTTTCAAGATAGTCTAGCTGAACTTCAAATAGGTTTTGTTTTTTACTTGTTCGGGTATAATTTAATTTATATACAGGACCTTCATACTCATACATTGCTACTGGGGCAAATTCGAGATTTTTTAAATAACCGAAATTATGTCCTACGGAAAATTCCAGTTGTTTTTTTTTGGGCGTGGTTTGTGATTGAACAGATACCGCAGAAAAGAGCGCAGTCGTAAACAGGATTCGTTTTAATTTCATATAAATTTGAGATGATTAAGTTGATTATCATGGGCAAAACTAAATGAATTAAAAAATGGCAAGGCCGAATATCTTAAAACTGGAGAAATCCGAACCTATTTATTCGTAGTACGGAAGCTGCTTGGTGTCATTCCTGTTGCTTTTTTGAAGGCAGTGTGAAATGTGGTTTTTGAAGTAAAACCTGATTCTAAACCTATTGCAAAAAGGCTGTAATTTTCAAAGTCCGAATCAAGAATCATTTTCTTAACAGCTTCTACACGATAATTATTTATAAAATTGGCAAAATTATCTCCAGTAATCACATTGATTAACTGCGAAACATATCCTGCACTTATCCCTAATTGTTCTGCAACTTTTTCTCTATTTAAATTACTGTCTTTATAAATTTGATGTTCTTCACAAAGTATTTCCAGCTTTTTAAAATAAGGGTTTTCTTTTGTAAATAAATCCAAATTAGTCGTTTCGGTTTCTTTTTTAAGAATTACATTTTCAGTCAATTCCTCAGAAAAAAAGGCAACACTTTTATTTAATAATTCTTCTATTCCTTTCTTATTACCTGCCAATCTGAATTTAAAAACACCATAATAAGCTGTAAAATGAATTAAAAATGCAGCAAATAAGGCCAGAATACGCATACAAAAGGAAAGATCATATTCAAAAAACAACGCTATTAGAATTGCAGTAATCCAAGAAAGTAATAATGTAAAAACCAAAGACCACAAAAAAGTAATCCATTTTTTTTCTTGTTTATCCTTTGAGAATTTAATAAAGCTGAAAGTATAGACAGCCATAAAAGGTATAAATAGGAGAATAATAAAGAAATCAAAGTCTTTTAAAGTTTGTATAAAAATTTTAAGAACATTTGGGATTTTAAAAATATGCGCTACATCATCACAATCATAAAAAATATTTGTAATGGCCGAATAAAGAAAAGGAACAAATAACCATCGAATTTTTTTCGAGTGTCTTATGGGATGATTTACCTGATGAATAATAAACATAAAGATGAAAACCGGAAAGATAAATGCCCATTCAATATCATCAAGAAAAAGTAGGAAAGGGATACCATTGTATACATCTATTATTTCAAAAACAAGATTGGCAATAAGAAGAGATAGCGTAAATATTGCATAAGCTAAATATTTATTTGCATTGCTCTTAAATAGTGGTGATTTTAAAATAATTGCCCCAAGAACTATTCCTTGAAAAATTGCCGTGTTAAAAAATAGTGTAAATATCAATCTATATAGTGGTTGTTTAAATATACTGCTATAACAGTAGTTATAGTATAAAATTATTTTAAGGGTATTACTTATATTTCTTTGACGAAACTATACTTAATTCATTTCATTTACTGTTAAAGAAAGTACAATTAAAACTAAATAAAAAGACAAGATTTAGGAAGCAAATGGGTTACCAAAAGTGGTTTTATTTTTGAAGTTAATGTTGGTTGGGAAAACTTTTATTTAATGCTGATAAAACAGACCACACCAAAGTCGCGAAATTTGGTTTTCATTTAGTCCAAAGATTTTAAAATAATAAATGGTCTGGAAAATAGTTCGAGAATTGTCCTATTAGAATAAATCACACTAAGAAGGGTTGATATTTCATTATTAAATGAACAAAAAAACAAGTATTTGAAAGATTTTAAAAAGAGTATTTCTTAAAAATCAATTAAAATAGTGCGAAATCCTAAAATATGTGTACATTTGCACCGGAAAAAAACAGAGTACAATCTATATATAAAACACTGAAAAACAGCGTTTTTTTATAAAAAACAGAATATGAAAAGAGTTATTGAATACAGAAAATTGCTTGAAGTTGACAAAAATGTTACTTTAAAAGAATTGAAAACTATTTACAGAAACAGCATGAAAGATTCTCATCCTGATAAATTTGTAAATGATGAAGCTGGAAAATTGGCAGCTGAAGAAAAAAGTAAATCAATTATTGGTGCTTACCACTTTTTAGTAAGTATCGCTGCTGAAACTGTTGAAAAAAACCTTCCTGAATACACGGATACAATTACCAATTCTAACATTCACGATTTCCATTTGGAAAAACAGACTTTGTTTGTAAAATATTTCAACGGAATGGAATACGAATACATTGGTGTTCCAAAAAACATTTATGTTAAGATGGTCAATGCAGAATCTCCAAACCGATTCGCAAAAAGACATATTTACGGAAACTTCATCTATAGAAAATCAGGTGAAGCTGCTGAAGATTAATATACTTCTTATTATACTATATGAAAAGCCTTTCTTTACAGAAGGGCTTTTTTATTGCCAGTTATGACATATTTTATTTCTGCAAACGCTATTACTATAAACGCAGGTTGGAAAACTATCACCGCAAGTGCTTCAACTATAAATGCAAGCTGGAAAACTATAAACGCTGATTGGAAAACTATCACCGTAAGTGCTTCAACTATAATAAATGCAGTCCGTTACTTTAACGTGATTTCAACTGTTATAGGAATATGATCTGAGATTTCCCTTGCCTCGTTTAGATTTTCAAAACCTTCGTAGAATTGGATTGCTTTTGGATTACTGATCGAGACTCTTTCAGAATGGTACCAAAAATTATCAAACTCAGAAGCAAGACAATTTCCGTTATTATATTCTCTTTTTAATGATGTTTTTTGATTTTTAAATACAGAATCATACCCCATTTTCTTTAACGGATTGAAAACACTGTGTGACTGTGGGCAATTAAAGTCGCCTGCAAAGACTAAATTTAACGTAGGATATTCGTTGGGCAGAAACTTAAAGTATTTGATTTCCGTTTCCGGCTGTTTGCTTTGTGTGATAGCATGAAAAGTAACGAGGGTAAATACTTTTCCGTTGTGTTCAAAAGTAGCAAAATAAGGTTCTCTGTCGATTTCCTGATTGTATTTTTGCTCCAGCCATGCTTCCTTTTTGAGTTTTACTTTATTTGTTCTCCACAAAAAAGCATAGCGCTCTCTCTTATAGGAACTCCCCGAAGTAGGATCACTGATAGTATAATCCCATTGAGTTCCTTTACGATTGAGTTCTTCGGCTATTTGAGCAACTGCTTGTGCTCCTCCGCTACCTGCTACCACTTCCTGAATAGCAACGATGTCAAATTTTTTGATTGTATTGACAATAAAGAGGATGTTTTCTTCTGATTTTGATTTGCCCAGGTTTTCTATATTCCAGGAACAAACACTGATTTGAGCCTGAAGTACTGTCAGTAAAAAAAACGCTATTAAAGTAAATACTCTTTGCATTTATAGTCTTTGGGTTTTGACAAATATAGTAGTATAAAAACAAAATCATCAATCTTCCCAGCCGCAAAGTGTGAGTCCAAAATCCTGAGCCTGCTTTTTAGTTGTCTCGATAATTTCATGTTTACAGGCATTCAAACCACGACAATTTTCTTTAAGATGGTATTTTTTTGCTCCACCTCCAGTGCAGACATACACTTTGGTTTCTAAAGTACTGAAAGCCGTTGTTATAAAAAACAATATCAAAAAGAGTATTTTTCTCATATGTATTTTATTTATATAAACATACCGTTTTAATTGGCTGTCAGTTCGTATTCATTTTCTTTTTTATCTTTTGCCTTTAACTGCCCGTTTTTAATCCATTCTGCACTAATTTCGATAGAATCACCATCTTTATTGATAATAATGCCTGCTCCATATTTTCCTTCGATATTAATCATTCCCTTCACTTCGTTGCCATTCTGGTCGCGCCCGCTTACTTCATAATTGTATTCGTAGTGTCCGGAAGTTCCGGTGCGGTATTCGTATTGGTATTCTTTGTCCTCGTGGTATGTTTTAGCCTCTTCCTGCGTGATGGTTTTAACATCGTTGGACTTGATTACTTCCTTGTAAAAAGAATTAGGTTGTGACTGCGGTTCTTTATGCTTGCAGGCCAGTAATCCTATTGAAATGATGAGTACTACTTTTTTCATAACTGTTTGTTTTAATCAAAAGTAGGTGGGTTTGGGTGGATTTGGGTGTGGGAAACCGTAATGGGCAAAATACGGTTACTTGACATTCTCTTTCGACTCCAAAAGAAACCAGGATGCAGCATAAGCAGTAAAGGTTCCAAAAAGTCCTACTCCACCAGTCATTAGAATTACTGCAATTAACCTTCCTTCAGTGGTAACCGGAAATTTATCCCCATAACCTACTGTAGTTATGGTTACATATGCCCACCAAACTGCATCTTCAGCTGTTTTTATATTACTATCCGGTGTCTTTTCAACTTGTAGAATAGCTATAGAAGAAAAAATAAGCAGCATTATTGCTATGACGGAAACTGTGGCAAAAGTCCCTTTTGCTTTATTTCTAAAAATATGACTTGCAATTTTTTTAGCAGAACGAAATGCCCTTAAGATCCTTATTAATCTTATTAATCGCAATAATCGCCCTGCTCTGAAATAATCTATAACAGGAATTATAGCTATTAAATCAATCCAACCCCAACGCATAAATTCCAATTTGCTTTCTGCTTTCCTGAAACGAATTATAAAATCTATTAAGAAGACAAAACACACGGCGTTGTCAATAAAAGTTAATAATCTTGAAGTTTCTTTAGGTAAGACACAAAAAGTATCGACCAAAAACGAACTTAAAATATAGATTGACAATACTAATATCAATATATTAAAATAGGTGAGTTTTTCTTCTGTGTTTTTTAATTGATCCATAATTGTGTGAAATATTTAAAGGATAAAGCCAAAACTTTAAGTTTTAGCTTTATTATGGTGCTATTTTCTTTTTTAAAGAGTGATACTAATTTTTTTTACATTTCTATCTATAAATAACTGCTTTTTCTTTTTGTAATCACTATACATTTTGATATTTATCTCTAATAGAAAAATGCTGCTTGTTAAATCAAGCCTAGTTTTTCAATACACATTCTATGAATGCTTTTCTGGGGTGCAGCGCTTGGTTTAATTGACAACATCTTCTAATCGAATTGATAATTTGTTCTTCTGAGAATTTTGGATACTTTCTTTTTATCAAGTTTTTTAAATAATCATCCTCCCACTGTTCTGAGCAAGCAAAAAAACCCTATCCCTAAAATCTCTGATTTTTTGTTATCATACTTCTTATTGCTAATGATAAAAAGGAGTATCAACTACAGGTGCAAACCAATGTAAAAAGTGTTCGAAAATATTGATTATTGAAAAAACTAAAGTTATTAATACTACTCCTTTTATAATAAAATATCCTTTATTGTCTTTTCCGATTTCAAGACTGTCAATACGGTCACCCATTGTCAGTTTTAAAAGATTATGAGCTATATAATATGACAAAAATGTAAAAATGAATGTAAAACCTGTATAAACAGATATTCTTTGCATTACTTGAATAAAAGTATCGTCAATGGTTTTAGAAGAGATAATTATTTCTATTGCATTCTCAGTTTGGTCTAATGCCACTTTCAAAAACATATAAAAAGTGATCAGAATTGAAGAAAACCAAATCGCAAAAGACGTATTTATCTTTTCTCCAGCTTCAGATTTGATATTTTGTTTTTTAATTAAAAACTGCAGTAGCATTAATATTAATGCAGTAGCAACTACGGCTACAAGACAGGTGAAAAATAAGCTTTGCTTGTTCATATTATTTTGATTTTAAGGATATTCTCCAATTATTTAAATTTGATATTTCGTTTGAAATTATTCCTGGCCTAACATTTGGCATTGTTGTTTCCCAAAGAACATACTGTTGATTTTCATATTGAAAAGTCAATCCATCAATTGGTAGGTTTACTCCAAGTATTGAATGACTATAAAATTCGCTACTCATTAGTGCAACATCATAATTATAATGCGATAGAATTGTATAAAGCAACAATGTTCTTGTATCACAATCGCCTTTTAAACTGTATAAAAATTCAACCGGAGTATTTATTCCAAATCTTTGAAAACCGTCACATTTTGCATTCGGATTAGATAAATATTTCCTCGTAAAACCATCATTGTATAA
Organism: Flavobacterium sp.; assembly: GCF_050696275.1. Lineage (GTDB taxonomy): Bacteria > Bacteroidota > Bacteroidia > Flavobacteriales > Flavobacteriaceae > Flavobacterium. Next base: position 27,645 of record NZ_JBOGUT010000004.1, read on the forward strand.
ACTTGGATTACAGTCTTCTTCTAATATTAATACATAAGGAATATCTTGAACGAAAGAAACTATCATTTCAGCAAACTTATTTTTAGACAATTTGTTTTTTACTTGGATGCTATCAAATAGATGATATAATCCATCTAATTTAACTCTATCATTTTCTTTCAGACTGAAAACTATTTTGTCATACGAATCTACGTTTGATTGTGAAATAGATAAATTCCTTTTATAAACATGAGCTTTATTTACATCACTCTGTTTTAATTTATAATATCCTTCATATTTATTCCCATCATAATCTTTCCATACTCTATATTTAGTAATGTAATAATCCTTTTCGTTATTTGAATTACTGTCGGTCTCATCTGTATCTTTATTATCTACAATTGGTCGTCTTCTCTCTTCTGTCTCTCTTTGAGCATCTACTACAACTGGTGATGGATTATACCTATTAGTGCTTTGGGTAAACGATTTTATCAAAGAGCCAAAAAATGCAATCAACAAGATTATTCCCAAAATTCTAACTATCCACTTTAAATATGGAGCAAGAAATCCTAAAAGCAAAATAATTATATAAAAACCAATGAAGTATACAAATCCGGGCAAAACTGATATTAGAAATCCCAAAAACAACAAAACACCAAAAACTCCAATTATTTCATTTAGACACCCAACTCCTGATGATGTAACTCCAACGCCTACATACTCCCACTTTCCCCAAATATTGTCATTGTGATTTTTGCATTTAAATTCTTTTCGGATATAATTTCCTTTAATTTCTGTTTTACCGGTTTCAACATTGCTGAGAATACAAATATCATCTACAGAGTAAGGCTCTTTTATAGTTGTAGTTTCTATACTAATTGGTCCAATAATCTCATTTATTTCTTCTCTTACAAAATCAACAACATATCCAGTAACAAATGCATTAAACATCCCAAAAACTTCATCTCCTTCAGTTTGATGATACTTACGAATCATCTCAAATTCAAACAATTTAGGTTCTAAAACATTAATACCGAATGTTTTTTTATTGGCTGTTATTATAACTGGCAGTATTTCCGGGAGCTTGCTTTTTGGAAATACTTTCCCTTTCATTCTTTTTTCTGAGCTAATATTTTTGAAATCATTAGGAAAGACAAACGGTCTATTTTTACTAAAGTCATCGATAGAAACGCATAAGATTTCCGCCTCATATATTTCAAAATCGAATAAATCCAATTTATCGTAATCATCTGGGATTTTATTTCCTCTGTATTTTCCGTTTATTGTTCCCTTTAAATACGTTCTTCTTGGAGTTAAAATTTCTTTTGTCACTTTGACATACGACAAACCATCCTCTCCCAAAAAAGGCTCTTCCTTAATAATATTTACTATCTTTTCCAGCATTATGACAGTTTCTCGTTCTCTGGTTCTTCTTCCGGTATATTATATAGAAAATCCAAAAGACCTACTTGGTTTTCAACAATTACTGCCATATTCATTCTTTTAGTCCTGAAAGGACAGTCTAGCCAATATTCATATTTCACCATAACATCATTTTTATATTCCTGAGATATTTGAATTAAAAAATCGTTATACTTTGTGGAATTAAGTTTTTTAAGTTTTTCAAGTACTGTTTTTAGTCTTTCCTGTGAGTTCCGATTGTATTTTTTAATGTTATTAGTTAACAATTCTGAAAACTTTTTTTTAGTATCATCATATTCTTCTAATATGATTTTATGTTCTATTAACATCCTTTGGAAATAGTAATCAGAAGTTTTAATATCATTGATATTCTTAGATTTTATTTCTTTTTCCAACCAATTGAAATCTTTAGTATTTATAAGTTCTTCCCTTAGTTTAATCAATTGGGCATTCTTATTATTCTCTAAAAACATTTTTGCAGAAATATTTCTCGCGTAATATTTAAGGCCTATTGGCACTAGAAAGATTAAACTAATAATTACTGTTATTATCCATGAAAATGGATTTTCAATAAGCAGTAATTGGATGGTTTTGATATAGAAATTACTTCTATCAAGCAAGTTATTTAAAGCATTGTAATTATTGATTTTGTCTTGAATCAACTTTGAAATATCGGTTTTAAAAGTATCAAATTCATTTTTTGCATTTGACGAAACTGTGATCTCCAGCAAATTATCTAGAAAGTTTTGATCAGAAAACAATTCGTTGTTTAATAAATTTTCTAAATCATTTAATAGTTTCTTTTTTTCTGCTTGTTGATTTCGGTTTAGAAATAAATTTTCATCAATCTTATTAAGATTTTTAAATTTTAAAGATGTCTTTGACAGAAATATGCTATCTCCTTTAATTTTATTTTTAACTACTGAAAGTTGATTATTTAAACTATTGTTTTCATTAAAAGTAGAATAAGTTGTTACTTTCCTATTGAAATCATCATAAAATTGAAGTTCATTATCTATCAATGATTTATTAGTCATTGAATATAATTTTATTCTTTCCTTTAATTTATGTTTCTCAATACTATTTTGCACTGTTGATGATAATAAAAGCACATTTAATGGTTGTGCAATAATAATTGCTAAAAGCATCATAAATCCTAATCTAGAGAACATTGACAAGGATAAAAAACTGGAATTTTCAACATTATCATTTGCTACAGGATTTTTTCTTCTCTTCTTTTTTGACGCTAAAGGGATTATAGCAGGTGAGATTGTATGTAATAACAATAAATACATATTTACCACCATGGCTCCCCAAAACACACCGATTGAGCCACTAATCCATTTTGCTCCTTCAAACAATGAATATGCAAAACACGTAGCACTAAAGAAACAACCAACAAATATTAAAACCACAAAAAAACCTATAAATGCAAATCTTATTTGAATTCGCTTTTTACATCTTTTTAGAATGAAGTTGTCTTCTCCAGAACAAGTGAAAAGAAAAAGTCTTATTTCATTAACCGTTTTGTTCATCTGCATTTATAGGTTTAATATAACTATCTATATTATCATCTATTTTTTTCATTTCTCTCTCCTTATATTTTGTCACGGCATATTTGGTAAGTTCTTTTTGTATGTTAGTTAACATTTTCTTCTCAAAGATGATCCTTTCTGCCTCGTGATTAATTGTTAAGTGTCTTTCAATACCTTCTTTATCCTTATATTTATCATATTGCACTTCTATGCCATATTCTGCCTTCATTAATTCATCACGATTTTCTGCTAAATAATCGTAGGTTGTTTTGGTTAGCATTAATTTGAAGAATATTGGAGTCAACTCAATAGCCATGAAGAGTAATGTGATAAAAAATGAGATCCAAAAACCAGAAACTTCGTGAGCTATTTTGATTCTCTCAAGTAAACCATCCAAACCATTCGCAATTTTTTCATTATTATTCCTTTCTCTTTCTTTTGCAATTCTTAACTCTCCCTTTCTTTTATTCAACTCCTTTAAATCCTCACCATTTTGCTTGTCAAAAGCAACTAACTGATTTGTTAAATCATCTAATTGCGACTTCAGGGCTTTTGATAAAGGTCCATTTCCAGCCGCAATCTTGCCAGCTTTTCCCATTAAATTATCTGTGTAAGCTTGCTCAGCAGCTTTAATTCTTCCGTTTAAGGTATTTCTTTGTTGGGCAATAGAACCAAATTCTTTTTCAAGTAATTTTTCTCTATCGGCATAAGTTTTATCAACTTTTGACTGATACTCTGCCTGCTGCTCCAATTGTTTTTCACGAAGTTTAATATCAATTTCTGTCTTAAACATTCTTATTTCAACTGGCTTAGAAATTGTCATTGCTATAATTACTCCCATTAAAATCCTTGGTAAAGCGCTTTTTAATTCCCCAATGGTTATTGCTTCTGTCCCATCTCCTTTACCTGTACTTGTTACAATAAATCTGTCGATGTTAAAAATCATTAACCCCCAAATTATTCCAAAAAAAAGTGCCAATAAGACTGTCTGGATATCAACTGGGTTTTCAATTGCAGAGCCTCTTGGTTCAAAAATAGTATAGAAAGCATATCCGCCGGCAAGACCTGCCATGGCTCCTGTAGCAAATACAATTCCTCCTAAACACATATATTTTATCTGGTCAGAATATGTCGCTCTTTCTAAAAGATAGCGGTCACCACCTGCACATTTCCAAAGGAAACGCATTACGTTTCCCGATTTTGGTAATTCATAGTAATCTCGTGTCATATAAAATCATTTTGATTAAACGTTTTGTGAAAAATTGCCATTGGCTTATCTTGTACTTTAACTTTGCAAATATTGACTATTGGTTTATCAAAATTCACTTGAATAGCAGGGTGGGTCAGCTTTGGCAAAAGTTGTGGATTTAATTTTAAGTTAAGATTTGAAAAGTTAGTTTTAAAGCTATTTGAGTTTAGTGTTAATTGTGGTTCAAATTTTAATTTGTATTTTCTTTTTTGAAAGAGGCCATACACTATAAAATCGAATTCTTTTTCAAATTTTTTAAGGTTAAAAATCTTACTATGTTTTTCTAATGTTATATGACTTCCAAAACGATAATAAATAGCATTTCTAAAACTATAATTTATAATAACATAACTATTATCAAAAATATGCTCTGTCGTATATTCAAGTTTAAACACCTCAATTTTTCTTTCTTTTCTGAAAAGAATCACAAAGGATCTAGCTATCAAAACTTTGAAAAAGTTTAACGCTTCTAATAAATATGACAAATAGTGTGAAAACAAATTTTTAAGTATTTTTTTTATTTATAAACCCATACGTTAAAAACGAAGCAACTGTAACAATATCAATGGGAATCCAAATTGCTTTATTATATAGATAAACAGGAATAAGCGGATTAAAAACTATTGCAATTGCAATAAACAGAAGCATCCAGAAATTATTTTTATTTTGAGATTCCTTCAGGATGATTGTTACGGCTACAATTGTTACTACAATTCTCAAAAAAGTATAATACCTAATAGGTAAATCAATTATTCCTATTAGCAGTAAAATGGCACAAATAGTATAAATTTCTCTCATAGCTTTTACATTAGTAAAACTCTGTTATGCATCAATCTCTCCCAGTTACAAAACCTTTAATCGTTATAAATCAACCAGATATAAAACTAAGCTTTATCACCTAATTTTTTTTAAGTATTTATACCTAATTTTCATTCCGCATACAACCCGACCGTTTCCAATAACTCCTTTTCAAACAAATAGATATCATCAATGGTTTGAATTGCCTGTCGGCTCTCTGTTTTGTTGTCATTGAATAGCCCGATATATTTTTTACCACCATTAAGATGCAGTCTACACAGTGGTTTTCTGTTATTATCATCTAATAAAATTCCAAAATAAGATTGCGTGTCACGGTAAACAATTCTGTTGGTTGGTAATTTTCTCCTTAAAATGGCAACAACAATCCTATAGGCTTCAAGTTCTTCTTCACTAGTATACACACGACTCTCATCTTCTTTGGTTTCAACACGGTCTTCCTGTTGTTTCTGAGCTTCTTTATTGAGAGCGGCGTTAAGACGATCATTTATTTTATCCCCAACAAACTGACTGAATCCTTTTGAAACTAAATCCTTAAATTCCTCCATGACTTTTTCCGTCAATCGTCCGGCATATACTTTATTTGCAAATAATTTCACGAATTCATTTGATGGATTGGTTAATTCATCATTAATCTGTTTTCTTATTTCCTGAATGTATTTTAAAGAACTGGCGTTATTGACAATATTAGTAACATCGAAACTGGATTTGTGAAACTTTGCAATTTCAACAATCACATTTTCCTTTAGATTTGTCACATCAAATTCTAAGAATGGCTTGTTATCCATTTTATTTTTTTCTTCCAGATCAGTAAAGAACTGATAGATAATTCCGTTTGTTAAAAGAGCAAACCGGGTTTTACTTACGTGGAAATACCGAAATAACTGAGAGTTATGTACAGACAGGTTTTCTTTCCAATTTTTACATTCGACAATCAGAATTGGAACTCCGTCTTGAAAAACGGCGTAATCAACTTTTTCTCCTTTTTTAAGCCCGATATCAGCTGTAAATTCAGGAACTACTTCTGTAGGATTGAAAGTATCATAGCCTAGAATGTTTATAAAAGGTAAAACAAAAGCATGTTTTGTAGACTCTTCGGTTTCAATTTTGTCCTTTAGCAGTGTAATTTTATCTGCCAAGGTTTTGAGTTGTGTATTTATTTCCATAACATTTAACTTAAATCTTCTGTATCCGATTTAGGAGTTTCCTTTTTCACCATTTCAATTCCTTCATCCCTGTCTAATTCGGTTGAATACAAATTACTGACACCTATTACCTGCCCATTTTGAGAGGATTTCAGCGTAAAATAATATTTTGAGTTCTCAGAAGTGTTTTTTTCGTAATTTTTGTCCTCAGGAGCATTAGTCTTTACAGATTCAATTCCGTTTTTACAATTCTGTTTTGTAATATACATTTCGCTTTTCAAAATAATGGCCTCATCAGATGACCATAAATTAAAATAGAATTGATTGTTGCTGCTTCTCTTTATTACAAATTTTGGATATTCCATAATCTTTATTTTTATCTAATTAATATTTTTGCTATTTCATTCTTTCTTGAGCTTCAATCTGTTCACCGTACCAAAATTTCTGAGTTGTAAAATCAAGAGGCCAGTTTTTCTGTGCTTTTGACTTTATTGAATTATTTTCGATAGACAGCATATACTCATAATCCTCTATTTGTTGATTAATCCAAAATTCTTGAGTTGTAAAATCATCCGGCCAATCCCTTTTTGCTTTTACTTTTAATTTTTCAAGTACAATCTCTTTTTCTGCATTTAGACTTTCTTCTTCATTGCCAGAAACAGGATTACTATTCAATTCTTTTGTTACACTTTGCTTTTCGGGCTGATTTGAAATTTTGCTGTCTTTTTCTCTTATATTTGAAATTAAAATAAGAGCTATTATCACTGTAACCCCTATTTTAAAACCTTTAGCAATCGATGAGTTTTTCCAAAGCGCATAAAGACCAACAGGAAAAAAGAGTATACAGAGCAATACTACAAGCCAAGTCTTTTCATACCAAGAATCAGTAGTTTTATTATTTTTTGAAAATGAGTTTGAATTATTTACTGGTTTTTCATTTTTAATAGGTTTCATATTCTCAATTTCATCTGGGCTTTTAGCAGTTAATTTTGCTATACAGTCAAATATTTTCATCAAATGCTCGTTAGCTTTTGTGACTTCATGAGATTGATTGAATGTCCCTAATTTACGCCTCACTTCTACTGAAATTTCAGTTTTATTTTCACCCAATCTATTCAGATTTATATCAATATATACGCCTAAGCTTAAAAACTCTAAAGCTTCATAAGTGTACTGATTAAATATTTCATTGGAAGCCGTGAACTTATATTTATCATTGATTAAACTAATATTCAACACACTTAATTTGACCCTTTCGATTGAAAAATCTACTTGAGTTGACTTTTTTGGATTAGGAATTGCTAATACTGCCATAATTATTTTTTTTATACCCCAAACTTAAAACCAATAAAAACCAATACCTTACGGAAAACCGTAACGCGACTTCCAATTTTTCTTAAGGCATAAAAAAAGCTCCCGAAGGAGCTAAATGTGACAGAATTTACATGTCGAAAAACTAGACGATTCCTAAGTCCTTTGCAATGGACACAAGATGTACCGTGTTATTTGCACCAAAATATATTTTTAGTTTGTTGATCCGTTTTTCAATGGTACTTTTGCTATTAGGTGTAATGCCTGCTTCTTTGAAAGTATCCTCCATATTTTCCTGTGCCACACCTATGGAAAGATATTTGATGAGCTGGATATCGTAATTGTCTATTTCATTGATCGTTTTATCCTGAAATATGTACTGAAGTTCCTGCGACAGGTATTTTTCACCATCATTGTACACATATTGGACTGCTTTTTTAAGCTCTGGAATACTATTGCGGTCTTTCATGACAAAGCCATTAACACCGGATATATCGAACAAAGACTTGATTCGATACGATTTATCTTCGATGGAAAAAGCAATGACTTTCATTTCCGGAAACAGTTGTTTTACTGCTGCTATTAATTCTTCTCCTGAATTGAGTTTGTTTACCCGATGATCCGGTTTAAAAGAAAGATCAGTAATCAGTAATTCGTATGGACGTTTATCTAAAGCGGCTTTTTTGATTTTCAATAAGGCTTCATCACAATATTTTGCATACTCTATCTCAGGAACATCAAGTTCCCGAAGTACATGCACAACCGCAATGTCATTAAAATCTATGTCTTCGGCAATTAAAACTTTTTTAAACATATTCAAAAACTATTTGGGAAATGAAATTTTTACTTTGAACCCTTTACTGGTTTCCGATTCAAAAGTAATAGTTCCTTTTATGCTGTGAATACGGTTTTCCACATTCTGTAATCCGTTTTTTGACAGCAACTTATCATCTGCTCCAATTCCGTTATCTGAATAATTTATTTTAATGGAATTTTCACTGCCTTCAAAACCTACAACTGCCAAAGTGCACTGGCTGTGTTTTTTCATATTGACCAATAATTCCTGTAAAACCCTATATGTGGCAATCTTTTTTTCCGAAGACACTTTAATCCAGTTGACTTCATTGTTGTCTTTAATGATTACTTTGACTTTATCACTATTATAACTGGAGAGCATTTCCTTCAAGTTGGATTCAAATTTATCTCCGGTTGTTATTTCACTATTTTCTGCAGAAATATTCCGGGTCCTTGCATAAATCTTATCGAGATTGTCAATTAATGCTTCTCTCTTTTCGGGAATTTCCAAATCCTGTGTTTCGGCAAAAGTCATGGTATGATAAACATCATTGGCGAGTTCGTCATGGAGTTTTTTTGAGATTCGGGTTTCGGTTTTATAAACTGCTTCTCTGTTTTTATTTTTAAAATAATTGATTAGATAGGCAATAGCTCCTATAAGAAGAAGAAAGGCAGAAAGAAAAAAGTATTTTTGGTTTTTTTGTCTTTCAAATTGGAGACTGTCTTCTGCTTTTTGTGCTTTTAAAACTAGGTTTTGTTCTTTTATTTCCCTTGTGTCATATTTAAATTTTGCGAACTGGTTTTTAGCTTTTACACGTATTTTTTTAATACTGTCATTTAAATGTATAAATTGAATAGCATATTTGTTTTTCCCTTTTCCATCATTATGAGCCATTAAAAATTCTAAAGCTTCCAATCGCTCATCAATACTATTTTTGTCTGTTGCCCATTCGTAAGCTTTAAGCGCATTATCTTTTGACTTGTTCAAATCTTTGTCTTGGTAATATTCCGAAAGATGCAGGTAGCTTTCTATAATCCCGTACGAATCCTTTACTTTGATTTTAATTACCAATGCTTCCTTCATCAAATCCAACCCTTTTGCTCCTTCTTTTGCCTTGGAATAAGCAAACCCCAAATTATCTAAGTATAAGGCTCTTCTTTTTTCTAAAGTATCCAGAACTTTTGATTTCAGGATCTTTTCCAAAATTTTTATTGCAGTACTATATTCGTTTTTTTGTATATATACTGCTGCAATGTTATTGTCTAACGCAATTTTAGCAACAGGATCATTTGTCTTTTTTCTTGCTTGCTTATAGAACTGCAATGCATCATCGTAATTAGAAAGTTCTTTAAATGATACACCATAAAGAGTATTTAAATAAGTAGTGTATTGTGATTTTAGCTCTAAGTCTTTAATAGTTATGATGTAAGATTCCGCTTCAGTAAGTATTACTTCACTTTCCACATAATCTCCAAAAGTTTGTTGACAACTGGCCATCTGAAGTAAATTATATGCCACGTTTGCGCTGTCTTTTTCCAACTCGTATAGTCCTTTGGAACGCCTATAATAATGGTAAGCTCTGTCAAATTTTTTAACTGTATCATAGTAATAATCTCCTAAACCTAACAATCTTCTCGCTTCAGTCTTAAAACCACCTGTTTCTGGAGACTGGTTTGCCTTCTCTTTTGCAGTTTCGACACATGAAATGAAGCAAAAGAAAATTAATAAAACAAAAAACGGGGAACGTACCATAAAAGTTACTTTCCCCGAAATTAGTAATTTAATCCGTATAATGTAAAAATTTTATTACGGTTTAGGTGGTTTTATTGGAGGTAAATCATCTCCAGGCCCTGGAGGAGGCGGTGGTGGATCAAGCTCAAGATTTGCCGTGATTGTATCTGTCAGAATACTATCTGTCGCTCTTCCGGTTTCGGAATGAATTTCCTTCTGTTTTGTGAATTTATCAAAATGCGGCGTTGAATTTCCATCTACTGCCTCCGTATCACATGATACCAACACTATGCCCGATATTGCAAACGCTGCAATAAAAACTAACTTTTTCATAACTTAATTGATTAAAAATTAAACAAGGGTCTGGCCGTTCGGATCTTTGACCGAATAATACTAATGCACCAAACCGTTACATGGTTTTGTTTGTTTGGGAAGTGAAAGTGGGCTGTCACACAAAGGAATATCTATACTTCCCGGATAAAAATCCCAATGTGGAAAACCGCACTTTTGTTTAGAAGTAGTTTTGTACATTTGTTCTTATCGCGAATAGAACAAGAACTAATTCTGAAGCAAAGATGCCCCCTTTTTGCTGCTGTATTGATAGGCAATTCCGGAGATTCCTACTAATCCCTGAGATTCCGATAAATTCCTAAAAAATCCAATTAGCTTATGGTTAAAGATTACTTACATGATTATAAGAAGGAAGTAAAAGACAAATATGAAATAGAAAAAACTGGAAATCATTCCAGTCTTTTAATCAACCCTTCACGAGCAAACCTGAGAAAATTATGCTTAGAAATTTTCAAGAACAATACTAATTCAGATGATCTAAAAAGCTTCTCTTCTTTTTTTGGATTTGAATTTAATCCCAATAACACCAATAAATTAAAAGAGCAGACTGACAAGTTCAGGCCAATAGGAAGTTTTTTCAAAGGTGAGACTGATTTAGCTGATATTGAAGCGGTGAATTTAGCGGCAATTCTAGTCAATTTTGAAAAAAGACCTTATCTTAAATATGTAAAAGCAGATTTTGGAAATAGCAGTGAGAAATTAGATCTTGAAATAACAAAAGAAGAGAATACAGAAAATAAAACAAAGCATCAAGCATCAAACATTATACCTGAAAACTTCATAGAATCTGCCCTTATTGAAATTGCAATCAAGGATAAGAATGATAATAATAAAAAGGAAACAACGAAAAACAAACTCCTATTAATTGTTTCTTCACTGCTCATTTCCTTTCTTGTTTTTTTAGGTATTACAACATTTATTGAGAAAAAAGACTGTATGTTGTGGAAAGAAAATCATTATGAGGCTGCAACTAAAGAGGAAGCTGCAAAGGAAAGCAATGGCGATATAACTTTTATTACAGATGAAAATAAGCATCTGTTAACTGACTTCAGAAAAATAGAACCTTGCGATACTACCAAATATTTTAAAAATGGAAAAGCTTGCATTTGGCGGGGAAAGTCTACTGAAGGAGAATATGAATATTTTACAGCCCCTGGATTTCATCCTATAACAGGAAAACCATTAAGAGAAATAACTCCTTATATGATCAAAACACATTTATCAGGCAAATCCGACAAGTAAAAATCTTTCTCATTAAAAATTTTCCTATATTTGAGTAACAAACTCAAAAACAAAAACTATGGAAATTAACTTTTTAGCATTATTGCTTGCCGCGTTATCAACACTTGTTGTTGGATTTATATGGTATAACCCAAAAGTTTTCGGAGGAATCTGGATGAGAGAATCCGGGACAACCGAAGAAAAAATGAAAGGAGCCAATATGATTATGATTTTTGGACTTTCAGTAGTTTATGCTTTCTTGATCTCGTTTTTACTGCAAATGCTGACCATTCATCAATTTGGGGCACTTGGAATGGTTGGTGGTGATCCTACCGCTGCAAAACCTTCTTATGCTGCTTTCATGGCGGATTATGGAGATGCGTTCAGGACTTTCAAACACGGTGCTTTACACGGATGCTTGACTGGTATATTCCTTGTTTTTCCACTTATCGGTACCAATGCATTATATGAAAGAAGAAGTTTTAAATACGTTATGGTAACTTCAGGCTTCTGGATCGTATGTTTTACCATTATGGGCGGAATCATTTGCGCAATGAAGTAATTTAACATTTATTTATAAAGCAATCGCTCTACATTTGTGGAGCGATTTTTTTTAGCCTTGGAAACAGCCTCTTTTAAAATCTATACTTCTATCTCCCAGCTTCCGGCAAACTGGGACAAGATTGCTGTGAGCAATGCTTTTCTGCAAACCTCTTATTTGAAAGTGCTCGAAGAATCCGCACCGGTAAACATGCAGTGTTTTTACATCGGTATTTTTGAAAATTCCGAACTCATTGGGGTGGCACTTGCGCAGTATTTAAATCTAAACCGATTGGAATCTTTTGGAGAAAGAGACAACTGCCTGAAAACAGTAATCAGAAATTTTGTTTTCAAAAATTTTGCCTCACATGCTTTATTCCTCGGGAACAATATGATTACAGGTCAAAACGGCTATGTTTTCAATAAAGAAATCGATTTCAAACACATCAGCGAATTATTATTACAATGTGCTGATGCCATTTCTCTTTACTTCCGAAAACAAAAAACAAACATTCACATTGTTTCGTTTAAAGATTTTTACCAGCACTGTGCCGTTGAACTTAAAAAACATAATTTTTCAAACGTATACGAGTTCAACACACAGCCCAATATGATTTTTGAGCTGGATCCGAATTGGAAAACCAGCAACGACTATGTAGCTTCATTCTCAAAAAAATACCGGGACCAATTCAAACGGGCGCAGAAAAAATGCGAAGAAATTGAAGTTCGTGAATTGCGTTTTGATGAAATTGTTTCAAACGAAGAACGCATTTATGATTTGTACCATCATGTTGCTAAAAACGCTCCTTTTAATACTTTCTTCCTGTCCAAAAATCATTTCTCAATGTTTAAAAAACAATTGCAGGATCAATTTGTGCTGTGTGGTTATTTCTTAAACGGAAAATTAGTGGGTTTCCATACTCTTCTGATAAACGGAAACGTTTTAGAAACGTACTTTTTAGGCTATGACAATCATATCCAAAAAGAGAAAATGCTGTATTTGAATATGCTTTACAACATGACAAAATACGGCATAGAAAATCAGTTTAAAAAGATTATTTTCGGAAGAACAGCGTTAGAAATCAAAAGTTCTATAGGAGCCCAACCCGTTATGATGTCAGGCTTTATTTACCACAGTAATTCCTTCATTAATAAGTACATCAACAGAATCTTCAAAAGACTGGAGCCAACATTAGAATGGCAGCAAAGACATCCGTTCAAAGATTAACCTAACTGTTCTATTTCTTCCTGAACTGCTTCCCAATCTTCCAACAGCTTATCTAATTCTGATTTTTTCTTATTGTAAGCGATAAAAAAGTTAGCATCCTCAACATGTTTGTCATAATTGGAAGCCAAAGCCTTATCATCTGCCTGAATGTCTCTTTCCAATTGTTGGATTTGACTTTCAATCTTGCTTAAGCGATTTTGAAGTCCCTTATTTTTCTTCTGATCTTCATAAGAAGTTTTGGCTGTTTCTTTTGGAGCTTCTTTTTTGGCAATATCCTTTTTTTCAACTTCACGCATATTCTCCAGATTGCGCTGTTCTAAGAAATAATTAATATCTCCCAGGTATTCCTTGATTTTCTGGTCTTTGAATTCGTAAACAATATTCGACATATTCTGAAGAAAATCCCTATCGTGAGAAACCAGCAAAAGTGTTCCTTCGTATTTCTGTAACGCAGCTTTCAACACATTCTTAGATTTGATATCCAAGTGGTTTGTAGGCTCATCCATCACCAAAACATTAATCGGCTGCAATAATAATTTACACAATGCCAAACGGTTTCTTTCTCCTCCGGAAAGAACTTTTACTTTCTTCTCTACATCATCACCTCTAAACAGGAAAGAACCAAGCATATCACGCACCTTAGAACGGTTTGTATCTGTTGCCGCGTCTTCCATGGTTTGAAGCAATGTAATTTCACCATCTAAGTATTCAGCTTGATTTTGGGCAAAATAACCTACTTGTACATTATGCCCTAATTTGATAGAACCTTGGTATTCGAATTCATTCACAATAGCTTTAATGAAAGTCGATTTCCCTTGTCCGTTCTGACCCACAAAAGCAATTTTACTTCCGCGTTCCACTAAAAGTGAAATGTCCTTCAAAATGGTCTTATCACCATAAGCTTTGGTCACATGTTCTGCTTCAATAACCACTTTCCCTGGAACTTTCGAAACCGGAAATGAAATATTCATCACCGAATTATCATCTTCATCAACTTCTATTCGCTCTACTTTATCCAGCTTTTTAATCAAAGACTGCGCCATCGAAGCTTTGGATGCTTTGGCACGAAACTTCTCAATTAACTTTTCTGTTTCCTCAATTTTCTTAGCCTGGTTTTTTTGTGTAGCCAATTGCTTTTCGCGAATTTCATGGCGAAGCTCTAAATATTGAGAATAGGGTTTGTTGAAATCGTATGCTTTTCCTAATGAAATTTCGATGGTTCTGTTGGTAACGTTATCCAAAAACATTTTATCGTGGGAAACAATCACCACGACTCCAGGATAGTTACGCAGAAAGCTTTCCAGCCAAATAATACTTTCTATATCCAAGTGATTCGTTGGCTCATCCAGCAGCAGAATATCATTCGCCTGAAGCAATAATTTCGCTAATTCAATACGCATACGCCATCCACCTGAAAAAGTTTCTGTCTGGTTGTTAAAAACATCTCTTTTAAAACCCAATCCCAAAAGAATTTTCTCTGTATCCCCTACATAATTATAACCACCTAATAATTCAAATCGATGGGTATAATCGGACAGGTCTTCTATAATCTGTGAGTACTCTTCGCTTTCATAATCAGTACGGGTGACCAATTGATGATTGATTTCCGCTAGCTTTTTCTCAACTTCTTTTATATCTGTAAATGCCTGATAAGCTTCTTCGAGTACAGTTCTTCCTTGTTCAAAATCAATATCCTGACGTAAAAAACCAATACGAACTTCCTTCTCAGTAGCAATACTTCCTGAATCAGGGGCAAAATCTTTCGCCAAAATCTTCAGCATTGTCGATTTTCCTGCGCCATTTTTTCCAACAAGTCCTACTCTATCACCAGCTCCCATTCTAAAAGTGACTTCTTCAAACAAATAAGTTCCTCCAAACGAAACCGACAAATTATGTATATTAAGCATATTTACTTCTGATTATTCCATTATAAAAAAGCACAATAGCGTACCTTTGTTGAAAATTTTTGCAAATGTTAAAAAAAGGATTGAAACTAAATAGCATTTTAACAGGAAGTTGTCCTAAATGTCAGGAAGAAAGCATGTATGTCAAAAAAAACATGTATAATCCCGAATTTACCATCAAGATGAACGAAACCTGTAGTCATTGTGGTACGCGTTATAATATAGAACCTTCCTTTTTCTATGGCTCTATGTATGTAAGTTATGGTTTGGGTGTTGCTTTAGGGGTAGCCGCCTTTGTAATTTTCTATTCTTTGTTCGAAACGAGCATGAAAACTGCTTTCATCGGAATTACCGCTACACTGATTCTATTAATGCCAATCATCATGCGTTTGTCCCGAAACATCTGGATCAATATTTTTATCAGTTACGACAAGAACTGGAAGGAAAATAAATAATTCCTGAAGTCTTATTTAAAAATATTTCTTTACACGACTTTTTTGGTGCCAAATTATCCCAAAAAGCAATAAGACAATCCATAAACACTCTTCCCAAAGTCACCTTAACATTACCGGAAGTTATATTAAGTTGTAGAAGGCTCTACTTTCCTTTTTTATCAAATCGCTTAGTATCAATCTGATTATCTAATGGTATTCCATTCTCAATATTCTCGAATAAGGCTTTCGCCAAAGCGGGTCCGAGCATTACTCCTCGCGTCCCTAATCCATTAAGAACATGCAAATTTCTATGCGCCAAATGTGTACCTACCAAAGGCCTTCTGTCCTTAACTGTTGGCCGCACTCCGGCAAAATGCTCAATAATTTCAAACTCACATTCGATAATTTCCTTTAAATTACCTATTAACTCTTGCTTTCCATCTTCCGTTGGACTATCCGTTTTGTCATCCCAATTGTAGGTTGCGCCAACTTTAAACAAGTCATTTCCTATCGGCAGAATAAAAATATTGGATTTCAAAACCACATCCAGATTCAAATCGGGTGCTTTAATGATCAGTAATTCGCCTTTGGTTCCATCTAAAGGCAACTGGTTAAAAAACGGGTTTTGATGCAATCCGAAACCTTCGGCAAAAACAATATGCCTGGCCTCAACCTCTTTATATTGAACAGAATTCTCTTTAAATTCAATTGCCGAATAATCAAAAGTCTCATTGATAAAGCAATCATTCTCCTGCAAAAACCGAACATACGAATTAATTAAAACAGCCGTATCAACGTATCCTGTTTGTAGTACTTCTCCAAATCCGAATTCAGAATTAATAGACTGATATTCTCTATGGATAATTTTAGAAGACAGAAATGGTGCCAAATTAGGTTTATCAGCCGCATGAAACCAATTGTTCTGCTCTTCAATAGAAGCAAATTTCCTAAAAATAGGAATTTTGAAATTAAACTTTGCGTTGATCCGCGCTTCAATAACAGCATAAAATGGCAATCCATACTCTAATTGCTCTTTAGCTTGCCAAACCTGACTAAAACGTTTTAAAATAACCGGATTATACAATCCTCCGGCAATTCTGGAAGAAGAACTGGAAAAATCATCAACAACAAGAAAAGATTTCCCGTTTTGCAAAGCCGTCTCAGCAAAACAAATCCCGGCAATTCCGGAACCCACAATTAAATAATCAATCATAAGGCAAAAATATAGAAATAAAAAAACTCTCGCCTAACAGACGAGAGTATTTTATAAAATTGGAGAAATTTGATATTAGTAATTCCACATATCTTGCTCGAAATTACGAACTTTATCTTTTACTCTTTCAGATTCGATCAATTGCATTAATGAGTTATCTTTCATATACTCAACAATTTCTCTATCGTTATAAACGTTTTCTTCTTTATAAGTAAGTGCATTGAAACGACGTGAGTTTAACAAATGATCAAAAGAGATTGGCATTGATGAATTTTTATCGTTGAATGCTTTCCATTCGTGTAACAATTCACGTGCCCCTGGATAGAATACCCAGAATAATTCAATATAATCTTTTTCTTCTTCTGATTTACCCATCGTATAAACGTCTGGAATAACAGGGCAAATACCTAAAATTCTGTAACGTAAATCCGACTGGCGTTTGTCAAAATACCACAAACCTACTATTTTGTAATCTGATACATCAATAGAAGCTAAATCAGTTTTCACTACGAACTCATCAGAAATTTTTCTGGTAGCTGCAATGGTATCAGTTTTCATTTTACCAGTTTTTTGCTTAACCATTTTTTTACCTTTCTTGACCATAGTATACTCTGGTGTCTGAACGATTCTTGTTCTGAAGGCATCTGGATCTTCATTCATTTGCTCTCTACCTGCATCACTTGTATCTGTTTTAGTCAAAGAAGCATTGATGTCTTTTAGCGTTTTCTTTTCTCTGAAATAGCTATCACCATACACTTCAGTAATTTTACCAGATTTGATACCTTTTACCAACACATCATATAATGAACGACGGTCGTTACCAACACCGGCAGTATCAATTGGGTAATACAAAGGGAAGTTGATTCTTTCATCAAGATCGACAATTTCCCATGTTTTTTTAGACATTAGAACATCACGATCATCAATATAACCGTATTCCAATGGCTTGTCGTTATCTTTCAATTGTTGCGCTGCCGATTTAAGACCAATTTCAGCTGGTACTTTAGCGTTCAACAAATTAGACTGTGCATTAGAAGCTGTGCTTCCTGCAAAAATAGTAACGAAAACTAATAATAAATTTCTCCAATTCATAATTTTATAATTCTAGCGTTTAAATAATTAAACGAAATTCATATTTTTTTATTGTACTTCGAAAGTACAAGTAGAAACTCTCTTAGCAACCTGATCGATTCCAGAGAAAGAAGCTTTAATTTCAGAGATAACTACAACATCACCTCTTCCTGCTTTAGAAATAGCAGCTCTAGCTCTTGAATCCATTTTGCTACCTGAACATACAATTGTAGGTTGACCAGGAACTTTGATGTTAAATTGAGTTACATTAACAGTTACAGGGAAATCGAAATCTTCCATTACTGCAGTGATTGTACAATTCTCTAAGTTTGATTTCGGGCCTTTAGCAGCTACTTCACCACGGATTTTTCCAGTTGGAGCAGGTAAGCCTTTGATACGGAATTCTTTTTTGTCGCTAACAACTTTACCATCAGGTAATTTTGCAGAAACATTAATCATAACTGATGTACCAGCGCCTGGTTTTAAAACGTATTTACCGTTTCCAACCTTAGACATACCGGTAGCATTAGCGTTTACATTATTGTCACCAACACCAGCAAAAGAGATTGACATAGGGTTAGGTACACCACGGTAAACTACATTCATTTTATCAGCAGAAATTGTAGCAGAATTTGGTCTAGGTACAACAACATAGCTTCCTTCGAATTTAAGAGGAATGTTTTTTCCATCTTCTAAGAAACTAAATTGACCGTTGATTTTTTGCTCTCCAACAGCACCAGCAGTTAATGAGATTACTGCTTGACCGTTTTCTAATTTTCCAGGACCTTGGAATGAAGTTGGTACAGTAGATTCATCATAACGACCTAATACAACTTTACCTTTAACATTTTCTCCTTGGAAATAAGCATTCTTTTCTAAAACTACAATTGCTTGATAGTTACTGTAAGAAGCAGTTTGAACAGCCGCTTTTCCTAAAGCTGCACTGATCACATCAGATTCTGCTTTCTTAGCATCATTTTGCCAAGCTGTTAACTTAGCAAGAGAAGCAATCGCAGGAAATCCTTTGAAATGGTAACTTAAATACTTGTCTTTTAATCCTTCTTTATTAGCTACGTCAGCTAAATCAAATTTCTTAGTGATCTCTGCAAGGATTGGAGAGTATTTTTTGTCTCCCAAAGCAGCTTTCATATCAGCTTTATAAGCTTCAATAGCAGCAATAACTTCAGTACCTCTTTTAGAATAACCTTCACCAGTAAACCAGCTGTTATCTAAATTATCGGCTTTATCCATTGCTTCGTAAGGCAATTTACCATTTTCCTCTTTTTCAACTCCTTTTAAAACTTCAGCTTTTAAAGTTCCAACAAAGTCATAGAATTTTTTAGTAGCTGTTTCAACTTTATGAGCTGTAGCTGCTGCTCCGATAAATTCACCTTTTGCTTCTGACGCCTTAGCATCTAAAGCTGCCAACATACCGGCATTATTTGTTGTAGAAGCACTGTTCGCACCTTCGAATTTTTCATTCATCAATCCGAAAGCTGACAAAACTTCTTTCGACATGTTCATTGCCAACATCGCGATGAAAACCAGATACATCAGGTTAATCATCTTCTGTCTAGGGGTTAATTTTCCTCCTGCCATTTTTTCTAATTAGTTTTTTGTTATTAAATAAAATTTATAGTTAAAAAACTAATTATCCTTTGTTACTCATTGCAGAAAGCATACCACCATAAACATTGTTCAATGAAGCAATGTTAGAAGTCATAGACTGCATTTGTTCTTTTAATTTAGATGCATTTTCAGCAATTTCGCTGTTAGCTTGTGCGTTACGAGAAGCGCTTTCTAATTGTACTTTATATAAGCTGTTCAATGACTCCATTTGAGCAGCTGCCATAGACATTTCTTCAGAATATTTCTTTTGAGAAGCAATAGCATCTACTGTTGGAGAAATGCTTTTTGCAGCACCTTCAAAGTTTTTAATACTATTTCCTAAGCTAGACATTAATTCTCCATCAATTTTCGCTTCTTTCAACATAGCGTCTAATTTTTGAGAAAGTAATCCTTGTGCGTCAGTTGCGTCTTCTTTTTTAGTTTTTTTATTAGCTTCACCACCAGCTAATTCTGGGTAAACTAGAGACCAGTCAAGATCTTTTTCAACAGGTTCGAAAGCAGATAAAGCAAAAATTAATGCCTCTGTTACCAATCCAATCGTCAACATTACAGTTCCAGTTAAGAAACCGAATTCAAAGTGAGCGATTTTAAATAATGCTCCAAGGATAACCACTGATGCTCCCATACCGTAAGCGAAATTCATTGCTTTTTTGCTTAAAATTGCCATAATAAATAATTTTAGTTAAGTTAAATATAAAATAAAGTTTGGTTAGTTAATTATTTTGCGTTTCCAGTCACGTTTGTACCCATATAATCCTGGATTGTACGGAAACCGATATAACTTCTTGCCGAATCTGCATATTCGAAATCACGAGTTCCAACTTGTAAGAAGTAAGAAACATCTTTCCAAGAACCACCGCGAATAACTTTTCTCATATTACTGTTATCAGATACATTTGGGTTCATTGTTGACACGAATTCATATGCTGTAGGATCATATGAAGAATCTGTCCACTCTGAAACGTTACCTGCCATGTTATACAAGTTATAATCGTTTGGTTCATAAGATTGAGCTTCAACTGTATATAAAGCCTGATCTGCAGCATAGTCACCACGAACCGGTTTGAAGTTCGCTAAATAACATCCTCTGTCATTTTTAGCATAAGGTCCACCCCATGGGTATGTTCCAGACTCTAAACCACCACGAGCAGCATACTCCCATTCAGCTTCAGTTGGAAGTCTGTATGTACTTACGAAGTCTTGGTGACGTCTTTTTCTTTCAGCATTGTGATATAATGTTCTCCAAGCACAGAATGCTTTAGCTTGCTTCCAGCTAACTCCAACTACAGGATAATCTCCATAAGCTTGGTGCCAGAAATAATCATTATGCATTGGCTCATTGTATGAGTAAGCAAAATCTTTAATCCAAACTGTAGTATCAGGATAGATTTTCACTTCTTCTTTACGAATAAATTCTTTACGCTTTCCAACTTTAGCTTTTGCAGCAGCTTGAATATCCATCCATGAATAACGGAATTTCAATTTTTCCACATCAATAGTTCTTAAACCATTGTAAGCTTCTTCAGCAGGAATGTACATAGAATCCATAACTTCAGTATAGTAAGCATCTGGATACTGGCTTGTATTCCATTTCAACTCAACTTTTTTGTTAAGCTTTCTTCCTGCGTAAGGATCATCCCCACTACCTACACTATAATAGTTATCATACATATATTTGTCATATACGCTCATATTTGTTGTATCTGCGTCAACAAAAGCATAATCAGCTATACTTCCTCCTTTTTTTGAAGATTTAGGATCGCTTTTCTCTCCTAATTCGTCAGCTGAAATAGCCAAACGCATTCTAACAATAGAGTCTCTCACCCAGTTTACATACTGTCTGTACTCACTATTAGTAATCTCTGTTTCATCCATGTAAAATGAACGAACTGTTACTGTTTTTGTTGGCGCATCTTGTACATTGGCTAAATCATCATCTGATTTACCCATAATAAAAGCACCTCCAGGTACTAAAGTCATACCATAAGGCTTCTCTGGATGCCAAGCTTTTCCTTTGACACCTACAAGCTGTCCGTTATCTTTCGAACCGCAGCTGTATAAAAATGAAACCAATACTGTTAATAAAATGAACTTCTTCATATAAATTTGGGTTATGTATGTATTCGTAAGTTTTAAGGGCGTAAACCTATTTATTTATTTTCTAAAAAACAATTTTTTTATTAAAAAAACCTTAAAAAAATTCTATTTAGATTTATTACGCGTTAATTATACTACTCTTTTTTATTTTTAAATAAGATTTTTCCGTTGTGCTTTCCACCATCTTTCAGGAACTTCTCCATTGCAGGCTGCCAAATAATCTTCATGCATACATGGCAATAACGTTGATTTCTTTAATTTATTATTGCTGTTTGAAATAAATGGAATTTCAATCCACCATCTTTCTGTCATATTACTCTTATAAAAAATAAGATCGTCCTCCAGAGCCACAATATATTTTATATATTTTTCTCTTGTCCCAAACGGATATTCATTAGACCTGTAATGAAACCCTTCTATAAAATACCAAATGATTTGAGCTATCAAAACCGATTCTTGTCCTGAATCATTATGATTGAAAACTCCAAAAGAGGCTACTTTATCGCTTATTCCGGCATATCTTGACAAAGCACAAATTTCTTTGCCGGAAAAACCATTAGGCACAAAAGTAGCAAAATTCCCTGAATCCGAAGATTTTACTGCATTTAAATCCAAACTTACCAAATCAGCGTCGCGAAACACGGGTTCAGCAATAGTAGGATTGTTGCAAACTTCCCCCAAACGGTAGGCATCAAAATATAACTTTTCGATCAAATCAATCTCTTCCTGAGAATTAAAATACGTCTGATAACCAATATTACTATAATTAAACAGATTGTTAGGCTCATCTACGATCATTTTCGACAAATAAGAATGCGCCGGCAAACCAGCTTCTTTTGCAAAATCAAATTTGCTGTCAATAGAAACCACATTGACCATTTGTTCCAAAGAATCAAAAGCACGGTACATCGCATACGTCAAATCCTGAGAACCGCCCAGAACAATCGGAACGATATTATTTTTAATCAATTCAGCAACTGCCGTTTTCAATACATAATATGTATCTTCTAATCTGTTTCCCGCTTCGATGTTTCCTAAATCAATGATTTGCGTTTGCCAGTTCCCGGGAAATAAACTATAAAATTCTTTTCTGACATGCAGTAAATCGACACTATTATCAGACAGCCCTCTATTTTCCAATACGCCAATAATTGCAATGGAAACGTTTTCCAGATTAGGAAAATCAGTATCGGTGTGAAACACTACTTTTTTCCCTAAAGTCTGAGAAGACATTCCTTGGATAAATTCTAAAAAATCTGCCTCTAATGGCTGAAGAAAATCAAATGCCATAGGTTACTTCTTTTTTGCTGCGGGTTTTTTAGCGGCTGCTTTCTTGACTGCTGTCTTCTTAGCCGGTGTTTTCTTCTCTATCAGTTCTTTTACCTGATCTAATGTCATCGCTGCCGCATCGACATCTTTGCTCAGCTCTATTTTTATTTTCCCTTTCGTAATTACCGAACGACCCCAACGGGCTTTTTCTACCAGAATACCTTCGGCTTCCCAATTATGAATTACCTTATCGATATTCTTTTGCAGTTTATCTTCAATAAGTTCTTCCACATCAGATTGTGATAGATTATCAAAATTATATTTTTTACTTACGTTGATAAACAAACCGTTCCATTTGATGAAAGGACCGAAACGACCCACACCTTTTTGTACCGGTTCATTTTTATAAGTAGCTATAGGCGCATCTGCTTTGGCTTTGTCATCAATTAGCTCCTGTGCTCTTTCCATTGTAACATCCAGAGGCTCTTCTCCTTTAGGCAACGAAATAAAAGCACTTCCGTGACGTACATAAGGACCAAAACGTCCGTTACTGACCTCAACTTCTTCTCCTTTATATTCACCTAGGTTTTTTGGCAGAAGAAATAAGTTCAATGCCTCTTCCAAAGTAATGTTACCAATATTCTGTTCTGTACGAAGGCTGGCGAATTGTTTGTTCTCGTCATCTGCATCACCAATTTGAGCCATAGGCCCGAATTTACCCAAACGCACACTGACCTGTTTTCCTGTTTTAGGATCTTTACCTAAGATTCGCTCTCCGCTTTCTCTTTCGGCATTTTCTTCTACATTTTTAACTGTCGGATGGAAATGATTGTAGAAGTCCTGCATCATTTTTGCCCATTCGATATTTCCTTCTGCGATTTCGTCAAAATCCTGTTCTACTTTGGCAGTGAAATTATAATCCAAAATAGTATCGAAGTTTTTAACCAGGAAGTCTGTTACAATAGTACCGATATCTGTTGGCACTAATTTGCCTTTATCTGAACCTGTATTTTCCTTCAGCAGTTTCTCTCCTACTTTTCCTGATTGCAATGTCAATTGCGTGTAATTACGTTCCTGACCTTCCAGATTTCCTTTCTCAACATAATTTCTGTTGATAATCGTAGAAATTGTCGGCGCATAGGTTGACGGACGTCCGATACCCAGCTCTTCCAGTTTCTTAACCAAAGAGGCTTCGGTGTATCTTGCTGCTGCACGGGTATATCTTTCCGTAGCAGTGATATAATTGTTAGTCAGCTTTTCATTCACTTTCATCGCCGGCAACATGCCTTCTTGTTCTTCCTCATCATCATCATGCCCTTCGAGGTATACTTTAAGAAACCCTTCGAATTTGATTACTTCACCAGAAGCGGTAAAAAGTTCTTTATGATTATTGGCTTCGATTTTTACATTGGTTCTTTCCAATTCAGCGTCACTCATTTGAGAAGCCAGCGTTCTTTTCCAGATCAGGTCGTACAAACGTGCTTGATCTCTGTCGATATTAACAGTGTGTCTTGTCATATCTGTAGGTCGGATCGCTTCGTGCGCCTCCTGAGCTCCTTTGCTTTTATTAGCAAATGTTCTAGGCTTAGAAAATTCCTTTCCATAGGATGCAATAATCTCGGCTTTGGCAGCTTCCATAGCTTCAGAGGAAAGATTAACGCTATCCGTTCTCATGTAGGTAATAAGTCCGGCCTCGTACAAGCGTTGTGCCAGCTGCATCGTAATTCCTACCGGCAAATACAATTTACGTGCCGCTTCCTGTTGCAGGGTTGACGTAGTAAAAGGTGCTGTAGGTGATTTTTTAGTAGGTTTCGTTTCTAAATCCGCTACCTTATATATAGAACCAATGTTCTGATTCAGGAACTCTTCGGCTTCTTTTTTTGTATTGAAGTTCTTTGGCAGTTTCGCTTTGAATGCTTTTCCTGCTTCGTTTGTAAATTCTGCCACAACAGAATAAGATGCTACGGCTTTGAAGTTTTGGATTTCACGTTCGCGTTCTACAATCAACCTTACGGAAACAGATTGTACACGACCGGCAGACAATCCGCCTTTGATCTTACGCCATAAAACCGGAGACAATTCGTAACCAACCAATCTGTCTAAAACACGACGAGCCTGTTGCGCATTGACCAGGTTATAATCTATTTCACGTGGATTATCAATGGCCTTAAGGATTGCATTCTTGGTAATCTCGTGAAAAACAATTCTTTTTGTTTTCTTCGGATCCAGTTTCAGTTCTTCTGCTAAGTGCCAGGAGATTGCTTCTCCCTCACGGTCCTCATCGGAAGCTAACCAAACCATTTCTGCTGATTTAGACAACCCTTTTAATTTGGTTACCAATGCTTTCTTATCCGGAGATACTTCATATTTGGGCTTGAACCCATTGGCGACGTCTACCCCTATTTCTTTAGAAGGCAAGTCAGCAATGTGCCCATAACTTGATTCTACCTGGTAGTCGTCCCCCAGAAATTTCTCAATTGTTTTTGCCTTGGCAGGCGACTCAACTATCACTAAATTCTTTGCCATTTACTCTTTGTTTGAACCGCAAAAGTATGGGATTTTTTTAAATATAATGTTTTTGTGAATTTTAAAAGTGCATTTTACCCTTGAATTGCTTGTTTTTTCCGTTCAAAAGCAAAATAAGTGAAGTTTGAGAGGCGCTCCTTCTTCGGAATAGGAAAGCAGTCGTTTGGAAATCAAAAAATGATTTACACCAATATATATAGGTATAAAAATAGCTTGTATCGGTTTTGAAATTATTGGTACCTATTAAAGTATAAAAAGTACCAATCACAAAATCTTTGGTACCATATACAAAATGATTAGTACCAGCTATTTTATTAAAAGTACCACTTATAAAATCATTCGTACCAGCTACAAAATGATTAGTACCAGCTAAAATATGAAAAGTACCACTTATAAAATCATTAGTACCAGCTACTTTATCAAAAGTACCAATAGCTTTATTAAAAGTACCAGCTATAAAATCATTGGTACCAGTTACAAATTGACTAGTACCAGCTAAAGTATAAAAAGTACCAGCTACAAAGTCATTGGTACCAGTTACAAAACGACTGGCGCCAGCTAAAGTATCAAAAGTACCACATACAAAATCACGGGTACCAACTATAGTATCAGCAGTACCAATATTTCAAAGATTCATTTTAAATTATTTGGCAGAAAAAACCAATACAGAACGGTTGTTACTGACTATCAGGCGTTTAGTCCTTTTCGGATAAAAATCTAACAATAGCTCATTATTTTTTGTAAGAATTATATTGTTATTTAGAAATACCCTTTCTACATTTGAGTGATTTTGTAGCTAAACACATACAGAAACACAACTTAAAAACTTAAATTATTTTATTATGAGCAGAATTAGAAAAGAAGAGTACACGAGTTTGGGAGACTTCGTGAGAGAAAGTTTTGTCAGGGACCAGGAGATTATTATGGTTCGTTATCCAAAACTGAATGCAGCATTCCTAGCCGATTTTACAGCCAAGCTGGAAGAAGTTAAGATTTTAGAAAGCGGACTGGTTTTGACAGAAGAGCAAAAAAACACCACGGCAAGTTTGTATACGGAAGCCGCCGAATTGAACAAAGAGCTAAATTTTTTGAAGAGTTATATAAATAATGCAGGTCTTGACATTGAAATTATTATTTCGCTGAAAAATGATTTGGTAAAAAGCAATATTGAAGGGGCGGTTTTGAAACTTGAAAGTCTGAAACAATTTGTCAGCGCAAATTTGGCCGCACTTGTTGCAGAAGGTATGATCCCGACGTTTGTTAGCACTCTTAACGAACATAAAATTAGCCTGTCAGAGAAAAACGCAGCCCAAAACGTTTTTATGAACAACCGAAAAACACTGACCGAATCGAACATTACACAATACAATGCCTTGTATGGTTATATCTCGAAAGTGGTGAATGCGGGAAGGCTGATTTTTGAAGATACAGTTAAGAAAGACGAATATAGTATTCGAAGGGCGGTGAGCAGAATGCGTTCGGCTAGACAGCCGGAGAAAGAAAAAACAGCCTGATTTTAGACTTGTTCAGGTAGACCCCTGCTGTTCGTAAAGTGCAGTCAGGGGTCTTTTTTATGCTTTTTTTTCGACCGATTTATAAATTCATCGGTTAAAATCACAAGCTGCTATTACAAATAAAGAACTTATATAACTTGCTAATCAATAAGAAAAATCAGTTTCTCTCCTATCCCATACAATAATTTGTTAAATCCCAACTGCCATCTTGTCAGATTTTTTGTTTTGCACTATATTTGCGAGAGAATTTGACTTATGGAAAAGATTATTGAAGAAGAAAAGCAAGGTACCAGCCTTGTTTTGGAACAAAAAGAAGGAAATACCAAGAAGCTTTTTATTGAAAGCTACGGCTGTGCAATGAATTTTTCTGACAGCGAAATTGTAGCTTCCATTTTGACCAATCAAGGGTATAATACTACCCAAAAACTGGAAGAAGCAGATTTGGTTCTTGTCAATACCTGCTCCATTCGGGACAAAGCCGAACAAACAGTACGCAAGCGTCTGGAGAAATACAATGCGGTAAAACGTATTAATCCCGGAATGAAAGTGGGCGTTTTAGGCTGTATGGCTGAACGTTTGAAAAGTCAGTTCCTTGAAGAAGAAAAAATAGTAGACCTGGTTGTAGGTCCCGATGCCTATAAAGATTTACCGAATTTATTAGCCGAAGTAGAAGAAGGCCGCGATGCTATTAATGTCATTTTGTCGAAAGATGAAACTTACGGAGATATTTCACCGGTACGATTAATGAGCAACGGAATTACAGCATTGGTTTCGATTACCCGAGGCTGTGACAACATGTGTACGTTTTGTGTAGTGCCTTTTACCCGCGGACGCGAACGCAGTCGTGAACCACAAAGTATCATGAGTGAAATTCAGGATTTATGGGACAAAGGATTTAAAGAAATTACACTTTTAGGTCAAAATGTAGACAGTTACCTTTGGTACGGTGGCGGATTGAAAAAAGATTTTACCAACGCTTCTGAAATGCAAAAAGCAACGGCTGTCGATTTTGATCAATTATTGGAAATGGTTGCAGTAGGCTTTCCTAAAATGAGGATCCGTTTCTCAACTTCAAATCCTCAAGACATGCATGAAAGTGTATTGCACGTCATTGCGAAACACCCAAATATCTGCAAACATATTCATTTGCCGGTACAATCAGGAAGCAACCGCATTCTAAAAGAAATGAACCGCTTGCACACACGTGAAGAATACATGACTTTGATTGACAAAATTAGAGCTATCATCCCAAATGCGTCAATATCACAAGACATGATTGCCGGTTTTCCAACGGAAACGGAAGAAGATCATCAGGACACTTTAAGTTTAATGGAATATGTAAAATATAATTTCGGTTATATGTATTCGTATTCGGAACGTCCTGGAACTTTGGCTGGAAGAAAAATGGAAGACGATGTAACAGAAGAAACCAAAGCCAGAAGATTACAGGAAATTGTCGATTTACAACAAAAACACGCTTGGTACCGCAGTGAGGAATTCATTGGACAAACGGTAGAAGTTTTGGTTGAAAAAGTTTCAAAAAAATCGGCTGAAGAATTTTCAGGAAGAAATTCACAAAGTATTACAGTTGTTTTCCCAAAAGAGAATTATAAAATTGGTGATTTTGTTTTGGTTGAAATTGAAAGCTGTACTTCCGGAACATTGAAAGGAAAGGCTGTTGGTTTGAGCGAAATGAGTTAAAAAATATAAGCCACAGGAACACCGATTTAAAATTACTAATCAGTGGAAAAAAACAAATAAATGGAATCAGTTCAAGCTATAAAACAACGATTTGAGATTATCGGAAATGATCCGAAGCTGAATCGTGCCATAGAAAAAGCAATCCAGGTAGCCCCTACGGATATTTCGGTATTGGTAGCCGGAGAAAGCGGTGTTGGAAAAGAAAGCATTCCAAAAATCATACATTCGCTTTCGCACAGAAAACACGGTAAATACATTGCTGTAAACTGTGGCGCTATTCCGGAAGGAACCATTGACAGTGAGCTTTTTGGACATGAAAAAGGCGCTTTTACCGGAGCAACAGGAACACGTGAAGGTTATTTTGAAGTCGCTGACGGCGGAACTATTTTCCTGGACGAAGTAGGTGAATTACCGCTAACTACACAAGTACGTTTGCTGCGTGTTTTAGAAAACGGTGAGTTTATAAAAGTAGGTTCCTCTCAAGTTCAGAAAACGAATGTGCGAATTGTGGCTGCTACCAATGTAAATTTGTTTGACGCTATCGAAAAAGGGAAATTCCGTGAGGATTTGTACTATCGTCTGAGCACCGTTGACATTACGTTGCCTGCATTACGCGACAGAAAAGACGACATCCATTTACTATTCCGAAAGTTTGCCGCCGATTTTGCACATAAATATAAAATGCCTCCATTACGCCTAGATGACAATGCTGTTCAAGTATTGCAAAAATTCCGTTGGAGCGGAAATATTCGTCAGTTGCGAAATGTTGCAGAACAAATTTCGGTTTTGGAAACCAATAGAGATATTTCTGCCAATACCCTGCTTTCTTATTTGCCTCAGGAAGGAAGCAATCTGCCTTCGGTTATAGGCAAAAAAACAGAAAGTGACTTTTCAACCGAAAGAGACATCCTGTACAAAGTACTTTTTGACATGAAAAGTGATTTGAATGATTTGAAAAAACTGACATTGGAACTAATGAAAAGTGGCGCTTCCAAAGCCCATGAAATTAATCCGAATCTGATTCAGAAAATTTATGGTTCCAAAGAAAATGAAAGCGAGATTTCTTTTGAAGAAGAACCAAGAGCCGCTGTTCTTTCGAATCAAAACAATACTGCGGACGATGATTTTGACGATGATGACGAAGATTATCTTTTTGCCGAAACCGTAGAAGAGGAAGACTCCCTCCGATTAGATCAAAAAGAAATAGAACTTATCAAAAAAGCATTGGACCGTAACAAAGGTAAACGGAAAGCGGCTGCTGATGAACTGGGAATTTCAGAAAGAACACTATATAGAAAGATCAAGCAATTTGATTTATAAAATTGTCAATTGTTAACGGAATCAATATCTTTGACCCGAGCACTAACGAACTGACGAAGTAATTTTTAAACGTAAAATGAAATACATAAAATACATACTTGCCTTAACGATTCTTTTCACCTTTAGCGGCTGTTCTGTGTACAACTTTACCGGAACGGGAAAAATTGATGCAAAAACTTTTCAGGTTAATTATTTCCAAAATGTTTCGGAATTAATAGAACCGGGTATTGACCGTGATTTTACCTTACGATTACAGGATTTAATTCAAAATCAAACCAATTTGAGTTTAACCAACAACAATGGAGATTTGGTTTATGAAGGTGAAATTGTAGACTACAGGGTTTCCCCAATGACGGCAACTGCAGAATTAACAGCAGCGCAAAGCAGATTGATGGTCACTGTAAATTTACGTTTTTCGAATAAAAGCAAACCTGAAGAAAATTTTGAGAAGCGCTTTTCATTTTACGACGATTTTTCAGGCACCAGCTTACCTTCCGGTGCGCAATTAAAAAAATCGCTTGACCTTATTTTTGAACGTATTACTCAGGATATTTTCAGTGAAACTCTAGCCAAGTGGTAAAACAATCTTGAGTACGATTATTTACTGATTATCATCTGACCGAATAAAATAGAAATTACACAATTCAATTTAAATGACTGTTGCCGAATATACATATTTACTTAACAAACCTGATGCGGTACATGACAAACAGGTAAGTGATCTGGAAAAGATTCTGGATGATTTTCCGTACTTTCAAAGTGCCAGAAGCCTGCATTTGAAAGGTTTGTTCAATCAGGACAGCTTTAAATACAATCAGGCATTAAAAAGTACAGCCAGTTACACGACTGACCGAACTGTTTTATTTGATTTTATTACTTCAAAAGGTTTCAACAGCATTCAGAAAAAAGAATTCGAAGAAAAAGAAGCTCAACTACTGAATATTCAGGTAGCAGATGACGATGCAGTTTCCGAAACAGCAAGCCCTATTTTGGAAAACACACTCGAAAAATCAATTATTTCTTCTATAAATGAAGCTGCACAACATGAAGGAGAAAAAATAATAATTGAAAAAAAGGAAGAAGAATCCAACTCTGGTTTAGAAACATCTCTTGTTTCTGAAAATATTTCTGAAAATCCGGTTATTTCATCTGAAAACGAGGAAGAACAGAATGAGGAAGAAGCAATAATTCCGGAAGTAATTGCCTTCGAAACAGAAAGTGTAGAAGAAAAACTGGAAATAGGAAAACCGATTCCATTTGAAAATTCCGAAACACATTCTTTTCAGGAATGGCTCCAATTAGCCAAAGCAAAACCGATTGCCCGTGAAGAAAATGAGGAAGAAGAAAAAAAAGAAGATACTAATTTAGCTTCAAAATTAGAAATAATAGACAAATTTATAGAAGCAAATCCTAAAATTTCACCTGTAAAATCGGATGCTACAGCGCCTAGTTTCACTATCAAAACCGAAGACACATCTTACTTAATGACGGAGACTTTGGCCAAAGTATATCTGGAACAAAAAAAATACAACAAAGCAATTCAAGCATATGAAATATTAATTTTGAAATATCCAGAAAAAATTACTTTCTTTGCAGACCGAATTTCAGACATTAAAGCGTTACAACAAAATAATAATAATTAGACAATGAGCACATTCACAATTTTTCTAGTGTTAATCACTATAGTTTGTTTTTTATTAATCGTAGTTATCATGGTTCAAAATCCTAAAGGAGGAGGTTTATCTTCAACTTTCGGAAGTTCTCAAATGATGGGTGGTGTACAGAAAACGACAGACTTTTTAGATAAGAGTACTTGGTATTTGGCAGGTGCATTAATCGCATTAATCTTATTATCAAGCTTAAGTTTTACAGGAACTTCAAGCGACACAGGCTCTAAAATCATAGACGAAAGCGCTACAGCTGCGCCAATCCCTGTTGCGCCACAAGCCGCACCTGCAACTGCTCCTGCTGCTACTGAAGCTCCTGCAAAAGAAGAAGCTAAAAAATAATTTTATTTGAAATTCAAAACCAGATGCCAGCATGACAACGCTGGCATTTTTTATAAGAAAAAATGTCAGTTTTAAAGACTTGGCATAATTTCTGAAAACAAGAAAATATCAATTATATAATAACATAAATACATACAATTATGGCATTAAACATTAAACCGCTTGCAGACCGTGTTATAGTGGAGCCAGTTGCGGCAGAAACACAAACGGCTTCAGGGATTTTTATTCCGGATACAGCAAAAGAAAAACCGCAAAAAGGAAAAGTGGTTGCTATAGGAAACGGCAAAAAAGACGAACCTCTTACTGTAAAAGTTGGAGATACCGTTCTTTATGGAAAATATGCTGGTTCTGAATTAAAATTTGAAGGCAAGGATTACTTAATTATGCGTGAAGAAGATATTTTAGCAATAATATAACAGTTTGAAGCTATAGTAAGCAAAAAATTCAAATTAACGAATTACAAATAAACACAGAAATGGCAAAAGATATAAAATTTGATATAGAAGCACGTGACGGATTAAAACGTGGTGTGGATGCATTGGCAAATGCCGTAAAAGTAACGCTAGGTCCAAAAGGACGTAATGTAATTATTGGAAAATCATTTGGCGCACCAAATGTGACTAAAGACGGTGTTACTGTAGCAAAAGAGATAGAATTGAAAGACCCGTTAGAAAATATGGGGGCACAAATGGTAAAAGAAGTTGCTTCTAAAACCAATGATTTAGCTGGAGACGGAACAACAACAGCTACCGTTTTAGCACAAGCTATCGTAAAAGAAGGTTTAAAAAACGTGGCCGCCGGAGCCAATCCAATGGATTTGAAACGAGGAATCGACAAAGCGGTAGAAGCTATTGTAGCAGATTTAGGCAAACAAGCAAAAGTAGTAGGAAGTGATTCCGAAAAAATCAAGCAGATTGCATCTATATCAGCTAACAATGACGACGTAATTGGCGATTTGATTGCTGTTGCTTTCGGTAAAGTAGGCAGAGAAGGTGTTATCACCGTAGAAGAAGCTAAAGGAACTGACACTTATGTTGATGTAGTAGAAGGAATGCAGTTTGACAGAGGTTATTTATCTCCATACTTCGTTACTAATACTGAAAAAATGGAAGTTGAATTAGAAAGACCTTACATTTTATTATACGACAAAAAAGTATCTTCATTAAAAGAATTATTACCTATTCTGGAACCGGTAGCACAATCAGGAAAACCATTATTGATAATTGCCGAAGATGTTGACGGAGAAGCACTTTCAACCCTAGTAGTTAACAAATTACGTGGTGCCTTAAAAATCGCAGCGGTAAAAGCGCCTGGTTTTGGAGACAGAAGAAAAGCTATGTTGGAAGACATTGCTATTTTGACTGGCGGAACCGTAATTTCTGAAGAAAGCGGATACAATCTTGAAAATGCCACTTTGGAAATGCTGGGAACTTCAGAAAAAGTAACTATCGACAAAGACAATACAACCATTGTAAACGGTGCTGGTGAAGCGGAAATGATTAAAAATCGTGTGAACCAGATTAAAGCTCAAATGGAAAGCTCTACTTCAGAGTACGATAAAGAAAAATTACAGGAGCGTTTGGCTAAATTAGCCGGAGGTGTTGCTGTTCTTTATGTAGGTGCAGCTTCGGAAGTAGAAATGAAAGAGAAAAAAGACCGTGTTGATGATGCTTTACACGCTACACGCGCAGCTGTTGAAGAAGGAATCGTTGCCGGAGGTGGAGTTGCTTTACTACGTGCTAAAAAAGCGCTGGACAAAATTAAAACGGACAATGCTGATGAAGCAACAGGAGTCCACATCGTTTCCCGCGCTATTGAAGCTCCATTAAGAACTATTGTTGAAAACGCAGGCCTTGAAGGTTCTGTTATTGTAGCAAAAGTTGCAGAAGGCAAAGACAATTTCGGATACAATGCAAAAACTGACGAATATGTAGACATGCTAAAAGCCGGAATTATCGATCCTAAGAAAGTAACCCGTGTAGCCCTTGAAAATGCTGCTTCAGTATCAGGAATGATCTTAATAACGGAATGTGCTTTAGTCGAAATTAAAGAAGAAAACGCAGGAGGAATGCCAATGGGCGGAGGAATGCCAGGCATGATGTAATCCTTCTTCCGAATACAATTTTCATAAAAAACCCGATTAGTACATCACTAATCGGGTTTTTATTTTATTCTTTCTTTTTAGAAAAATCAAAACTGGTAACATAAGACAACCTGATTGTTGGGTTGCTCTCCTGCAGCGTATTGGAAAAATTCCAGATATACTGATGGATAAAAGCCAATTGAACCTGATGCTGTTTGTTAAATTGATAACCGGCACCGGCTATAATCCTATTTTGATTTAAAAACGTTTTTCCTGCGTTGCTCCCTACATTCATAAAAACCTCATCTCCCAAAATCACAAAGACAGTAGTTACATTTTCCTTTTTAACCAATGGATAATTAATTAGGAACATATACCGCAGTCGATTTCGGTAATCGTAGCGCCCTATCTCAAAATCATCTCCGGACGGATTCCTGACAGCAACACCTACATACCGCAGTTCGTCACGCAAACGGTGTGTAAACTTCCATGCGCCCGAATGATGCACATAGGTTCCTTGAAGCCATATATGATCCTCAGGTGTCTCTATCCTATTTAAGGAAGGATTTCCGTAGACATAGGTGTTATAGTGGCTGTACCCGATACTTCCTGCAAATGATTTCGTGAATTGATAATCAACAGACGGACGGATAAACCATTGCTGCTTTTCAGAAAATCCTTCGGTATAACGCATTGTTCCTTCCAAAGTCAGGGAAAGTTTTTCGGTCAAAAGATTTTTACCCGAATAATGAAACCAGATGTTCTCATTATGGGTTTTGGTTTGTGAATGCGAAATAACAGGTAAAAAACAAAGAAAAAGAAAGACAATTGCTGTTCTTTTCATCTTATTTTTAATTATTCGATATGTACTCTTTTCTTTAATATTTTCCACAGCACAGGCAACGTAGTGACTGCTACAATTCCAATTACAATATATTCGATATAATGCTTTAAGTCAATCCCGAATTTATCCAGAAAGAAAGCATAAAAATAATGCCCAGCAAAAATCATCGAAAAAGACCATAATGCCGAACCTAAAATATTGTAAAACATGAATTTCTTCTTATCCATGGAAACAATACCGGCAATAACTGGAGCGAAAGTCCTTACAATAGGCAGAAAGCGGGCAAAAACGATAGCTCTGTTCCCGTATTTTTCAAAAAAAGCCTTTGACTGGTATAAATACTTCTTCCGAAACAAAAAGCTGTCTTCTTTGTTAAACAGATAATTTCCGCTTTTGGCACCAACCCAATAACCCACCATATTCCCAAAAATACCCATAAGGGAAACTAATAAGGCGAATACTGTGACGTTCAGAAAATCGCTGCCCAATGAAATTTGACTCATCAAGGTCTCGCTATAAATTCCAGCCAAAAAAAGCAGACTGTCACCTGGCAGGAAAAACCCGGCCAACAAACCTGTTTCGGCAAAGATGATAAACAATACAACGAATAAACCTATCTTGATTCCGCCGAATTCCAATAAAATATAGAATTCCGGATTTAATAACTGCAGCCAATTGAAGTCTTCCATGCTGTAAATATAATCTTTTTATTAAAAAAACGAATGTACTACAATTAGTACATTCGCCCTATTTATTCTGATTAAATTAATCTTAAATATCCAATTGATATACTTCAGGTAAATCCTGATTTGAAGAATAATTTACTTCCAGATCTGTTACATAACCGGAATTCAAACCATAAACCCAACCGTGTAAAGATAATTCCTGTCCGCTTTTCCAAGCGGTTTGCACAATTGATGTTTTAGCCAAATCAGAAACTTGCTCTTTTACATTGATTTCGACGAATTTATTAAAACGTTTGTCTTCATCATGAATATCGTTCAATTCTTTTTTGTTCAAACGATATACGTCTTTAATGTGACGAATCCAGTTGTCAATAATTCCGAAAGATCCGTTGCTCATTGCAGCTTTAACACCACCACAACCGTAGTGTCCGCAAACAATCACGTGCTTTACTTTCAAAACATTGACTGCATAATCCAAAACACTCAGCATATTCATATCACTATGAATTACCATGTTTGCAATATTTCTGTGGACAAAAACTTCTCCCGGTTTTGCTCCTATAATCTCATTAGCAGGAACACGGCTGTCTGAACAACCAATCCATAATAATGGCGGGCTTTGGCCTTGAGATAAATCTTTGAAATAATTTTCGTCAAGAGCTAACTGACTTTCAACCCATTGTTTGTTATTTTCTAATATTTTTTTATAAAAATCACTCATCTTTTTTTATTTTTTAAATTAATTATACCGTCTTATGTTCCACGAAAACGTGTTTTTCTTCTTCTCCGGTATTCACTAAATCATAGGCTTTTTTGAAACCTACTAATTTTACTTTAATATTTTCTTCTTTTGATCGTATCTTTTTAAATTCTTTTATCAAATCTAATACATCATGGGCAATATATACCGTATCAAAGGCATTAATAACCACTTTTGAGTTTTCCGGAATAGAGGCTAATGTCGATTTTATGGCTGCTTTATTTAAGAAAGACACTTCTTGCGCTAAGTCAATATGAATGACATCACCATCCAAAAGCGCTTCTTTCCTGAACGAATAGGCCCGTTGCATATTCCCTTTCAAGATAAAGATAACACTTATTACAATTCCCAAAGCTACTCCTTTTAACAAATCTGTAAAAACAACAGCTAACAGAGTACATATAAAAGGAATAAACTGGTACTTCCCTTTTTCGTAAAAATGCTTGATTATTTTCGGATTGGCCAATTTATAACCCACCAATAATAATATCGCAGCTAATGTTGCTAAAGGAATTCTATTCAACACGAAAGGAATCGCCAAGGCACTAGTCATCAATAAAACACCATGAATAATGGCTGACATTTTAGATTGAGCTCCTGCATTTGCATTTGCCGAAGTTCTGACTACAACCGAAGTCATCGGCAAGCCTCCTAATAAAGAACTTATCAAATTTCCAACCCCTTGCGCTTTCAACTCAACATTGGTATCAGTATACCGCTTATGAACATCCATCCTGTCAGCAGCTTCAATGCAAAGCAATGTTTCAATAGAAGCTACAATAGCAATGGTAGCCGCCACTATCCAGACTTGCTTGTTTCCAATAGCTGTAAAATCCGGCGTTACTAATATATTTCTGAATTCTTCAAAAGTAGTCGGAACTGGTAAAGAAACCAGATGTTCCGCTGAAATTGCCAAAGAACTGCCGGATCTGATAAATAATTCATTGATAATAATTCCAACAATTACGGCAACCAAAGCAGCCGGAACCAACTTCAGGTTTTTCAGGAATTTGATTTTATTCCATACAATTAAAATAATCAGTGAAACTGCCGTGATAATTACCGAACCCAGATTGATATTTCCAACAATAGATGCAATTTCTGTGAATGTGTTTTTACCATCATTTTGCATAAAAGACAAATCGCCTAAGAAATCCTTATCCATACCAAAAGCATGTGGAATCTGTTTTAAGAAGATAATGATACCAATGCCGGCAAGCATACCTTCAATCACGTTTGTTGGAAAATAATTCGAAATACTTCCCGCTTTTATGAATCCTAAAATAATTTGAATGATTCCGGCAATAAAAGCCGCTAATAAAAAAACCCTAAAATCCCCAAAAGCTGTAATAGCAGTAAGAACAATAGCTGTTAAACCTGCTGCAGGACCCGAAACACTTAAATGTGATTTACTTAAAAACCCAACTACAATACCTCCTACAACTCCTGATATTATTCCAGAAAACAATGGCGCGCCAGATGCAAGGGCTATGCCCAGACACAAGGGTAATGCAACCAAAAAAACCACTAATCCAGCTGGAAAATCTGAATTAAGGTTGGCAAAAAGATTTATTTTTTTTGTCATGACCTTGAAAATTTAAAACGATATTTTACTACAGACTTTGGTCTATAGCTTGAATTCTATGTTTTAAACCTGTTCAGGCGGAGGAAGAAAAATAGTAGCATTAGCCACATAGTGTTTTAACAAATAGTAGTCGTGAACTTTTTTGGAAGGCATTTCATCAAAAAGTATATTAAGCTTGTTATTGTGAACAACAAATTCTGACTTTACCTCTTTAATTTGCTTGGAATGAGAATGTTCCTCTTCCTCCGTAATATTATAAGTGAAATTAGTCTTACTCCTTTCATTAATCACACAAACTATGATTGATGAAAATTGGAATAAGATAAAAATCGCCAATACTATTTTGGTCAAAAATTTCATGGTGCGAATTTAAAAAATAAATTTTCTTTCAACGACACATTAACATTCATTTATTAAAAAAAACTCCCCGAAATCAATCAGGGAGTTTACAGTTTTACTTTCTGTCGTATTTGCAGCAACTGTGCAAATTTTCATAATCAGCCTCTGTAGCTTTAACTTCTTTTGTGTCGTGACCTGCTTTGGCAATTGCTTTTTCCACGTCTGACAAAGAGCATTTTTCTTCATTCAGGATCAAACTAAGCTGATGCGTTTCTACATTCCATGAAGCAGATTTCACGCCGGAAACAGTCAATGCCGCTTTCTGAATTCGTCTTTGGCATTGCTCACAATTTCCATTTACCTCAATGGTATGTTTCGCGTTTTTCTTTGCTTGCTGTGCTTGAGCTGAAAAGCCCGTAAAAGCAATCAGCAACATTAAAATTATTGTACTTCTCATCGTTCTGTTATTATTATTCTATTTGTATCAAAATTAATCTATTTTATCTTAAATCGTAATCCGGCATAATACATTTGCCCAAAAATTGGCGCATACACTATAGCACTGTCAAAATTTGTTCCAAAAGGATTGTCAGCTCCTAAAATAGCCTTATCCTGTTTATAATTTCCAAAATTTTCAGCTCCGACATACATTTCGAAGGTGCTTGAAAAAATCTTGGTAACCTGGGCATTCATCACTGCAAAAGAAGGTGAAAATTCAGGCAATCTGTCTTGTGCAGGATTTGATACCGTGTTTGGCAATTGCTGTTTTCCAATCCAGTTTAAAGTATAGTCGAATTTCCATTGACGCTCTTTTTCATCTTTATTGGTTTCAAATTCCAGATTTCCGAAAAACCGGTGTTTTGCCTGCAAAGGCCTTTGAAAACTACCTGAAAGATAATCGGTTTTAATATCGTAATATTTATACGCAGATCTCATATTCAGGTTTTTGATGATTTCCATATTGAATTCAAGCTGAAGGCTATTAGCGAACGAATCTCCTTTCAAATTATAGAAATTGGCTTGCTGTGGGCTTTGGAACAAATCGACCACAATCTGGTTTTGAAAATCAGTTCTGTAGAAATCTACCGAGACATCGGCATTTTTAGAAAAAATATGGAATTTCTGCAAAAAACCAACCCCATAATTCCATGCAATTTCAGGGTCTAAGCCATAAATTTTTCCTCCCGAATCCAGAATAGTAAAATTCCGTGAACTTCCGAAAAGCTGCTGATTTTCGGCAAAAATATTCGCCAGTCGTTTTCCTCTCCCGGCAGAGAAGCGCAAAACACCGTCCTTCCACGGATTGTAGCGTGCATGCAATCGCGGTGTTGCGAAAAAGCCCAGACGATTATGATAATCTAATCTTCCGCCTAAAATGATGCTGAAATTATTAGCATTATCATAGGTATATTCAAAAAAAGCGCCTAACGAATTATCTCTTCGGCTATAATTGGAAACATTGACAAACTCCTGATAATCATCGGAAGTAAAGTTCAAACCCGCAGCAAATTTATTAAGTGTATTGCTGATAATCGAATTAAAAATCAAGTTCGAGTAATAGCTTTGCTGTTTAATATTGTATTGGTTTAAACCAAAATACGAATTCTGGTTGTGGGATGTAAATGCATTTTGAAACCCGATACTCTGGTACGGAATTTCAGGCCAGACATAGCCTATCTTTGAAGAAAAATCGAATCGTTCGGTATTAATTTCAGAGCCCCAGAAATTAGAGGTCAATTTATCCCTATTGGGCAGAAAATCAACCTGACCGGTTTGCTTCTCATCATTCATATATCTGAAATTCAGAAAACTCACCCAGCCTTTTTCAGCATCTGTATATTGCCATCGGTTCATGACATTAATTTGGTTTCCTAACGGATTATCGAGAAAGCCATCCTCATTCATGTCTTTTTTTGAAAAGCGGCCGTTTCCATGCACAAAAAGGCTTGCGGCCCATTTATCCGAAACTTTTTTATTAAGATGTGTATTGATTTCAAAGCGGGAATCAGTAGAACCGTATACATTCAGAAAAAACGGAATATCGTTTACCGGTTTTTTTAATTCTGTATTTATTTGTCCTGAAATGCTTTCATATCCGTTGATAACACTCCCTGCTCCTTTTGTAATCTGGATACTTTCCACCCAGGTTCCAGGCGTAAATGACAATCCATATGCTTGTGAAGCTCCCCGGACGCTGGGGATATTCTCTTCCGTAATTAACAGATAAGGGCTGGTAAGCCCTAACATTTTAATTTGTTTGGTTCCTGTCAGAGCATCGGAAAAATTCACATCGATGGACGGATTGGTTTCAAAACTCTCTGCCAAATTGCAACAGGCAGCTTTCAGTAATTCTTTACTGGTCAAAACCGTTGTATTTGTGGTTTTAAGCAATGATTTTTGAAGTTTTTTTCGCTGTGCTTCAACCTTTACTGTCTGCAAAGTATCCTGAGAAAAGACCGGCAACGAAAATAAAACAACAAAAAACAAAATAGTATTTTTCATTGTGGAATTATTTTAATGTTTAAAATTCGATTTAAGACGATTTAAACAAAAAAATCAGGCATAAAACAGGTATTGGGAATATAATTTGTAAAGCGGCGGAGCGTTACTGTTACAGTAAAATGCTGTTATCTGATTGCTTTTGAAACAAACAGAATCCAAACAGGCAACAGGTTTCCAGTCGAAGGAAGCAAATGGAATTTCTAATTGAAACGAAAAAGTCTTTACAACCGAATTATCTGCTTTCTTTTCCAGCTTTATCTTCTTGTCTTTACAACAAGGCGATTTTTTTTCTGCTTTTCCACAGCAGTCTTTTTCAGAAGCATCTTTTAGCGAAACAAAAGAAACCGATGCAATCTTGTCACCGCAATAATGCACATTGAAAGCCAGACCAACATTGGAAACCAATATCAGCATTGTAAGAAGGATGGCTATGTGCTTATTTATTTTCACATGACAAAGTTAAATAATTCCTTGAATGGCAAAAGCTAATGAATTGTTATTTTTTTTGTGAGCGCATCTGAAAGTAAAAACCGGGGATAAAAAGCAATATAAAAATGGGTTGAATTAAAAACCTTCGGATGTAAAAAAGGGTCATTCTATGGGTTTCATCAAAATAATTCAGACAATAACAAAAACCAATCAGCAGTACTATAAAAAAGAACAGGTACAAGACAGCCGAAAACCTGACCAGGTCCGCATCTTTAAAAACAACATATAAAATAGCCAACGAAATAAGAGTATTCAGAAGATACCTTAAAAACAGGTTCAGGCATAATTTTAC
The DNA here is from genome assembly GCF_050696275.1 of Flavobacterium sp. Classification (GTDB taxonomy): domain Bacteria; phylum Bacteroidota; class Bacteroidia; order Flavobacteriales; family Flavobacteriaceae; genus Flavobacterium. Next base: position 69,236 of record NZ_JBOGUT010000004.1, read on the forward strand.
AGAATTGATTTCCGGGTAAGCCAACGTACTTTCTGCTTTGAAATAATTCAGAAAGGGATCGTAAAACAATTGGTTTTCAAAAGCCCTGACTAATGCCAGCATTCCAACCAGAAAAATCAGCTGAACTATTTCCTTCTTATTACTTAGCAGTTTTTGAAGCATATTTAGAAAATTTATTAACCCAAAATACCCATAAGATAAAAACTGTTCCGTAAATAATTAATGGAAAAAGCACATCATGCAAAATATGTTCTTTTTCTGGAAATTTATACGTAAGAATTACCAATAGGGCAATTCTGAAAATATTCAGAATATAAACAAACAAACTTCCGCCAAGAATAAAAAACAAAGTAGGTTTCCATTTTCCGGAGAAAGCCACCACAAAAGAAACAAACAGAATAATCACACTTATTGCATTACAGCCTTCAATGACCCGGGCAATGTATTGTTTTTTATAGAATATTTTAAAGTAAAACTGCCTTTTTTCTTCCTGCGTAAACGAATTAGGGTCACTTAGTTTAAGTACCTGTTCGGTTAATCCGGCTACATTGCTTGTTATAGCGTCTGTTTTATTTTCTGCGAAACTGCTCAAATAATACTGATAAACCAATGTCAGTAAGAGATACGTCAGAAAAAACTTTGCCAGAAAGAGCAAAAAAGGTTTATAAAGAGTAAAATAGTTTTTCAAACTTTGATTTTTAACAAATTTATATAAAAATTAAAATCAACATTAAATACTTTTGCATAAAAACAGGAAAGTATGATTTTCGAAACATTAAAACCAAAAGTAATCGAAATTACAAATAGTGAGTCATTTTCAAGTTCAAGAGAAGAAAAACTCGGTAAAATTTGCGAGCTTTTGGAACAGAACATAAGTTATTACACTTGGGTTGGGTTTTATTTTGCCAACCACGAAACAAAAACACTGCATTTAGGGCCTTATGTTGGCGCACCTACAGATCATACTGTAATTCCTTTCGGAAAAGGCATTTGCGGACAGGTAGCTGTTTCCAATGAGAACTTTGTAGTCCCTGATGTTGCTGCACAGGATAATTATATTGCTTGCAGCTTTACTGTAAAATCGGAAATTGTAGTTCCACTTTTTGTGAATGGAGAAAATATTGGCCAAATAGACATTGACTCTAATATCCTTGACCCATTTACAGAAGCTGACGAACGCTTTTTAGAGTTTGTAAATCAGGAAGTTGCAAAACTTTTTTAATGGAATATCAATATTATATTTGCCATTCTAAAAAATAAAATTACCTTTGCACACGAATACGAAAAACGTATTCATACATAATAATCATTTAAAGGATATTAGCATGTACTTAACTAAAGAAGTTAAAGCAGAAATCTTCGCTAAACACGGAGAAGCTACAAACACTGGAAAATCAGAGGCTCAAATCGCTTTGTTCACTTTCAGAATCAACCACTTAACAGAACACTTAAAAAGAAATCGTCACGATTACAACACAGAGCGTTCGTTAGTGAAATTAGTAGGTAAAAGAAGATCACTTCTTGACTACTTAAAAAATACGGAAATCAACAGATACCGTGAGATTATCAAAGTATTGGGTATTAGAAAATAATCAATATAAGAAAGAGGTGCCTACGCGCCTCTTTTTGTTTTTACGCATTTACACAAAAAGTTTGGTTTTTCATTGGGTTTTAGACAACAACTACACACAACAACTACAACACAACTAGAACCCTTTGTTTAACTTAGAGAATTAAATTATGATTCCACAATTATTCGTAGAAAAAATCGATTTAGGTGATGGCAGAAGCATCACAATCGAGACAGGTCGTTTAGCAAAACAAGCTGACGGTTCTGTAGTAGTAAGAATTGGAAAGACTGTAATTTTAGGTACAGTTGTTTCCTCAAGAAAAGCAAGTCCAGGTATCGACTTTTTACCTTTAACGGTAGATTATCGTGAAAAATTTGCTGCAGCAGGTCGTTTTCCTGGTGGTTTCTTCAAAAGAGAAGCTCGTCCGAGTGATAGCGAAGTATTAACTATGAGATTAGTTGACCGTGTTTTGCGTCCGCTTTTCCCGGATGATTACCATGCTGAAGTTCAAGTTATGATTCAATTGATGTCTCATGACGAAGATGTTATGCCAGATGCATTAGCAGGATTAGCAGCTTCGGCAGCGCTTGCATTGTCTGACATTCCTTTTGAAACTTTGATTTCGGAAGCTAGAGTTGGAAGAATTGATGGGAAATTCATCATCAACCCCTCTCGTGCTCAATTAGAATTGTCTGATATCGACATGATGATTGGAGCTTCAACAGATTCTATCGCAATGGTAGAAGGTGAAATGAAAGAAATTTCAGAAAAAGAAATGGTAGAAGCCATTAAATTCGCACACGAACACATTAAAGTACAAATTGCAGCTCAAGAAAGATTGGCTAATGCTTTTGGAAAAAAAGAAGTTCGTACGTACGAAAAAGAAAAATCAGATGACGCTATTTACGCAAAAGTAAAAGAAGCGGCTTATGATAAAATTTACAACATTGCAAAAGTAGGTTCAGCGAAACACGAACGTTCTGCTGCATTTGATGCTGTAAAAGAAGAAGTAAAAGCATTATTTACTGAAGAAGAATTGGCAGAAAACGGAGATTTAGTTTCTAAATATTTCTACAAAACCAATAAAGAAGCAGTTCGTAATGTAACTTTAGATTTAGGAACTCGTTTAGACGGAAGAAAAACTACAGAAATCAGACCAATTTGGTGTGAAGTAGATTATTTACCATCAGTTCACGGTTCTGCATTGTTTACTCGTGGAGAAACTCAAGCATTGGCAACAGCAACTTTAGGAACTTCCAGAGAAGCAAACCAAATTGATTCACCATCTGAACAAGGAGAAGAAAAATTCTATTTACACTATAATTTTCCACCATTTTCAACAGGAGAAGCTCGTCCGTTAAGAGGAACTTCAAGAAGAGAAGTTGGTCACGGAAACTTGGCGCAAAGAGCATTGAAAAACATGATTCCTGCTGAAAATCCTTATACCATCAGAATCGTTTCTGAAGTATTGGAATCTAATGGTTCGTCTTCTATGGCAACAGTTTGTGCTGGAACATTAGCATTAATGGATGCTGGAGTTCAAATGATACGCCCAGTTTCTGGAATTGCCATGGGATTAATTACAGATGGAGATCGTTTTGCAGTTTTATCTGATATTTTAGGTGATGAAGATCATTTAGGAGATATGGATTTCAAAGTAACTGGAACTTCAGAAGGAATTACAGCTTGTCAAATGGACATCAAAATTGACGGATTGAAATATGAAATCATGGAGCAAGCTTTAGCTCAAGCTCGTGACGGACGTTTGCATATCTTAGGAAAATTAACTGAAACTCTTGCTCAACCAAATGCAGATGTTAAAGTTCATGCTCCAAAAATCATTATGAGAACTATTCCAGGAAACTTTATTGGTGCCTTAATTGGGCCTGGTGGAAAAGTAATCCAGGAATTGCAAAAAGCTACCGGAACTACCATCGTTATCAACGAAGTGGATGAGCAGGGAGTTGTTGAAATTTTAGGTACAGATCCTGATGGAATTGCAGCAGTATTGGCTAAAATAGATTCAATTATTTTTAAACCGGCAATGGGCGAATCTTATGAAGTGAAAGTAATTAAAATGCTGGATTTCGGAGCAGTAGTAGAATATACCGCAGCACCAGGAAACGAAGTATTGCTTCACGTATCTGAATTGGCTTGGGAACGTACTGAAAACGTTGCTGATGTTGTAAAAATGGGCGATGTGTTTATGGTAAAATACCTTGGTATCGATCCAAAAACAAGAAAAGAAAAAGTGTCTAAAAAAGCACTTTTGCCAAGACCTCCTCGTGAAGAGAAAAAAGAGGATAAAAAAGAGTAATCAGAATCTTATAGTTTACTAAAGGTAATTTTTATAGAAAACCCCGCTTCAATTTGAATCGGGGTTTTTGTTTGCATTGAAATTTTTAGATTTCATATACTTACAAAATAAAAACTGTTCCAAAAAAAATTAAAAAAAGCGTAACTATCAAAAATAATTCTTCAGCTAACTGAAGTGCATACAATTTAAATTTTGACATACAGCACCGGAAATTATTTTTTGAGAATTGCTTCAGACAAAGGAAGTCAATCTGTACAGATAATAAAAAAATAACTGCTAATTATAGTCTATTTCAAGATTATTATTCTAGTACAATAACCTCACGTTCGTAATGTAAACGTGAGGGTTATTTTTTTAAACTAAACACTTGAGCTATGTAATCAGAAAATCCTTTTGTTTTAAAAGTAAGAAAAAACTTATTTCTAAATGGTTAAATTTTGGCTTCTAAACCAAACACCCGGCTATTTGTGAGATTTTATTGTATTTTTAGGATCTTTTAATCCCAACCAAACCAAATTGATTACTTACATGAAAAGCAGAAAGTTAATCTTCAACCACCTGTTCTTAGTTCTATTTTTTCTAGGGCCAACTACTATTCTTATTGGCCAGAATACTGAAAACACTTCATTATACAACTGGTTTGACAACAAAACAAACAAAGAAAACTTGCCTATAAGCAATGGTACGCTTCATGCTAATTATGACCGGACCATTAATAATGAGAACCGATATTACTATTCGGATAAATTCAGCAAGGGAAGCGTAACTTACAATGACCAGAATTACTACGACCTTTCTCTAAAATATGATATTTACAAAGATGCCATAGTATTAAATCTCAATAAAGATTCTGACAATGTAGGAATTAATCTGATTAAAGAGAAAACAACCGGTTTCACACTATGCGGAAGAAAGTTTGTCAATTTGAGTATCGGCAACAAATTACCAAGTGATTATTACCCGGGATTTTATGAAGAAAACGTTGTTGGCAAAGGTTTTATCTTTTACATCAAATATAGGAAAGAGGCCAAAGAAATAGTAGAAACCAAATTTGTAAGTATCGATTATATCGTAAAAAATGAATTTGTACTGTATTATAAAAATGCTTTTGTGAAAATTAATTCCAAAAGAGATCTCACCCAGTTGTTTCCTGATTATAAAAACAAAATTGATGATTTCTATGTGATGAACAGAACAATGGAAACCGCAAATGAGGTGCAATTTATGGAGAATCTAATGCGTCATATCAACAGTTTTCTGCTAACCGAATCCAAGTAAAAAAAATGAGAAACCTTATCTTTACCCTGTTCTTTTTATCCGTTTCCCAATTGCTTTTTTCTCAAGACAATGACGATAAAATTACGATAGAATACAGCAATGCCAGCAGAAAATCCGTTTTAGAGAAAATTGAAAGCCTGACAGATTACACTTTTTACTTTGATGAAAAATGGCTAGAAGCAGAAAACAGCCTGATTTCGGGAACTTATAAAGATGAAAAAATCAGCACTGTGCTGGATGCTGTTTTCAGCAGTACCAACTTGAATTTTTTCATTGACAAAAACAAAATAATCCTGACCAAAAACAGTATTGTTTATGACAAACTGCCTGCTAATTATTTTCGTGATCAGGAAAATGCTGCTAATCCGGTTACTGTTTCAAAACCCGTATTTTTCCAGCAGTATGACAGCATAAAAAGCGGTAATGAAAAAGAAGGAAATACCATCACTCTGGTAGGAAAAGAAACAGCAAATCAGGAAGTTGATTTATACACACTTTCCGGTTATGTAAAGAATTCGAAAACAGGAGAATTACTGCCTGACGTAACCATCCGAATTAAAAACAGTAAATTCAGTACCAGCAGTAATCAAGAAGGCTATTATATTTTACAGCTTCCCGCTGGAGTCAACATTGTAGAAACCGAATCTTTAAATCATAAGAAAACCTCCCGAAAAATTATGGTTTACAGCAATGGGAAACTAGATTTGGCTATTACTGAAAAAATAAATCAATTGGATGAAGTCGTTGTAAAAGGCAAGAAGAACAAGACCATACGAACTGCCATAACAGGCGTTACTACTATTGAAGCCGAAGGAATAAAGAATATTCCTTTAGTTCTGGGAGAACGAGATGTATTAAAAATAGCGCTGACGATTCCCGGGATAAAAACAGCAGGAGAAGGATCGGCAGGATTTAATGTCAGAGGAGGAAAAGAAGACCAGAATTTGATTCTGCTTGACAATGCGACAATATACAATCCGGCCCACTTTTTCGGTTTTTTCTCAGCTATCAATCCGTATACAACCAGTAAAGTAGACATTTATAAAGGCGGAATCCCATCAGAATTTGGAGGAAGATTGTCATCTGTTTTTGATATCACATCCAAAAACGGAAATATGCAGAAATTTGCCGGCGAAGGTGGCATTGGCCCTGTAACTAGTAATCTGGCCATTTCAACCCCAATTGTAAAAGACAAATCCAGTTTATTAATAGGAGGAAGAGCTACCTATTCTGATTGGATTTTAAAAAACCTGAAAGACGAAAAGCTGAAAAAAAGCGAAGCTACCTTTTATGATCTTTTTGCCAAATACAACCACAACATCAATCTGAACAACAGCATTGAAACTACACTTTATTACAGTAAAGACGCTTACAGTATTACATCGGATTCACTCTATAAATACAGTAACCGTCTGGTTTCTTTAAAATGGAAACATACGTTTAACCAAAAAAACAGAGGAGAATTAAACTTTACCAACAGTGAATATAAATTTGGAATTGATTATGATTCAACTAACCTGAATGCTTTTGACTTTGGTTATAAAATAAATGAAAGTCAAGTGGTTTTAAAATTAAGTCACCTGTATAATGAAAAGCATAAATTCACCTATGGTCTTTCCAGCAAATTATACGGTATTAATCCCGGAACCTTAGACCCTAAAAAAGAAGAATCCTTATTAGCTCCTGTAGATATTGACAAGGAAAGAGGATTAGAATCTGCCGTGTTTATTTCCGACAACTTCAAAGTCACTCAAAAACTTTTACTGGACATTGGAGTACGCTATTCGGTATTTACAGCTTTGGGAGCATCAACACAGCGAATCTATCAGGAGGGACTTCCTCTTAGCGATGCTACTGTCGTAGAAGAAAAAGAATTTGGAAAAAACAAAGCCATCAAAACATTTGGCGGATTTGAGCCTAGATTTGCTTTGCGTTATATGTTAACAGATGATTTTTCTGTAAAAGCAGGTTATGACAAGACCTTCCAATACATTCATTTATTGTCGAGCAATACTACGCAATCGCCAACCGATACTTGGAAATTATCTGATTTGAATGTAAAACCACAAAGCGGTCATCAGTTTTCTTTAGGCCTATTTAAAACCATAGATTACGAAGATCTGGAATTAAGTCTGGAGGGATATTATAAGAAATCCAATGATATTTTAGATTATAAAGTAGGTGCTGAATTACTGCTCAATGAAAATATAGAAACCGAATTACTGCAAGGAAAAGGAAAATCATACGGAATTGAATTTCTTGTGCGTAAATCAGCAGGACGATTGAACGGATGGGTTGGATATACCTATTCCAGATCGTTTGTCAAATTGGACAGTCAATTTAACGAAGAAAAAGTCAACAATGGCGAGTACTTTGCTGCAAATTTTGATAAACCACACGATGTCAGTGCTGTTTTAAATTACAAATTTACCAAACGTTACAGTTTTTCAGCGAACTTTGTATATCAAACCGGAAGGCCAATAACCTATCCTATCGGGAAATATATGTATGGTGGTGCAGAATACACGCTGTACAGCGACAGGAATAAGTTTAGAATTCCTGATTATTACCGATTGGATGTTGGGTTAAATATTGAAGGAAACCACAAGATTAAAAAGCTGGCGCACAGTTTTTGGAACATTTCAGTTTATAATCTTTTCGGAAGAAACAATCCTTATTCTGTTTATTTTGTGACAGAAGGCGGCAAAGTTAAAGCTTATAAAACATCGATTTTTGGAATCCCTGTACCTACTATCACTTATAATTTTAAATTTTAAGTAATTATGAAAAGGCACTTTTTACATTATCTCTTTTTGCTCCTTATAGTATTGGCCAGCAGCTGCACGGAACCTTATGCACTGCAGACAAATACTTATGAAAATGCGCTTGTGGTAGAAGCTACTATTACAAACGAAGTAAAAAAACAAGAAATCAAGATCACCAGAACAACTCAATTGGAACAAAGCGGACCTGCATTTGAAGCTGATGCCATTGTTTATATTACGGACAATATGGGCAATACATATGATTTTGAAGAACTAAACGAAAAATATGTTTCTTCTGTAGCATTTGAAGCTTTGCCCAATAGAATTTACCAATTGCACATAACTACTGCAAATGGCAAATCCTACACCTCAACAAATGAGAAACTGACAACGGTAAATGAAATACAAAGTATCATTCCATCCGTTGTTACAAGAGACGGAGTTCGTGGTGTTGAAATTAATGTCAACAGCTACGATCCCACTAATACATCAAAATATTACAGATACGAATACGAGGAAACCTATAAAGTAATTGCTCCGGAATGGGATGATGAAAAAACCATTCTTGCTCCGCCAGTACCTGGTGAACCACATCAAGGAATTCTTATTATACCCAGAGTTGGAGAAACCAGAACCTGTTTTACAACAAAAAACTCAGATAACATTCTTTTGACTTCTACTACAGGATCATCTGAAGATCGTGTAGCTTATCCGATACGTTTTATCAGCAATCAAAATTACATCATAACACATCGTTATAGCATTTTGGTTCGTCAATATGTTCAAAATCTGGCAGCCTATACCTTTTACAAAACATTAAAAAAAATATCGGGAAACGGAAGTATTTTATCCCAGACACAGCCCGGTTATTTCAATGGAAATTTAAAATCAGTTGAGAATCCGGACGAGAAAGTCATTGGTTTTTTTGATGTCTCTACTGTTTCTTCCAAAAGAATCTTTTTTAATTATGTTGATTTATTTCCAGGCGAACCACTTCCTCCCTATGTTACGGATTGCAGGATACGGGAATTTAAGAATTGTTATGACCAAAATGTTGATCCAGCTTGTAAAGGAGCCGCATTGCTTTCAGTAATCGGATCAGGTGATTTGGTTTATGTAGACAGCGACGGCAACCAAACCTTCTTTTTTATGGTCGCTCCTCCCTGTGGGGACTGTACCCGAATTTCATCAAACATAAGACCTTCTTTCTGGATAGATTAAACGATAAAAATATGAAACCTTTTTTTACTCATAAAATTACATTTCTGCTTCTGTTATGCCTGCTTGGTATCAGTTGTACGGAACCCTATGCATTACAGACCAATACTTTTGAAGACGCCCTTGTTATTGAAGCAACTATAACGAATGAGTTTAAAAAGCAGGAAATCAAACTTTCCAGAACTTACCGTTTTGAGGAAGATGGTCCAACGTTTGAGGCTGGCGCAACCGTTTATATTACAGACAATCTGGGAAATCAGTATAATTTTGATGAACTTGGAGAAAAATATGTTTCTGCTTCGGAATTTCAGGCATTGCCAACCAGAAACTATACCCTTCACATTACCACCAATGATGGGAAAAGATACAGTTCGACCACTGAAATGCTGACAACAGTCAATGAGATACAAAATATTGTCCCAACAGTTGCTACAAAAGAAGGCGTTCGAGGTGTCGAGATTAACATAAACAGTTTTGACCCTAATAATACCTCAAAATACTATCGATACGAATACGAAGAAACATATAAGATAATAACTCCTTTTTGGGATTCTGAAAGAGCCATCATCATACCGCCGTCAGAGCCTGGAGGTGAAAGAGGAATTGGGCTTATTCCAAGAGTTGGAGAATCAAAAACATGCTATAGCACTGACTCTTCCAACACCATTATACTGAACAGCACAGTAGGATTGAACGAAGACCGCGTGCATTTTCCTGTTCGTTTTATCAGCAATAAAAATTCAATCATCATGCACCGATACAGTATTTTAGTTCGTCAGTATGTTCAAAATCTGGCTGCTTATACCTATTACAAAACCATGAAAGATTTATCCGGATCAGGAAGCATCCTTTCCCAGAACCAACCTGGTTTCTTTAGTGGAAATATTCGGTCGATGACCAATCCAAATGAGAAGATAATTGGTTTTTTTGATGTCACTTCGGTTTCGTCCAAGCGGATTTTCTTTAATTATGAAGATATTTTCCCGGGAGAACCACAGCCACCGTATTTTGACGAATGTGAAATACGTGTTTGGGGATTCTGTTTTATCTCTGAAAATCCGGAATGCAAAGGAGCCAAATTACTTTCTGCAATAGAAAGCAATAGCCTTCTTTATCTGGATCATTATTATAATACCGCCGGAGGCTACAATGTGTATAAAATGGTTCCTCCTCCCTGTGGTGACTGCACCACTTTTTCGTCTAACATAAAACCTTCATTTTGGATAGATTAAAACATCACTTACTTAGTGCCTTTCTGATGCTGAACATTTTAATTGTATCAGCTCAAGGCACAGTTTCTCCCAACAATATCAGTACATCAAATGATGAGAGTCTGTTTATTCATTTAAATACCTCCACTTTTCTTACAGGAGAGACACTTTACTATAAATTATATTGTTTAAATCCAAAAAATAACTCCAGCAGCCTGATTAGTAAAATAGGCTACATTGAGCTTATAGACAATAACAAGCAAGTTGTTTTTAAAAACAAAGTTTATTTGGACAATGGCAAAGGATACGGTGATTTCTTTATTCCTACTACTCTCAAAACAGGCAATTACAAATTGATTGCTTATACAAAGTGGATGCTTAATAAAGGCCAAGTTTCTTTTTATGAGGCGGATGTTGCTATCGTGAATCCTTTTCTTCCGAATGAATTCATCAACAAAGAACAGAATGGCAGTATTTCAGCAAAAAAAGATGAAACGGGAGCTGATTCTAACTCTCAAGCTACGGTAAATCCAACGGCTGAAAAATCAATTGCTTTAGAGCTGAATCAAAAAACCTATACCAATAGAGAAAAAGTAAATCTTAAGGTAAAAATGCTGTCCAATAAATTGAAAACAGGTAATTTCTCCGTTTCGATCAGAAAAACAGATGCTCTTCCGACAAAAAAACAAATCAATGCTGAAACATTTGTCAGACAACAATCTGCACGGTTGGCTTCAAACCCTTCGAATTCAAAAATCACATTTCTGCCTGAACTCCGTGGAGAATTTATTTCCGGCAAAGTTGTTTCTACAAAAGGATTGCAGGAAGTAAGCGACAAATCGGTTTCTCTTTCCATTCCGGGCAAACCATTTATTTTTAAGTTGGTTAAAACAAATCAGTCAGGTGAATTTAAATTTATATTGGATAAAACCCCAGACAATACCGATGCAGTCATTCAGATTGTAGACAATGCCAAAGAAAATTTCAGTATTGTTCTTGATGATGCAACTGCTGTTGACCTATCCCAATTGGATTTTTCATCCAAATTCAATGTAAGCCCAATCGATAAAAAAACCATAGAAGAGCGATCTGTTGCCGCTCAACTTGAAAACGCCTATTATTCAAAAAAGAAAGACACAACAGACCGAAAATCAAATCCTGATATTTTTATTGGTTCGACAGCAAAAGAATATGTCCTTGATGATTATACCCGATTTCCAACATTAAAAGAAACCATAACGGAAGTTCTTATTGAGTGCCATTCAAAAAGAAAAAATAATAAATCGATGATTTACTTATCTAATGACAAAGTAGTCCTTGACAATTTCGGTCCTCCGTTAGTGCTCGTAGATGGTTTATTGCTGCAGGACACCAATGAAATTTTCGAATACAACGTGGCTAACATCCACAAAGTAAGCCTCATTAACGAAGCGTATGTGTATGGCCCGAAAAGCTTCGGCGGTGTAATTAGTTTCGAAACCAAGACGGGTGATTTTCAAAGCAAATCGGAAGGAAACTATATAAAGAAAACAGTCCTTCAGATTCCTTCATACGGAAAAAAATACTATACCCCTGATTACAATTCAGGCCATCTTCTGGACAGAATTCCAGATTACAGGTATCAATTGCTTTGGGTTCCAATCATTACAACAGAAAATAACGAAACCCAACTTTCTTTCTTTACCTCTGATATCTCAGGAGAATTTGAGATTGCAATTGAAGGCTTTACGGACAACGGAAACCCAATATCTGTAAAAGAATATTTCGAAGTAAAATAAAATTATTGTATCGACGCAACCTTTTTCAGCTTTTTTGACTATTAAATATAAACAAGTAAAAAAAGTAAAAAATGACAAAGGTAATATCGTTTTTCCGTTTATCGTTACTTCTATTTTTGGTATTTACCATTAATGGCTGTACTGATTTAGATGACAATTTAGCACAGGAAGATCCTATAGGAATCAAGAAAGAAAATCTGATAGCAAAAGATTCTGAACTATACAATCTCATCACACAGGTTACAACGACAACGAACAATCCTATGCAGGATATAGTTTGTATTGATTTTATTTATCCATTGGAATTGATTGTTTATGATACTAATTTATCTCCGATAGGCACAGTCTCTATTATTGGTGATGCTAATTTTAGTGCTTTTTTAGGAAATCTTGCGCCAGATCAGTATATAAGTATCAGTTACCCGATGTCTACTACCTTGAGTAACGGTACAGTTTTTACAGTCAATAATAATACTGAATTAAAACTGGCACTGGACAGCTGTACAGAAGAAGATATTATCCAACAGTGTAATGGGGCTTGTTCAGGCGGTGGCGGACCTGGTTTTGGGAAATGTTATTGGAAAATACCATATACTGAAGGCAACGATAATAAGTACACCAGCGGTATTTTTGAAATGAATCCAGACGGATCGCTTACTTTTAAATATGATGATGCAAGTTATAACGGCACATGGAATTTCTTGTTGATTAACCATGCACTCCATATCAATATTAATCTGGAAGGAACTTCTGAAACCGCCCAATATTGGAATTTTAACGGAGGCGCCTCTTTAGGTCTGAATGAAATGAGTGTTTATAATCCAAACAGCCAAAAAATTATACGAATGACCAAAGAATACGAATATCTTATCCCTTATCAGATAGGAGCCACAGGTCCGGGAGGCGGAACAGTATTTTATGACAAAGGAAGTTACAGCAAAGGATGGCGCTATTTGGAAGCAGCTCCGTACGATACCTATTATTTTGAATGGGGATGCTATGGCTCATCAGTTTTAACTGCCCAGCATCCGGAAATAGGAAGAGGACTTTTCAATTCGGCTGCCATCGTGAACTATCACGACAGTTTATTGAATTACTATACTACTCCATCGGTTTGCAATGCCTCCAATGACGGAAGTGTTATTGCTAAAAAAGCCCTTCTCTTTATGAATAATAATTACAAAGACTGGTTTTTACCATCCAACGATGAACTTAATCTGATGTATCAGAACTTGCATTCACAAGGATTGGGTGATTTTGCAAATTCGGTTTACTGGAGTTCAACAGAAATAGACGCCAATGATGCAAAAGTTATTGATTTTGGCACCGGGAACAGCATAGCAGGTCCAAAATTACCAGCAGCTGGCAACACAAAAGCCCGAATGATACGATCATTCTAATCCTACCATAATTAAAATCATCCTTTGAATTTAGACCAACTTATAAAAGGCTGCATCAAGCAGAATCGTAAGGCACAGGAAGAGTTATACAACACGTATAAGAAAACTCTTTTTGTGCTGTGTCTAAAGTATTGCTCCAATGAAGCCGAAGCCGAAGACAATCTCCACAATAGTTTTATAGAGATTTTTGGCCGTATTAAGGACTTCAATAATAAAGGTTCGTTTGAAGGATGGTTAAAAAGAATTACGATTAACAAAGCGATTGACAGTTATAAGAAACATTTTCAATTGGTCCCCATAAAAGATGATTTTATGCAGGAAATACACATTGATGAAAATGAAATCGATTTTTCTTTAGATTATATTTTGCAGCTGATACAGGAATTACCCAATCAGTACCGTTTGGTTTTTTGCCTTTATGAATTAGATGATTACGGCCATCAGGAAATTGCAGCAATGCTTTCTATTTCAGAAAGTACCTCAAAATCGAATTTGCACAGAGCCAAGGTTATTCTGAAAGAAAAAATAAAAGCAAAAAATACATTCCATAATTACACTATACGACATGGAAAACAATAAAGAAATAGGAAAAGCATTCAGGGAAAAGCTCGATCAGTTAGATCGAACACCAAACGATGCCTTATGGTCAAAAATAGACCGTGATTTAGATTCGAAGAAAAAAAAGCGGCCTGTTTTCTGGTTCATTCCTCTATCAATACTTTCCGGTTTGCTTTTGGGCGGACTGTCTTATATTTATCTGACGGGAAATAATGGAGTTTCAAATCCTGAAAACGCAATGCAAAACGAAGTAGTCAGGAGAGAAAGTCAGGAGAAAAACAAGATCGCTGCCACTTCCACAGAAAGAAGAAATGCTTCCACAGAAAGAAATAATACTTTCACAGAAGGAAAGAATGCTTTCACAGAAAGAAAGAATACTTTCACAGAAAGAAAAAATGCTTCCACAGAAAGAAAGAATGCTTCCACAGAAAGAAAAAGTGCTTCCACAGAAGGGAAGAATGCTTTCACAGAAAGAAAGAATACTTTCACAGAAGGGAAGAATGCTTTCACAGAAGGAAAGAATGCTTCCACAGAAGGGAAGAATGCTTTCACAGAAGGAAAGAATGCTTTCACAGAAAGAAAGAATACTTTCACAGAAGGAAAGAATGCTTCCACAGAAAGAAAAAGTGCTTCCACAGAAGGGAAGAATGCTTTCACAGAAAGAAAGAATACTTTCACAGAAGGAAAAAGTGCTTCCACAGAAGGAAAAAAAGCACTTTCAGAACCAAAGAAGACCATTGCCGGGCAAAAGAAAACCCCGACAGAAGGAAACAAGACAAAAACGGGCAACAGCAATGCTTCGTATAAAACAGTACCGTATTCTGAACAGACCCGAACGATTAAGAAAACAAAAAGACTAATCAAATCTACTGACGAATATGATGAATATGAAGTAGTTCAGAAGTATACTTATGTCGTGAAAAAGAAGAAAAAGACGTTTCATGTTCCGAATAAAAAAACGTACCATTCCAAAAATAAAAATCAAAGCCATTTCAGCAAGAATAAGCGAACATTGAAAAAACCTTTGAAATCAGATCAAAAAATAACCAATAAAACCGAATTTGCTTTAATTGAAAATAAAAAAGACAGCCCGGAAATCATCGAGACAAAAACAGATTCTGTAATTGTCCCGGAGCCTGTTGCAATCGTTGAACCGAAAATCATTCCGAAAAAAAAGCTAAAAAAAACAATTCCTGAGGATTCTGTCAAAATAGAAATCCAAAAAAAGCGTAACATCTATATTTCTCCTTATTTTGGGCCAACTCATTATGAAAGCTTTGGCAAAGGAAATTCCGTTTCCGGCCAATATAAAAATGACAAAAAAAAAGGAGCCCTAACTTATAGTTACGGATGTTATGTACGATGGATGTTTGATGACAAAATCGGTTCCAGAACAGGCGTTGGAAAAACAAATCTGGAATACGTTACAAACATTCGAAAATCAAGACACGACTTTATCGACACGAAAAATATTAATCTGGTTTCCAGCATGACTTCGGAGGAAATAAATACTCAGTTTGAAAATGATTCTGAAGTAATTATGACCCAAAAACTAAGTTATTATGAAGTTCCACTTGAAGCTTATTATGTGCTTAGAGATCGTAAAATAGGAGTTGCGACTTCCTTTGGTTTTAGTTTTCTTTTTTTGGATGAAAACGAATTGACTTTAAAATCTAATTCGGTAAATGAATATAAAATAGGCAGTGCTAAAAATGTACTCTCTCAAAGCATAACCGGGAATCTCAGACTAATTCTGGATTATAAGCTGGCCAAATCATTGAGACTGGAAGTAAGTCCTTCTTTTCAATATCATGCGATAGGATTTAAAAATGTTTCCGATTTCAAACCATACATACTTACTTTACAAGCGGGTTTTAGTTACAGATTCTAGTTATTTAGTTAGTTAAAAAGCCCGTTTCATTAATTTGAAACGGGCTTTTTTTTGAGTGTCTTTATGCTTTTTTCAGCAATATTTTCTCCTGCGTAAACTGATAAGCGGCATCCAGAAACAACACCATTTTATTCCAGTTGCTGTTGGGCTCAAAATAATTTCTGTACTGTTTAGATGTTTTAATCGTCAGTTTATTACCGCTTAAACTGGCTTCACTAACGAATTGTCCTGTTTCATTCGTTACTTTTTTGTTCAGTTTTTCAATTCCCGAAACGGTATATCCTTCCGGAATTTCGAATATGATTTCATTTTCAAAAGCCCTTGGATAAGCCATGTAAATATTATTTTTTCTTTCCTTTTCTTTTTTATTCACTTCAATTTGAGAAGTCAGCATTTTCCCGATTTCTATGATATAATTGTCTCCTGCTTTTTTGATTAGGTTGTTCTTTATCAAAAACTGCTCTTCATAAATCATTGGTGATTTGCTGCCAAATCTTCCGGTACTTTTAATAACCAGAGAATGGTCATCAACTTCAAAACCGTATTCATTAGAGGTGTTTTTCTTGAACTCTTCTTTTTGTCTGTCTTTTAATTTATTGATTAAAGCATCAAACTCTTTCTGATATTGTTTCTGTTTGCCTTTATTTCTTACTTTATCCAATAATTTAACCGATTTGTATTTTTCATAATCTTCATAAACATAATCGAAGAAATAGAATTTATCTTTTTGCTCAGCCGGCTTAAACTGACCGTAAAGCGATGATTCTTTTTTTATTTTCAAACCTGAGAAATCCTCATTGAGCGTCATGCTTGTAATTTCTTTCGTCACATTATCATTTACTGTTGTTGATGGCAGTAAAATGCTTTCCGAGTCAACTACCTTTTTACCTTTAGACACCTGAAGCGCATAGGCTTTCGTGTTTTCCAAATTATAATTAAACTGGTCTGCGTTTGTAAAAGGCGTGAAAAACTCCAGATAAATCGGGTTTGCCGTGTTTATTTTTAAAAGAATAGTTACGTTTTTCTGAATCAGTAAATCGTCAATAGAACCATTGTATCTTTCTGTACCGATAACGATGTCATAATCGATTTTCTCATATTTCAGATATGCCATAAAATGGTTTATGAATTCTCTTTCTGTTCTGAAAAAGATAGGATCAACATACAAAGAATACGGTGAAAATATTTTAGCTTCATCCGCCACGAAAGCTTCAATATATTGCGTTAAATAATTGTGTCTGGTAAAATAGTAGACTTCACGGATTTTTTCTTCGTCATTAGCGAACTTTTTCCCTTTCAGGAACGTTTTAATTGTTGATAAATCTCCGAACGGTCTGAATTTATCATTGTAATATTCGAAAATATCTTCTTTGGAAACCGTCGATTTGATTACACTTTCTTTCTTAGATAAAAAGGCATCCGCTCTTTCTTCAAATTTTCCTGATCGGGCAAAAAACACCTGAAATTTATAACATGGCATTTCAGACAAAGGATTAAACCATTTTGGAAATTCATTTTTATCGATATCATGCGCTTCCAGTTCGTATTTTCTTTCTCCTCCTTTTTTTGTTGGAATTTCTTTTATTTTTGGCGCTCCGTTGTAAGTATTAAAGTTGACAAAAAAATCATTTTCCGTTTGAAAAACCAATTTCATTTCCATTGTAGGATAGATGTCTCCAAGTGTTGTCTCCACTGGTTCGAAACCTAATTCTAGGGCAGATTTGAAAGGTTCAACCGAGTAAAAATAAAAATCGATAATATCTCCTTCTTCAAGATTTGCAATGGCAATTTTCTTTTCATTATCAATTTCCTTTGCTTCTTTTTCAACATCAATTTCTATTTCTTTTCCATCTGATTTTACAATCTTAATCCCGATGGTATTAGTCCCTTCCCTGAAGGAATAACCTTTGTTGGAATAAAATTTATTCTTAAACGAAAATTCAGAGAATTCCTTTACCGCAGCCGCATCCAGTAATTTAATTCTTTTTCGGATGGCTGAAGTATACGTTACATTGACACCAAATTTATGGTAGTCATAAAACTCATTTTTATAGATAATTACTGCCGATTCGTTTTTCCATTTATCAGGAACCGTATTAGCCGTTTTGAAACTGTCATTTTTTCCCCAGAAAAATTCTTTTATTTCGGCTTTGTCCTGGGAAAAGACATTGATAGAAACCGATAAAAGCAGTATCGTAATTATTTTATTCATTATTTAGACAAGGTTATTTGTTGGTTATAATTATTCGCAAGGTTTTTAATAAAAGTATTCCATTTATCCATTTCAGAAGCTTTGATTACACCGTTTTTAAATTGAAAAACTTTTTTGTAAACAATAGCATTTCCTTTATTCTGAAAAGTAATACTGACATCGAAATTAGCTTCTTTAACAACTAAATCCTGAGGGATTTTAGTCACTTTATATCCTTGAGGGATGTTTAGTGTAACTGTCGATTCGTAATTTGTTTTAAAATCAAATTCATAATCTGTTTTTCGGTCTTTCAGTTCGAAGTTTTTATATTCGTTCATAAATTCCAAATCGATATAAATATCATTGTCAAAACCAGTCACTTTGTTTGAGACAACTATAGAGTAATCGATACTTAATTTTTGATCTCTGTTTTTTAAATCTGACGTTTTGATATTATCCACATTGATATTCTTATCACTTTTAGACAGGTAATTTTCCAATGTTTCGCTTTTCTTGTCATTCTTAAACGAATTAAAAATATACAGAAACTGTGCAGCGCTTTCTCCTTGATAAGTGCGGGAAACACTTCCGGTAAGTTTTTCGTTTTCGACTGAAAGCGTCATTTCTCTTGACTCTTTATTAAACGCAGCAACAGTACTTGGCACTTTTTCGATAATAAATTTATCGCCGTCTTCAATCATTACTTCCTTATTTTGTATCCTTTCGGCGTACTGACCGAATGAATTAAATTTTTCAGTTCCATCCAGAAAATATTTCTTCCCTTTATAAAACAGCGTACAAATCATATGATTATCGACAGCTAGTGAAGGCGTAGTGTAATCGTATGCAATATGTTTGGTCCCAATCCAGGTTAATCTTGCATCAAAACCTGCCAGAATAAGCATTTGTTTGATCAGATTGGCCATACCTTTGCAATCGCCATATCTTTTTTGAAAAACATTATTGGACTCATCCGGCTTGAAACCAGCAATTCCATCTTCAAAAGCGATGTACCTGATGTTGTCCTGAACCCAGTAATAGATGTTTTTGATTTTTTCTTCGTCAGTTTTTGCGTTTGAAGTCAATTCGGTCACTTTATCTTTAAAAACGGATGTGTCATCTTTCATTAAATCGACAAGAGACTTATACCATTTGTACAAATCGGCAGCAGAATTAAATAAAGTAACTTCCTTCCCGTCATTTTTGAATGATTTTGCAATGATTAAAATGTGCGGGTACAGGTAACTTCTTCCCGGAGTACTTTCTTCTTTGTAATAGGCAGGGACATTTTCCAAAGTAAAAGTATAAACAGTCGTTTTTGCCTTTACATCTTTCTTTTGAGATTTGACGATTTTAATTCCTTCAAAATTAAATTCTTTCAATTCCACGTTAAGCCATTCCGGAACCGATATATTAATCGTTTTTTTAATTACCGGAAATTCATCATTAAAAAACAAGGATGTAAAATACTTTACATCATCGTATTTTTTCTCCATTTCATATTTGTAAGTGTATCCCTGAACCGGAAAATCAAAACTCATGTGTTTCACACGCGCATCATTGTAAAACAAATCATTGTCTTTATAAAACTCATCGATAATATGATAATTTGCTATTTTATCGTTTCTGTATTTAAGATTGAAAGTTTCAATTTTTGATTCACTGTCGTAAAACTCATACTTGCTGATGTCAGCACGATGATTTATATTCATCAGTAATTCATTTATTGAATTGGTAACGGTCACTTTCGACTTGTCCTTATTTAATCCGAAACTGATATTTTCTTCGCTTTGCAGTATGGCAACATCGTCTTTGGAATAAGTATCACGCAAAGATTTTGCTTTTTTAATATCCTCAACTGTTGGATCTAAATTTTTTTGCGCAAATGATTGAGCAGCAAACAACAGGACAATTATTAGTTTGACAGATAGTTTCATTTTGGGTAATTTTTCGCAAACATAATGGATTTATTCAGTTTCAAAACAAATTTTAATACAATTATTATTTTTTTTTAACTTCTTTACCTTTTTATTCATTTATCATAAGAAAAATTAGAGTTATTACTTTATTCTATACCGGTTACTTTATAACCGATAATGAAGACAGCTGTAAAAATGCACATCAATTTTTTAAGCAGCAAATCAGGAGTTCGAAAGCGTTGAGTCAATCAGGACTAAAGGATCAGAATTTATCTTTTAACAAAACAATTCGCAAAATTGACTATTATATAGGACAGCTAAATCAACAGGAAGATGTTTCGTTTTGATTTTTTTTCATATTCTTGTAACTTTTTAGTAACTCAATACGTATAACTATTTCACACACTTAAAATTTAAGGAGAAACTTACATGAGACAACTTAAAATTACCAAGCAGGTAACGAATCGTGAAACTGCATCGTTAGACAAATATTTACAGGAAATTGGAAAAGTTGACCTTATTACAGCTGATGAGGAAGTAGAATTGGCACAACGTATTAAGGCTGGAGATCAACGTGCTTTAGAAAAATTAACCAAAGCTAATTTACGTTTCGTTGTTTCGGTAGCAAAACAATATCAAAATCAAGGATTGACACTTCCGGATTTAATTAATGAAGGAAATTTAGGTCTTATAAAAGCAGCGCAGCGTTTTGATGAAACTCGTGGTTTCAAATTCATTTCGTATGCTGTATGGTGGATTCGTCAATCTATTTTACAGGCTTTAGCAGAACAATCCCGTATTGTACGTTTGCCTTTGAATAAAATTGGTTCTATCAATAAAATCAATAAAATGTATGCTTTGTTAGAGCAATCTAATGAGCGTGCTCCTTCAGCAGAAGAAATTGCAAAAGAGCTTGACATGACTGTTAATGACGTAAAAGAGAGTATGAAAAACTCTGGTCGTCACTTGTCCATGGATGCTCCTCTTGTAGAAGGTGAAGATTCTAATTTATATGATGTATTGCGTTCAGGTGAATCACCAAATCCTGACAGAGAATTGATTCACGAATCATTGCGTACCGAAATTGAGCGTTCTCTGGAAACATTGACACCAAGAGAAGCTGACGTAGTCCGTTTGTATTTTGGTTTAGGTGACCAACACCCAATGACTTTAGAAGAAATTGGAGAAACTTTCGATTTAACCCGTGAGCGTGTGCGCCAGATTAAAGAAAAAGCAATCCGCAGATTGAAACACACATCAAGAAGTAAAATCTTGAAAACATATTTAGGGTAATCACTGAGTCAAGCTCAGCACAAGCCTAATTACGGTAACAACAGTCCAAGACTGTTCGTTTTTTGATTGATGATTGAAACTCCGGCTGATTACCGGAGTTTTACTTTTTTAATCTGAACTTGTTTCAGATTAAAATGAACTTGTTTCAGATTCTTTTGGGCGTGACACTTTCATCGCTTTGTCGTTCCTCCTTGCGACTTCAGGTCAGGCTTTCGGCTTTATCTCTTCGTTGCACTACGAGGATACCGCCTTAATCCTTCACGCATACCCGGAATAAATACTGACATTATTTTCTAAGAGAACATTGTGCTGAATACAGTTAAAATTTTACCTTTGCCTAAACAACACTAACAATTTTCGGCATTAAAAGATGCTGAAATAAATTCAGCATCAATGAAGAATACTATCATAGCACCATCAGTGCTTGCGGCAGACTTTGCCAACTTACAACGCGATATAGAAATGATCAACAATAGTGAGGCCGACTGGTTTCATATTGATGTAATGGACGGACTATTTGTGCCAAACATTTCTTATGGTATGCCGGTAATTGAAGCCATTAAAAAACACGCAACAAAACCATTGGATGTTCACTTGATGATTGAAAAACCGGAAAGATATATTGAAACTTTTGCTAAAATAGGTGCTGATATCATAACCGTTCATTATGAAGCAACAGTTCATTTGCATCGAACACTCGCTCAAATAAAAAACGCAGGTTGTAAAGCTGGTGTGGTTTTAAACTTATCAACTCCTGTATCCGTTTTGGAAGATATTCTACCTGAATGTTACATGGTCCTGATCATGTCAATTAATCCAGGATTTGGGGGACAAAAATTTGAAGAAATGACCTATGAAAAAGTTCGTAAGCTTCGCAAAATGATTACAGAACAAAACCTAGATACATTAATAGAAATTGATGGCGGTGTGACTAATAAAAATGCAAAACAGCTGATAGAAGCCGGAGCAGATGCTTTGGTTGCCGGAAGTTATATCTTCAACGCTGAAAATCCAGTCGCTACAATTGCTGATCTGAAAAAAATCACAACTTTATAAAACCAAAAAGCTCCGACAATTAATCGGAGCTTTTTTATATTTAAAACTTAATATTCCCGGTTATCTCATTTAAAGAAACTTCGGATATTTTTGCCTGAAACTTCGCATTGCTGTTTCTCGCAATAGCATTAATATAATTTTGCTGGGCACTTCTGAATTCCAATGTAGTAATTGTTCCAATTTTGAATTTTTCCAAAGTGATTTCCAAATTCCTCTTTGCAATAGCTTCGTTACTTTCTTCCAGTTTTGCCAATTCTATATTTGTTAAATAGGTTTGAAAAGCAGTTGCCAGCTGAGCATTTATCGTTTGCTTTTGCTGTTCAATGGCTAAGCTTGAATTTTCAATCTGCATCTTGGCAATCCTTACATTTCTGTTTTGCTGAAAACCATTAAAAATATTCATCGTAGCCGAAACACCATAATTAAATCCGCGGCTTGATGATTGTGATGTAAAGCCCAAACTCGATTCGGTTTCATTAAAAATATACCCTGCATTCAGTTTAACAGTTGGATATCGGTTGGCTTGAACCTGCTTTAAATCCAACTCGACAACTCTTTTATTTATTAGTGCCAATTGCAGTTGCGGGTTTTGCTTTTCAACCAAACTATTCAAATCTGCTAATTGCAATTTGTCATTGAGAGCAACTTCTTCAATTACTTTAAAATTAGTCCTTAAATCTCTCGCTAAAAGTTCATTTAACCTAATTTTAGTTGTTTCAAAGAGCTCTTTCTGCCTTACCAAATTTGAAGTATCCGTATTTAAATCAACCTGTGCATTTAGCACTTCCAACTTTGATGCTTTCCCAATAGTAAACCTGTTTTCAGCGGTTTTTAACCGTTGTTTGGAAATCACGATAGTTGTATCCAATGCTTTTAACAATTGCTGTTGCTGTACCAAATCATAGTAGGTTGTCATCACATCTCCAACTTTTGTCAAAATCGTCATCTTAAGCTCCGTCTCGCCTTGCTTTTGCAACTCTTTCAACTGATCGTAACGAGCAAACATCCGCAAACCGTCGAAAACTGTCCAGCCTAATGTAACGCCGTAATTTAAACTGTTGTTTTTAGCATTATCCAATTCGCGGACTTCCCCACTGGATTGGGTTTGTTTTGAGTTCTGAATATTGTTGTTTTGTGTTACTGTTGCATCTAATTTTGGCAGCATTCCCGCATTAGCAATACTCACTCCCATTGAATCTATCTTTACCGCATTTGAAGCTATCTTGACATCATAATTGTTTTTTAATGCAATTCCTACGGCATCTTCAATCGTTAAAATCTCTTGTGCCTGAATTTCAGGAAGAGCAATAAATAGCAACAGGATTTGAAACAGAATTTTTCTCATGGCATTATTCCTTTTCATATTCGTTAATATGGTCAAATTCCGGACTGTGTTTTCTCTCTTTCGACCACATAAAATAAATAGCCGGGATGATGAACAATGTGAGCAATAATGAAAATAAAGTCCCTCCAACAATTACAACTCCCATTCCTATCCTACTGGTAGAAGCAGCTCCGAGCGACATAGCGATTGGTAATGCTCCAAGTGCAATGGCTAAACTGGTCATTAAAATAGGACGTAAACGGGATTCAGCGGCTTCCATAATAGCCTCGTATTTTGGTTTGCCTTGTTCTCGTAACTGATTAGCAAATTCGACGATTAAAATTCCGTTCTTCGTTACAAGGCCAATAAGCATAATAGTTCCAATCTGGCTGAAAATATTCCAGGTCTGACCAAAAAGCCACAGGGAGAATAAAGCACCTGCCACAGCCATTGGCACTGTTAAAATGATAATAAACGGATCGATAAAACTTTCGAATTGAGCCGCCAGAATCAAAAAAATCAACAACAAAGCCAATCCGAAGGCAAAAGAAGTATTGGAACTACTCTCTACAAAATCACGAGATTCTCCACTTAGATCGGTTGTGAAAGTATCATCAAGAACTTTTGTTTTGATCCGTTCCATGGCATCAATCCCATCACTGATACTTTTTCCCGGAGCCAAACCAGCGGAAACTGTAGCCGACATATAACGATTGTTATGATACAACTGTGGCGGACTGCTCTGTTCATCAATAGTAACCAGATTATCCAGCTGTATTAATTGCCCCATTTTACTTTTTACAAAAATGGAAGTCAAATCCATAGGTGCATCACGATCTTTTTTGTCGAATTGCCCCATAACCTGATACTGTTTTCCATTCCTCATAAAATAACCAAAACGCTGTCCGCTCAATGAAAGCTGCAAGGTTTGTGCAACATCTATTACAGAAACTCCAAGGCTTTGCGCTTTTTCTCTGTCGATCGTCACATAGATTTCTGGCTTGTTGAATTTTAAATTTACATCTGAATTGGAGAACGTTTCATCTTTGGAAACTTCATCCATAAACTGCGGTATTTTTTCCTCCAATTTCTTGAAGTTTGGAGCCTGAATCACAAACTGAATTGGCATTCCACCTCTTCTGTTTACAGCAATTGTGGGAGATTCTGAAACAGAAACTTTAGCTTCAGAATATTGCTTTGTCCATTTCGTCAAATTTTCCGCAATTTCTTTTTGAGAATGCTTCCTTTCATCAGGCTGAACCAAAGAAATTCTGGCACGACCTGTATTTGTAGCCGAAGAACCAAATCCCGGCGAAGTGATAATCAAACTGACTTTTTTCTCCGGAATAGAATCATTGATCAGCTGGGTCAATTCACTCATGAACCTGTCCATATAATCATAAGAAGCCCCTTCCGGTGCTGTTACGTTCATCCCTATAAAACTTCGGTCATCATACGGCGCAGTCTCTTTTTGTATAGAATTGAAAAACAAAACAATCAAACCGATACAACCTATAAGAATTGGAAAACTCAACCATTTTCGTTTCATGAAATTTTCCAATGCTCCCGCGTAAGACGTGTTCATTTTTTGAAAATAGGGCTCTGTTAAATCATAAATTTTGGATTTCTTCTGCTCACCGCCTTTCATAAGATACGCATTCAACATCGGAGTTAATGTAAGCGACACAAATGCCGAAATTAACACTGCAGCGCCAATAACCACTCCAAATTCCCTAAACAGCCTTCCCACGAAACCTTCCAGGAAAATAACGGGCAAAAACACTGCCGCTAAAGTTATTGAAATGGAAATTACAGCAAAGAAAATCTCATTTGACCCTTTAATGGCAGCTTCAATTGGCGACATTCCTTCTTCCACTTTCTTGAAAATGTTCTCAGTCACCACAATTCCGTCATCTACCACTAAGCCCGTTGCTAAGACGATGGCCAATAATGTCAGTACATTTACCGAAAAACCGCATAAATACATGATGAAAAACGTAGCAATCAGCGATACCGGAATATCGATTAACGGTCGGAAAGCAATAGCCCAATCCCGAAAGAAAACATAAATAATCAGCACCACCAAAATAATTGACAGCAATAATGTTTCGGCTACTTCCAAAACCGCCTTTTTAACGAAAACGGTATTATCTATAGCGATATTCAGTTTAAAATCTTTAGGCAGGTCTTTTTTGAGATGATCGTATTGCTCATAAAATTTTTCGGCAATATCCAGATAATTCGTTCCCGGCTGCGGAATAATAGCCATTCCAACCATTGGCTGACCGGAATCGGAAAGTTTTGTCTCCAGGTTTTCGGCCTCTAAAGAAGCTTTCCCAATATCGCTCAAACGAACAATTTTATCTCCTTCAGCTCGAATAATAATATTGTTAAATTCTTCCTCTGTAGAAATATTCCCCACTGTTTTAACCGTCAATTCGGTATTTGCTCCAGTTAGTTTTCCGGAAGGCAATTCGACATTTTGCTTATTTAACGCATCACGAACATCAGCAACTGTGCAACCGTAGGAAGCCAACTTTATGGGATTAATCCACAAACGCATGGCGTATTTTCTTTGGCCCCAAATCTGAACGCTGCTCACTCCCGGAATAGTCTGCAATCGTTGTGCTATGACATTATCAGCATAATCTGAAAGTTCCAGAACATTTTTGTTATCACTCTGAACCGTCATGGTAATAATAGGCTCTGAATCTGCATCGGCTTTCGAAACAACCGGCGGAGCATCAATATCCTGAGGTAAACTTCTAACAGCCTGCGACACTTTATCACGCACATCATTCGCTGCTGCTTCAAGATTTTTATCCAAGTTAAATTCAATCGTAATATTACTTCTGCCTTGGTTACTCGACGAAGTTATATTTCTGATTCCATCTATAGAATTGACTGCTTTTTCTAAAGGTTCGGTTATCTGTGATTCAATAATATCTGCATTGGCCCCAGAATAATTTGTTTGCACCGAAATCTGAGCGGGATCAATTGATGGAAATTCACGAACCCCCAAAAAAGTATACCCAATGATTCCGAAGAGAATTAACATCAGGTTGAGCACTATTGTGAGGACCGGTCTTTTTATACTTAAAGTGGATAAACTCATTTCTACTATCTTACTTTAAAGTTACTTTTACTGGTGAATCCTTTTTTAATGTCATCACTCCGCTGGTTAACAAAGTATCACCTGCTTTTAAACCGGAAATCACCAAAACATTTTTGTCTGTTCTGGCTCCTGTTTCTACCATAATTTCTTTGGCTTTTCCATTGATGGAGACAAATACTTTTTTCCCGTTTTGAACAGGAATCAATGCTTCGGTTGGAGCCAATAACGCATCATTAATTTTTTCCAATGGCAATATAACGTTTGCAAAAGTTCCCGGAATTAGTTTTCCGCTTGGATTTTGAGCAATTGCACGCATTTTTAAAGTCCTTGTTTCTACTTCTATTCCCGGTTCGATTGCGTAGATTTTAGCCGAATATGTTTCTCTTGAACCTGCAACTGTAAAGGAAATCATCGTATTGACTTTCATCTGAGTTGCATATTTTTCAGGAATGGAAAATGTAATTTTTACTTGCGTGGTGTTTACCAAATTTGCTACAACAGAAGTAGGAGTGACATACGTTCCTTTCGAAATGGAACGCAAACCTATTTTCCCCGAAAAAGGCGCTTTGACCGAAGTTTTTGCAATTTGGGCTTGAATTAATTGTGTTTGCGCTTGTGCAGAACGGAAATCAGCGCTGGCAATATCGTATTCTTCTTGACTAATAGCCTCTTTTTGAAGCAATAATCTGGCTCTTCTTTCGTTTTCCGAAGCCAGTGCCTGTTTTGTTTTTGCTTGTGAAAGTTGGGCACGAAGTTCTAAATCATTAATTTTAAAAAGCTGCTGTCCTTTAGTAACGACAGTTCCTTCTTCAAAATTAATGCTTTCTACAATTCCTGAAACTTCACTGCGAATTTCAACCTGTTCGTTAGCATCAATTGAACCCGAAAGCGAAAGATTATCGGAGAAAACCTGCGTTTTTAAAACAACTCCGGTTACTTTTGCCGGTTTTTTATCTCCTCCTCCTTTGCCTTTTCCGTTACTTTCCTCTTTTCCTTTATTTTCAGTTATTCTGTAAAAAATCATTCCACCTAAAACTATCGCCAGTAATAGATATATAATATTCTTTAATTTCATAATGGACGCTATGTAATGTTATTGCAAACTGTAAGATTATATAACAAAACTAATTTTTAATATCCAGTATAGCTAAAGATTGCCTTTTATTTAACACTAAATTCAGAAATAGTCCCTAGTTTTTTATTCTTTATAATTGATCATTCGCTTGACGTTTTGATACAGTTCGGGGAAGTATAATTTGAATTTTTCAGGGGTTTCAAAAAAATGTTCTAAAATAACCGCAATAAATTCCAACTGGTTCGAAAAGGCATACTCCCTGAAATAACCGGATTCAATTAAGCGGTCATGATTGGGTTTATGGTTCACTTCTTTGAGCAGTTTTTCATAATTGACCCTATAAATGATAGCAGAAATGCTGGTATTCCTTAAGCATTGAAAGTGCAAAGTATGCGCGAATTCATGCAAACCCAAATTTAAATTGTCGTTTTCGAATTCAAATCCTTCCTGAAAATGCTTCCATGAAAAAACCAGTGTTTTCAGCTTTGGATTAAACTCTCCTTTGTGATAAACTTTATTAGTTTGTGAATAATAAATATCTGGATATAAAATTATTTTATCAAAAACCGTGTAGAGGTATTTTTGCATCCCGAAGGTTAGCATCGCAGAAGTAGCCGCTATTTTAACTTTCATTTCATCAGTAACGGTCAATCCTTCCCGTCCATAAAAGAGATATTTTTCAAGAAACGCTGCCACGCGATGTTCAAAATATAGTTGCTCATTTTGGGGCAGTTTTTTAAAAAATTCAAATTGCCCACTCAAAATATCAAGCTGATTGCCTGGAAGTTTTTTTAACTTTAAATAAAAATGCACATAAAACGGCTTCTGAAAAAAAGCACCGTAAATATATTCCAATACGAGGTAAAAAGAGCCAAAGAAGAATACCGACGTTGCCAAGATAAAAAGAGTGGCAATAATTATGACAGGGATACTTTCAATCATGATGGGTTCTTTTATTGCTTCTTAAAATCCTATTTGAGATTTTTAGGATTGAAAATAAAATACGGTGGCTAATATAAAATTTATTATTCAAAGAAAACGCAAGACATCAAATATTACACTAGTTAGATTGGTTTTCAAAAAAAAAGCATCCGAAGTTGCGGATGCTTTTGCTATGCTATTCAAACCATTACATGGCTGTGATGATGAATTCACTTCTTCTGTTGAGCTGGTGTTCTTCTTCAGAACAATTTACTCCATCGGCGCAATTATTTATAAGTTGCGATTCGCCGTATCCTCTTCCGGTGATACGATCTGGTGAAATTCCGTTTTTGACCATCCAGTCTATAGTGGATTTTGCCCTTTTATCAGATAGTTTTTGATTGTAATCATTTGTCTGACGGCTGTCGGTATGAGATCTGACATCGATTTTCATGGTTGGATTGTCTTTCATCACCTCGACAATTTTAGCCAAATCAACCGCGGCATCCTTTCGTATTACTGCTTTATCCAAATCAAAATAAATAATTTTGATATCAAAAGTTTTCGCTAAATCGGAACCAATGGTCACTTCTTTGATTTTCTTCTCCAAAGCAATATTCAAATCCGTTTTCCCGGTAACATTCGGTATTTCAACTGGCGTTTCTTTGGTGTTGTACGCTTCTTTTTCAGTCCTTACATAATATTTATTTCCAGCATTGACATCAAAATGGTATTTGCCTTCTTTATCAGACGTCACTTTTCCTACTTCGTTAAAATTGGAATCAAACAAAGTAACGGTAGTGTTTGGCAAGGTTTCTTTTGTTTCCAAATCGACAATTTGACCATCTAGCTCTTGCTTGATTTCAACTGGCAATGGCTTTTTCTCTTCGAAAGCATAAATATCATCGAATCCTTTTCCTTTTTCTCTGTTGGAAGAGAAATACCCTTTTTTGGTCGTATTATCAATAATAAAAGCAAAATCATCCAGATTGCCATTTATGGGCGCTCCAATATTCAAGATTTGCCCCGGCATGCCATTTCCGTCCAATTTGGTTACAAAAATATCCAAACCACCTAATCCCTGATGTCCATCGGTTGCAAAATACAATTCGTTGTCACTGGTGATAAAAGGAAATGTTTCGCGGGCTTCTGTATTGATCGAACCGGTTAAATTTTGCGGCACTCCGTATGTGTCATTTTCCAAGATGGCAACTTTAAACAAATCTGATTGTCCTTTTGTTCCTGGCATATTGGAAGCAAAGTACAGTGTTTTTCCATCTGGACTCAACGCTGGATGCGCCACACTGTAATTGTCACTGTTAAACGGAAGTTCTTTAATGTCGACCCATTTGCCTTCTACTAAAGTAGCTTTATAAAGCTTTAAAAGTATAATGCTGTTTTCATCTGTTCCCGTCTTTCTTTTATTGAAATTATTCCGGGTAAAATAAACCGTCTTTAAATCTTTGGTGAAAACCGGTGTATCTTCATTAAATTTGGAATTGATTGCTTTTGAGAATTTTTCAGGATTGGACAGCTCTCCTTCTTCATTTTTGGAAGCTACATAGAGATTTGTGAAGGAATGATTGGTCCATTTTGTCTTAACTTTGGCAAAACCGATAGTATCCCTTGACGTGGAAAACAATATTTTATCTCCGTAAAAAGCAGTACCATAATCTGACATTTTTGAGTTTATTCCAGTTGGCTTTATTTCGTACCTGCCAGAATTTTTAGCAATAATATCCAAGTATTTTTTTTCTTTATTGTATTCGTTTCCTCTGATATCAGAAGCTGACATTTGATGAAACTTATCCATATATTCATTGGCTTTCGAATAATTCTCTACGGCTTTCAGCGTTATTGAATACCTGTAATAGTATTCCGGATCGACTTTTTCATTTAAGGCAAATAATTCCGTGTACCATTTGTTGGCTTCTTTTAATTTTGCATTGAAAAAATAAGAATTCCCCAACTTTTGGAATAAGTCAACTGATTTATACCCTTTATTGGCCACTTTTTCATAGGTAGCAATGGCATCAACATAGGCCAAATCTCCATACTTTTTATCTGCTTTCTCTATTTTTTTCGTCTGTGAATGCGCATCAATTGCCAGAGAAGCTACAAGTAAGATATATATAATTTTTTTCATACTGTACATATTAGAAGAACCTAGGTGAAACCACTTTTTTATAATTTTTGAACAATTCATACCTCAAAAATACTTCATGCGAACCCGAGTTGAAATTACCAAGTCTACTGGTGTCTTTATCATAAGCATAACCTATTAACCAGGAATCTGAAATTTGGAAACCGGCCATACCGCTGACTGCTGCACTCCATCTGTAAGCTGCGCCTATCGAAAATTTTTCAAAGAACCAGAAATTGGCCGATACATCTACCTGCAAAGGCGCTCCTTTGACAATTTTAGTTAAAACTGCTGGTTTAAATTGCAAGTTATCGCTCAAATCAAATACATGACCCGCAATGGCATGAAAATGCATTCTGTCGCTGGCAACATATTGTATATCATTGTCATAATAACTATTCTCCAACATATAAGGAATGGACAATCCTACGTAAGTTTTATTGGAGTACCAAAAAACTCCCGCGCCTATATTTGGCGTAAACCTGTTATCGATATTTTGCCTGTTCAAATTGTCACTAGGATTGAATATCTTCAGTTTATTAAAATCTACATTAAAGAAGTCTGCAGAACCTTTTACACCAAAAGCCAGCTTAAAATTTTCTGAAGTTGGAATGGTGTAGCTAAGATCTATGGAAACTACATTCTCATCTGAAGGTCCTAATTTATCATTAACCACAGAAAATCCCAATCCAAAGTTACTGTTATCACCCAGCGGCGAATGTATTGTAAGTGTATTGGTTACTGGCGCTCCCTCTAGCCCAACCCATTGATTCCTATGCATTATCAAAGCACTTAAAGCGCCACGGGATCCTGCATACCCAGGATTTATATTGGACGTATTGTACATATATTGTGTGTACTGGGCTTCTTGTTGCGCACTTGCAAAAGCA
Source organism: Flavobacterium sp. (assembly GCF_050696275.1). Taxonomy (GTDB): domain Bacteria; phylum Bacteroidota; class Bacteroidia; order Flavobacteriales; family Flavobacteriaceae; genus Flavobacterium. The sequence goes on from NZ_JBOGUT010000004.1 coordinate 101,150, forward strand.
CTTATTAGAAAGAATCCGAATAGTAATAATTTCAATTTCATATTTTCAATTTTAAAATTACCCCCAAACTTAAAGTCTGGGGAAATTATATTTATCTATTAATATACAAATAACTTGCTTTTTCTTTGGCTTCACCGCTAGGCTTCTTATATCTTAAGATATAGTAATAAGTTCCTTCGGGTAAATCTTCAAGTCTGTTAACTGTTACTCGTCCATCAGATACTCCTCTGAATGCTTTATCCGTATTATTATAACCCGAAACTTCAAATACTAAAACGCCCCATCTGTTATAAATTTCTACAGTATTATCCGGATATTTATTTATCCCGTCAATAAAGAACACTTCATTATCACCATCTCCATTTGGAGTTACGTGATTGTAAATGTCAAGATCTTCATTAGTACTCACAATAATCGTTACCGTTGCAGTATCGCAATTCGCTGGAACTGCTCCGTTTTCACAAATTTGATATGTAATGGTGTAGGTTCCTGCCGGAGTTCCCGGTAATACATCTACAGTTCCATTCGGGTTTAAAACTATGTGTCCTGTTGGATCTGGTGTTACGACTGTTAGTGTTACTTGTGTCAAATCAGTGCTAGCACCGCTAAGAGTATCATTGCCGAGTATATTAAGAATACCTACAACACCAACAGATCCCGCTGTGGTTGTCTCTTCATCATCATCAGCATCGATTGGATTCAATACAATAACTGTAGCTGTAGTCGTATCACAATTCGCAGGAACGATGTTCAGTCCTGTGCCTGGATCGGTTTCACACAATTGATACGTCACAACATACGTACCCGATGGGGTGTTTGGTGCAACTGTAATCACGCCATCCGCATCCACACTTAGTGGTCCTGCAATAACAGGAGTTACATTCGTATTGGTAGTAGTAACCAAAATACCGTTTAAAGTATCGTTGCCAATCACACTGCCTGGTACAACAGTGACACCTGCGCCGGAACTTACCGTAACAGCTGGGTCAATCACTGCATCAATTACACTTATTGGTATTGTTATTGCCGTAGAAGTATTGTTGCCAGGGGTAGGATCATTCTCCACGCCTGTGATCGTAGCCGTATTGGCATAAGGGCCTGTAGCATTCACCGTAGCGGTGATCGTTAGCGTCGCACTAGCTCCATTGGCCAGATTGCCGATAGTCCAGTTCGGAGCCGTCCACGTGCCTACCGATGGAGTCGCGCTCACAAAAGTATACCCTGCCGGGAGTACATCGTTCACACTCACTCCTGTAGCAGCGCTTGGTCCTGCATTGCCTGCGGTGATGGTAAAGATCACCGTACCACCTACATTAGGGGCCGGGTTATTCACCGTTTTAACCACACTAAGGTTTGCCTGAGCCACTGGGACTGGGGTAACCGTAGAAGTATTGTTGCCAGGGGTAGGATCATTCTCCACGCCTGTGATCGTAGCCGTATTGGCATAAGGGCCTGTAGCATTCACCGTAGCGGTGATCGTTAGCGTCGCACTAGCTCCATTGGCCAG
>NZ_JBOGUT010000004.1:102756-150251 GCF_050696275.1 Flavobacterium sp.
ATTGCCGATAGTCCAGTTCGGAGCCGTCCACGTGCCTACCGATGGAGTCGCGCTCACAAAAGTATACCCTGCCGGGAGTACATCACTAACAACTGCGTTTGAAGCATTATGAGGACCATTTGCTGTAGCAGTTATTGTAAAAGTCACAGTACTGCCTACATTAGGGGTCGGATTATTCACTGTTTTCACAACAGAAACATCTGAACAGCCCAATATATTTACTGAAATTGGCGGAGAAACAACATTATCACCACAAGGAAGTAAAGCAGAATAAGAATATGATCCAGAAACTAATGTAGTATAAGTTTGACTATTTGCTCCTGAAATTGGAACATCATTCAAATACCATTGATAATTTGAATATCCAGATTGTGCAGTCAACAAAGCTTGATAATCAACACATGACCCCATTGAGTTATATGTAACCGAAGGAATTTCTGGCTGGCTTACAAAATTTGAAAAAATGGATGACATTGAAAACCCCCCACCTTGTTGCACCATTGAAACTGCTATATTAACCGGGCAAGTAATCAATATGTCATTTGGATTGGAAATCTGCACATTAGTAAAATCAATTAAATACCAACCTGATGTTCCCAATTGTCTCCTAACTCCAGCAATCGTTTCAATGTTAACTCCATTTACTAAGATAACAGAAGTAGCATCATGAACCAAAACATATCCAAAATAGGGTAAATTTCCTAATGCATAGTTTCTAAATTTGTATGTCTCAATAAGTCTTGAACCATTACAGGGAGAACTCACTGGAGTTACTGATGTGATATCAACCTCACAAGATTGCGCCTGACCGGCATAAACAACAACTTTTTTTGTAGCTAATATTCTATTTGCAGAAAAAGCAGTAGCACCATCACCATTTGAAAAAGTAACAAAATCTCCTGCATTGACCAATGTAGTCGTTGAAGAAGAAATAAAAGCTCCAGTAGTAGCATTATAAATTTCATTTGTCACAACAGTATTAGCTTCAGTTGCAACAACTGTATTTTGTTCAGGCGTAGCTGTACCTGAAGAACGATATACAACATATTCTAAACCTAATGAAGAAACCGGAGGTATTTGATCATAAGTACCATCTCCGCAACCTCCTGGAGAATCTAAATGCTTGTATACAGTCATAACAGAACCTTTCGACGCTGTAACCAAAGAACCCATAGCTGTTGTCGCTCCGGGAATTATATAACTCTGTCCAGCGTTTAGGGTTACTAAATTAACACCATTTAAACTAACCTGAGTTGCATTCTCAATTGCCATTATTGAATATCCCAAGTCTGCTGCAGCTCCAACATTCCTGTAATAACCAACTCTAAAATTTGTTCCTATCCCTGAACTTCCAAAACTAAATAAAGAAGCATTACCTTTAATGAAAGCATCAAATCCACCAGAATCTGACATAACATTTCTTAAATTCACTGAAATTGGCTGATCAGCAGAAACAATAATACCTGCGCCATTCAAAACTGTACTTTGTCCCCAAACAGCAGCACTATTTGGAGCAGCAGCAAACCTGTAAACCGCAGGAGTACCCAGAGTAGCGGTTAAAGCAGAAGTAATTACCGTACCATCACTTCGGGAAATTGTTATGTTTGCTGTTAAAGCTGAATTAGTACAAACAACAATTTCATTTGCATTTGTAAAATAATTCCAATCAGCAGGTGCAATGTAATGCCTAGGATAAAACTGAGCTGCGGCATCAAAACTTACCATGATTAGCACAAAAAACAGAAGATTCCTGACGGCTGTTTTCAATGCTGAAATTTTATTTTTATTGTCAACCAAATTGTAATTACTATACTTCATTTTATTTGCTTTTCAATTACTACTTTATAATTTATGTTGATTCCTGATTTTTAGGTTTTGAACATTCTTCCTTAAAAGCAATAAAATGACACTACATGCCTGATAAATTTTTCATCTTTTATTTTCCAGATCCGATGTGGATGTCTGGCGAAAATTTACAGTTGAAAATTAATCTGGATATGCATCAATTTCATCGTTCTTTTATTTAAGAAAAAAATCGATTTTCACTTTTATAATATTCTAAAATATTTTTAGATCGAGCTGGCACTCTATTATAAAATAAGACGGGTATTGGGTTTGCAAATCTTTCCCTTGTAAAAGTATTTTTACTCATAGGCGAAATTTTAGTTAGTGAGTTGTTCATTTGCCGCAAAAGTATATTAATATTTATTACGGTTTAACCGTAATAATACTTAAAAAGACAAAAGCAGGCAAAAAACCGACAAAACGCATATAAAACCGATAAAAAACATAAGATTAGGACTACGAACTCTTAATTTTCGGTATGAAAAAAGGGAATTTTATGCTTTTTGAACCTATTATTTATGTTAAAAACTTAAAATATATCTCACTAATACTTAACACTTTGAAAAAGTAATCAACAAAAATCTTTATTAATTTTACAAATATTAGATGGAAATTAGCGTGGTAAAAACCCGAATTGAAGAGCGAGATTAATCAAAAAAGTACCGTTGAAAAACGAAAAAAACAATCGGATTATATCCTGAATTTTGTCTATTGGAAAGTGTGAATGAAAAACTATTTCAGGTCTAAATGAGAAAAATTTCAGCCTTTATTTTCTCAAAAAAACTGATGAAATAAAGGCTGAAATTTTGCAATATTCTATAAAAAAAGTGACCGTGGAGGGGTTCGAACCCCCAACCCTCAGAGCCGAAATCTGATATTCTATCCAGTTGAACTACACGGTCAATAATTTACTGTTCTCCTAATAATAAGGAGGAGCAAATTTAAACGATTATTTGTTTATACCAAAAGTTTCTTAACGATTGCCGAAATTGTTTTTCCTTCTGCCTGGCCGCCAATTTGGGCTGAAGCCAATCCCATTACTTTCCCCATTGAAGCTATACCCGAAGCACCGGTTTCAGTTATTATTTTTGCAATGATAGCTTCTACTTCTGTTTCTGATAATTGTGCTGGAAGAAATTTTTCAATTACTGCAATTTGCGCCAATTCAGGTTCTGCCAGATCCGGACGGTTTTGCTCTGTAAAAATACCAGCACTGTCTTTACGCATTTTCACTAATTTCTGTAAAATCTTGATTTCTTCTGCCTCTGAGATTTCTTCTTTGCTTCCTGATGCCGTTGAAGCAAGTAACAATTCCGATTTAATTGCACGTAATGCTTCTAGTGCCACTGTGTCTTTTGCTCTCATGGCGTTTTTCATTTCGTCCATGATTTGTGTTGATAAGCTCATATTTTATGTCTTTCTAATTCGTTATTATTTAGCTGTTTGCCCCTGATGGAAGTAAAAAGCCTTTTGAGAGAAAATGGATTTTTTCTTAAAGTGGAAAAGCGACCGAAGGAAGCTCTTTACAGTTTTTAGAAAAAAGCATTTTGCGAAAAAAGCTTGAAACGTACAGCAGGATCAGGCACGCAAATTTAGTGAAATTTAGATTGCTTCGCACCTTGTAGCGATAAAAAATAACCCGAAAAATCATTAGAAATTTCGGGTTATCAAAGTTTAGTTTGCGATAGTTAATCTACGTTGTCGTGCAAAAAGGAGTTATTAGAACGCAACTGAACATCGTCGTTACTATCTAACCCCAGTGACAGACGCGATCTGTTATTGTCTATAGGATTGTTTGAAATATCTATCCCCATTCGTTTGTATGCCGGCTCTTTTTCAAATTCATCAACGCGTGCTGCATTGTTATGAAATTTATAATTGAATTCTTTCATCTTACGACGGCGCTCTTCAGCTCTCATTTTCAGAGAATCTTCGATTGACATTTCTACAGGAGAAATATCGTTTACCGGATTTTGAGTAGCGTATTGTGGCTCAATATCTACTTTTTTAACAGTAATATTCAGCTCTTCAGGAGTCGTTTCAACTACTGTATTCTCTACCTTTTTAGATTCGAATAAATGGTTTTCAATATCCATGTATTCTTCCAACGAATGTTTGATTACTCCGTTTTGAGTCACCTCAGTTATCGGAACAAATTCTACAGCTTCATTAACTTTTATCTCTTTGATTTCGTTTGTCAAATCGAAAATCAGTTTATCAGTATTTACTGTTTCCTGCACTTTCTGAATTGGCAAATCAAAAGTAAGTGCAATCTGATCCTGTTCTTTTACTACAAATTGCGGATCGACAACTTCAATTTCTTTTACTTCCGGTGAAGTGAAATAGAAATTGTTTGCCTCAATACTTTTTGCTGAAACAATTTCGAAAGTAACATCCAGATTTTTAATCAATTCGGTTGTTGGAACCAAATCCATAGCAAAAATAGGTTCAACCATATCCGGAATCTCTTCTTCTAAAGAAAAAACAATTTTTTCTTCTTCTTTTGGAGTTTCTGCAACAATCGGGTTTTCTGTTATTCCATTTGATGAAAAATCAAATCCTTTTGCTTCGAATTTTTGCGTTAGATCACGAACGATTTTCTGTTCGTCCTCTAAAGCATGGATTATTTTTTTAGGCTCCGTATTAACGATCTCGTTTTGTTGTTCTACACAAAAACCAGTGGCAATAATTGTCACCGCAATGGAGTCTCCAAGTGTTTCGTCTTCACCAACTCCCATAATAATATTGGCGTTGAATCCTGCTTCTACCTGGATATGATCATTGATCTCTCCGATTTCATCGATAGTAATTTCGTTAGTTCCAGAAACAATAAGCAACAATACGTTTTTGGCACCTGTAATTTTATTATCGTTTAACAATGGAGAATCCAATGCTGAAATAATGGCATCTTTAGCCCTATTTTCACCTTCAGCTGTTGCAGAACCCATAATGGCAGTACCTGAGTTTGAAAGTACTGTTTTAGCATCTTTTAAATCGATATTTTGCGTGTAGTGATGTGTAATTACTTCGGCTATTCCGCGCGAAGCAGTCGCCAACACTTCGTCAGCTTTAGAGAAACCTGCCTTGAAACCAAGATTTCCGTATACTTCTCTTAATTTGTTATTATTGATAACAATAAGCGAATCTACTTGTTTTCTTAATTTTTCTACTCCTAATAAAGCTTGTTCAGAACGTACTTTTCCTTCAAATTGAAAAGGAATAGTTACGATTCCAACAGTAAGAATATCTCTTTCTTTGGCCAATTGGGCAATTACCGGTGCAGCTCCTGTTCCGGTTCCTCCACCCATACCGGCTGTAATGAAAATCATTTTAGTATTTCCATCCAACATTTTTTCGATATCCTCAATACTCTCAATAGCTGATTGCTGTCCTACATTCGGATTCGCTCCAGCACCCATTCCTTCGGTCAGGTTGATACCCAACTGAATTTTATTTGGCACAGCGCTGTTATCTAAAGCCTGTGAATCTGTGTTACAAACCACAAAATCCACACCTTTAATACCTTGTTTGAACATGTGGTTAATAGCATTACTACCTCCGCCACCTACTCCAATTACTTTGATTACATTTGATTGGTTTTTTGGTAAATCAAATGAAATGCTTCCAAATTCTGAGTTGCTTTCCATACTATTTGGTTTTTATTATTGTATTATATGCAACAACGGACGATTACTCGGCGTTGTCTAAGAAATCTTTAATTTTATCTATATACTTGTCGAAAAAGGATTTACGAATCGTTTTTTCGGTACTTCTTGAGTCTGCTTTAGCTTCCTCTAATATTTTTTCTGCTTCCTGCTGGATGACTTCCCGCTCAGCAATTGTCGGCTTCTGAATCAAAACCGGCTCAGGAATGTAATTGTCCTGCGGCACAGCGCTTACCGTGTTATTGCGAACGCTATTCATAACCAAACCAACAGCAGTCGCATACAATGGACTTGAAATTTCTTCATTGGAATTCCCTGCCAAATGTTCGTTTGGATAACCAATACGGGTATCCATTCCTGTGATGTATTCTACCAATTGCTTGATATGCTTCAACTGTGAGCCACCACCTGTCAGAACAATCCCTGCAATTAATTTCTTACGAGGATCTTCATGTCCGTACGCTTTGATTTCCGTATACACCTGCTCAATAATCTCTACCACGCGGGCGTGTATTATTTTTGACAGGTTCTTTAACGAAATTTCTTTCGGATCTCTTCCGCGTAAACCAGGAATAGATACAATTTCGTTGTCTTTATTTTCTCCCGGCCAGGCAGAACCAAATTTTACTTTTAACAATTCCGCTTGTTTCTCGATAATCGAGCAGCCTTCTTTAATATCTTCTGTAATTACATTTCCTCCAAAAGGCACAACCGCCGTATGACGGATAATTCCGTCTTTAAAAATGGCTAAATCTGTTGTTCCTCCGCCTATATCAATCAAAGCCACACCGGCTTCTTTCTCTTCCTGACTTAAAACAGCATCTGCCGAGGCCAATGGTTCTAAAGTTAATCCTGACAAATCAAGCCCTGAACTTTTAATGCAACGTCCCACATTTCTGATTGACGATGCCTGCCCGACAACAACATGGAAACTGCTTTCCAGACGTCCGCCGTACATTCCGATAGGCTCTTTTATTTCAGATTGCCCATCAATTTTAAATTCCTGTGGCAGCACATGAATAATTTCCTCACCCGGCAACATCGCTAATTTTTGAACCTGATTGATTAAAACATCAATATCGTGCTCACTTATTACTTCTTCCGGATTGCTCCTCGAAATATAATCACTGTGCTGAATGCTACGAATATGCTGTCCGGCAATACCAACAACAACATCTTTTATTTTATATCCTGAATCATTCTCCGCTTCCGCAATTGCCTCCTGGATAGATTGGATGGTTTGTGTAATGTTATTTACCACACCTCTGGCCACACCGAGACTTTTAGATTTTCCGACGCCTAAAATTTCTAGCTTTCCATACTCATTTTTCTTGCCTATCATAGCTACAATTTTCGTTGTACCTATATCAAGTCCTACTGCTATATTCTCTCTTTCCATACTAATTTATTTTGTACAAACCACTTGTTTGGTAAATTTCAAATTAATTCTCTTATATGAATCTATCAAAGTGTCTTGTACAGCTTTTTGAAAAAACGCTTTATAGTTATTAAATTTTCTTTCCATTTGAATGGTTCTTCCAAAATCAATATCATAACTATAATTTCTATTCTTCATAATTACGCTTCCATCAGGTAAAATTTTAAGCCCGATGATGTTTTTTTTCAAAAAATCATCGTTATAAATTGCCTGCAAAAGCTCCACACAATTCTTGCTATAAGCATTGTTAATATCGCCATAAACAAGCGGAACTCTCGCCGTAAAATTACTTGAAAGAGGCATCTTACCTCCCTTATAATCAATATAGAAGGACGTATTATTGTTAAAAACTCTAGCAATTGGGGTCTTTTGTTTGACTATCGTTTCTAACTTCCCATCAACGCTCACATACACCTCTGAATTATCAATCATGCTGTGTTTATTGATAGTTTGCTCAATATTCTTCAAATCTAGGTCATCTTTTTGGATAGTGGAAGTGCCTCCAAAATTTTCTATCAACAACTTATTAACCATTTCATGAGTTACGAACGGACTTTCAGAATCTAAAAATTCAATAACCGGTTTCGAAATTTTTCTGTGTTCATTCCTTTTTGAAGTAAATGAATACAAAAAAACCACCAATCCTAAAATGGCGACAAGCTGAATATTTATCAAAATATTATTTCGCATCCAAAGCATTTTTTATTTCTGAAACCATTTCTCCGATATCCCCAGCGCCAATTGTAACAATTACAGGAGCATCTGAGGCCTTTAACAAGGAAATCAATTCATTTTTCTGAACTAATTTCTTATTTGGGTTCTCTATTTTATTCAACAACCATTGGGATGTGACACCTTCCATAGGCAATTCTCTCGCCGGATAGATATCCAACAGTAGAACTTCGTCAAATTGCGATAAACTTTTCGCAAAGTCATCTGCAAAATCTTTAGTTCTGCTAAACAAATGCGGCTGAAAAACCGCCAGTACTTTTTGTCCCGGATACAATTCGGAAACTGCCTGATGCACTGCATTAATTTCTGTTGGATGATGTGCATAATCATCAATATATACAAAATCCGGTTTTCTGATCTGGAAAGAAAAACGACGTCTTACCCCTTTAAAGGTTGCTAGTGCTTTAGCAATGGATTCGGTTGGGGTTCCGAAAGTTCGAGCCATTGCTAAAGCCAGCAAAGCATTGGTTAAGTTGTGTTTTCCCGGCAAGCCGAATCTTAAATCTTTTATATTTTCGGTTGGTGTTTTTACATCAAATACGTACCAACCATCTTCAATCCTGATGTTATGAGCTACAAATTTCGAATCGTCGTTTGCTCCAACCGTAATGCCTTCCAAAGGCAAACCGTTGATTACAAAAAGATCATTTTTATCAGCAACTTTGTCTGCAAATTCTTTAAATGAAGCTTTAATTGCCTCATCATCGCCATAAATATCCAGATGATCTGCGTCCATTGAGGTTACACAGGCGATATTTGGATGCAAATGCAGAAAAGAACGATCAAATTCATCCGCTTCAACTACGGTAACGGTTTTTCCTGTTCCGATTAAATTGGAATTGTAATTTTCGACTATTCCGCCAAGAAAAGAAGTCACATCGGCACCGCTCTCATACAAGATATGCCCAAGAATACTCGATGTTGTTGTTTTTCCGTGGGTTCCGGCAACCGCAAAACAAAAAGTGTCTTTTGTGATAATCCCTAATACTTCAGCTCTTTTTTTAACCACATAATCCCTCTCAAGAAAATAATTCCATTCCGAATGTGATTTCGGAACTGCAGGCGTGATAATTACCAACGTATTTTCTGCAAAATAATCTTTAGGGATTAAATCGATACTATCCTCAAAATGAATCGAAATACCACTTTCAATCAATTCATTTGTTAATATAGTAGGCGTTTTATCGTAACCAGATACGTTTTTACCAATGGCTTTAAAATAACGAGCCAAGGCACTCATTCCGATGCCTCCGATACCTATAAAATAAACGTTATGTATTTGGTTTAAATTCATTTTCTTTTATTTGATTAACTTAACTATTTCGTCAACAATTTGTTTTGTTGCGTTTGGCAAAGCCAATGCTGTAATATTTTTACTTAAATCATCCTGTTTTCCCTGATCCTTTAATAAGGATTCAAAAACAAGACTAAATTCTGATTCCAATTCCGATTCTTTCAATAAAATAGCACCGTGTTTCTCAACAATGGCCAGTGCATTTTTAGTCTGATGATCTTCCGAAACATTTGGAGAAGGAATAAAGACAACCGGTTTTCCCACCAAACACAATTCAGAAACCGAAGAAGCGCCAGAACGTGAAATCACGATGTCAGCAGCAGCATAAACCAGGTCCATTCTATCGATAAATGCTAAAACCTGAACATTTTCTCTATCTGAAAAATGCTTAAACTCTTCAAAATACAGTTTCCCGCACTGCCAAATAATTTGAACATTTTGCGTTAATAACCAATCTAATTCTTTCGAAATCAATTTGTTAATTCTTTTTGCACCTAGACTTCCTCCCAAAATCAGCATTGTTTTTTTGGATGCATCCAAATTAAAATATGCCAAAGCTTCTCCTCTTTTCTCCTCTACCGAAATCAAATCCTGACGTACCGGATTTCCAGTTAAAATCATATTTTCTTTTGGAAAAAATCGCTCCAAATTTTCGTACGCTACACAAATTTTATTGGCTTTTTTAGCCAGTAATTTATTGGTAATGCCCGGATACGAATTTTGCTCCTGAATTACAGTAGGGATTCCTATCATGGAAGCTACCTTTAAAACGGCTCCACTTGCAAATCCTCCGGTTCCAATAACGACATCCGGCTTAAATTGTTTTATGATTCCAAAAGATTTAACCAAACTTGATATTAATTTTATTGGAAACATAGCATTTTGCAATGTTAATTTTCGCTGAATGCCGGCAATCCATAAACCTTTAATTGGATAACCTGCCTGAGGCACTTTTTGCATTTCCATTTTATCTTTGGCACCTACAAAAAGAATTTCAGCTTTAGGATAGCGGGTTTTCAATTCGTTGGCAATGGCAATTGCAGGATAAATATGCCCTCCTGTTCCGCCTCCGCTGATTATAAATTTCGGATTGTCTTTCATCATTTAAATTATTTATTCAAAACAGCATTCATTGGATTAATCGCATGGTCTTCAATCGAATAATTTTCTTCAACAGTTTCTTTATCTTCTTCTAATTGTCTATCAATTAATTTTTGCAGGGCTTCGTCTCGTTGTTGTTTTTCGAGATTCTCCTGAACAATTTCTTCTTCTTTTTTAGTCACATTCAAAATAATACCGAGTGCAGCACACGTCATCCAGATAGATGTTCCTCCACTACTTATTAAAGGCAATGTCTGTCCTGTTGTAGGTAATAATTCGACAGCTACTCCCATATTTATAAATGCCTGAAAAATGATGGGAAAGCCCAATCCGGCGACAATTAATTTACCGAATAATGTCGGGGCTTTGTAGGATGCAATTATGAATCGGATGAAAAGCATCAGATATAAAAACATCACTACAAATCCACCGAAAAGCCCGAATTCTTCTATTATAATGGCAAAAATAAAATCGGAAGAAGACTGTGGCAAAAAGTTTTTCTGAATACTTTTCCCGGGACCTAACCCGTAAATTCCTCCGGAAGCAATGGCTATTTTGGCTTTTTCTATTTGGTAATCATCTTCACCAGGCTTGTCAGAAGTAAAATTCTCAATACGACTTATCCAGGTGTCTACACGATTAGGAAATGCATCCGGAAATGCTTTAACAATCAAAACAAAGAACGCAAACGACACGATTCCGAAACCAACGATGATTCCTATATTTTTAATTGGATATTTACCTATAAAAGTCAACATCAAAACCATAGAAAAAATCAAAGCTGTAGTAGAGAAATTGGCTGGTAAAATCAACATCAGGGTAAAGAAAACCGGTGCCCAAAGTTCTAATAATGATTTCTTGAATGTCATTTCTTCGACTTCGGTTTTAGACAAATACCTCGCTACAAAAAGCAGCAACGAAATGGAAGCAAAAGCAGAAGGTTGAAAAGTAATTCCTAAAAACGGAACTTGTATCCATCGGCTGGCATTTGCTCCTTCAATCATAGTTCCTTTAAGCAAAGTATAAACCAGCAATATCCAGGCCAACGGCAATAAAATTCTGGATAAACTCCTGAAATAATGGTAAGGTATTTTTTGCATCTGGTACATAATAATGAAACCCATTAGAAGATGCACGAAATGTTTAATTAAATATACCAGCGTATTTCCTGTACCATGTTTGAGATACGCTAAGTTACTACTTGCGCTGTATACCGGCATAAATGAAAATAACGCCAAAAGCGCCACGAATGACCAGATGACCTTATCTCCTTTAAGATTATGTATTAGCGTTTTCATTTTCTATATTTAGTCGATTAAACTATTTTCTTTTAATTATTGCTGTATTATAAATTCTGAACAGCTTGTTTGAATTGCCTTCCTCTGTCTTCGTAATTTTCGAACAAATCGAAACTTGCACACGCTGGCGATAATAACACAGAATCCCCTTTTTCAGCTATTCTGTAGGCTTGTCTTACCGCTTCGGTCATAGAGGTAACTTCAACCAATTCATCAACAACATCTGCAAAAGCATCAATGATTTTTTTATTATCAATTCCAAGGCAAATAATAGCTTTTACTTTTTCATTCACCAAAGCCATCAATTCTGCGTAATCGTTTCCTTTATCAACACCGCCGACAATCCAAACCGTTGGAGTTGTCATGCTGTCAAGTGCAAAAAAAGTAGCGTTTACGTTTGTTGCTTTTGAATCATTGATATATTGTACGTTCTGGATCTTCAATACTTTCTCCAAACGATGTTCAACACCTTGAAAATCAGATAAACTCTCTCGAATAGTTGCTTTCCTGATTTTTAATAATTGTGCCACCGATGAAGCAGCTAAGGCGTTTTTTACGTTGTGTTTTCCTTCTAAAGATAAGTGTGATGTTGGCATAACAAAGGGGTCGTTGTTGGTATTGATATTGATATTTTTTTCTGTTTCGAAAGCTCCGATTTCAAATTGTTTTGTCAATGAAAACGGAACTAGTTGTGCTCTTGTCTTGTTGTTTTTCAGCCAATTATTGATGGCTTCATCATCCGCATCATAAATCAGGTAATCTTCTTCCGTCTGATTCATGGTCACTCTGAATTTTGAAGCTATATATTCATCATAATTATAATTATACCTGTCTAAATGATCAGGGCTTATATTTGTAATTATGGCAATGTGCGGCTTGTAATTTATTATTCCGTCCAATTGAAAACTGCTTAATTCCAGCACATAAACATCATGTTTATCTTCTGAAACCTGCCAGGCAAAACTCTTACCGATGTTTCCGGCCAAACCCACATTCAATCCGCCTTGTTTCAGCAAATGATACGTTAGCATTGTTGTGGTAGTTTTACCGTTACTTCCAGTGATTCCGACTGTTAAAGCGTTTGTAAACTGGTTTGTAAATTCAATTTCAGAAATGACAGGAATGTTTTTCTCTTTTAGCTTTTTGATGATGGGTGCCTTATCCGGAATTCCGGGACTCTTCATTACCACATCAGCGTTCAGAATCAATTCTTCTGTGTGCTGTTCATCTTCAAATTTAATTTTATGAAGAATCAGCACTTCTTTATAGTTATTTTTAATTTTTCCAAAATCGGATACAAAAACTTCGTATCCCTTTTTCTTACCGAGAATTGCAGTACCTACACCGCTTTCTCCTCCACCTAAAACTACTAATCTCATATGCTATCTTAGTTTTAAGGTTACAATTGACACAATAGCCAATAAGATTCCGACAATCCAAAAGCGAGTCACGATTTTACTTTCATGATAGCCTTTCTTTTGGTAATGATGATGTAATGGTGACATTAAGAAAATTCTTCTGCCTTCGCCAAAACGTTTCTTTGTATATTTAAAATACATTACCTGCATGACAACCGATAGATTTTCAGCCAAAAATATGCCGCAGATAACCGGAATAAGCATTTCTTTTCGAACTGCAATGGCTAAAACTGCGATGATTCCACCAATGGTTAAACTTCCTGTGTCTCCCATAAAAACGGCTGCAGGATAACTGTTATACCATAGAAAGCCGATCAATGACCCTACAAAAGCAGCAATAAAGACCGTCATTTCTCCCGAATTAGGAATAAACATAATATTCAGGTAATTGGAGAAAATAATATTTCCTGATACGAAGGTAAAAACACCCAGTGCGATGACCGAAATGGCAGAAGTTCCTGCCGCAAGACCATCAATACCATCTGTAAGATTAGCTCCGTTTGACACCGCTGTGATGATAAAAATCACAATTGGTATAAAAATCAGCCAGGCGTAGTTTTGATAATCGTCACCTGTCCAGGCTAACAATTCGGCGTAATCAAATTCATTATTTTTAAAGAAAGGAATAGTAGTAGCCGTCGATTTCTCTTCTAATGAAACCGGATTGATCGTATTTTGAGTGGCATTTACCACAACAATATTGTTTTTTGTAACTTCTTTACGAATAGTAACACCAGGATGAAAATACAGTGTGGCACCAACAATAATCCCTAATCCTACTTGGCCAATTACCTTAAAAATCCCTTTTAATCCTTGTTTGTCTTTTTTGAATATTTTAATGTAATCATCAATAAATCCAATTGTTCCCATCCAAAGTGTAGTGACAACTAAAAGAATAACATAGATATTATCCAGCTTTGCTAACAAAACCACCGGAACTAATGTTGAAAAAATAATAATCAATCCACCCATCGTTGGTGTTCCTGCTTTTTCAACTTGTCCTTGAAGTCCCAATTCTCTTACGGTTTCTCCAACTTGCTGACGACGCAGATAGTTAATAACACGTTTACCAAAAATAGTTGACAGCAGCAGTGACAATATGATTGCCAGTGCCGATCTGAAAGTGATATACTGAAAAACTCCCGTTCCCGGAACGTCTAAAGTCTTATCTAGATATTCAAATAAATAGTATAGCATATTTTTGGTTATTTGTTTAGTTGTTCTAAAATTTCCTTAACGATCTTCATATCATCGAAATCATGACGAACACCGTTAATTTCCTGATACGTTTCATGCCCTTTTCCTGCAATGAGGATAATATCATTGGGCTGTGCCAATTGACAAGCCGTTTTTATAGCTTGTTTCCTGTCTGTAATTGACATGTACTTTTTAAAATTGACAGCTGAAATTCCAGCTTCCATTTCAGCAATAATCGTTTCCGGATTTTCAGTTCTCGGATTATCCGAAGTTAAAATAGCCGTCGTACTCATTTCGGCAGCGATGTTTGCCATTATTGGTCTTTTGGTTTTATCCCTGTCTCCGCCACAACCCACAATCGTGATTAACTGTTCGTTTTTGGTCCGTATATCATTGATAGTGCTTAATACATTTTCGAGTGCATCAGGCGTATGTGCATAATCTACAATTGCTGTGATTTTCTCTTTGGAAACAATAAACTGGAATCGGCCGGAAACACTTTCCAATTCGGACAACAATCGCAATGCATCTAATTTTTCAATACCTAACTCAATTGCTACAGCATAAATCGCTAATAAATTATACGCGTTGAAAGTTCCTATTAACCGAACCCAAACTTCCTGTTCGTTAATTTTCAACAACAATCCGCTTAATTGGTTTTCGATAATCACCGCCTTGTAATCTGCATATGTTTTTAAAGCATATGTGAGTTTTTTTGCCTTTGAATTCTGAAGCATTACAGTCCCGTTTTTGTCATCGGTATTTGAAATGGCAAAAGCGTTTTTAGGCAAATTATCAAAAAATGATTTTTTCACATCACGGTATTCGGCAAATGTCGGATGGTAGTCTAAATGATCGTGTGACAGATTTGTAAAAACCCCTCCAACAAAATGCAATCCTTCGGTACGCTTTTGATGAATTCCATGCGAGCTCACTTCCATAAAACAATAATCGCAGCCGGCTTCTATCATTTCATTCAAGTAATAATTTATCGTAAGCGAATCAGGTGTGGTATGTGTTGCCTTATATTCGACTTCATCAACCAGAATTTTCACTGTAGAAAGCAACCCGACTTTATAACCTGCCTTTTTGAATAATTGGTATAAAAGAGACGCTATCGTAGTTTTCCCATTAGTTCCTGTTATACCAACCAATTGCAGCTTTTGCGAAGGGTTATCATAAAAATTAGCCGCCAGATAAGCCAGCGCTTCGTTTGTATCTTTAACCTTTACATAGGTGATTTGTCCCAATAAATTCGATGGAAGTTCATCACAAATAATTGTAGAAGCTCCTAAAGAAATGGCTTTATCAATGAAATCGTGGCCATTTGAAACGGTACCGCGAATAGCCACAAAAGCATCATTCGATTCAATTTTTCGGGAATCAAAATGAATCGCATTCACTTCAACATCTGTTGAACCGTGAACAGCTTCGATAGCGACTTTATATAATATTTCTTTTAAAATCATTATGATAATTCTAAAATTATAGTGTTGTTTTTTAAAATAGGCTGACCTGGCTGAATGGATTGTTTTTTCACTTTTCCAATACCAATTGCTTTTACTTTCATACCCAGATTTTCGAGTAAAGCGACAGCATCCATACCTGACATTCCCTTTAAATTAGGAATTGTATTTGGCTTTTTGTTTAACTTATCGTTGTAAGTAACATAATCTTTATCCTGAAGGACATTGTGTTTTTTCAAGTTTTTCACTTCATTAGTTGAAGGCACATCGGTAAATACTTTTTGTGCAATCCTTTTAAAAACTGGTCCGGCAACATCAGCACCATAATAATTATTCATTGAAGTATTTGGCTTATGAATCACAACAATGCAAGAATATTTTGGCTGATCAGCTGGAAAATAACCTACGAAAGAAGATGCATAATACATATTCATATTTCCATCTGCTCTGTTATAGCCCACCTGTGCTGTTCCTGTTTTACCAGCCATTGAAAAATCTTTTGAATAAAGCTTCGAGCCCGTCCCTTTTTTAACTACATTTTCTAAAACAGCTCTTACCTTTTTTAAGGTTTCCTCAGAGCAGATATTTGGATTGATAACTTTTTTATCGAATTTTTTTATCGTTTTATTCCATTCTTTTACTTCTTGCACGAACATTGGTTTTACCATTTCTCCATTGTTTGCCACCGCATTATACAATGTCAGTGTTTGCAACGGTGTTACAGAAACTCCATATCCGAAAGCCATCCAGGGCAGGGAAATCCCATTCCAGCCGCGTTGACCGGGTTGTGGTATTTTGGGAACTCCCTCACCTTTAAATGGTAACCCAAGAGGCTTGTTTAAGCCCAGATTATTAATTCTGTCTACGAACTGTTTTGGGTTGCTTTTATAATTTTCATAAACGGCCTGAACCATTATGGTGTTTGAAGAAACTTCAAATCCTCTTGCTAAAGAAACTTTTCCATAACCTCCTTCATGGGAATCACGAACTTTTCTTCCATAGTATGCTATTTCTCCTCCTTTACTGTCATAGACTTTTGAAGTATCAATTTTATCATCATCTAACAATGCTATTAAATCAACTAATTTGAATGTTGATCCTGGTTCGTGAGATTCTGCAATTGCATAATTAATAGTTTCATAATAAGAACCATCACTAGCTCTTCCTAAATTTGAAATCGCTTTTACAGCTCCTGTTTTAGTTTCCATAACTACTACACAACCATGTTCTGCTTCATAAAGCTCCAATTGCTTTAATAAAGCGTGGTGTGCAATATCCTGTACATAAACATCAATTGTTGAAACAATGTCATAGCCGTCACGCGGTTCTACTTCATTGTTATCACGAATAGGCTTCCATTGTCCTTTCGAAATTTTTTGCTTTAAAATTTTTCCGTCTTTTCCATTAAGGTAATACCCAAACGCTCCTTCTATCCCAACAGGTTTTAAATCTCCATTTTCATCATAACGCTCATAACCAATTGTTCTAGCAGCAATTTTACCTATCGGATGCTCACGAACCGTTTCCTGTTCTGTAATCATTCCGCCTTTATAAGCTCCAAGATTAAATAAAGGAAAGCCTTTAATAGTCATGTATTCTGTATAACTCAAATCTCGGGCAACAAGAAAATACCTGTGTTTATTCGCTCTTGCTTTTCGGAATTCATTCAAATAACCCGAACTGGATTTACCCAATAAAACCGAAAGCGAATCCGATAATGCTTTTATATTTTCATCAAAATTCTCTTTGCTTGGCGCTAATGCATCAAAACGGATAGTATAATTAGGTATAGAGGTCGCCAGCAAACTTCCGTCAGACGAGTACACGTTGCCTCGATTAGCCGGAATTACAAAGTTTTTTACGGAACGTTCTTTGGCTAATTTTCGGTAATAGTCGCCTTCAACCCACTGTATGTTAGTGAGCTTTACGCCTATTGCCGTTACCATAATCAGGATAACCAAAGCAACGACATATATTCGTTTTAAAATATTTCTATTTTCTACTGCCATAGTTTTTCTAAAGCTGTTTTCTCTTTGATTACTTTTATTTTTTTGGGTGGAACCGATGAAGGCAAAATTCCATTTTCTTCCATTTTTGCTGCCACCGTAGATTCCATTTTTATTTTCATTAATTCCGAACGGCGATCTACAAATTCCGAACGCAATTCTTTTACTTCGTTAGTCAGATCAGAAATCTGATAAATTTTTTTCTCGTAACTGTGCGTATTTGCAATCATTATTATAGCCAGTAAAATCAAAAAAACAATGAATCTCCAGTTTTTAACTGAGTCCTCATTGACTAGAAATCTTGCTTTTAATATGCTATAAATTCCGTTTTTCATCATTTCTTTTCTGCTATCCTTAGTTTGGCACTTCTGGCCCGATTATTTATTTTAATTTCCTCGTTTGAAGGAATAATCATTTTCCCAATTAACTTGAACGGAACTTCAAACCTTCCGAAAAAATCACGTTCCGGCTCTCCTTCAAACAATCCGTTTTTCATAAACCTTTTAACCAACCTGTCTTCCAAAGAATGATAGGAAATTACGCTTAATCTTCCGCCTTCATTTAATATTTCCAATGATTGCTCTAAAAACTCTTTCAGAGCTTCCATTTCCTGATTTACTTCAATACGGATCCCTTGATAGATTTGCGCTAAAATTTTATGCGCCTTATGATTAGGCAAAAACCGCGCTAAAACTTGCTTCAGATCTTCCGTATTAACGATAGCTTCTTTTTCGCGTGCTTCAATAATAACTCTTGCTATGGCTGGGGCATTACTCAATTCGGCATATTCATAAAAAATGCGCTTTAGATTTGCTTCATCATATTCGTTCACCACCTGAAAAGCACTCAACACATTTTTTTTACTCATCCTCATGTCCAGTCCGGCATCAAAACGGGTGGAAAAACCTCTTTCAGCCACATCAAACTGGTGAGATGAAACACCAAGATCAGCTAAAATTCCATCTACTTTTTTAATTCCGTTGAAACGCAAAAATCGTTTGATATACCTGAAATTTTCCTGAATCAATGTAAACCTTTCATCAGGCAAAGCATTTTCCCAAGCATCTTCATCCTGGTCAAAACCAAATAGCTTTCCATTCTCTCCCAATCGGGACAAAATCTCTTTAGAATGACCGCCTCCACCAAAAGTCACATCAACATATATACCGTCCGGCTTAATATTTAAACCGTCAACAGTTTCTTTCAGCAAAACCGGATTATGATATTCCATTGTCATCGTCATTTATATTTCCCATTACATCCTCAGCTAAATCAGCAAAATCAACTACAGAATCATCAATCGCTTTTTCATACAGCTCTTTATCCCAAATCTCAACAATATTAACCGCAGAAGACACCACAATATCCTTTGAAACTGAAGCAAAAACAGCCAGATCTTTTGGGATCAGTAATCGCCCGGTCGCATCAATTTCGACAACTCTCACACCTGCCGTGAAACGACGTATAAAATCATTGTTCTTTTTTACAAACCTGTTCAGTTTATTGATTTTTTGCATCATCAAATCCCACTCCTGCATTGGATATAATTCCAGGCATTGCTGAAAAACAGAACGCTTCAATACAAAACCATCTTGCAATGATGCAGTCAATTGCTTCTTCAAAGGACCAGGCAACATGAGCCTACCTTTAGAATCAACCTTACATTCATATGTTCCTATGATGGTATTCAAGCAGTTATGATTTTATTGGATAATGGACAAATATAAAAAATTATTTACCACATTTTACCACAAATTACCACTTTGTTGATAAGTTTTACCGTTTTAAAACAAAAAGAAGTGCTTAATTAATTTTTAATGCTTTTTAGTTTTATGAAATTTTATCAGCCTTTCAATTCATTTTGAAAATTATTCTTAAAAAAAACACAATTTTTAAAGTTAATTATAACTTTAGTTCAACCAAATGCAATTTTAAAAAGATATTATCCATTGAAAATTAACCAGTTAACTTATCAACACATAAAAGTGCCTGAAGTAAGAAATAAAAGGCAAAAATTCTTATTTCACTTTTTAATTCTATATTTGCGATATAAACGAATAAACAAACTGAAAAACAGTGGATAACTTAAAAAAGGACGGTAAATACGAGTATTTTGAAGCTGGAGAAGGAACTCCAATTATTATTTTGCACGGATTAATGGGAGGTTTAAGTAATTTCGACGGAGTTGCCGAATATTTTCCAAAAAGAGGTTATAAAGTAGTTATTCCACAATTACCGTTATACACACAAAACATATTAAAAACCAATGTAAAAGCTTTTTCAAAATACGTGAAAGACTTTATTACATACAAAGGTTTTGACAGAGTAATTCTTGTTGGAAATTCACTTGGCGGACATATTGCTTTGTATTTCACAAAAATGTATCCTGAAAGAGTTGCAGGGCTAGTAATTACAGGAAGTTCAGGTCTTTACGAAAGCGCTATGGGAGACAGTTATCCAAAACGCGGAGATTATGAATACATCCGAAAAAAAGCCGAAGATGTTTTTTACAATCCTGAAATTGCGACAAAAGAAATTATAGACGATGTTTACAACACTGTCAATGACCGAATCAAACTGATAAAAACACTGACAATCGCCAAAAGCGCCATACGTCATAACATGGCTAAAGATTTGCCGAAGATGCACGTTCCTACAGGAATTATTTGGGGAAGAAACGACAAAGTTACTCCTCCTGATGTTGCTGAGGAATTCAATAAATTATTGCCCAACTCCACTTTATACTGGATTGAGAACTGTGGTCATGCAGCCATGATGGAACATCCTGACGAGTTTAATCGCATTCTTGAAGAATGGCTGACAACAAAATCAGAACGCGCAAACCTACAGTAAAGATATTAGTCAAAAAGTAACACATGAAAATTAATACAGCCGAATTTATAATAAGCAATTCCGATGTAAGCAAGTGTCCTAAGGATCCGTTGCCGGAATACGCTTTTATTGGAAGGTCAAACGTTGGGAAATCATCTTTGATTAACATGTTGACCAATCATAAAAATTTGGCAAAAACTTCCGGAAGACCTGGAAAAACTCAATTGATTAACCACTTTAAGATTAATTCCAATTGGTTTTTGGTCGACTTACCAGGATATGGTTACGCAAGAGTTTCCAAAAAAACTAAAGAGGTATTTCAGCAGTTTATCACCGATTATTTCGAAAAAAGAGAACAATTGGTTTGTGCTTTTATATTGATAGACATTCGCCTTGAAGCACAAAAAATTGATTTGGAATTCATTAATTATCTGGGTGAAATCGAATGTCCTTTTTGCATTGTTTTTACCAAAGCAGATAAAATCAGCAAAGGAAAAGTAGAACAGCATATCGCCGCTTACCGAAAAGCCTTACTGGCGAATAACTGGGAAGAAATGCCGGAGCATTTTGTAACTTCTTCAACAGAAGGAACCGGTAAAGAAAAATTATTAGAATATATTGACGCGGTAAATACCGAAGTTTTTAAAAATTACGATCAGTTTTAAACTTTTAAACATAAAAAAAAGCGTTCACCAAAGTGAACGCTTTTTTTATTTCTTTAATTCCAATTTTTCAGCAAAATAATCACAGAAATCCTTCATGGTATCTGTCATTCTTTCGTCTGCAGTGGCACGGTGATATGTATCAGCCATAGCTACCAGCGTTTGATGGAAAAAAACTTTCATCTCATCAACAGGCATATCTTTAGTCCACAAATCAATACGCATCGTTTCCTGCGTTTTACTGTCCCAAACTGAAAGCATTATCGCTTTTGCCTCTT
Organism: Flavobacterium sp.; assembly: GCF_050696275.1. Lineage (GTDB taxonomy): Bacteria > Bacteroidota > Bacteroidia > Flavobacteriales > Flavobacteriaceae > Flavobacterium. The sequence goes on from NZ_JBOGUT010000004.1 coordinate 123,989, forward strand.
CATTCTCAACACCTCCATCAGGAGCTGTCCAGCTTAGCTTTTCAGGAACGCGATTTTCATCAAGTTGAATTTGGAATTGTATTTCAGATGTAATTGTATTTCCCATTATTTTTTAGGTTTGTATTTAGATTTTTGAAATATTTCTTTGGCATCCATAACCATCATTTGCTGCATTGGCACATCATTGTTTTCCATAAAAGAGCGTACGATTTGCCAACCTACCCATGTTCCGATCCTTCCCGGAGTTTCGTTATCAGAAACCAATCCGAATTTAGAAAAAGGAGCCGGCGCAATAAATCGTTGCCCCAATTTGGAATCAGTGCTGTACAATAATTTTTCTTCAACAAAAAAACGCCAGATGTCTGTGTCATGTTCATTACACCATTGTATTTGCTCAGGTGTGTAGCAAATTTTATCTTCATCCGAATATTCAGGCAACAGCATATCTTTCAAATACAATTGCTTCCCGGCATAAATCATCATGGAAAGTAAATCTCTTTCTGTTGGCGGTTTTACTTTGGTTACCGAAAAACTCTGCACAATATCAGGCAAGATCTGCGACTGCTCAAAAGTCTGTTTCATGTAATTAGGATATTCATAAAACTTATGGTTTTTACCCAAATACAGCTCCAATGAAATAATAAGCATTTTATCCGTGTAAATAACTTTATAGTCTGTATCCATTTCTTGGATTACCGTAACCACTTTTGGAATTTTGGTTTTTGGATAATAATATTTTATATATCGGAATAAATCTTCAATTCCTTCTTCTTCTTTATCAAAATTCCCATATTTTTTTTCAACTTCATCATACAATTCACGCCAAAGAGGGTTTGTCATTTTATTTACCAGGACAGTATCGGAAATGCCTTCAGGGAAAAAATACGGATATTCCGTTTTTAGCTTAGACAACTGATTAGGAGGTGTTTCAAAAAAAGCTTTATCATACCTGTCAACAGTTATTTCGACCGGAATTTCTTCGGCTTTATCTTGAACTTTGCTCTTTTCGGAACAAGAAATGACAGCAAAAGCCACCATTACAAACAACATTATTTTTTTCATTGAATCTTAGCTTTATGAGGCAAATATTTACTAAAACGAATTCCGCTTAAAATTATTATTTTTGCAAATATACATTCGTTTTTAAAACATTGAGTTACCATGCAAAAAATTAGCACCCTTAATACTGAAAAAGTAAATACTCATATCGTAAACTGGCTGAAAACCTATGCTGAAAATGCCAAAGCAACTGGTTTTGTAGTGGGAATTTCGGGTGGAATTGATTCTGCAGTAACTTCAACTTTGTGTGCACAGACAGGATTGACGACATTATGCGTGGAAATGCCAATTCATCAGGCACAAAGCCATGTAAACAGGGCGCAGGAACACATCGCGCAGTTAAAAAAACAATTTGGAAATGTTTCAGACACCAGAATAGATCTGACTCCGGTTTTTGAAAGTTTTAAAGCAGAAGTTCCAACATCTGAAAATGAAACAAAACTGAACTTATCATTTGCAAATACCCGAGCACGCCTTCGCATGACCAGCCTCTATTATTTAGCAGGAATTCACGGTCTGCTGGTAGCCGGAACAGGGAATAAAGTAGAAGATTTCGGTGTTGGTTTTTTTACTAAATATGGTGATGGAGGTGTTGATCTGAGTCCGATTGCCGATTTAATGAAAAGTGATGTCCGTGCACTTGCAGCCTTCCTGAACGTACCTGAATCCATAGTAAAAGCAGCCCCGACTGACGGATTATTTGGTGACGACCGAAGCGACGAATATCAATTAGGCGCAAGTTACGAAGAACTTGAATTTGCCATGAATTCTTATGAAGCCGGAAAAACCGCAGAAGATTTTAGCGGGCGTGAAAAAATTGTCTTTGAAATTTACAAAAGACTCAATACCTTGAACCAGCATAAAATGAATTCGATCCCAGTTTGCACTATTCCTGAAAAATATAAGTAAATTATTACTTGTTTTACAACAGTTTAAAAAATATTGATTACCTTTACTGTTCGTTTTAGTCTAATTATTTTTAAACTTTGAACTATGGTAAAAATAGGTCTTGCTGACAACCATCCTGTTGTACATTACGGCATAAAATCGTACTTTAAAGAACATGCTGACATTTCCTTAGTAGGGATTGTAGATAACTTTGATATGGTAGAAGAAATGCTGAAACGTAAAGAAATAGATATATTACTTTTAGATTTAGAACTCGAAGGCCTTTCAAGCATCAACCTTATCAAAGCTTTATTAAAAGATTACCCAAACCTTAAAATTGTTTTATTCTCCAATCTGAATGAACAAATTTATGCGCCAAATGCTATAAAAGCGGGTGTTTCTTCGTTTGTTCAAAAATCGGAAAAACTCGATGTTTTAGCTTCTACTCTTATTAAAGTGAATCGTGGCGCTGTAATTTTCAGTGAAGCTGTGAAAAAGAATATTGCTTTGATTTCAAAACAGGCAAAATCCGAAAGATTGTATCGTAAATTATCGAGCAGGGAAATTGAAGTGCTCCGTTATTTATCAAACGGAAAGAAAAACAAGGAAGTTGCCGAAGCTTTAAATCTGAATGAAAAAACAATTAGCACATACAAACTAAGATTGTTGGCTAAATTGAATGTTACTAATCTGGTGGATTTAGTAAACAAAGCCAAAACACTGGAAATAGTTTAACTGTAACGGGACATCACACGTCCTAGTTCACTGGCAAAATTATTAATCAGTTTGACATAATCCATAACCATGGAAAGACTTTCAGAATTATCAGCATCTGCTTCACTCGAGACAGATGCTTTTATTTCTTCAATGATTTTATTTACCAAAAACCAACGTAGGGTTAAAATCGTTTCTGAAGTATATTGGCTGATGGTTTGGTCTTTTTGCTTTACATAAATTTGTTGGGCTTCCCAATTATGCAAAGCCACTCTCTCGTCATCCATTAAAATTGTGGTTACTTCCTGAGACAATTCAGGCGAAAGCCGCATTAGGTATTGTTCTGTTTCGAAGCTCTCATTCTCATTAAAATACCCAATCAAATCGTTGTATATTTCCCTAAAGATAGGTGTTGTCAGCTCTACCTCATCTTCCTGTAAGCTCAAATAAATACGTCGAAAAACCTTGTATCTATTATTTTTTTCTTTTACTTCCTCTAATTTCCCTTCCTCATTGGCCTTAAGCAAAACATCTTCGAAATCTTCTTCCACATTTCCGTAAAGCAAAAGAATTTCAATGATTTTCCGTTCCAATTCGTAAAGCACATCTACTTTAACATGCACTGAAACTCCTTCATTTTTATGAATTTCAAATGCTTTTTGTTCCGAAACTTCGGCGGTTTTTTGCTTTTTCCCGGCATCAGAAATGTCTTTTTGGATTAACTGTGCCAGCGTGTTAAACAAAACTTCTTCTGAAATATCCATAATTCGAGAACATTCCTGTACGTAAATTTCCCGTTTGATCCTATCAGGAATCTTAGCAATACTATTTACCATATCCCTAATGAGTTCTGCCTTTTTTATCGGATCGTTTTTAGCATCTTTCATTAATAAAGAAGCTTTAAACTGGATAAAATCCATGGCATTTTCATCAAGATATCTTACCAACTCATCATGAGGTGTTTTTTTGGCATAGCTATCCGGATCATCTCCGTCAGGGAAAGTACAAACTTTAACGTTCATTCCTTCTTCCAAAATCAAATCGATACCCCGAATAGAAGCCCTTAAACCGGCAGCATCACCGTCAAAAAGCACTGTGATATTTTTTGTCAATCTGTTAATCAGTCGTATCTGATCCGGAGTAAGTGCTGTTCCGGAAGATGAAACCACATTTTCTATTCCGGATTGATGCATCTGAATCACATCAGTATAACCTTCGCATAAAAAACAATTATCCAGCTTTGCAATCGCCTGTTTCGCATGAAAAATCCCATAAAGCACTTTACTTTTATGGTAAATTTCGCTCTCAGGAGAATTCAAATATTTGGCCGCTTTTTTATCATTTCCCAGAATACGTCCTCCAAAACCCAAAACACGACCCGACATACTCTGAATAGGAAACATCACACGTCCTTTGAACCGATCAAGATGCCTTCCATCTTCGCGAAGAATCGTCAAACCAACCTTATCAATATATTCCAATTTATAGCCTTGCCCAAGTGCTTCTTTGGTAAAAGCATCCCAGGTCTCAGGAGAATATCCCAAACCGAATTTCTTAATCGTTTCGTTAGTAAAACCACGCTCCTTGAAATAAGAATAGCCGATAGCTTTGCCTTCGTCGGAATTCAAAAGAGTATTATGGAAGTATTTTTGTGCAAATTCAGAAACCAGATACATGCTTTCCTTTTCACTTGCTTCAGCTTTTTCTTCTTGGGATTGCTCTGTCTCTTCTATTTCGATATTGTATTTTTTAGCCAGATAACGAATCGCTTCCGGATACGAAAAATGTTCGTGCTCCATGATAAAAGCGATCGCATTTCCACCTTTGCCCGAACTGAAATCTTTCCAAATCTGTTTTACCGGTGAGACCATAAAAGAAGGCGACTTTTCATCCGAAAACGGACTCAATCCTTTCAAATTACTTCCGGCCCGCTTAAGCAGTACGAAATCGCCAATAACCTCCTCAACTCGGGCGGTTTCAAATACAGAATCTATGGTTGCTTTTGAAATCAATTTTTAAGGATTCAAAGTTGGGAAAGTTCAAAGATACAAAGTTAGTTGGGATATTATAAAATTTCAAAAGCGCTTAAAAAAAGCGCTTTTGAAATTTTGTTATTCAACTGAAATAAATTCCAGGTTTCAAAAATTTATTTCAATCTGAAATCCGGCTTCTTTTTAACATCTTTATTAATAAATAAATTATTCAAACCTACGCTTGAAACGTTTAATAATTTATCATTTTGCATAAACCAGTTATTAACAGCTTCAACTTTTGACAATGCTTCATTAGTAAACACTTCTGCACAGCTGTCTATTGTAGAATTTAAAACCTTAACTTTCTTAAAGTTGTCTGCTTCTAAATATTTATCATCCAATGCAATAAAACTTGAAAATCCAGCAACCAAACATTTATTCACCTCAAGAAAAGAATCTGTTTTTAAAGAAATAGCTTCTTTAATTAATCCCATACTATTCTCTTCATCGTTTAACAAGCTTACATTATTCAATTTAATTAATGTTTTCTTTTTAACCGGATCGTAGTTTTCAATTTTGTCATACGAATCAATTTCAAAACATCTTGATCTTGTATTATCCGAAATAAATGGGTTACGAATAGCAATACTATTGTTTACCGTACACTGAATTCCCATTGAAAAATCGAAATCATCATCAAAAGCTCTGTAAGATATAACATTATCAAGCTCTACAGTTCCTCCAAACGCTTCAAACGAGTCATCGTTTGCGAAACTAACCTGCACATGATCTACCTTAGTTTTGCTTCCTACAGCCGCAAGAGTCAATCCGTTTAATGAGATTTTAGGGTCAATTTTTTTTCCTGCAAATTCAATTCTTACATATCTTACTATTCCTGAATCACCATTTTCATTGTCTCCGCCAAATGTATTATACAAAGGATTTGGGTCATAAAATGAAGAAGCAACTCCACCAAATCTGTTTATAGGTGCGTCTCCCATTAATATTAATCCACCCCAATCACCAGGTTTTCTATCGGCAGTCGATTTATTTGAAGTAAAAATAATTGGATCTGTTTCTGTTCCTTCAGCAATAATTTTTGACCCTTTTGTAATGGTTAAAGTTCCATTTGAATCAAAATCACCTCTAATTACAGTTCCAGGCTCGATGGTAAGCACGGCATTATTTGCAACGTGAACAGTACCCATTATTAAATAGATATTTTTCTTTAAAAGTGTTGTGTTTTCTTTTATATCTCCAATTAAGATTTGGGTTGCCGGACCGTACTCAATTGTTTTTGGTCTAAAATTTGTCCAACCATTAAACCAATTTGATTCACCAACAATACCATGATTTTTTTGGGCGTTAGCCACAGAGAATGTAACTAGAAGGAATAATAAAATTTTACTTTTCATCGGGGGTTTAAATTTATTTTTTATCATTGACCGCAAAATTACTCTATCCAATCTATTACTCAATATTCCAATCTGTTAATTAAGTGTTATAATACCATAGGTATAAAACAATTTTGGGGAGGCAAATATATATAAAAAAAAGCACTTTGATATTCAAGTGCTTTAAACATATACAATTAAACCCGAACTGCTTTAATTTGCGGCGAGACGGCTGGTAATTATGTTATTTTCTTTTAATCGGAAATCTGCTGCTTTTTTAATATCCGATTCTACAAACAAAGCTGCTCTAACCGTTTTTGAAATCAAAATATTAAATTTCTCATTATTGTACCACTCACCTATTTGTTTATTTATTGAACCGGACTCATTTTCAATATAAGCAGCACAATTATTGAATACCACATCTTGCAGTTTTATTTTTTCCAAATTTGAGATTTGAACAGCAATTTTATCCTCCAGCAGCACACACTGATTGAACCCTGAAATAATACTGTTCTTTAATTCAAAAAAACTATCGCTTTTTATATAAACAGCCTCTTTAACCAAACCCTGATCATTGTCTTCATTATTTATCAAAGTTATATTAGAAGCCACTATATTAGTCATCTTTTTGGACGCATCCAGATTTTCAATTTTGTCATAAGAATCGATTTCAAAGCATCTGGATCTGGAAATATCCGATGAAAACGGATAACGAATGGCTATACTATTATTTATACTGCATTGCGCTCCTTGTGTGAAATCGAAATCATCATCAGTGGCTCTGAAAGAAATTAAATTATTAAATTTTAAATTTCCACCGTAGCATTCAAAAGAATCATCGTTAGAGAAACTAATTTGGACATATTCAATTTTTGTTTTGGCACCAACGCCAGCAAGTGATAATCCGTTAAGTTCTTTTAAAGAATTCAGCTTTCTGCCCGAAAATTCAATTCTGACATATTTCAGAATTCCTGAATCACTTTCCGGATTAAGTCCGCCATACATATTGTATTTAGAATCCAAATTAAAATCCAAAAAACCAACGCCTCCAAACTTATTGATTGGAGCATCTCCAAAAATTATTAATCCACCCCAATCACCTGGTTTTCTTTCGGAAGCATTTTTATTTGATGTAAAAACAATAGGATCTGTTTCTGTACCTTGAGCAATGATTTTAGCTCCTTTTGCAACAACTAAAGTGCCGCAGGTATCAAAATCGCCTCTGATTACAGTACCGGGCTCAATCGTCAAAGTGGCATTGTTTACCAGATAAACAATCCCCATCAGGAGATAGGTATTCTTTTTATAAAGTGTTGTATTTTCACTAATAACGCCGGTAATGATGTTTGTAGCGTCATTGTAATCTATTGTTTTTGGTTTGAAATTCGTCCAGTTGTTAAACCAATTTGTTTCACCGATTATTCCTTTAACCTGCTGGGCGTTTAAAGAAACAACTGAAATAAGAGTAAAGATAAGCAATAGTATTTTTTTCATGGCTACCAGTTTTGTGGGGTTTTATTACGTACAAAAGTATTTCCTGAATGTTAAACCAGTAATTTCTGAATATTAATTATCTGTTATCATAATTGCATATTTTCCAAAAAACAGAGTATTCTCTTTTATTTGAATGTAAAATCAACGAAGAAAAATAGAAAACACAAAAAATTCTACAATTAATACAAAATAAAAAACGCTTCATCACTGAAGCGTTTTGACGTAAAACTAAAGCAAACTAATTAAGATCGAAACGTAATCCTAATGAAATATTATTTTGGTCAGCCGTATTATTTCTAAACAACGGATTCAAATCGTATTTTATATACAAACTGGTTTCTTTGTACCCCACATACGCCCCAACTCCATACACAAAATCATTAACATTGAAATCTCCTTTTGTTTTTTGCACCACTGAATTCCCAAATTCATCGTCAAATTTTAATGTTTGTTTTGTTTTCAGATTCACTCCGGCGAAACCTCCCAAACCGAAACGGGCACTTTTATGCGTTTTAAAAAACGGCTTGTCATCTTTAATCTGGTTCCCTGAAAAATCAAATTCCAAATACATCGGCACTACTAAATTGACATTTTTGAAACGGGTATCTTTTAAATGAATACCGGCTTCTTGTAAACCAGTCTTGTTTCCATTTTCGACAAAATATCGGTTATCTGTAGCCCTAAGACTGTTGTACATCACAGAAAAACCATACGTAAGGTGCAATAAATTATTATCTTTCAATATTCTGGTATTATAAGTCATTCCCCATTCGAAAAAGTGAGATCCCATGTACCTGAAATCGGAATGTGCCAGCCTTTCCTTCGTCATCAGGTTGTTCACCCCGAAGGCATAAATAAACTGAGAAGTAGTTCTTTTTTCTGATCTTTCAATCGTATCGTTCCTTTTAGGCGGATTATTCTTTATGATTGAGATTAGCACTTCCCCTGGAGACACACTCTTTTCCGAAATTTTTCCGTCTACTTTTTGCTTTACCAATTCTGTCAGCTTGGCTTCTTCAGCCGCTACCCTTTTTTCTATGGCAGCCGCAGATGTCTCGGCTAATTTCAATTTTTGCTCATCAGCCTGAGTTTTGTTGATATTCCCTTTATCAAGTTCAACATTTACGGCTTCGACAGCTTTTTTCAGGGCTTGTTTTTCTTCATTAACTATATTCTCGATATTAGAGGCAATGAGTTCTGCCTTCACTGAAAAGTTCTGAGCGTATATTTTGCTCATAAAAGAGCATACGAGTACTACTAAGTAAATTGTTAAATTCCTCATGATTGTTTTCTTTAAATTATTAAATATGATTATTATTCTTGATTTCGGGAAGCAACTACTTCCTTGGCATTTTGTAGTTTTTTAGAAATTCTTTTTATTGCTTTTTGTCTGAAAGTAAGCTCTATCTCGCCGTCGACTTGCGAAAGTAAAGCATTTGCATCTATTTCTATTTTAGGTTTATTTTGCTTTTGCCCTTCTGGTTTCACCGGATCGGTTGAAGCTAAAAGTTCTGTTTCTTTTGGATTTTCATCCGTTTTTTGAGGATGTATTTCTGCAACAGCTTCTTTATTTTCAATTTCTTCCTTACTATATTGTTGTTCTTTTATAACCGTGTCCGCTTGTTTTTTTTCTTTTTTCACCTCCTTTATAACTGAAGCGACAGCTGTTTCATTGATGCCTGACTGTATTTCAACTGGTTCGTTATTTTGATTTGAAGACTTTTGCGTTGTTTTCTCTTTTTCAGTATTTACATTGCTTTCCACCACGGTTTGATGATTATTTGTTTTTGGTGTTGGATTTTCCTGCTGGAAAAACAACAACCCGGCAAACACAAAACCAATCATGCTTGCTGCTACAAACAGCCATTTGAAATTACGCTTCGGTTTTTTATTTTCTTCAACCGAAAGCATCGCATCTAATCTGTCCCAAGATTGTGCTGAAGGCTTGATTTCTCTTGCATTCAGCTTTTCCTGCATTTGATTTTCTAATTTATTCGGTTCCATTATCGTAATTTTTTAGTTTGCCAACCTGTTCCTGGAGCATTTTTCTGGCGTGGGACAATTGTGATTTTGATGTCCCTTCACTGATGTTCAGCATTTTCGCAATTTCCTGATGTTTAAAACCTTCAATGGCGTATAAATTAAAAATCATTTTATAACCATCCGGCAAATTGTCAATCAGGAACTGCAGGTCTTCCACAGAAAACTGACTTTCGATATTATTGAAGCTTTCTTCAAAATAATTCTCATCTTCAACATATCTTACCTGTTTCTGAACTCTTATGAAAGAAATGCTTTCGTTTATCATTGTCCTTCGGATCCATCCTTCAAAACTCCCTTTGTGCTCAAAATTTTTAAGATTGGTAAACACTTTCATAAAAGCCGTAATCATCACATCTTCTGCCTGTTGCATGTCTTTTATATACAGACGGCAAACACTCAGCATCTTAGGCGAATATTTGGAATAAATCTTCTGTTGTGCATGTCGATGGTTTTCAACAGCCAGCCGGATTAATTCTTTTTCTTCTTGATGTAAATTGATAACTTTCAAAAAACAAGTATTAAAGTGTTTCTATTACTATAGACGAGAAGGATTGCAAAATAGTTGCATGGCACATTAAAAAAAGTAAAGATAAAGTTATAAAAAAGATTAAAATACCAACAAAATCAATACTTAACAGAGGTGTGTTTTTTTATTTTTTTCTTTCAATAACGTAATTAACCATTAGAATCAAGGCTTCTTTATAAGCAGAATTTGGGAAAGACGCTATAAGCTGCAATGCTTCCTGCTGAAATTGAATCATTTTTTGTTCAGCATAAGCCAGCCCATTATTGTTTTTAACGAAATCAATAACTTCCCGAACTCTTTTTTTGTCTTTGTTGTAGTTTTTAATGGAATTGATAAGCCAACTCTTTTCTTTAGGCAGGCAATTATTCAAAACATGGATAAGAGGCAAAGTCATTTTTTGCTCCTTAATATCTATTCCGGTTGGCTTTCCGATTGCTTCTTCTGAATAATCGAATAAATCATCTTTAATTTGGAAAGCCATTCCAATGAGTTCGCCAAATTTGCGCATTTTTTCAATTTGGGCTGTATCATCCGGATTAACCGAACAAGCTCCCAGAGCACAACAGGCAGCAATTAAAGTGGCTGTTTTTTGACGGATGATTTCATAATACACTTCTTCGGTAATATCTAACCGACGTGCTTTTTCTATTTGAAGTAATTCGCCTTCACTCATTTCGCGAACCGCAACAGAGATGATTTTAAGCAAATCAAAATCTCCATTATCTATGGAAAGCAGCAAGCCTTTGGATAATAAATAATCGCCGACCAGAACTGCAATTTTGTTTTTCCAAAGAGCATTTATGGAAAAAAAACCCCTTCTTCTATTGCTGTCATCGACCACATCGTCATGCACTAATGTTGCTGTATGTATCAATTCGATAACTAAGGCTCCGCGATAGGTTCTTTCTAAAACTTCTCCACCCGAAATCATTTTGGCGGTCAGGAAAACAAACATAGGACGCATTTGTTTCCCTTTTCGGTTTACAATATAATAAGTGATTCGGTTAAGGAGCGCAACCTTTGAAGTCATTGACTGATAGAACTTTTTTTCAAAAAGTTCCATTTCTTCCAATATTGGCTGTTTTATTTGCGAAGTGATATCCATTAGCAATCCAAAGATAGCATTTATACTGTTAAGTTACAAAATGAAAAAAGTGTTAAAATTTTAAATAAAATTTGATTTTTATTCGTTATAAAGTATTGAATAACAATAACTTAAAACAACATAATTATGAGAACCAAAATTTTTAGTTTATTTATAGCGATAGGGATTATTGCTGTAAGCTGCAACAAAGACGAAAATGCGATGGCTTCAAAGCAAGGAATTACGAGAGAAGAAATTGCAATGGAAGGTAAATTTGACAAATCAATTGATGATGTTGACAATATTATCGAACAAGGATTTTTAATACAATCCGGGGCAGACGGAAGGGCATTAAATTCTTCCAGATTTCTTTCTGATTGCGGAACAATAACTTCTGTTCTTGAAGGCAATACATGGACCGTAACAATCGATTTTGGAATAGATGGCTGTACACTGTCTAATGGAAATATTTTAAAAGGAAAAATCATTTTAAGTTTTACCAATGATTTTCAGACTATGACAAAAGTAATCTCTTATACTTTTGAAAATTTTTACCATAATGATATTTCTTTAAATGGAAATAAAACATTTACACGTGTAAAAGCCAACGCAAACGGAAATCCTGAATCCAGATTCGATATCGATATGACTTTGACCCTTGCAAATGGAGACGCTTATACCAGAACCGGGCTTCGCGTTCGCGAATGGACAGCAGGTCATGACACTCCTCACATTTATGCAGATGATATACACTTAATTACTGGTAACTGGACCACAACTTCTCCTAACGGAACAAAATCAGCAACAATAACAGTGCCTTTAAAAAAATTGGGCAGCTGTCATTATATTGTAGAAGGCATTATTGTATTTACCCGAAATGACAGCGAAGCTATTCTTGACTTTGGAAACGGGGAATGTGACAATCAGGCAATGCTCACCATAGACGGAGGAGTCCCAACGGCCATAACATTATAAAAACTAAAACTTTACGACATAGAAAGCCTTAGTTTTGAGACTTTCTATGTTTTTTATTGGTTATTTTCCTTCAATAACAGGCATTTTAATCTGTTTTTAAAAAAAAATTAACTTTTGATTAAACCTTTTGATAATTTACGCATCTAACAATAAACCTTAAAAAACTACATTATGAAAATCAGATTTTTAATGCTTTCCCTAATTTTATCTTTAGCAATTGTTAGTTGTACAAAAGATAATGAGACAACTAATAATCCTGAGATCACTCCGGAAGAAGCTGCAATAAATGCTAAAATTGACATTGCAAATGATGATGTTATTGATGTTGCTTCCGATCAGGAAACCAGCACTTATGCCAACACTACTTCCGGGAGATCCGAAAGCTTTACGGTTTCGCCCTTTACAATTTGCGCCACTGTAACAAGAGTGCCTGCTTTTGGAACAGTTATAACTCCAGGAACATTGGTTACAAAAACAATTGATTTTGGTACTGTAGGCTGTACATTACAAAACGGCAATGTCCTGAGAGGTAAAATCATCATAACTTTTACTTATGAGCCTAACGCCACATCTCATACTATAACGTATACTTTTGATAATTTCTATCACAACAGTATTAAGTTTACGGGAACAAAAACTTTTACCAGAACAATGACAATTGAAACGCCTAACTCTCCAAGTCATCCTATTGTAACTATGAATATGGACATGACCGCAACTTTCCCTAATGGAGGTGTGTACACCAGAGTTGGACAGCGAGTAAGAGAAATTATCGAAGGATATGCTACAGCTTCCTGGACAGACAACGTATATCAGGTAACCGGAAGCTGGACTACTACTTTCCCAAACACATCACTGCAAACCAGTACTATTACAACACCGTTAATTATTAAAATGAGTTGCATCGCAGTTAACAAACCACTAATTGTAAAAGGTATTATCACTTTTGAAAGAAACAATCATACCGCGACTCTTGATTATGGAAGCGGCGATTGCGATAACTTAGCCGTATTTACCATCAATGGCCTTACTTTTAATGTTGTTATTGGAAATTAGCAGATTTTCAATAATAAAAAAGCCCAATGCTGTTGTTTCAGTATTGGGCTTTTTAATTTCAAATTAAAATTACGTTATCCTGTACCTGTTCCAGATTTGATCGCCAAGTCTTTGCAATCCTGCACCTAAGTTTTCGGTTTCGTATTTTTGCTGTGTATTGTCTTCGAAGATAAAAGTTAGATACATTTTAAAATCTTCGTATGTTATTTGCCAAACGCCTAAGTATTTGTCGTCATTTTGCTGTGGCAAAGAAAGTTCACTCCCTGATACACTTTTGAATGACTCAATTTTATACATGAAAGTCATGTCTGAATACAAATACATTGAATGAACTACCTCATCATACCAACTTCCTCCAGAGTAATCATTGTCATCATTTATACGCTCCAGCTTTAATATTCTATCGGATAAAGTAGTAACCATATTTTGAATAAAACTGCTCATAATCCTACAATTTAAAAGTTGCTATTTAGTCCAGATTTTTTAAAACCACTTCTCATCATAAAACTACCAAAATACATAATACTGAAAAAGAGGGGATTACCTTATTTTTCTAAAGACTTCTGCCCCTAAAAAAAGGGGAAATATCCCCTTGTACGGCCATCCCGATAAGATTAGATTTGCCTAAACACAAAACTATTTTTATTATGAAATCAGAAGGACCTAAAACCGCAGTTTTACCAAAAAATTTAATAAGTACTGAAAAAGCGAAAGAGTTAAATCGAAATTTTAATATTAAACGTGCTGATTTACATGAAAAAGCAATAGGCAAGCAAGATGCAAATGCAGTTTGGTATTCTATAGAAGATCTGGAAAATTATATTGAATATATAAAAACTTCAGGCAGTGAAAAAGGATATGTTATTGATGGTATTCGCTTTTATTTCGGAGTGTATTCAGAAACGGATGGAAAAGGTAAAGCCGGATATTCAACATTATTTTTATCACCTACAGGAAAAAGTATTAATGCAAGAGTTGCCGAATCATCATCATCAGAACAAGATCAAGAAAGTGGTAAAGACATCACTTCGATTGAACCGCTTAATTTCGGATCAATGGGCAACCCTCCTAAAATGGAATATGGAGTTTAATTTATGTTAGAAAATCTACGATTTTATATTGTTTTTTTAGCTTTATTGTCAGGTATTTGTGGCTTAATTTTTTGGCACAAACTCCCTAATAATAAAGCTAAATTGTTCTTACTTTCAATATGGTTTTCGGTATTTACCGAAGTTGTTGGAAAATATTTTACCCTTTGGACCGGATTATTAAACTATTACGTGTTTAATTTTTACATTTTGGTCATGTTTTTTATCTATATCCTTTTGATAAAATCATTACTGAAAAAAATCGTTCATAGAAATATTGCCTCATTTTTAATGCTTATCTATATTGTCTTTTATATCCTTAACTATTTTTTCTTCCAAAATGAGTTTGGGCAGATTTTCACAAACAGTTATGCTGTAGGTGTTATATCGATTGTCATTTTAAGTTTTCTGTACCTGTTTGAATTATTTAGTTCAAATCTTGTATTGGATTATAGCAAATCAATCTTTTTCTGGTTTGTACTTGGGATTTTGATTTTTTACGTCCCTTATTTGCCTTTTATGTTATCCTTAGATTGGTTTTTAATCGATTATAACTCTTCAATTTATGATTTGATAATATTTTTCCTAAATTTACTCATGAATTTTTGCTTTTCAATAGGATTTATATGCAGCGAGAAGAAATACAATTATTAATAATTTCATTTAGCATAGTCCTTTTTTCACTATTGCTGACTTTATTTGTCCTCTTTTATTTTTTTCAAAAGAAAAAATCTAAGTTCCTGATTGACAAAATGGAGGCCGATTTGTTGTTCCAGTCCGAATTAACAAAATCGAAAATAGAAATCAAAGAACAGACACTTACAAATGTAAGCAGAGAGCTGCATGACAATATTGGACAAATTCTTTCTGTAGCTTTAATGCAGATGAATATTCTTATTGAAGATGAAAACAAATACACGAAAGAAAATTTAGTTAATCTTAAATTTTTAGTAAATAAATCATTAGACGAAATTCGGATTCTTTCAAAACTGATGAATGGTGATATTGTCCTTAAATCCAGTTTTATAGAAGCTGTTTCAGATGATCTGGAGAGAATTAAACAGCTGAAAAAAATTAAATGCAAACTGAATGTAACAGGAGAACCGCAAAAAATAAACAAAGAGCACGATACTATTATTTATAGAATTTTGCAGGAATCTATTTCCAATATTTTGAGGCATTCACACAGCGAATCAATAGCCATAAACATTGCTTTTACAGAAAATAACTGCAAAATAAGCATCGCTGATTTCGGAAAAGGATTTGATTATAAAAACGGTTCAAAAGGATCAGGGCTTGCCAATATCAAAACCAGGGCTGAACTGCTCGGAGCTACCTTTAAAATTCATTCAGAAATAAATAAAGGTTCAGAAATAACTATCGACTATCCTCTTAAAAGAGAAGAAAATTTCTAAAAAATGGAAAAAATTAAAATTACAATTGTAGATGATCATTTATTGTTTTCTCAATCGTTATCTTTTTTAATAGGTTCTTTTAAAGAATTTACTGTAATTGGGAATTACAATAATGGGAAAGAATTCATCAATTCTTTTTCGGAAGAAGCAGAAACACCTGACATCGTTTTACTGGATGTCAACATGCCAATTATGGATGGACATGAAACCATAAAATGGCTCAAAGAAAATAATCCGGGACTTAAAGTTCTTGCCCTATCCGTTAATGATGACGAGGACACTATCATGAAAATGATTACCAACGGAGCAAAAGGTTATTTACTGAAAGACACCCATCCAAATACTTTTAAAGAAGCGCTGCTGGAAGTGTTTAACAAAGGTTTTTATTATTCCGAAATGGTTTCCGGATTTTTAATCAATAAACTGGGCAACAATGAAAACAAGATTACGCTGAAAGACCGCGAAGTCGAATTCATTAAACTAGCCTGTTCCGAAAAAACATACAAAGAAATAGCTGACGGAATGTGTTTAAGTCCTAAAACAATAGATGGCTACAGAGAAAATCTATTTCAAAAACTGGAAATAAAAACCCGAATAGGTTTGGTGCTGTATGCCATTAAACACAAAATTGTCTGTATCTGATTTATCCTTCTTTATTGGCTAACTGGCCACAGGCAGCATCGATATCCTTTCCTCTGCTTCGGCGTACTTTAGCCACAATATCATTTTGCTCTAACGCCCTGATATAATTGTCGATAACCTCAGGTGAGGCTTGCTGGAATTCGCCGTCATCAATAGGATTATATTCAATCAAATTGACTTTGCAAGGTACATGTTTACAGAATTTAACTAACGCATCAATAGCTTCTTTAGAATCGTTGATTCCTTTCCAGACTACATATTCATAGGTAATTTTACTTTTGGTTTTTTTGTACCAATATTGCAGTGCTTCGCGCAATTCAGTCAATGGAAAACTTTTTGTAAACGGCATGATTTCATTTCTTACTTCTTCAATTGCCGAATGTAACGAAACAGCCAATTTGAATTTTACTTCATCATCAGCCATCTTCATAATCATTTTTGAAACACCCGAAGTAGAAACCGTAATTCGTTTTGGAGACATTCCCAACCCTTCCGGCGAAGTGATTTTCTCAATCGCTTTCATCACATTAGGATAATTCATCAAAGGTTCTCCCATACCCATGAAAACAATATTCGATAACGGATGGTTATAATATAGCCTGCTTTCTTTGTCTATAGCGATTACCTGATCATAAATTTCGTCCGGGTTCAGATTTCGCATTCTTTTCAGTCTTGCTGTAGCGCAAAAATTACAGTCCAAACTGCAACCCACCTGACTCGAAACGCAGGCAGTAGTTCTTGTGTTTGTAGGGATCAAAACACTTTCTACGATTAATCCGTCGTGCAATCGGACAGCATTTTTTACTGTACCGTCAGTGCTGCGCTGCATCGTATCTACCTTAATATGGTTGATTACAAAATTCGCTTCCAGCATGGCACGGGTTGATTTAGCCACATTTGTCATATCTTCAAAACTGTGTGCTCCCTTACTCCATAACCATTCATACACCTGATTGCCGCGAAAAGCCTGATCGCCATTGGCAACAAAAAAATCCCGCAATTGTTCTTTAGATAATGCTCGTATGTCTTTTTTCTCGATTTGCATGCCGCAAAGTTAGGGTAATTTTTCTAAAATAATATTCTCTAAAACTAATACGTCCAAAGCGGACTCCTGAAACAACTGCAATGCGTCTTCGGGAGTCTCAACCATAGGCATCCCTTTACGATTCAAACTGGTGTTCAGCAACACGGCCACGCCGCTCAGATTGTAAAAAGCGTTAACTAGTTTTGCGAACCGCGGATTCCAGCTTTCATCAATGGTTTGCACTCGGGCGGATCCGTCTTTGTGCGTTACATTCTTTAACTCCTCCAGATATTCCGGTTTGGTTTTGTCTACTAAAATCATGTACGGACTGTTTCTTCCTTTTTCAAAATAGTCTCCAACTTTATCTTTTAATACTGCAGGAGCAAAAGGACGGAAATCTTCCCTAAATTTAATATTTCTGTTAATATGGTCTTTCAGATTTTCAATCCCGGGATGGGCCAAAATACTTCTTCTGCCTAAGGCTCGGGGGCCAAATTCCGAACTGGAATGAAACCAGCCCAGCGTTTTTCCATCAAATAGTTTAGCCGCACAATATTCCAGTAACGCTTCTTCTGTATCAAATTCTTTTTGGACATACTCCCGAACCTGAATGCTTTCTAGTGCTTTCACAATCTCTTCTCTTTGATACATCTTTCCGAAACAAGTACTCCCATCAGAATTCATTTTGGGCTTACCAAGATAGTCCAGCCATCCGAAAAAAGCACAACCTAACGCTAAACCATTATCTGCAGCGGCGGGTTCTATATAAAGGTTTTCAACAATGGCTTGGTCTATTAATTTGGCATTGGCCACAGCATTAAGAGCCACACCTCCTGAATAACATACATTTTGATGTGGAAATGCTTTTATCCTATAACTAAAACATTGCAAAACAGCTTTCTCTACCTGTTCCTGTGCCCAACGGGCTACATTCGCATAATAACTGAAATTCTCTTTAAAATAGTCATATCCTTCGGACGGATTGGTAAAGTGTTCTCTCCAGGAATCTTTCACATAAAGCGATTCGGATTTGAATTCAAAAGCATCAAAATCGTAAATTCCTGTTTCACCATAAGGAGCCAACCCCATAAGTTTGCCTACATCATCCATATCACCAAAAACATACCCGCTTACCGAAGCATAAAAACCGCCTATAGAATGTTCCGTTGTAGGAAGTGACAACGACGCTTTGTCAAAGGTGGCCATTGTACTGAAATCTTTATAAAGGGGTTGTAGTTTTTGCCCGTCAAAATGATAAAAACTTTCTTTTTCGCATTGCATTTGGTTTTCCTGAAGAAATTCCGGATCTATACTGTCTTTTTGTTCCGGATGCAAATGGAGAAACTGATCCAATGGGCTGCCGCATCCGTCTATAACCATCACATGACATTCGGAAAAAGGTGCCGTTCCAACAGCACTGTAGGCATGTGCCAAATGATGCGATATATTGATGATTTCAGGAGTTTCAGTGCCTGAAAAAATTCTTTTCCCTTTAAATTGGTTTCGCTCCGGAATATTAAAATTCTCACACTGCACTACCAGCGAAACGTCTTTAAGCTCAATTCCTTCAGCATCCAGGCAATATTGAATGGCTAATGTGTCATTCCCGCCATCGTGCTTGATCCTGCTCAACCTTTCTTTCTCAATGGCAACACAAATCTGCCCGTCTTTTAGTAATACGGCCGATCCGTTGTGGGAAAGTCCGGTACCTATTATGTAAATTGGTTTGTTCATCAATTATTTTAAAAACGGTCAATTTACAAACTATTACCGTAAACCGAATGTTCCAAAAGAAGATTAACGCCAGAATCAAACATTGCTGACTGACGCTTAAAATAAAAGCGATAATTTAATAACTTTGATCCCTAATTAAAAAAGAAGAGTTACATGCATTTCCTTTCAGATGATTTAGAAGAGTACATCGAGCAGCATTCAGAAAACGAGCCTGAATTATTAGCACAGTTAAATAAAGAGACTTACCAGAAAATTTTGCTGCCACGAATGCTGAGTGGTCATTTTCAGGGACGTGTTCTGAGTATGCTTTCTAAACTGATACGTCCGGTAAATATTCTTGAAATAGGCACTTACACCGGTTATGCTTCATTATGTTTGTGCGAAGGAATGCAGGAAAACGGACAATTGCATACAATTGACATCAAAGAAGAACTGATTGATTTCCAACGAAAGTATTTTGACCGGTCACCATGGGGAAACCAAATCGTACAGCATCTTGGCGAAGCGGTTGACATCATTCCAAGTTTAGATAGTACATTCGATTTGGTTTTTATTGATGCCGATAAGGAAAACTACATTAATTATTTTAATCTGATTGTCCCGAAAATGAATAAAGGCGGAATTATTTTATCTGATAATGTTCTGTGGTCCGGGAAAGTAGTACAACCCTTGAAACCGAACGACCTAAGCACAAAAATCCTCTTGGAATACAATCAACTGCTAAAAAACGACCCAAGGGTTGAAACCGTTTTATTGCCTATTCGTGATGGGTTAACGGTAAGCCGCATTCTATAATAGCCCAGATGGAAACGGCATCCTTTTTCCCGTTTCTTTAACGGGGAAAAGATAGAGTGGACAGCTGGAAAAAGCTCCTAGAAAGAATCAGGGAAATATTTTTGTTCGGTCTTCCTGTATAATTTATAAAAAGCAAAACCGAATGTAGCACCAACCACATAGCCCGCCAATATATCTCCAGGATAATGTACCCCGATATAAATACGGCTGTAAGCAAAGATCAGCGGCCATAAAAACAATAAAAACACATACTTGAAGTGTTTCTTCAGAATCAGGTAAACGAACAGCGTCGTTGCCATAGAGTTTGTCGCATGACCGGAAAAGAAACTGAAAGTTGGTGTGGTGTGCAAAATCCTTATGACACCCACTAAATCCGGGTTATTACAAGGACGGATCCGTTGTACAGCATATTTAATCAGATTGGTAAACTGGTCACCTACCAACACCAGCAATGCGATAAAAAGAAGTATCATTAAGCCGTTTTTCCAGCCTTTCTTTTTAAAAATCAAATAGAAGATAATCAAAAAAACGGGAGCCCAATGCAACTGTTTTGTTGCAACCAGCCAAAATCCGTCGAAAAGAGGATTTCCAAGACTGTTTAAATAAATAAAAAGATTCCTGTCTAATTCCTGAAGACGTTCCAGCATTACAATTGACGTTTTATTGGTCCGGTCAAATCATCTATGTTTTCTTTAACCTTATTGATTTCTGATGTAA
Organism: Flavobacterium sp.; assembly: GCF_050696275.1. Taxonomy (GTDB): domain Bacteria; phylum Bacteroidota; class Bacteroidia; order Flavobacteriales; family Flavobacteriaceae; genus Flavobacterium. Next base: position 144,613 of record NZ_JBOGUT010000004.1, read on the forward strand.
TATCCAATGGATTTTCACCTGTATTATCCGAAACCATTTTGTTAAATCCTTGCTTTACATTATCAATTTCTGACGTAAAATCACTGGTCATTGATTTTATATCAATATCATTTGATTCTGCACTGCGTTGAATTTCAGATTTTATATCGTTTGTGGCATTTTTCAACTGTGCCATAGCTTTTCCTAATGTTCTGGCTATGTCCGGTATTTTATCGGAACCAAAAAGCATTAGCGCAATGAAAATAATCACAATTAATTCGCCACCACCTATTCCAAACATTTTGTTTTAATTTTATAAAGTTCTAAGACTGCAAAGTTACTTAAGTTTTACCTTTTATTGGTCAAATTTCGATTTTACTTCTCCTTTTGGCCAAGCATTATTGGTCACATCAATATCAGCGGTTTCTTCTTTCGGGTCAACCATAATTTTCTTGATGATTTTTTGTGTAGCAAAAGTCCTTGACACTTCTGCATCGTTCATATTCCAAATTTGAGCAGGGAATTTATGGTTTTCAGTCGTACCGTCCTCAAAAGTAATTTCAACAATAAGCGGCATAACCAATCCGCCCGGTTTATTAAAAGTTACCTGATAGAAATATTTTGGTTCTTGTAATTTAGCTCTTTCTTCCTCGGAAAAAGTAGCCTGTACATATTCATTCAATGTCTTTACTTCTTTGACTTCTAATTTTTTATTCATTTCCGTTTTGAAATCAGGGCTTTCACCCGAAATCATATACACCAATGGCCCTGAATTCTTAAATCGATTTCGTCTGTTTGCCTGTTGCGGCTGAAATCCTGCCGGAGCTTCATTACTGACAAAAAACTGTTTCACTTCTTTAATACCTATATCATTATAATCGGTAGTATAAAACCATCCGCGTACAAACCAGTCTAAATCGACTCCAGAAGCATCTTCCATGGTTCTAAAGAAATCTTCAGGTGTTGGGTGTTTGAATTTCCATCGGTTAGCGTATGTTTTGAAAGCATAATCAAACAATTCGCGCCCCATAATTGTTTCACGCATAATATTTAAACCCGCTGCCGGTTTTCCGTAAGCATTATTCCCAAATTGTCGAATACTCTCAGAATTCGACATAATAGGCTCTAATCCTGATTGGTCACCGCTCATGTAAGGAACAATTAATTTTGCCGGCCCTCTGTCTACAGGAAATGCAGCTTCCCATTCGATTTCGGCTAAATATTCCATAAAAGTATTTAATCCTTCATCCATCCATGTCCACTGACGCTCGTCAGAATTAACAATCATCGGGAAAAAGTTATGCCCTACTTCGTGGATAATTACGCCAAGCATACCGTATTTTACTCTGTCTGTATATTTCCCGTCTTCATCAGGTCGTCCGAAATTCCAGCAAATCATAGGATATTCCATCCCTTGATCCTGTGCGTTTACAGAAACCGCTTTTGGGTATGGGAAGTCAAAAGTGTGGCTGGAATAACTTTTCAAAGTATGCGCTACCGCTCTGGTAGAATATTGTTCCCAAAGCGGGTTTCCTTCTTTTGGATAAACAGAAGTAGCCATAACCGTTTTTCCGCCCAACTTAACTGCCATCGCATCATAAATGAACTTACGGGAAGTTGAAATTCCAAAATCCCTAACGTTTTCAGCTTTAAATTTCCAGGTTTTCTTTTTATCTGAAAACCCTTTTTCAGTAACCATCGCTTCTGCTTGTGTCACTATAATCACAGGGTTCTCAAATGATTGTTGTGCCTGTGCATATCTTTTTACCTGTTCCGGCGTGAAAACCTCATTTCGATTTTGCAGTGTTCCTGTCGCCTCCATGATGTGATCCGCAGGAACTGTAATATTTACTTCATAGTTACCAAAAGGCAATGCGAATTCACCATTTCCCCAAAACTGCATATTCTGCCAGCCTTCTACATCGTTATAAACGGCCATTCTTGGGTAAAACTGGGCAATAACATACAATCTGTTTCCGTCTTTAAATTGCTCATAACCGGAACGTCCTCCGTCCACCATATAATTATTAATGTTGTAATTCCATTTTATGGTAAAAGACATTTTTTGTCCGTGAGGCAATGGTTTTTCTAAATTAATACGCATCATAGTTTCATTAACCGTATACGAAATAGGATTTCCTTTAAGGTCTTTTACATATTCGATTTTGAAACCTCCGTCAAATTTTTCTTCCAAGTATTTTCTTGAAAAGCCCCGAGCACTTATAGATTGATCTACTTTAGAATTTTCAACCAAAGGTGTTTTTGATGTTTTTGCTAATATATTCTGGTCCAGCTGAATCCATAAATAGTCTAAAGATTCTTTAGCATTATTGGTATAGGTAATGGTTTCTGTACCAAATAATCTGGCATTTTTATCATCCAGTTCTATATCCATTTTATAATCAGCCTGCTGCTGATAGTATTCTGGCCCTGGCGCTCCTGAAGCAGTACGGTACATATTAGGCGTCGCTAACAAATCATACATTTGCCTGAATTTGTTTGTGTCTTCGTGACCTTGCGCTCTTTGTTTTGGCGTTTCTTTAGCCACCTGAGCGAATAAAGAAGAAGAGAATACCAGCAAAAACAACAAGTTGATAGTAGTGTTTTTCATAACGGAAAAGTAATTTTCGAACGATAAAAATAATTAAATTTATCGAAGAACAAATTCAAATCAAGGTTTTAACAAACCTTTCACATTATCAACCGTTATCAAGAGGCTTTGTTTTTTGTTGTAAATATTGGCTTGAATGATATTTTGCTGATCGTCATTTAATTCCAGCAGTGCGGTGTTCTGGATTTCGAAAGATTTTATTTTTGAAATGTCTTTGATGTTATAATAACAAATCAACACATTGCCTTCCATTTCCTTGCTCAGGTAATTTATCGGTTTACTCTGACCGTTTATTTTAATGGAAAGATTTTCCAACAGGTATTTTTTCATTAAAGCAACATCTCCCGGAGATTCATTTGCTTCTCCCAAAAATGTCTTCCTTTTGTTTTTTTCTTTGAGAACAGTGTTCAAATCATCCACAAAAATCCGTGAAGTTATCTGAATCATTTTTTTTTCCTGTACATAATTGATCTGATAGATAGACACATAAAATTTATGCACCGCAAAAGCAGAAAGGCCTACAAATAACAGGATTGAGACAGAAATAAAAAGGGATTTTTTCATGCCATAAAAATATTAATTCTTTTCAGGAAATACCATCTTTTTATACTTTTCAGCTAATTCTCCCAATAAAAAAGCAGTCAATGTCGTGTTTTTAGATTTTAATGCTTTGACCAACTTCTCGTCATCGAGAGTAAAAATCTGAAATCCTTTGACATATTCTGCAGGAATTCCTAACTTTTCAACAAAGAAAACATCTTCAAACATATGAGACAATCGTTCCTGCAATCGTTCTCTTGTTTCTACTGCAACTTCTTTTTTAAGCATTGCTGTTCGCCCTGAAATTGCATTTAATAAAGGATCAAGACCCACAGAACCACCCATCATCCCGCCGGCATTTAAACTTGCAAATGGAGCACTGGCCGTTCTCAGTCTTCTCTGTGCCGGTGTATAGGATTTTGTTCCTTTTGGAATAATTCCCAACGAAACCGCATTTATCTCCGAATAATTTTTAATGACAACCTCGTCCAGCTGATTCACCTGAGGTTTCAATTTCATAAAGAACAGGTTTTCTGAAAAATCGGATGGTCTCAATACAATTTGAGTTCCTTTGACCAATACTCCGGAAAACATCAATGTGTCTGAAGGTTTTGCCAAAATAGAAAAAAAACCACTGTTCCCTGTCAGCGTGTTTTTTTTATTCGACAAATTAATTACATGAATACCGTCAAGATTCGATGCCTCAGAAATCACTTTCCCTTTCAACAGCGTTTGAGAAAAAGCAGCTTGAGAAATTAAAATTATCAGCCAAACGAAATTTATATTACTCATCATTTTTAATCGTTTTTATGAATTCGCGAGCCAAATCAATGAGTAAAAAACTAGTCATAGCCTTATTTTTTCCAGCTACGCTTTGTCTTATATTAAAATTTTCAAGCGCAAATATTTTGAAACCTGAGACAAAATCAACAGGGATTTTTAATTTTTCTGTAAAAAAAGAGTTTTCAAAATCCTTATCAAGTTTCACCCTTAAATTCTCTTTATTTTCAACTATCAAATTTTGTAAAACGGTGGCTTTTCTTTTTGAAGAATCATTCAGAAAAGAATCAGGACTGTTAATCCCATCGATAATCTTATTAAGCTGATAAGCTGACAACGCGTTTTTCACTTTCAATTTACGTTGTATGATTGAGTAGACACGAACATCTTTATCTACAATTCCCATTTTAACTGTATTAATTTCTGGATAATTTTTTATAACCACTTCAGACAATTCATTTTTCTTTTGAATAAGAACCACCACAAATTCACGTTCAGAAAAATCACCTGGCTTTAAAGGCACTAACTCCTCTTTGAATTTTTTACTACTAAAAAACAAAGTATCACTGGGTTTAGCTAAGATTTTAAAAAAACCATCCTTGTCGGCTAATGTGTGCTTCTTATTCGACAAATTTAACACTTCGATTCCCTCTAAATTAGGAGTATCCGAAACTATTTTCCCTTTTAAAGTTAGTTGAGAAAATGCATTTTGAACGAACATAAAAAAAGAAAAGAGTAAAATTTGCTTCATACGATTAAATTACGTTGTAAAAATAGAAGCCCCTCTTCCCAATTTATTATTAAGGCCTTGGTAATTTTTTGTTAATTATAATTTTTACCTTTGATACACTTATAATTGAAACGTAAAACAATGAGCAAAAAAATCATACTTGCTAGCACCTCTACCTTATATAACGGGGATTATTTAGAATACCTGTTACCTGTCTTATCAACACATTTTGAGAATTGCAAAACCTTGCTTTTCATTCCGTATGCCAGACCCGGAGGGATTTCCCACGAAGAATATACAGCAAAGGTCAGTCAGGCTTTCGCCAAAATAAACATCGCTGTAAAAGGCATCCAAGAATTTGAAAGCCCAGTACTGGCCATTCAGGAAGCTGAGGCTATTTTTACAGGTGGAGGAAATACTTTTTTACTGGTTTCTCAATTGTACCATTATCATTTGATCCCTATCTTAAAAGAAACAATCAACAATGGAACTCCTTACTTAGGTACAAGTGCCGGAAGTAATATTGGAGGTTTGACCATGAACACTACGAATGATATGCCAATTGTTTTACCAGAAAGTTTTACTACTTTGGGGTTAATTCCATTCAATTTAAATCCGCACTATTTAGACCCAATCGAAGGTTCAACTCATATGGGTGAAACACGCGAGACCAGAATCAACGAATTCCACACGATAAGCGCTATTCCTGTTTTAGGATTACGTGAAGGAAGCTGGTTGGAAGTTTATGGAGAAAACATCATTATTCGCGGCCAGTTGACAGCAAGATTGTTCAGACAAAATGATCTTCCGGTAGAAATGGCCCCAAGTGAAAATTTAAACTTTTTACAATAAAAAAAGCCTCAAACAATGTTTGAGGCTTTTTGCAGAGCGGAAGACGAGGCTTCTCGTTGAACTCAACGAGACGACAACCAGCTTAAAATAAAAAAACCTCAGACTTTCGTTTGAGGTTTTAGCAGAGCGGAAGACGAGGCTTCTCGT
>NZ_JBOGUT010000005.1:0-149312 GCF_050696275.1 Flavobacterium sp.
GCAATCTTTTAAGTGCTGAATTGGAATTGGCTTCCATAAAAAAAGACAGATTGTCATCGAATGTTGAATTATACCGCGCACTTGGGGGTGGATGGGAATAATTGATTGGAGATTGAGGTTTGTTGTTGAAATCCCGGGGTGATGGCCGGGATTTTTTCGTTTTATATTCCGAATAGTAATCAAGTTCTTTATTTTTATGTAAGTATTTTCTGTTTAATTTTTAACATTTTTTACGTGAAAACCATGCTTTGTTGCAAACATATATGGTGACCTTTATGCCGTTTTAAGTAAAAACAAGTTTGTATTTAACTGATTTTTATTGGGTTAAACAAGGTCTGATGCACTTAAATAAATAATAAAAACGTAAACGGCGAAACCTGAAAAGCCACAATAGAGTAGGGAAAAATCTAAACAAAAAACAACATGAAAAACTTAAAAATTTTGGCCTCAGCAGTTCTTGTTACGATGGCTGTTAATGGCTTAAATGCGCAGGTTATTACCGGGTCTTCTCTTTTTTCGCCATCTGCAGGAGGCGCAAGAATACTCTCAGCTCAAGGGAATACAGCTGCCAATCCCGCCATAGGTTTCCAAAGTGCTGTTTCAACCCCAGCTACAGCTCAGAATGATGGTGGAGGTGGAAACGGAATATTCCGCCCTTTAGCTAATACGATGGCATTTTCTACAGCCAGTTTGGAAAGAATGCGCATCAATTCAGGTGGATTTGTTGGAATAGGGACAGCTAATCCGCTTCAGAATTTTCACTTAAATGGTAATGGATATGTAGAGAATGGTTCCTTGACAATAGGCCTATCGACAGCATCCAATACTTTTTCAAAATTCCAGGTGCATAATGGTGCTATAATGGTTTCCGGTGCCAATGGAGCTGGTGGAGCTATGGTTGTTTTCAGCGACAATGTAGCGCCAACTGCTTATCCTAATGGACGCTGGGGTATAGAATATGTGCCCAATACAGGTTTGAATTTCTGGAAACCATGGAATCCAAGTACTGGCGGAGGCGGAAATTTCTTCATGCTTCTGAAAGATGACGGAAAGATAGGTATGGGAATCGACCCGGCAAGCTGTACGAATGCTTTTGCGGGAGGTTACAGGTTGTATGTTAAAGATGGTATCTTGACTGAAAAGATAAAAGTAGCTAATTATTGCGCCTCCAATTGGGCAGATTATGTTTTTGATGCCAATTATGAGCTGCGTCCGCTTTCCGAAGTAGAAGCTTTTGTAAAAGAGAACAAACATTTGCCTAATGTTCCTTCTGCCATCGAAATTGAAAAAGAAGGTCTGGATCTTGCCGATATGCAGGCAAAGCAGATGGAAAAAATCGAGGAACTTACCCTGTATATGATTGAAATGAAAAAAGAAATAGAAATATTAAAAAAGGAAAACCAGGCATTAAAATCTTCTATTGTTTCACTTTCTAAATAATAGGGATCATGAAAAAAAATACCTTACATTTAATTATTTCGCTGCTGTGTTGCTTCGCTTTATGGAGCGCACCTGTCACTCCGGAGTCAGCAATTCTGGCGGCGAAGAACTTCGATGCTTCTATGAACGGAAGTACGGAGCGGCCTGATATTCAATTGGTTTATACCGCAATAACGCCGAGAGGGATAAATGCTTTTTACATATTCAATATCGACGATCGGAGATTTGTTATCGTAGCTGCCGAAGACCGTCAGGAACCAATATTGGCCTATGATTTTAATGCTTCTTTTGATGTTCGTAATATATCGCCGGAAATACTTTATTTTTTCGAAAATTATGGAGAAGAAATACAGTTTATTATCGATAATAATATAGAACCCGAATCTACGACAACAGAGCAATGGCAAATGCTTCTTTCTGATTCAGGTGTCCCGCTAACCATTACGCACCGTTCTACGACTGTAGGCCCTTTGCTTTCTACCTGCTGGGGACAAGGATGGCCTGACAATTCGCTGTGCCCAACCAGTGGAAGCTGTCAAGCTGTTTCAGGATGTGTGGCTACAGCCATGTCTCAAATCATGAATTATTGGCAATATCCTCTTACAGGAGACGGCTCCAATTCTTATTTTATTTCACCTTATGGGACTTTAGCGGCTAATTTCGGGGCGACTACTTATACCTGGACCGGAAGTGCAGCAGACCGTGGAAGAATTATGTCAGATACTGGTATTTCGGTTAATATGCAGTACAGTTGCTCGAGCAGTGGTGCCTGGGTTTTGTTGAATGACCAATCGGGATTTCATCCGCGGGCGGCCCAAAATTCGTATACCAGCCATTTCAGGTACGATACCGGAATACAGGGAGTGCGCCGAACTAATTATTCGTACAACAACTGGAAAGATCTTTTACGTAATGAACTTAACAACAGCCGACCGATACAATATGCTGGCTGGGGTAATAGTGGCGGTCACACTTGGGTTTGTGACGGATACCACCAAAATTTCTGGGGTACGAAATTCCATATGAATTGGGGGTGGAATTGCAGCAATAACGGAATGTACCGTTTAGGAGGAATTGGAGGAAATCAAAGTGATTTTCCAAGCAACGAGCAGGCTCTTATCAATATAAAACCGGCGCCATGTCCTTCTAATGTGAGTATCACAGGAACTTATTCCAATACAATTACGCAATCGGGAACATGGATTGTCAGCAACAGTACTACCATTATTCCATCCGGATCGACGGTAAGATTGGATGCTGACCCGGCTAATGGTTTTGTGTTACTTACTAACGGTTTTGAAACACAGTCTAACTCATTGTTTATTGCTCAGGCTTTGGATGGATGTGGAGCAGCAATTCCAAGCAGACCAATTATAGAAATTTATGATACGGCAGATGAGAATGTATCAAAGGAAATGAGGATTTCAGATATCAAAGTGTATCCAAATCCAACCAATGGAATGCTGAACGTCGAATATCCAATCTCAGTTAAAGAATTGAAATTGTATGACATCGTAGGGAAGCTGCTTCTTACCAAAACAGTTAGTAAAGAAAGACATGCTTTATTGGATTTGACAGCTATTCCTTCGGGGATTTATTTCCTTAGTTTTGACGGACAATCCACTAAAAAGATTGTAAAGGAATAATGTCACACAGCTGATTTTAAAATCATTTAAATCTAAAATAATAAAAGGCAATTGCAAAAGGTGAAAAACCCGTTTTGCAGTTGCTTTTTTGTTGGAGTTTCACTTCATTTAACCGAAAGAATGCTCGGCCTCATTTATTTTTAATTACTTTGCCAGCGATTGGAAATCAGAACAAAATACAGCAAGTTTCGGATTTTAAACAGTGCTGAAATAGTTGACCTTTGATTTATAAAAGCAATGTCATGAACGAACAGGAAAATATCAATTATAATCGTATTGCGGAAGCAATAGACTATATCATACAAAATTTTAAAGAGCAGCCTAATTTAGATGCTGTTGCAGAAAAAGTGCATCTAAGCCCTTTTCATTTCCAAAAAATATTTACAGAATGGGCTGGTACAAGTCCTAAAAAGTTTCTGCAATTTGTCAGCATTGAGCATGCCAAGAAAATACTGAAAGAAACGCAGTCCAGTTTGTTTGATACAGCTTATGAAACAGGGCTTTCAGGTACAAGTCGTTTGCATGATTTGTTTGTCAGGATAGAAGGTATGACGCCTGCCGAATATAAAAACGGCGGAAAAAATCTCGTGATCAATTACAGTTTTGCTGAAAGTCTTTTTGGACATATTGCTGTAGCTTCTACTTTGAAAGGTCTTTGCCACATGGCATTTTATACTGATGAAAAGCAAGCTTTGGAAACGTTAAAAGCAAAATTTCCGAATGCAATATTTGTCAGAAAGCTCGATTTGATTCAGCAAAATGCGCTCTTTATTTTTCAAAATGACTGGAGTAGGCTGAATGAAATAAAACTACATTTAAAAGGAACTGATTTTCAATTGAAAGTTTGGGAAACTCTACTGAAAATTCCGATGGGACAATTGGCTAGCTATGGTGATATAGCCCGGCTAATTAAGAAACCCAATGCTTCAAGAGCAGTAGGAACAGCAATTGGGAGTAATCCGGTTGCTTTTTTAATCCCTTGTCATCGTGTGATACAGTCCACAGGAGCAATTGGCGGCTATATGTGGGGAACTACCAGAAAAACAGCTATTATAGGCTGGGAGGGTGTTACTTCAAATCCGGAATTTTAAATCCAGTTCAGATGTCAGATATCCAATCAAAAATTGCTGCAGCTAATTGGGCCGGCATAACAGAAGAAATGCATGCTAAAGGATTTGCAATTATTCCGGGTTTATTAAATGAAGAGCAATGTGAAGAATTGAAAGAAAACTATTCGAACCCGATTGCTTATAGGAAGACCGTGATAATGGAACGTTATCGGTTTGGTTTAGGGGAATACAAGTATTTCAATTACCCGCTGCCGGAGCTTATTCAAACCATAAGAGAAAATGTTTATCCTCATCTTGCAGTTATTGCGAACAGCTGGATGAAAGTGTTGCATATTGATACGTTCTTTCCATTACAGCATGCCGAACTTTTACAGCAGTGCCATGATAAGCATCAAATCAAACCCACCGTTCTGATATTGAAATATGGTGAAAGCGGATTCAATACATTGCATCAGGATTTGTATGGAGAGGTATATTTTCCCATTCAGACTGTTTTGTTTTTAAATGAACAGGATAAAGATTTTACCGGAGGTGAATTTGTATTGACTCAGCAAACACCCAGAGCACAATCAAAAGCGATTGTTTTGAAACCTAAAAAGGGAGATATGCTGATTTTTACCACTAATTTTCGTCCGGTAAAAGGGGTAAAAGGGTATTATCGAGCGACCATGAAACATGGAGTAAGTGAAATACAAAGTGGAGAAAGGCATACGCTTGGAATCATTTTTCATGATGCTTTAAGTTAGAATATGCAGTTCCATATAAACAGCAAAGACAGTCAGGTGCGAAAAGATATCCGACAAAAGATGATAGGTTTCGGAGGCAATCGGAAGCTTAAAATTTACGGGATATTGCATTGTTCTTCAGGAAAAAGGATGAAGAGAGAAAACAGGGTCTTCTTTGTTTCGGAAGAAGAGGCGAAGAAAGAAGGCTTCCGGCCTTGCGGGCATTGTATGAAAGCGGCCTACCAACGGTGGAAAGAACAGCCATGATTGAAGTTAAAAAACGTTGCGGATTAACTCATAGTTGTCTGATTCCGGCGAATTAATGGCTTCCAGAATAATGTTTTTTTGATCTATTGTGATTCGTAATTCATTGCTTTCGAGTGTTTCATTGTCAGCCGGATGGATGACTTTATAAACCGTTTTCCCTTTTTTATAAACTTCTTTTCTTCCAGAGTTTATTTTTGCTTTGGCGTTCCATTTGCCAAAAGCTTTGATTTCTGTTTTATTCTGTTTAAAATCGAATTGGATTTCCAATCTGTCCATTAGAAATGTACTGGTGGTTTCATTTTTTGTGTCAGGAATAATTATACTGGCGGGAAAGTCAATACTTGCAGGGGTTTCGAATTTCACGGCAAGTCTTTGTAAAAGCATTTGGTCTATTTTCGAGACTACATTTTGACTGAAAAAGCCTGTAATGCTGAAAAAATTGTCTATCTCCCGATTTGTCAATTCTTCCTTTTTCTTCAGTAAATAGGTTTCAAAAATAAGGTCTGAAATTTTCTTGTTTGATCCTCTAACCAGTAACTCTCTAAGTTCTCCTACTCCTTTTTCTTTAGTTACAATATAGGGAAGCTTTAATTTTTGGGCTTTATTGATATCATCAATAAACTGGTCGAATTTGCTTTTGCTTTCCAGTTTTGGTTCTGTCATTTGGTTGAGAGTATTGGCAATTAGCTGGTCATTGCTCAATCGGAGAATTTCTATGGCAAAATCGAAATAATCTTTTGGGGTGTATTTGAATTTGTCATAATCAAAACTGCGAACATAAGCAGATTTCTCATCGAATAGTTCAGCAATTATTGGCTGGCTTTCCATAAAGCGTTTACTTTTCTTGCTGAAATTGAGATGCATTGTAATGCCTAGCTTGTATAAATTGATGATTTTTGGGTTCATCGAAGCAACATTAAAGCTATAAAAACTATTGTCGTGCTTATAGCTCTCGCTGAATTGAAAATTCGATATATATATTCCTGCCGTTGTAGAGTCAATCCATATTTTACTATTCTTCATTTCTTCTGGAAATAACTCATTTAAATCGGATAAGCAATAATCAGTCAATCGGGACTGGGAAAATAAAAGAGAGCTACTGAAGAGTAAAAGGCAACTGAAAGCCAATTTTAAATTTTTTACTTTATGCAATTGAAGGAAAATCATAGCGCTGTTTTTTTACAAAGTTAATCGGATATTTCAGGTGACGATCTTTGTTGTTTTGTTTTCTTCAGAACTTCCCTGGCTGCGGCTTTATATGCTGCCGACTGAACGGCAAAATCTTTATCGATAATATTGTAGAGTTCTTCTTTGATCCAATTGTGCTTTTTGGAAAGAAAATGAAGGGTCTTCATGGCGTACACTTTACAAGCTACACGTTCGTCTCTGATGAGCCAGTCCAGGCATATTTCGATGATTTTTTCTTCCTGGTCTTCGGTGAGTGTTATTTTTTTTGAGGTTCCGAGAAAAAAAGCTACCCGTGACATGTCTCGTATAGCAGAATCATTTTTAATGGAAGAAAAACCGCCACAGATGCTGTCTGCGAATTCTGAAAGCAATTCGGTTTGCTTTTCGGCAATCATTTCCAAAATCCAAACTCCTTTATAGTGATTTTTATAATTTGTGTCGAGGGCGATGGTGCAAAGCTCGTTCAGGTACTCAGGATGCTGCAAAACAAAATCCCGCAATCCGTTCCTGCAGTTTGTGCTGGCGTTGCTATTGTCAATTCTTTTGAAAAAAAGGTTTTCCATGGTTTCAAAAATAAATAAAATCTGGCAACGTAAGATTAATAACTGAACACTAATTTATTATCTTTGCGAATTATTCTATAAGATACATATGGAAATCAAACTACACGACAAATATTTTGTTCCTTTTATTTCGGCACAGGAATTGGATTTCGCCATTCAGAATATGGCAAAGCAAATTGAAGATGATTTTGCTGATGAAATTCCTGTTTTTATAGGAGTCCTTAACGGTGCTTTTATGGTAGTTTCTGATTTTATGAAACACTATAACGCTCCTTGCGAAGTGAGTTTTATAAAAATGGCTTCGTATGAAGGGACATCTTCAACAAGCGAAGTGAAGCAACTAATCGGGATCAATCAGGACCTGACCGGAAGAACCGTTGTCATTATCGAAGATATTGTAGATACTGGAAATACCATTGAAGAATTGAAAGAACTTTTCAAAAAGCAAGGAGTAAAACATTTTAAGATTGCTACGCTTTTCTTCAAGCCTGAAGCTTATAAAAAAGATATTAAATTAGATTATGTAGGAATTAGAATTCCAAATAAATTCATTGTAGGATTCGGTTTAGACTATGATGGTTTAGGAAGAAACCTGCCGGAAGTATACCAACTTAAAGATTAACACAAACACAACTCAAATTATAATTCACAGTAATGATTAACATTGTCTTATTTGGAAAGCCAGGAGCTGGAAAAGGAACTCAAGCAGAATTTTTAAAAGAAAAATACAATCTGACACATCTTTCGACAGGAGATATTTTCAGATTCAATATGAAAAACAATACAGCTTTAGGAACTGAAGCCAAAAGCTATATCGACAGAGGAGACTTAGTGCCGGATGAACTGACAACCAATATGCTTATTGCTGAAGTTGAAAAACACCAGGATACCAGCGGATTTTTATTTGACGGATACCCAAGAACACTTTCACAATCAAAAGCGCTGGATGATTTTCTGGCAACTAAAAATCAGGAAATTACAGCTACAATTGCGCTTGAGGCTGATGATGAAATTTTAGTACAACGTCTTTTGGAAAGAGGAAAAACTTCTGGAAGAATTGATGATCAGGATGAAGATAAAATCAGAAACCGTTATCAGGAATACAATGATAAAACAGCTCCTTTGATGGATTATTACAAGGAGCAAAATAAATTCCATGCTGTAAACGGTATTGGAACCATTACTGAAATTACAGAACGATTAAGTAATGTAATCGAAAATTTGTAATTTAGTACAAACTATACAATAACAAAAACAAAATACGTTGGAAATACTCATAATTTTCTTCTTAATACTTCTTAATGGTGTTTTCTCTATGTCGGAAATCGCGTTGATTTCTGCTCGGAAAAACCGATTAGAATCGGCAGCTAAAAAAGGAAATACCAGTGCCAAAACAGCACTTGACTTAGCCAATTCACCGAATAAATTTCTTTCAACAGTACAAATAGGAATCACACTGATCGGAATTCTTACCGGGATTTACTCCGGAGATAAAGTGACAGATGATGTTAAACTGTTTTTAGATGGCTTTACCTTATTTCAACCCTATTCGGCAAGCCTGTCTGTCGGGATAGTTGTGGTGATTTTGACATTTTTCTCCTTAGTTTTAGGAGAATTGTTGCCCAAGCGTATCGGTTTGAATTATCCTGAAGCGATTGCAAAAGGAGTAGCTGTACCCATGAAAGTAGTTTCAATTGTAACGGCACCTTTTATTTGGTTACTGACTACTTCGACTGATTTTATTTTAGATATCCTTAAAATAAAACCCACAGCTGACGGTAAAGTTACTGAGGAAGAAATCAAAGCCATTATCAAAGAAGGAACAGAAGGTGGGGAAGTACAGGAGATAGAACAGGATATTGTGGAGCGAGTATTCCATATTGGAGACAGAAAAGTAAATTCGCTGATGACACACAGGAAATCATTAGTTTATCTTTCGATAGAAGACGATGATCTGAAATCTCTAAAAGCCAAAGTTTTAGATGAATTGCACTCTGTTTATCCGGTTTGTGAAGACAATCTTGATGAAGTTGTAGGGATCGTTTTGCTAAAAGATTTATTTGCCAATTTTGAAAAAGGGAAATTCGATTTACGATCCATAACGAAAGAACCTGTCTATTTTATTGAGCATACTTCTGCATACAAAGCCTTGGAAATATTCAAGAAATCAAAAGTACACTACGCTTTGGTTACTGATGAGCACGGGATGATTCAGGGGATTATAACGCTAAACGACATCCTTGAGGCTCTTGTTGGTGATGCTTCCGATTTTTATGAAGAAGAATTTCAGCTAATAGCCCGTGAAGACGGAACTTGGTTGGTTGACGGTCATTATTCGTTACATGATTTCCTGACGTATTTCGATATGGATGATTTGATTAATGATTATGATGTGACAACAGTTAGCGGATTGATAATGACGGAGCTATCTTATATTCCAAAAGTAGGCGAGAAACTTATTTGGAATAAAATGGAGCTGGAAGTAATTGACATGGACGGAATCAAAATTGATAAGGTTTTAGTACGTTCGCTGAGCAAAGATTTGAATTAAGAAAGAGTAAAATACATAAGGATTTAAAAAAAAGACTTCTGCATACTAATTAAGAAAGAGAAGGAATAAAATGACAGAAGATTTGAAATTAAAAGGAGGACAGCCAGTGGCTGTCAGGTATTTTTCAGCTTTTGTATACTAATTAAGAAAGAGAAGGAATAAAATGACAGAAGATTTGAAATTAAAAGGAGGACAGCCAGTGGCTGTCAGGTATTTTTCAGCTTTTGTATACTAATTAAGAAAGAGAAGGAGTAAAATGACAGAAGGGAATTTTGTAGACTACGTAAAAATATATGTTTCTTCCGGTAAAGGAGGAAAAGGTTCTACGCACTTGCACAGAGAAAAATTTATTGAAAAAGGAGGCCCTGACGGAGGAGATGGTGGCCGAGGCGGACACGTATATTTAGTTGGAAACAAAGGATTATGGACGCTATTTCACTTGAAATTTGCGCGACACGTCAAAGCCGGACATGGTGGTGACGGAGGAAGCTCCCGTAGTACAGGACATGATGGAGAAGATAAATTTATTGAAGTGCCTCTGGGAACAGTAGTTCGTGATAAAGACACCAACGAAATTCTATTTGAAATTACAGAAGAAGGAGAAAAAAAGATTCTTGTTGAAGGAGGAAAAGGAGGTCTTGGAAACTGGCATTTCAGAAGTTCAACAAACCAAACACCACGCTATTCTCAACCGGGAATGCCTGCTCAGGAAGCAGATGTAGTGTTAGAATTAAAAGTCTTGGCAGACGTAGGTTTAGTAGGATTTCCAAATGCCGGAAAATCAACTTTGTTGTCTGTATTGACTTCTGCAAAACCTAAAATTGCTGATTATCCGTTTACGACATTAAAGCCCAATTTAGGAATTGTAGCTTACAGGGATTTCCAATCGTTTGTAATTGCTGATATTCCGGGGATTATTGAAGGAGCAGCTGAAGGAAAAGGATTAGGACATTATTTCTTAAGACATATTGAACGAAATTCAACATTACTGTTTTTAGTTCCGGCTGATGCTGATGATATCAAAAAAGAATTCGATATTCTGCTAGACGAATTACGTCGCTACAATCCTGAAATGCTTGATAAAGACAGATTGATTGTTGTTTCAAAATGTGATATGCTGGATGATGAACTCAAAGTAGAAATGAAGAAACAATTGGATAAAGATTTTAAAGGAATACCTTATTTGTTTATATCGTCTGTTGCGCAACAGGGACTAACGGAACTGAAAGATAAATTATGGCAGATGTTGAATACAGAAGCATAAATATAATTACCTGAATAAAAAAAGGCATTTACAATTGTAAGTGCCTTTTTTTATTCAGTTCAGATTTGGAATCCTTAAAACCTGACCAGGATAGATTTCATCCGGATCTTTCAACATGGGCTTATTTGCTTCGAAGATGACATTGTATTTTTGTGCATCGCCATAATATTTTGCGGCAATTTTTGATAGCCAATCACCTTCGACCACTGTGTGATACTGAGCTTCAGGTGCAGGAACTATGACCGTCATTTGATTGTCAACAGTGTCAACGCCTTCAACATTTCCTAAAGCCAATACGATTTTTTCCGAATCAGCCTGATTTTCAACTTCGCCGCTTACCACAACATCATCGCCTCTTAAAGAGACTTTTAAAGTCCTGAATGGTAGTCCTAGTGCCTGGACATGAGCCAATAAAGCGCTTGCTTTCAATTGTGCTTTTTCTTCTGCAGGTGCTTCCTCTTCTTTTTTTCCGAAGAGTTTTGTCCCAACTCCTTTAATAAATGAAAATAGTCCCATAGTATTGATAATTAATTGGTTAAAGAAATAAATTTAAAAAAAATTGCCAAGTAATCCTATTAAATTTAAGTTATGTTTTTTAGAGATTAACTTAAAAAGTTAAAATTTCCTTAACAAAAGGGTTTTACAGACCTTTATCTTTCAGCTAATTGCCAAAAAAAAGTATATTCGCGTCACTAAAAATAATATCAATTATGAAAAAATTACTTTTATCCTTAATCGTAGCAATTATGCTTGTTCCGACAAGTGTTAAAGCAGATGAAGGAATGTGGTTTTTAATGTTCATCGAGCGTTTAAATCACAGAGATATGCAAAAAATGGGATTGCAGTTAACTGCTGAAGAAATTTACAGTATCAATCACCATAGTTTAAAAGATGCCATCGTTCAGTTTAATGGAGGATGTACCGCAGAAATGATTTCAAAAGACGGTTTAGTATTAACAAATCACCACTGTGGTTATGATGCTATTGCTGAATTATCTTCTGCTGAGAAAAACTATTTAAAAGACGGTTATTGGGCGGGCAGTAAAAAAGAAGAAATGAAGCCATCCAGCTTATTTGTTCGTTTCTTCGTTCGTATGGATGACGTTTCAAAACGTATTTTGTCAAAAGTAAACGATCAGATGACTGAACTTGAAAGAGAAAAAGCCATCAATCAGGAAATTGCCGCTATCGAAAAAGAAAATAACGAAGGAGGGAAATATACTGTTTCTGTTCGTCCGTTTTTTCAAGGGAATGAATATTATTATTTTGTTTACCAAGATTATAAAGACGTTCGCTTGGTAGGAACACCTCCGGAAAGTTTAGGGAAATTTGGTGGAGATACTGATAACTGGGAATGGCCACGTCACACTGCCGACTTCTCTATGTTCCGAGTATATGCTGATGCTAACGGAAATCCGGCAGAATATTCTACAAACAATGTTCCGTTGCAGCCAAAACACTATCTGCCAGTAAATATTGGTGGAGTTAAAGAAAACGATTACGCCATGATTTTAGGTTATCCGGGACGTACCAACCGTTGGATGCCGGCAGGCGGAATTGAGCAAAATGTAAAATTTGCATATCCTGCCTGGGTTGAAGCTTCAAAAACAGGAATGGATAACATGAAGAAATACATGGATCAGAGTGAATCTCTGAACTTGGTATATGCGTCTAAATATGCTGGTGTTGCCAACTATTGGAAGAATCGTCAAGGGATGATTGATGCACTTACTAAATTTGGTACTGCAAAAACAAAAGCAGGTCAAGAGGATAAATTCAATACTTGGGCAAATAAACCTGAAAATAAAGCCAAATACGGAAACGTCGTTGGAACAATCAATAATTTCTACAAGCTTACAAACGAAAAAGCACGTCATGATAATTATTTGAATATATTATTCAGAACATCAGCAATGGCTCCGGTAGGAAGAACTATTGGTAAAGCATTGGAAGCTTATGCAAAAGCAGATGTTGCAAAAAGGACTCAAATGACTCCGGCAATTACAGAAATGGCTGATGAATTCTTCAAAGAAGTACATATTCCTGCTGAAAAAGATATTTTGTCTGCTGAATTACGTTTGTATGCTACAAAATCTGTAGGTTATGCGGTTGCTCCAATGGTTCAAAAAATTGGTGCTGCCAATGGTAATGATTTTACTAAATATGTAAATGATACTTTTGATGCCAGTATTCTTACTTCTAAAGAAAAAATCAAGGCGTTCTTAGAAAATCCAAATGCAGATGTATTGGCTAATGATCCTTTGTATGTACTTTCTAATGATATGTTGAAACACTTAACTTCAAAATCGGATGAAATTGCAAAAGCACAAAACGATTTTGGAGCTGCTTTCCGTAAATTGGTAGAAGGTTTAAGAGAGTCTAAAATTGGGGAAATTAAATACCCTGACGCTAATTCAACGTTACGTTTAACTTATGGTAAAGTTCGTTCATTGCCAGCGGACAAACGTAATGATGCAAAAATCAATAATTATACAACATTACAAGGTCAAGTAAAGAAATACAAAAAAGGAGATCAGGAATTTGATTTGCCGGAACGTGTTCTTGAAATGAACAAAAACAAAGAATTTGGTCGTTTTGCCGATAAAGATGGTTCATTACACGTAAATTTCTTGACAGACAATGATATTACAGGTGGAAATTCCGGTTCTCCGGTATTAAACGGAAAAGGAGAGTTAATTGGTCTTGCTTTCGACGGAAACATTGAAGCGATGGCTGGTGACGTAATCTTTGACAAGAACCTGCAAAGAACCATTAATGTAGATATCCGTTATGTGTTATGGGTAATTGAGAATTTCTCAAATGCAAAACATATTGTTGATGAAATGACATTGATAAAATAAAACGCATTCCAAATGAATAAAAACCGTCCCGATATTGTTGGGACGGTTTTTTTATTGCTTGTATTTTCTTACTTTTGCGAGGAAATTTACTTCCGAAATAATGAGAAGAATATTCTTTATGTGTTGTTTGGTTCTGGTGCTTTCCTGTGAAAAAAAGCAATCGCCTGATGTCTCGTTTTATTATTGGAAAACGGTTTTCCAACTTTCAGAACCTGAAAAAGAAACGCTTTCCAAAAATGAAGTAAAAAAACTTTATGTCCGGTATTTTGATGTGGCTTTGGTAAATAATGAACCCTTTCCTATAGCGCCGGTTCGTTTCGGTATTCGTCCAAAAAACTATCAGATTATTCCTGTCGTATTTATCAAAAATGAAGTATTTCTCTCCAAAACAATTCATTTGGAAAATCTGGTTACACATGTTTTAAAACTGATAACCCAAATTGATAAAACCAATGCAATTCAAAATACTGAAATTCAGATTGACTGTGACTGGTCTTTAAAAAGCCGGGATAACTTTATGGAGTTTCTGCGTATTTTAAAAAGCAAATACCATAAAACAATTTCGGCAACGATACGTTTGCATCAGGTAAAGTATTTTAAAGAAACTAAAATTCCGCCTGTTGATTATGGCGTTTTGATGTTTTACAATATGGGTAAGCTGGGTGATAAAGAGTCAAATTCGATATATGACGCAGCAATTGCAAAGCGATACTTACCGTCATTAAAAAATTATCCACTGAAATTGAATGTGGCATTGCCTGTTTTTTCATGGATTGTACACACTAGAAATACTAAAATTGTGAACCTGATTTCGAAAGTTGAGGCTGAAAAATTCAAAGAAAATCCTAATTTTGAGTTTATTAAGGAAGATCTTGTTCAGGTCAAAAAAAATACATTGAGCGAAGGATTCTTTTTTCAAGAAGGAGATGAATTAAAAATGGAAACGGTCACGCCGGAGGATCTGAAGGAAATGGTTGGTTTGCTGCATACGTATCTTCCTCAAAAGCCTGATGAGATAATTTACTATGATTTAGATAATAATAATATCAAAAGATTTCAAAATGAGTGTTTTTTCAAAGCCAATAATGCAAATTTCTAGTGCTGTTTTAGTAGCCGTCGTTTCAATTCTTTCTTTGTGTGCCGATGGTGACTGGGATTGGGTAGGAGGATATTCCAGTTTTGCTCCGGAATCGTATGTGCAGGATAAAAGCTATAACAAGTTATTTTATACCACCAATATGTTTTATGGAGATTCAGGATATGATGATGAATATTCCAATCGATTCTCTAATTCGGTTGTCGCACAATGGAAAGATTATCTGGGTGGTAAAATCAGCGATAAAAACCTGGAATATCTGATTTTAAATGATTCGGCTAAAACAGAAATCATAGAGGTTGCCAAAGCGATATCCAAAAAGAGCAGCAACGCTTGGGCAAAAAAATACGATTTGAAAAATGATAAGATCAGAAACTTCTTTGTGTTTTTTAATCTGGCTAAATCTATTGAAGTATTTGCTAACACCAGATTAAGCTGGAATTATGATGAAGGTGGTTATAACAAGCAAGATGTTTTGAAGATAGCCCAAGCAAAAAAAATAGAGTCAGTCTACATAACGGTGAAAGATCCGTTTCTCAAAAGCAGGTACTGGTTTCAGGCTATGAAAGCACATTTTTACAGTGAAAATAAAAACAATGCTGTCACATTCTTTAATAAAACACAGGCGGAAGTAAGTAGGAATGAGCTCTATTACCGCGGGCTGTCTTATGTTGCCGGGGTTTTGTATAAAAATAAAGACTACAGCAGATCCAACTTTTTGTATAGCATTGTTTTTGATAATTGTCCGGGACTAAGAACAGTAGCAACTTATTGCTTCCATCCGCAACAGGATTCAGACTTTAAAGAGTCCTTGAACTTGGCTAAAACAAACCAGCAAAAGGCTGCTTTATGGGCTTTGTATGGTTATTATGCCGATGAAGTTTCGGCGATTGAAAATATTTATGCTTTGGATGCTAAAAACCCGCATTTGGACTATTTGCTTACCCGAGCCATAAATATTGCCGAATCTAAAATGAATTCATCAGACTGGAATTATGAATACGGGAAAAAAGTGACTGTCGATAAGACACATTTGAATGACAAGCTGTATCAGATAATTACGAAAGTAACTGTTGATAAGAAGGTTCCTAATTTGTATATGTGGCAAATTGCCGCGGGATATTTTGAAGTAATAAAAAACAATAATAATGCAGCATCCGATTATTTTAGTCAAGCTGAGAAAAATATTCCTGATACTGAATTGGCTAAAAATCAGCTCAGATTATTCCAAGTGTTTAATGAAGTGGCTTCGGTAAAAAAGATTGACGCTGCTGCAGAAAATAAATTGCTTCCTCATTTGGAATGGCTTTTTTCTCTAGAAAAAACAAACGGGTATAGTTCGTCTTTACGATATAATTTTTTAACAAATTGGACGAAAAGCTATCTTTCAGTGCTTTATAAAAACAGGAAAAACGACGTTCTTGCCGAGTTGTTTTCCAGAGAAAAAGATTTTTATTTAAATCCGGAGAGGGTTAAGAATATGGAAGCTTTTTTTAATAAAAGTCAGAAATCAAATTGGGAAAAACTGGCGCAATCGCTGTATAATGTCACTCTGGATGATGTTTACGAATTTAAAGCAATTCAGCTTACATATAACAATCAAATTGAGAAGGCAATAGAACAATTAGAAAAAACAAAAGAAGCTAAAGAGGTTATTTTATCTGGAAATCCTTTCAATGGGAATGTAAAAGACTGCAACGATTGCGACCATTCAGCCTATCAAAAAACCAAATTTACCAAATTGTCTTTCCTTAAAAAAATGCTGGAAATGCAAAATGGTTTGGCTTCGGGGGCAGATAATTACAATAACAATCTTTTGCTGGGTAATGCTTTTTATAATTTGTCATATTATGGTAACGCCAGAGTATTTTACGGTAACAGGATTGTCAATCAATATGGTAATTACATCGATGATCATTATCAGAACATGCTGATGGGGAATCAATTGTCAGGGATATATTATCAAAAAGCTTTTGAAGAAGCAAAAAATGATGAGCAGAAAGCCAAATCCATTTATATGCTCTCAAAAATTGAAAGAAACGAGTTTTATAAAACACCGCAATTTAAACCTTACGAAATAGATTTTGTTGTCTGGAACGGATTTAAAAAACTCAAAAAAGACTATTCCAAAACAAAATACTATCAGGAAGTAATTAATGAATGCGGTTATTTTAGAAAATATTCGGAGAATTAAATAAAGAAAGACTGGTTTTTTGCCCGTCTTTCTTTATTACTCTTTAGTCGTTACCCTGATGCCTTTTGTATGATTTGTGTATTCCGGGGCATACATGCTCTGTATTGTTGTTATTCCATTTGAAAAATTACCCATATTGTTTACTCTTACATCATACTCTATGACGTAGGTGCCTTTATTTATGTTGTCAAAAAACAGATGAGTGGCTGTATCTTTCGTACTCATATAATAACCCAATCCGTCTTTGTATTTGTGTTCTGATAATATGTCAATTGGTTCAAAACAAGAGGCTCTCATGTCTTTTAAGTGAACAAATTCCATGTCTTCTTTGCAGGTAATGACTAGTCTAACAGTTGCCAAATCGCCAATGTTCAGTGGGTTTTTTGAAGTGATTTTTTGCAATACTTCTACTTTATCTTTATTTTTTCGGATATATAATTCTTTTGAAACCGACAATGCACCATTCTGACTGGTTTTTATTTTGTCTAAGGCTTCAAAATATTGCCAATAAATTCCGCCAAAACCAGGAACTTTTGATTTGTTTTCAATAGTAATTGAAGCCATTTCTTTTTTAATTTCGTCCGCTTTCCAAGTGAGTTTTAAATAACCTGTTTCGGCTTCTTTTTGGTTTTCAGACATTTTTTTGGTCATCAGCTCCTCATCACCAATTTTTATTACAGTGTTGTCCTTTACACTCAGCCAATCTGTTCCTTGAAGCAATAATGCATAAACAGCTTCGGTTGTAGATTTTGTTGTTGGCCAATTTTTGGTCTGTCTGTTTTTTAATAACCAGATTTTCATGGCATCGACAGATTTAGTATCATTAGTAACTTCGGCGAAAGCCTCAATAAGTAATGCCTGAGTTTCGATAGGCGCCTGATACCAATACCAGCCTGTTTTATTGTCAATCCAATACATTCCCCAATCTTCATTGTTTGAAGCCGTTTCTTTGAGTCCTTCAATGATGTCTTTTGCGACGGTAATTTCTCCAAAACGGTTGAGGGTTAAAGAAGCCATGCCTTTTTCATATAAAGTATATGAAGTCCAGTTTGTTTTGATGT
Organism: Flavobacterium sp.; assembly: GCF_050696275.1. Classification (GTDB taxonomy): domain Bacteria; phylum Bacteroidota; class Bacteroidia; order Flavobacteriales; family Flavobacteriaceae; genus Flavobacterium. Next base: position 17,927 of record NZ_JBOGUT010000005.1, read on the forward strand.
TTTGAAGATAAACAGCAATTACTTTTTTTAAATCTTCGGGTAGTGGATTTTCTTTAAGATAAAAACTTCTGGTATATAAATAATGCAGATCGGAATAAGGATTCAGCCAGATTAATTTATTTTTATCGTTTGTGTCTTTAGTTCTTATTTTATGAGCTTCTAAAAATTTCGTATCAATAAAAGGAATCCCTTTTTTTGCTATTTCATCGATTCTGTCTCCAAAAATATCATTCTTAATCAGCTTTTCCAGATGACCAAAACCGGCTAAAATATGACGTGTAATGTATTCGTTTTCTTCTCCGCCATCAAACCACGCAAATCCACCCGATGCTTTTTGTTTTTGTGTTAGCTTACCGAAAATAGCTTCCTGTGAACTTTTCATTTTGTCCAAATCAAAAAGGAAGGCCAGGTTCTTTTTCTTTTCTTCTTCGTTCTGCATGTCAAGTAACCAAGGAGTTTCGGCAAGAAGTATTGATTTTAATTCTTCGTTTTGCTCTAATTTAGAAGTCAGGTTCCCGTTTTTCTTCCATGTTTCGAAAACAGTTGCGATTTTAGGATTACTGTTGATAATTTCGGAAGCTAAAGAATTGGCATAAAACCTTGCAAAAGTCTGTTCTGCGCATTCGTGTTCGAATTCTATCAAATAAGGAAGTGATTGAATCGCCACCCAGGTTGGGTTTGAAGTATATTCAAATGTAAGCTGATGGTTTCGTAATGTCGATGATTTGTTGTTTTTTAAATTTTCGAAAGTATATTCTTTTTTAGCATTTTCCCGAACCCAAATAGGGATGCTTTCTGTTACCAGAATGTTGTTTGTCAAAACAGGCAGGATATTTTCCTCTCCGTCAGAATAATTACCAGCTTTTGCCAAGACTTTATACTGAACACCTTGTAGCCCATCCGGAATGGCAATTTTCCAGGTTACGACTGTATTTTCTCTGGGAGCAATCGTAAAATTTCTGATGTTGTTCGAGTTCATCATTTTTGCATCTACAGCTTCCATAGTAGTAGCATCAAAAAGCTGTAAAACGGACATTCCTGTTTTAGTTTCCGATGTTAGATTTGCTATTTTTGCCGAAACGAAAAGCGTATCCTTTTCACGAAGGAATCTTGGAAAATTGGGGATGACCATCAAATCCTTTTGAGTGATGACAGAACTTTCATAATACCCCGAGACAGCTTTTTTATTGTGTGCCAATAGCCTTAGTTTCCATTGGGTTAAAGCTTCTGGAGAACTGAATGAAAAACTGATCTTCCCGTTTTTATCGGTTTTTAGCTGTGGAAAGAAGAAAGCCGTTTCGTTAAGGTTTTTTCGGGCCTGAACCTGTGTAAGCTCCTGAAGCACTTTTTTAGTTGTGATAATAAGCGCTCCGTTTGCTCCTTTACTGCCATAAAGGGCTGAAGCTTGTGTTTCTTTTAAAATGGTTGTTGCAACAATATCCGAAGCATTAATTTTTGACAATGCATCAGCATTACTAATCACACCGTCAATTATAACTAAAGCTTCGTTATTGCCTTTTACAGAGCTCATACCGCGTATAATCACCTTTGCTGATGAGCCGGGTGTGCCGTCAGATGGTATTACATTAATGCCGGAAATTTTTCCTGCAAGAGATTGTAAGGCGTTTGTATTCTGGAGATAAACTTCTTGATTACTACTTACGGAACTTGATGCATAGCCTAATGATTGTGATTTTCTTTGTATTCCAAAAGCACTGGTTACAACTACTTCGGATAATTGCACTTCATCATCTTTTAATGACACATTATGGATTTTGGAATTGACTTTTATGTTTTTATTTTTCATTCCCATAAAAGAAAAAACTAATTCTTGTCCTTGTGCGACATCTATTAGATAAGAACCGTCAAAATCGGTTTGTGTCCCTCTTTCAGTTCCTTTAATTATAACATTAACACCCGGAAGAGGCAAGCCTTGCTTGTCGGTTACTATTCCCGAGATTAATTTTGAATTGGGCAGCATTTTGCTTTTACCGCTTTTCAATAGCAATTCGTATTGCTTCTTACTGTAATAGTCATTTGGGTTAGAAAAGTTAAACCCAAACCAAAGTAAGTTGTTTTTCTTTTCATATACAGCAGCATGGTTGTTATCGTCATTCAAATATTTTAGAGAATTGTTAGAAGTATCAAATCCCAAAGCCGATTTTCTGCTTGCGTAATTATTAAAATATTTTTTGAAATCTAAAAACTGCCAGTTTTTTGTTGTGAACTGATCCAGTGAACTGTCGTACATGGAAGCTAAAACTTCAGCGTCGTTTTTAGCGGTTCCTTTGATTTTAAAAACCCAGTTTTCTTTGCTGTTAGGTTCTATTTTACTGCGTAAATTTTCTACTTCAAACTGAAGTTTTGGCACTTCGTCAAATAATGTGATAGGGAATCCTTTGTCGATGTGCTGGTTTTCAAAAATGGTTTGAAATTGTATGGCAATACCACTTTTAAAATTGTTTTTAATTGGGATCCTGATTCTGGCTTTCTTATCCTGAAGTTGAATATCGGTTGAATAGTATTCAATATTGTTGTAAAAAACACTTGAGTTTAGATGTAAATCGCCAAAATTAGAATTGATTTCAATTAAGGCAAAACCGTCTTTTTTAGAGTTCTCGTTTATTTGTTTAATTGAAAATAATTCTTCAGAGGGTTTTTGCTTGTCACTGCTTTGCAATAATTTAAATTGCGAAGTGTTTTCCACAGGGCTTCCAAAAAGATCCTTAGCTGAAAAAACCACTTTGTAATTTCCTGTTTTCCACAAAGAAAGAAACTCTAATAGCATTTTTTTATCGGTTTCCGTATTCACAAATTTCGTTAATACGAGCGTTTCTTTATAACTATTGGTCTCAGTGTTTTTTTCGTAAGGAAATAATTGCTCAAATTCGATGCTGGGAATTGTTTTAATTTCAGGGTCTCCAAAACTTCTGGTTTTCCATTTATTACTAATTGGTCCTACGAAGTAAAATTGAAGTTGGCCTTTCACAGGAACAAATTCATGGTTTAGATTTTCACTGCTCAGGGTTAAGGTCTCTTTTTTACCGGTTTCGATTATTGGAGATAATTCGGTTTTTAAATTCAAAGAATGATAACCAGCATTAACTGAAGTTTCATTGCTTCGTGTTTCTCCATTAATATCTGTTACAGATGTTGAAATAGTGTAGCTGAAAACAGGAAGTGATTCTTGTGTAAAATTGTCATAAGGTTCTGCAATAAAGGTTACCGTAAAATTGCCTGAAGCGTCTGTTTTGGTTTCTCCTTCCGCTATGGTTTCTTCTTCTTCTGGATAATAACTTCTGTTATTTCGGTATGATTTCCGATCAATTTTGTAGGTTACTTTTGAGTTGGATATGGAACTTCCTGAAAAAGATTTGGCATTTCCTGTTACAGAAATCTTCTGATTAACAACGTAAGTTTCTTTAATAGGGTTGAATGTTATTTCGAATTTCGGACGTTTGTATTCTTCGACTTTAAAGGTAATTTCCGAATTACGGTTTTCGTTGTTATCCCAGAAAGGATGTTCGTCATTTTTTATATCATACAAAGCGTCTTTTTTCATGCCGTCAGGTTCATCCGCGATAATTTTAAAATCTCCGGTAATCCCTGTTTTGGGTAAAATAAACTCGCCTGAAAAAGAACCAAATTCATTAGTAATAACTTCAATCTCTTTTATGTCGTTGTCATCTGCATCCTGAAGCGTTACTTTTACAAGTAGATTAGGTGCCACATTTGTCTGGTCTTTTTTTTGCAGCAAAGCAATGCCTTTGTAATATACTGTTTGTCCAGGCCTGTAAATAGCTCTGTCAAGATAGAACTCTATTTTTGACTTTGTTTTTTCATCATTGTCTTTATCACTGAAACTACTTATGTAGTCTTTTTTTATATATAATGAATCGTTGTCCTTAGTGGCAAAAAGATCGTTTTTATAATAGTGGGCATTTTTTGGTAGTTTTGCTTCGGCTTTACCGTTTTCATCAGTAAATACTACAAAATCATCCGATTGTATTTTGACTTCTTTTATAGGAATTCCTGTTTTTCTGTCAAGCGCCTGATAGTAAATATTATTGTTTTTGATATGGCTCAGCAACGATAAACTAGTTACTGTAAGGGTTTCATAATCAAAAGCTTTTGTTCTTATGGAATCGTTTTTTTGTTCACTTTCCATATATACTAAATAATGTCCTGTTTCCAGCTGAGGAAGAAGAACTTCTGTGGTATAAGGAAAATAGTCTTTTTTGTTTTCGAGTGAATAAGATGCTTTTTTTACCGGAATTTTATTCTTTATGATTAAAGCTACAATACTGTCGTTTTGTATTGAATTAAATTTTTCATTGTTGAATCTGTTTTGACCTATTCTGTAAAAAGAAAAAGTAATGTTGTCTGTATTTTTATAATTGATGAAGGCTCGTGAATTTTCCTTGGTGTAAATTTGTTTTAGCAATTTTAATCCAAGATTCTTCGATGTAATCCGATTCTTTGCGAGAATAGCTTTTTTGTAAGTGACAGAACGACTCAGATTTAATATGCTGTCATAAAGTTGAACGGCAATAATATTATTGTTTGGAAATTCTTTTTTGGAGGCTGTATTTTGGTATATTTCTGCTTTTTCAAAGAGTACTTTTTGAAGGATTTCATTGTACAAATGACTTTTTTGAAATGTAGAAAGGATGTGTAAATAATAACCATTGTCATGAAATAAATTCTGTTTGCAGAATACTAATCTTTCAAACTGATGCGTTTGCTTTGTTTTTTTGTTTTTTTCCAGTTTTTGATATAAAGTAAGTATGCGATTTAGGCTGCTGTCTTTTATGAAATCAAACGAAACTGTCGAGAAATTAGCGGATGTATCAAAGAACAAATCTTTATTGTTTTCGTACTCTTTTGTGTTTAAGTCTTTATTTTTAATTTTATCGGTATAATAAGACACGACTTCGGAACCAAGAAAATCAAAAACTGTCATGTCCTTAAAATCTTCGTATTTCAGAAAATCAAATATTGATTCATAAGGAAGCAAAGGCGTTTTTTGTATTATTTCTTCATTAGCAATACTTTTTTCATAAGCATTTTTAATTTCAGTTTCTAAAGTACTTACTGACCAAGTCAAGAAATCATCACTATAGATGCTATCCGTTGCTGTTCGGTTTCTTATTTGATATCTGTTTTGATACAGATGCTTTTCAAGGCATTTTGCGTATACATAATATAAAATCGATTGGGAAGGAATGCTTAATTCCGAAGTTTCTTTTTTTAAATTAGCAATGATTTTGGATTGAGCATTTTCATCCAGTTTCTGTAAATATTTTGAAGTATAAAAAAAAGTCTTGATTATTTCAGATTCAGCACCTTTTTGCTTCGCTTTACCGTAAATTTTCTGGACTTCTTCATTCGCCGATTTTATTTTTTCAGCACTTTCATATTCAATAACCTTATTCCAGTTTTTTTCATAATCCTGTGCCCATAATGAAGTTGAAATAAATAGTAAGGCAAAAAATATATTTTTCATAGGCTTGTTTTTAGTTATAGAGGTCCGATTTTCAAAAAAGGTTGGGAGGGAATGCTGTTTTTGGGCGGAAATTTTACAAATTACTAAATTTCGCATAAAAATAAAACATACTTCCTGTATTTCCTTACTTTTGAAAAATGAAACAAATGTTGTGTTTTTTTTTATTGTGGCCAATGATGATTTGGTCGCAAACCTCTTTCGAGAAAGCCAAGAAGCTTTTTGAGGAAGAAAAATACACTTCAGCCAAACCAATTTTTGAAAGTTACCTGAAACAAAACCCCAATGATCCCAAAACAATGGAATATTTGGGAGATCTTGCCGGGCATCAGAAGCAGTGGGACGATGCTATTTCGTATTATAAAAAACTGAAGGCGCAATTTCCGATGAATGCTAATTATTACTATAAATTCGGAGGGGCTTTGGGTATGAAAGCCAAAGAAAGCAGCAAGTTTAAAGCATTAGGTATGATTGATGATGTTGAAACTGCTTTCCTGACTGCGGCCCAACTCGATGTGAAGCACGTAGAGGCCAGATGGGCTTTGGTAATATTGTATCTGGAACTGCCTGGAATTGTGGGCGGAAGTGAAGCTAAGGCCAAAAAATATTCGAATGAATTACTGAAAATTTCTCCGGTTGACGGCTATTTGTCTAAAGGTTATATTTTTGAATATTTCCAAAAGTACAAAGAAGCCGAAAAACAGTATATAAAAGCAATAGAAATCGGTCAGTCAAAAACGACCTATCAAAAATTAGCTGATTTGTATAAAAACAAAATGAATTCGCCTGAAAAAGCGAAACAAATATTAGATTTGTATCAAAAGAAAAAAACATAGAGAATGAGGACTCATTTTATAGCAATTGGCGGAGCTGCCATGCACAATTTAGCATTAGCATTACATGGAAAAGGGTATAAGGTTACGGGAAGTGATGATGCTATTTTTGAACCATCAAAATCACGATTGGAAAAGAAAGGATTATTGCCTGAAGAATTGGGTTGGTTTCCTGAAAAAATAACATCCGATATCGAAGCTGTCATTCTAGGAATGCATGCCAAAGCAGACAATCCTGAATTGCTGAAAGCACAGGAATTAGGATTGAAAATTTATTCGTATCCTGAATTTTTATACGAGCAATCTAAAAATAAGACCCGTGTGGTTATTGGCGGTTCCCACGGAAAAACAACCATCACTTCCATGATTCTGCACGTGATGCACTACCATAATATTGAAGTCGATTATATGGTTGGAGCGCAATTAGAAGGTTTTGACACCATGGTGCACCTGACTGAAAAAAATGATTTCATTGTTTTGGAAGGTGATGAATATTTGTCTTCTCCAATGGACAGACGCCCTAAATTTCATTTATACCAACCCAATATTGCTTTGATTTCAGGAATTGCCTGGGATCACATCAATGTGTTTCCAACCTATGAAAATTATGTAGAACAGTTTGAGATTTTCATCCAAAAAATTACCAATGGCGGTATTTTGGTATATAATGAAGATGATTCAGAAGTAAAACGCGTTGCCGAAGCTTCATCCAATCCAATCCGAAGAATTCCGTACCACACACCGGAATATACCGTTGATAATGGTGTAACGTTATTAGCAACTCCGGAAGGACCAATGCCTATTGAAGTTTTTGGAGCACATAACTTAAATAATTTAGCAGGCGCCAAATGGATTTGCCAAAATATGGGAGTTGATGAAGCTGATTTTTACGAAGCGATAGCCAGCTTTAAAGGAGCATCAAAACGTTTGGAAAAAATAGCTGAAAGTAAAACAAAAGTTGCGTACAAAGATTTTGCCCATTCGCCAAGTAAAGTGGCTGCTACCACAAAAGCGGTCAAAGAGCAATACCCAAACCGAAAAGTCGTTGCCTGTTTAGAGTTGCATACCTATAGCAGTCTGAATGCCGAGTTCCTAAAAGAATATGAAGGTGCTTTACAATATGCTGATGTTGCGGTAGTTTTTTATTCGCCTGATGCTGTAAAAATCAAACAATTGGAAGAAGTGACTTACGAGCAGATTGCTAAAGCCTTCAATCGCGAGGATTTGATTATTTATACTAATCCTGCCGATTTTAAAAATTACTTATTCAGCCTTAATTTAGAGAACTCCGCTTTATTATTGATGAGTTCCGGAAATTACGGCGGATTGAATTTTGATGAAGTAAAAGGATTGATTGCCTAATTAATTTAAAATTCAATTTTATCTTTTTGTTTAAACTAGTAAGTCATGTACAGAATAATTTATCCGAAATCAGAAATCACAAAGAAGCATATTGTGAATTACGATATGCTTGAAAAATTTCAACTGACTGAATCATTAAAGTATTATGTTTTTCCTCAAAAAGGAATTACAATCAGCTTTATGAAAAATGTAAATATTGAGATACAAGATGATGGAATGGTTATTTCGAAAAGTAAAACTGATAATATAAGAATAGTTTTTGGGTAAATACTTGCAGCCATTAACGATTACTTATCAAGATTTTGTTGAGGAAATGTGTGTAAATTTCAATGAAACTGGAGTGAATTATTTTTTTCAGAATTATTTTTCTATTGTCGAATCAAATTTAATTCAGGTTTTAGATGGAAAAGATTTATTGCTTGATTCGGAAAAATTATTTTCCAAAAATGATGAAGAAAGTATTTCCTATATTGAAAATTTTTTAATTGAAAAATTCTCGTTTCAATCTATTTCAAATATTGAGAAAGCAATTGAAATAATCAATAACGATTCAATAATTAAAATTAAAGAAGTTGCCGATGAAGTTTTTATGACTGAAAAAACATTGAATCGACAATTCCAAAAATATGTAGGTTGTACTTTGTCAAAATATAAGAAAATAGTAAAATTCCGAAATACAGTTGCTGCTCATTTTAATGATTCTTCGCTTAATTTAACGGAGCTTTGCTTAGAGAATGATTATTTTGATTCTCCTCATTTCAATAAAGAAATTAAAAAAATTGCCAATTTTAATCCAAAGAATTTTTTTAAAAAAGTAAAAGCAAACGGATTGCAGGCCTATCCTTATGTTTTTCAATAATTGTCCTTTTTATACAATTTCTTCCTGTGTTTTTAGTTGAATTTTGTCCTAATTATTAATCACTAAAAAAAGACATTATGAATACTTTCAGAAAAATTAAACCGTTTATTATTTTGATAGGATTTGGTTTATCTATACTTGCCAATAGATCTGTATTGAATGGAAACAAAATGACTGCATTAGTAGGAGCAATTTGCTTTTCTAGTGTTATTGTTTTTTACGCAATTGAAGCTTATAACAATATCAAAAATTATCAAAAAGGAAAAACTAAATAGCATTAAATCGGAAGTTAAAATTTAAAATAATAACCCTTCAAGAGTAATGTGCTGTTGAAGGGTTATTATTGATACAGTAAAATGGTCTAATTGCCATAACTAAAGTGCCCAACAATTTCATAATCGAACAAGCAATCTTCTAAAACTTGTCCGCCACCCACATTATGAACAATCATCGGCCGTTTTCCGTCCGGTGATTTTTTATTTGTAATAATCCCGATATGCGGCAACTTGTCATTAATCATCCATGTTACGAGATCTCCCGTTTTATAGGCATCGGCAATTTTAGAAACTGCAAGTTTTTCACCTTTACGAGTAAAAAACACCTCCAGATTAGGAACTCTTCTATGGTCAATATTGGGATCCGGTTTTTTTAATCCCCATTTTTCCAAATTAGGGTACAATGAAAAATGGGCTTTTATATCTTCGTGAACTTCCTTTTGTAAATCAATCCCTAACTTTCTATAAGCCCGAATTACAACATCGGTACAAACACCTTTATTTTTTGGAACATCGCCATTCGGATAGGGGATTGCAGTATAACTAGGATCATAAGTTACATCAACTTTAGTTAATGATATCGCTGCTTCCGATAATTTGTCCTGAAAAGTCTGCGGAACGGATTCGGTATAAGCGGTCTCATTGTTTTTTTGGCTACAAGTGAAAAAAGTAACAGCAAGCAGGATAAAGTAAAATGATTTCATTATTTTAGTTTTTAGTATAACGCCAGAATAAACTTTATAATTGTATACGCCATGGAACAAACACCATTCCCAATAAAATATTGGGCGGAAGACGACAAGCCTCGTGAAAAATTAATGATAAAAGGGAAGCAGGTCTTAAGTGATGCCGAACTGCTCGCTATCCTCATCGGTTCTGGAAGCCGGAACGAAAGCGCTGTTGAGTTGTCAAAAAGAATTCTCTCCAGTGTTAATAATAACCTCAATGCTTTAGGTAAATTATCGGTCAAACAGCTAATGACTTTTAAAGGAATTGGTGAAGCCAAAGCTGTAACCATTGCGGCCGCGGCCGAGTTAGGTCTTCGCCGAAGAGCAGAAGATCGTACGGAACTCAGTAAAATCATTTCCAGTAAAGCCGTTTTCGAGATTATGCAACCCGTTATAGGCGAATTGCCGCACGAAGAATTCTGGGTGCTGTATCTTAATAATTCCAACAAAGTGATTTACAGGTCGCAAATCAGCAAGGGCGGAATCACCGGTACTTTGGTTGATGTTCGTATCGTTTTTAAAATAGCCCTTGAGCATAATGCCACATCTGTAATTTTGACGCACAATCATCCTTCCGGGAAATTGGAAGCCAGTAGTGCTGATAAACAGATTACTCAAAAACTGAAACATGCGGGTCAACAATTGGATATTCCGATTCTCGACCATGTCATTATTACGGAAAATAATTATCTGAGTTTTGCTGATGACGGAATCTTGTAAAAAATTAGGTTTTTTGAGACAATTGTCGTAATATTACTGACAAATGTCAAAGTCATGTCAAAGTTAGTTGCGAATTCAGATGTTCAAATAGATAGAGCCGTAAAGCTTTATGTTTCTAAAGTAGAAAAAGATGCCAATTATCAGCTGGTAGATAAGGATATTACATATAAAAAATTCTTATCTAACCGAATGCTGATTGTTCATTCCATAAGAAGAGGATTACCTTATGAATTGTATGATCTGATTAAGAAAAGAACACCTTTCAAAGAAGACGAATGGGCTAATTTCTTAGGAGTTTCCACAAGAACGCTGCATAGGAATAAATCCAGAAAAGACTTTTATTTTGATCCGATTCCTTCAGAGAAAATATTGGAACTTGCTGAGGTCACCGCCTTGGGAATTGATGTTTTCGATTCGGAGGAACAGTTTTATAATTGGTTAAACATGCCTTCATTCGCTTTAGGAAGCCTGAAACCTATCGAATTACTCAGAGATTCCTATGGAAAGGAAATGGTTTTGAATGAATTGTATAAAATCGATCAGGGGATTTTTATTTAATGAATGCTTTCAGATTAGCGCGTAAAAAATATGCGATAGAATTATCGGGTAAAGGGGCTTCAATTGCTGGTGCCCGCTGGAACTCCAAAGGAACAGAAATTGTCTATTGTGCGGAAAGCAGGGCTTTGGCTATGGCGGAAGTGGTTGTTCATGTTTCATTAGCAACATTGCCGTCGGATTTTGTCATGCTTAAAATCGATATTCCCGATACAGTTTCAATGGAAATGGTCGATATGGAAAACCTCGAAATTAACTGGAATGTTTTTCCATTTACCTTCTCCACCCAATTAATAGGTGATGATTTTGTGAGAAGAAATGAAGCCTGTGTGTTAAAAGTGCCTTCAGCAGTGGTTAAAGGAGATTTTAACTACCTGATAAATCAATACCATGCTGATTTTAAAATGATTAAAATTGTCGAACAGATTGATTTTCCGTTTGACAAGAGAATATTTAAATAAATAAGAATTGAAATTTAACAACATAAAACATATTTTTTTCGATCTGGATCACACGCTATGGGATTTTGACCGGAATTCAGAATTGGCATTTGACCGTATTTTGAGTGCCTATTTTCCGCAGATTAATATTCGGGAATTTATAAAAGTGTACGTGCCAATCAATCAGGCTTGTTGGAAATTGTACCAAAAGGATCGCATCACACATCAGGAATTGAGATATAAAAGACTCAAAGACACCTTCGACATATTGAATGAAGAAATTTCAGATGAATTAATTGATAAAATTTCAGATGAATACATAGCCTATTTGCCGGATTTTAATCATTTGTTTGATGATGCAATAGTTGTTTTGGATTATTTAAGTCAAAATTACGATCTGCATATCATTACTAACGGATTTGCAGAAGTTCAGTACAAAAAACTGAATAACTCCAATATTAGTCATTTTTTTAAAACTATTACCAATTCGGAAATGGCAGGTGCTAAAAAGCCTAATCACGGGATTTTCAACCATGCTCTAAAAGAAGCTAAAGCACATAAAAACGAAAGCATCATGATTGGTGATTGTCTCGATGCCGATGTAAATGGTGCTTTGGATTTTGGTATTGAAGCTATTTTTTTTAATTCAGAACAAATCGAAGTAGCCGAAAACATTAACCAAATAACTACATTAGCAGAATTAAAAAATATCTTTTAAAATGAAAAAAACAGCAGTTTTACTATTTCTACTTGTTTCAGGTTTTGTGTTGGCTCAAACGCCAATCAACGAATATAAATACATTCAATTACCTGTAAAATTTGATTTTCTTAAAGAGAAAAATCAGTACGGATTGAATACCATTACAAAAGTATATTTTGAACAGAAAGGCTTTGGAGTTGTTTATAATAACGAAATTATCAATGACCCGTTTTTGTTAGACAACTGCAATAAATTATATGCAGATGTCCTGGAAGATAAAACCTTTTTTGCCACCAAACTTACTGTGATACTCAAGGACTGTACAAATAGGGTAGTGTATACCTCTGAAGAAGGAGTCAGTAGAAAAAAAGAGCTTGCTTTGGCTTATAATGAAGCGATTAGAATTGCATTGAAGTCTTTTGATAAACAAAATTATACCTATACAGGAAAATCAAAATTCGTTGAAAAAGCACCCGTGACAAACATTCAGCCAACCAAAACGGATACTCCTGAAAACAAACCGGACGGCAATACTAATGTCGTGGCGGAAAAAATAGTTGCTATTCCAATGTCACTTCATAAAACATCCAACCCAGACGTATTCATTGCCACTTCAGGAAATAAAAGCGGTGTTGTGCTTAAAAAAGGGGAGGAATGGTTTTTTGAATATTATGAAAAGGACACACTGGTTTCCGAAAAAGTTAATCTGAAATTTTAATCATTCTCTTTCAAGGGCTAAACTAATAACCGTATTTGTCTTCCCAGCGGTTCTTTAAAAACTGACGCAGTTCTTTTTCTCTGGCATTGTTTCCCGGATCGTAAAAAACGGTGTTGGAAATAGCGTCAGGAAGAAATTCCTGTGCAGCAAAATTATTCGCAAAATCATGTGAATATTTGTACTCATCGCCATAACCCAACTCTTTCATAAGTTTCGTTGGAGCATTTCGCAAATGTATCGGAACCGGTAAGTCGCCGGTTTGCTTTACCATTTGTTGCGCATTGTTTATCGCCATATAACTAGCATTGCTTTTAGCCGATGTGGCCAAATAAACCGCGCACTGGCTCAAAATAATGCGGCTTTCAGGATAACCTATCGTAGTAACAGCCTGAAAGGTATTGTTTGCCATAATTAAGGCTGTCGGATTAGCATTGCCAATATCTTCCGAAGCAAGTATCAGCATTCTTCGGGCAATAAATTTCACATCTTCTCCGCCTTCAATCATTCTGGCAAGCCAATATACCGCACCATTCGGATCACTGCCACGAATCGATTTGATAAATGCAGAAACAATATCATAATGCTGTTCTCCGGTTTTATCATATAATACAGTGTTTTTCTGAACCAGCTGCATCACTTTTTCATTTGTAATCTCAATTGAATTACTATCTGAAGCATTAACTACCAGTTCAAAAATGTTTAGCAATTTCCTGCCATCACCACCCGAAAGGCGAAGCAATGCTTCAGTTTCCTTAAGTACTATGGTTTTGGTTTTCAGTTCTTCGTCGGTTGCAATGGCGCGATGCAATAAAGCTTCCAGATCTTCTTTGGTAAACGGATTCAAAATATACACCTGACATCTTGACAACAAAGCGGGAATTACTTCAAAACTTGGATTTTCGGTGGTAGCGCCAATCAAGGTTACCCAGCCTTTTTCTACGGCAGCTAACAAAGAGTCCTGTTGTGATTTGCTGAAACGATGAATCTCATCAATAAATAAAATGGGGTTTTTAGCGGTAAAAAGGCCACCGCTTTGCTTCGCTTTATCAATTACATCCCGAATGTCCTTAACGCCTGAATTAATAGCACTAAGCACATAAAACGGCCGCTTGCTTTCCTGTGCCATAATTTGCGCTAAAGTCGTTTTTCCGGTACCTGGCGGACCCCATAAAATCAACGACGGAATGATACCACGCGCTATCTGATGGGTCAACGAGCCTTGTTCTCCAACCAAATGCGACTGACTGATGTATTCCTGTAAATTCTGCGGGCGTATGCGTTCAGCTAAAGGTGCTTCCATGCTGTAAAAATAATATTTTTTATTTGAAGCTTTTCCAGCACTGCACTATATCTTTTTATTTTTAAAGAAAAAATAAAAAGGATGCCGTTTCGTTCTGGGCTAGGGAATTTTGTTTTTTACGACAAAGTATGACAAAAGTTCATTAAATTTAATTTGGTTAGGTTTTTGACAATTTTTCCATATGAGAGATACAGATTTCAAGTTTTCACCTTCAGTTCTTGCATGGCCGTTGTATTTCGTCCTGTCTTTGTGGATTGTATTTTGGTTTGAAGCACAGTTTAAAATCAGTCTGACGGAGTTCGGAATCTACCCACGGACTTTTTCCGGATTGCGAGGTGTAATTTTCAGTCCATTTTTGCATGGTGATATTTCGCACTTGTACAACAATTCTATTCCGCTTTTTATGCTGGTCGCAGCACTCAGGTATTTTTATCGCGAACAGTCTCTCGAAGTGCTTATTTACGGTGTCTTGTTTTCTGGTCTGGGGACTTGGCTGATTGGGAGGGATAACTACCATATTGGCGTCAGCGGACTGATTTATGTTTTGGTTAGTTTTATTTTCTTTAAAGGTATTCAGACCAACTATTACAGATTGGTTTCACTTTCTCTGACTATAGTGGTTTTATATGGCGGTATGATTTGGTACGTTTTTCCTAGTGCTGAAACTGAAATTTCCTGGGAAGCACATTTGTCCGGGTTTATTACCGGCTTCCTGCTTTCTTTTTTTATGAAAACTTCTACATATCAAAAGCCTATAAAATACGATTGGGAGCGTCCTGATTTCGATCCTTCTCAAGACGAGTTTATGAAACATTTTGATGAAAATGGCAATTTCGCACCCAAACCAAAAGAGGTTCCCGAAGAAGTGGGTCATCACTATTTTACTTCAAATTACCCTATTTTCTATGAGTTTACACCAGCTGTAGAAGATAAGAATAGCTCGAATAAATCCCATGATTTGAATGCCGAAAAAAAGGAGTAGAGCAACCGCTTTATAGTCCTCACTGATTATTTTTAAATTTTTAATTGTTTGAAAACGATTGTATTTCTGTTGTAGAAACTTTCTTTTCAGTTTTTGAGCCTATATTTCCTGTTTTAAAACATTCGTTACCGGTTTTCGAATACTATTTTATAGTTTTTGAGAAATTTTTCGCTTTTTATGAATAAGGATTTCAAAGGAGGCAGGATAGGAATAAAAAAAAGAAAGCCCAAAACGAAAGTTTTGAGCCTTTGACTTTATTATAGTAATGCCTGACTAACTTCTTTGTCTTACTGTTTCATATAAGAAAGCTCCGCAAGCAACGGAAACATTCAATGATTCAATAGTGCCAAACATTGGAAGTTTTGCTTTTTCATCTACAATTTTTAGAACTGAAGGATTCACACCACGGTCTTCGCTTCCCATAATAATGGCAATCGGTTCGTTTAGCGAAATATCATAAATATTATTTTCTGTTTTTTCAGTAGCGGCTACGGTTTTGATACCGGAACCCTGCAAATAAAAAATAGCATCTTTAATATGGTCTACTTTGCAAATAGGAACATTAAAGACTGCTCCGGCAGAAGTTTTTACCGTATCTCCATTCACTGGTGCAGAACCTTGCTTCTGGATAATGATACCATCTACACCTGTGCATTCAGCAGTACGGATTATAGCTCCGAAATTTCGTGCATCAGACAACTGGTCCAAAATCAGAAATAGTGGTTTTTTACCACTTTCAACAATACTGTCAACAAGTGTTTCAAGTTTATGAAACGTAATAGGAGCAATGGTGGCTACTGCTCCCTGATGATTGTTCGGAGTTAAACGGTTTAGCTTTTCTACTGGAACGTAGGAGAAATTGATGCTGTTTTTTTTCATCGCTTTCATCAACTCCTGCATCAAGTCACCTTGAGCATCACTCTGAATAAATACTTTATCGATTTCTTTTTTTGCATTAATAGCCTCGATAATAGCTCTTATTCCAAATATTTGGTTTTCTTTTTCCATGCGGCAAAGATATAAAAAAAAACCACCGAACAATGTTCGATGGTTTTTTGATATTTGATCAAATATATTGATTAATATTCATCTTCTAAGAAACCAGTTCTTTTGTGTCCATCAAAATGGATGATGTTACCTGGATCATAGCTGAATTCTGCATCAAAAGTAATTTTGTCAACTGTATGACCTCCTTTTGAAACTGCTCCTCCTGAAATGATTTTCCCATTAGTAACATTTACTGTTCCTGAATCACCAATGTTATCAGAGTTAGTAACAGAGAATGTACCATCCTGGTTCATGTTGATTTTGCATTTAATTGCCCAACCATTTCCATGGTCATCAATCCACATCGTGTTATCATTAGCTGAAGTGTTGTAAGTAGAATGCAATGCATGCTCTACTTGGTCAACTCCACCTTCACTAACTGTGATAAACCAATCTCCTGCAAATTGTCCAGTGTTTGTTTTTCCTGGGTCTGGATCTCCACCCTCATCGCATGATGAAAAACTTGTGATTAGAATTAATCCAAAAACAATTTTTAGAAAGTTATTTTTTAATATATTCATTTTTGTTTTAATTAAAGTGGTACTTGAGTTAATGTAGCAACGAAAGTGTAAGCCGTAGGAGCTAACCATGAAGTAGTCATAACTACTTTCTTAGTTGCTGGAGTAACAGTTAATCCTGTTATATTAGCTGTACCTCCAAATCCAGTGTTTGTTAATGGATTTCCTGGGAATGTAAATGTATTAGCAGGAATATTAACAGCATTGATAGTTCCGCCAGGTGTAATATAGCCTAATCCAAGTGCTCTTCCGTATTGGTACCATCCGCCGAATGCATCAGAAATTTCATAAGTTCCGTTAGCGTTTTTCCAGATATAAAGGTATTTGATGTTCATGTAAGCAGCACTTGGAGTAGCTCCGTTCCTGCTAATTGTACAAGTATAAACACCTTCAATGCTGTTTATTAAATCGCCTGTTTTGTAAACAATTACTTTACGTGAAGCACTAGCTTTAAAGCCATCTTTGTTTGTAGCTGTATAAGTGATAGTGTATTCATCAGTAACACTTGTATCAAGAGTTGATCCATGTCTGAAATTACCTGTAATTGTTGTTACTGTTGGGATAACTACAGTACCTTCTTTTGCAATAACTCCAGGATCAGTAAATGTACCACCTTGAGGAACAAAAATTGGATCAGCACCAAGAACTTCAATGATAGGGTAATTAGTTACAGTTGATACGTTATCTGTTTCTGTATCACAAGAGGTTAAGAATAAACCACTTGCAATGACTAATGTTAAAAATATTTTTTTCATAATGTTCAAGTTTAATCCCACCAAACTGGTGAAGTGATAGGTTGTAAAGTCGGTGCATTTGGATTTGCGTTTCTTTCAGAAAGCGGGTATACAATTCTTCTTGGGAATTGGCCAGCTGTTGTTCCGTTTACAGCATATGTGAAAGATGTTGGATAACCCGTTCTGTTATGCTCAAAGAACCCTTCAAAACCATTACCAGGGAAACTTGCAATCCATTTTTGAGTGATAATTGCCTCTAATTTTTGATCAAAAGTTCCTGCTGCAGGATAGGCGTAAGCGCCAGCTAATAATGTAGCAGCACTTAATGAATATCTTGCAAAGTTTGCAGTAACAGCAGCGTTATATGCTGCTTGAGCTCCAACACCTGCGTTGTATCTTTCCATAGCTTCAGCTTGTAAGAACAAACTTTCTTCTTTGCTCATGAAAAGTACTGGAGTTGTAGCGTGTAAATCAACAACTGCAATTGTTCCAGCTCCTACTGGATTTGCATAATCACCTTGAGCAAGTGCATTTCCAGCTAAATAATATTTACTTCTTCTTGCATCAGCATTGTCATCTAATTGAGTGAACATAGTTCTACTCATTCTTAGGTTAGTAGCCACATTTAATCTTCTGTTGTTGTACTCGAAAAGAGGGTTACTTTGGTTGATTGCATCTGCAAATTGAGTCATAGCTGCATCAACATCCAGGAATTGAACACCATCAGCTAGCATTTGAGTAATGCCAGCGTTAGCTATAGCAGCTCTTGAACTGTTAGTTTGTCTCATGTAGATTTTCAACTTCATGGTATTTGCAAATTTTGTCCAATTTGTCATATTACCACCAAAAATGAAATCATCAGCACCAGGAATTTCTCCAACAGATTGAGAAAGGTCTTTAGATAAAGCATCGTTCAAATCTTCAATCATGTAAGTGTAAACTTCCTCGCCAGTGTTGAATGCAGGAGCTAAAATTTCTTTATTATTAGCTTCTTTATAAGGGATACTGCCATAGTAATCTGTCAAAATTTGAGAAGCCTGAGCCTCCATAGTTGTAGCGATTAAGTAATATTTCCAGTTTCCTTCGTTAGCAGCTCTTCTTCTTACATTTCGGATGTCTCCTAATGCATCATACATTGCATCCCAAGCGAAATTATAATCTGAAGTACCAATGCTGTAGTTGTCAATATCTTTATATTGATTGGCAGCATTACTTTGTGTCCAATACTGAGACCACATACCCCCGATAATTGCTAGAGAAGCACCTTCACCACCGGCTAAACCAGATATACCTGCAGGTAATTGAGCAGAAAGTGGCGCTTTATTTGGATCTAATAAATCCGGGTCTCTATTGATGTCTAAATCAGTACAAGCTGTAAATGTAGCTGAAATAGTCAATAAACTTATTATTAATTTTTTCATATTTAATCTATTTAAAATGTTAATTTGATGCTAGCGCCATAAGATCTTTGTGAAGGATTCGCGCCAAATTCTCCTTGCTCACTTGCTAAATCATCTCCAAATGTTGACAATTCAGGATCGATGTAAGGATTTTCATCAGGTGTCCATAGTGCTAAGTTTTTTCCATAAACACTAAAAGAAATATTAGACATACCCATTTTTTCAACTAATTTAGATGGGAAGTTGTATGTTAATGAAGCATCTCTTAATCTAACAAAAGTTTTGTCAATAACATGACCTTGCTCAATTCCAGGGTTGTTACTTGGATTCCAGTAATCAACAACTTTATCAAGAGTTATTGCAGTAGTGTTTTCATCATAACCGATAACGTTACCACTACCATCTAATACTTCTACAACAGAGTTAGGAATGATGAAAGTATTTCTGTCATTGTATGTAGTTTCAATACCATTTCCTGTAAAGTGAGATAAACGTTTAGTATAAGAATACATTTCGCCACCTTGTTTCCAGTCAATTCCGAAAGAAAGAACTAAATTTTTATATGTTAATTTGTTTTTGAAACCCATTACGAAGTCTCTTTGTGCATTACCCACATTTTGCTCGTCATCAGTAACTTTGTAGTAACCTGTTGCAGCATCAACAATGTATTGTCCTTGATCATTAGTTTTAGGTACGAAAGTGCTAAATACACCAAGTGGCTGGTCAACAATTGCATTAAAACTTACTCCATAGTTTGAAGCTAATTGAATTTTGTTAACTCCTCCGATGATATGATCTACGTTTGATTCATTTTTAGTAAATGAAGTTGTAAAATCCCATTGGAAATTTGTAGTTTTTACTGGGATAACGTTTAATACTAACTCAACTCCTTGGTTGCTTACATCAAGAATATTTGCCGTTTGAGATAAAAATCCTGTTGATGTTGGTAAAGGTCTTTGGAACAATAAATCTTTAGTTTTTTTATTGTAAAAAGAAGCATCAAGGTTAACTCTTTTTGAGAATAAATTAGATTCGAAACCGAATTCAACCTCAGTTGTTCTTTCAGGTTTTAAATTTAAATTACCTAAATTTCCAGCAAACTCATAACCATTAACACCTCCAACAGGTAAGATTATGTTACCAAATCCAAGACCAGCATTACCTTGAACAAGTCCTGATTCTGTACGGTAAGCTTGTGTGTCATTACCAATTTGAGCGAAAGCACCTCTTATTTTTAAGAAGTAAGAATTATTATCAATTACAATACCACTCACACTCGCTGAAGGATAGAAGTAAGAATTTGCTCCTTCAGGTAAAGTTGATGTCCAGTCATTTCTTCCAGTAAGTGTTAAGAAAAGTCTGTTTTTGTAAGAAGTTTCAAGTGAAGAATACACTGCATATGACTTTCTGATTCTGTTATCTTGAGCAACTACAGGTTTAATTGACGAGTTAGAAAGCTCATAAAAATTAGGAATATCTAAATTCGTAATAGAAGCAAATAAAGTAGAGTTTAACCTTTGGTTATTATTGAAACCTACTAAAGCGTTAAATGTGATGTTTTCATTAAACGTAGTGTTGTAATTGAAATTTAAATTTGTATCAAATTCAATGTTTTCAATTGTTTGCTCAGTAACACCTCCAACTACTGCGTTTGCACCAGCTAGGTCCTGTATTGATCCTGCGTCAAATTTAATAACAGCACCATATGATTTAACTTTTTCAACACGGTAGTCACCACCAGTTTGTAAGTTTGCTGAGAATTTTTTATTGAAATTGTAACCTAGGTTAATGTTACCAAATAAACGGTTTCCTTCAATGTTTGTTTTGTTCTCTTTTACAGACCAGTATGGATTACTTGTATAAGGAGAGAAATAGTTGCTATTTGTGTTGAAAGGATTGTTCATATCCTCTAAATCAACTACGCTAATATCTCTAGGGATTTGAAGTAATTCCTGAGTTGCAGTATTACCTTCTCCCGCATCAGCTCCTTGACCTGTGTTTACAGCGTATTGGTCTTTTTTAACATAATTTGCATTAGCTCTGAAGCTTAATTTTTCTCCAGTCACACCTCCATTAATACTTACAGTTCTTCTTTTGTATGAATCTGCATCAGTTGGAATAATACCATCTGAATTTACGTCAGTAAAGCTTAAAGAGAAATTAGAATTTTCTCCACCACCACTTAATCTTACAGAGTTTGTGTAAGTGTGTCCAAGTTCAAAGAAATCTTTAACATTGTCTTTAAGAGCAACATAAGGTTTGATTTGTTGTGCATTGTTTACGATAGTACCCCATGGACGAATTTCGCCATTGAATGCAGGTCCCCAAGAACCATTTTCGTTACTTGCCGTATTTCCATTGTTACCACCAGCCCAGCTTGACCATGATAAACCTGACCATCCTTGACCAAATTGGTTTTGTAAATGTGGCACTCTAGCAACTTGAGAAAAGTCAGTTGAGTGCGTTAATTCTACAGCAACCTTAGATTTGTTTTTTCCTGATTTTGTAGTGATGATAATTACACCCGCTCCAGCTCTGGAACCATATAATGCAGACGCAGCAGCACCTTTCAAAATAGTCATGCTTTCAATATTGTTCGGGTCAATATCTCCGATACCATTACCTGCATCATAACTTCTTGTGTTTCCAACACCACTTGAACTTGCATTCGTAATTGGTGTACCGTCAACAACATATAAAGGGCTGCTTCCTGATAAAGAGTTGAATCCACGGATGATTACTTTTGATGAAGCACCCGGTTGTCCTGGAGCAGTGATATCAACCCCTGCAACTTTACCTGATAAAGATTCGAAAATGTTTGTGTTTGCTACTTCTGTAAGGTCTTTGCCGCTTACATTTGAAGTTGCATAACCTAATGATTTTTTCTGTTTTTTGATACCTAAAGCAGTTGTAACTACAACCTCGCCTAAAGCAACAGCGTCATCAGACAATTTTACATTCATGTTTGTAGCAGCTGCCATTTCTCTGGTTTTCATTCCCATAAAGCTGAATACAAGAGTTTCGCCTTGAGTAGCTTGGATTTTAAATTTACCATCAAAGTCAGTTTGAGTGCCTTTAGCGGTTCCTTTAACTAAAATGTTAACACCAGGTAAGGGTAAACCGCTTACATCTGTAACTACACCAGACGCATATTTCTCTTGCGCCAATGCCAATTGTGATATTAATGCAAATAATAGCACTAAAAATCGATTAAACTTTAATTTCATAGAATTTATTTTAATTTAGTTATGGCAAATATGAGAGTTATTTGTGTTTTTTCCTAATTAAATATTAAAAAAATGTTCAATTTTAGTTAAATTTTGCTCTAAAGCTGATGTGTAAAATCGAATTTGAGAGTTTTATGGGTTGGTTTTTTGTGCTTCCATTTGCGTAAACTAAATTTAAAAGGCCATTTTTGGTTACTATTCCGAATCCGAACCCAAGTCCAATCAGGCTATTGGTGACTTTAGAAGTTCTGTCCTGATAGTAGCCGTAGTCGATGATGGAGTGTAAATACATGTTTTGTGCTGCGGCATATCTGTACTCAGTTAATAGTGATGTAAACACATTGCCTTGCAGGCTGTTTTCGCTAAAGCCTCTTATGGAGTTGATTCCGCCAAAGCGATATAATTCGTTTATGATGTAGGAGTCGCTTTTAAGATAATAATTCTTACTTGTTAAGTTGATGCTGTTTTTTTTATTCAGATAAAAGTTGTGACTTAGGTTTAAAGCTGTGAAAAATTGATTGTTGCTGTTTAATTTGGATTTTCGATTTCCAACTCCAATCTTGAAATAAATTAGGGTTTTGTCAGGAAATAAAAAATCATCCGGATTGAAAACCGAAAAGTCTAAATGTGTGGTGATGAATGAATTTTCAAAATCACTTATGCTGGTGTTGTTGGTGTTTTGAATGTCACTGGATTCGGTACTTTGGTATCCCAAATAAACTTTTGTGTTGTAGTTGAAATAATAACCCAAATCTATTCCTGTTAGTGTGTTTTGAAAGATGCTGTCTTGTTTGAAAATATTCAGTTGGGCTTTTAGTCCGAGTGGGCTTTTGAATAAATAAGGAATTTCTATTGCGCCATTAAATGTTTTTTGGTTTTTTCCGTCGCTTTTCCAAAATAAATTGAATTTCTCTCCTCCGTTCAAAATGTTTTGGAGTTGTAAGTCAAGGTAGCCGCTCACAATAATTTTTTTCTCATCATCATTTGTAAATCCAATAAACCCATCAAAAGAGTTGGGTTTTGCTTTTTCAAGATAAACATACACTTTGGTGGAATCTTTGCTGAATAAAATTTCGGGATATTTTGGCTGGCTTACAAATCTGAATTTTTCAAAATCAGCATGGAGCTTTTTTAAGTTTTCCTGATTGAATATTCTTTTTCGGTATAGTCGCTGGATGTTTTTGATGTGGCTTTTTGGAAATTTCTGATATCCATTTACAATAATGCCATCAAGTGTTCTGATTTTTTCAACTTGTAAATTTAAATCTGCAAAAAGATTCCCGTTTGTATTTTTGAAATTGATTAATTGCAATTTGGCTAATGAATAACCTTTTTTTTCCAATTGCATTAAAGTAGAATTCATGAAGTTTTCTGTCTTTGAAATAGGTAATTTGAGGGTGTCTTTTTTTAAGTTCAGCAATTCGGAATTTGTACCTATATATATAGTGATGAACTTGTTTCTTGCTCCAAGATGGTATTTAAATAAAAAAGTTGAATCATTTATTTTTTCTGCTTTTTCGTGTTTTGATTCCAAAAATCCGTTTGTCAGTAACTTTTGTGAAAAAAGATCAATTTCATCGAGAAGTGATTTGGCGGTGGTGTGTTTTTTAGAATAGTTTAAAGAATCTATGATTTTGTTTTCCGTTTCGTTATTTGATTTTATTTGCAAATACGAATTTTGTGCCAAAATATTTTGACAAACAATGGAAATGAAGATTAAATAAAGAAATTTCAACTTGATTTTTTTAAATATTGAAAACGAAAAAAAGGTTTGTTTCTTGTGAAAAATCAAATGTATAATAATATCCTTGAAAATTAATGAATTAAGGTTTGTTTCGTTAAAAATATTTCATACATTTGCAACCCCGTAAAAAGCGGGAATTTTATAAACAAGTAATTTTTAGTATTTAATTATGCCAACAATTCAACAATTAGTAAGAACAGGAAGAACCCAAATGACTAAGAAGTCTAAATCGGTTGCTCTGGATTCTTGTCCTCAAAGAAGAGGGGTTTGTACGCGTGTTTATACAACGACGCCAAAAAAACCAAACTCTGCAATGCGTAAAGTTGCGCGTGTACGTTTGACAAATGGTAACGAAGTAAATGCCTACATCCCTGGAGAAGGGCACAATCTACAAGAGCACTCGATAGTATTAGTTAGAGGTGGAAGGGTAAAAGATTTGCCAGGAGTAAGATACCACATTGTGCGTGGTGCGCTTGATACATCAGGTGTAGCAGGAAGAACACAAAGAAGATCTAAGTACGGAGCAAAACGCCCTAAAGAGGCTAAAAAGTAATTTTTAAAAACTTTTAAGAAAAAGACATGAGAAAAAGAGCGGCAAAGAAAAGACCACTTTTACCGGATCCAAGGTTTAACGATCAATTGGTAACGCGTTTTGTAAACAACTTAATGTGGGATGGTAAAAAATCAACAGCGTTCAAAGTATTTTATGATGCTATTGACATCGTAGAGTCTAAGAAACAAGATGCAGAAAAATCATCATTAGAAATTTGGAAAGATGCTTTAACAAACGTTATGCCTCACGTAGAAGTGCGTAGTCGTAGAGTTGGTGGAGCTACATTTCAGATTCCAATGCAAATTCGTCCAGACAGAAAAATTTCTATGGCGATGAAATGGATGATTCTTTATGCAAGAAGAAGAAATGAAAAATCAATGGCAGCTAAGTTGGCTTCTGAAATTTTAGCAGCAGCTAAAGAAGAAGGTGCAGCAGTTAAGAAAAGAATGGATACTCACAAAATGGCAGAAGCTAATAAAGCTTTCTCTCACTTTAGATTTTAATTCATAAGAAATGGCTAGAGATTTAAAATACACAAGAAATATAGGTATTGCTGCGCACATTGATGCTGGTAAAACAACAACAACTGAGCGTATCTTATTTTATACTGGAAAATCACATAAAATTGGTGAAGTGCATGATGGTGCTGCAACAATGGACTGGATGGCGCAAGAGCAAGAAAGAGGGATTACAATTACTTCTGCTGCTACAACTTGTGAGTGGAATTTTCCAACTGAACAAGGTAAACTTTTACCTGAATCATTACCTTACCACTTTAATATTATTGATACTCCTGGACACGTTGACTTTACCGTAGAGGTAAACCGTTCGTTACGTGTACTTGATGGTTTGGTTTTCTTATTTAGTGCTGTTGATGGTGTTGAGCCTCAGTCAGAAACTAACTGGAGATTAGCTGATCAATATAGAGTTCCTCGTATGGGATTCGTAAACAAAATGGATAGACAAGGATCGAACTTTTTGGCAGTTTGTCAGCAAGTAAGAGATATGTTGAAATCTAATGCGGTAGCAATCACTTTGCCAATTGGTGAAGAGAATGATTTTAAAGGAGTTGTGGATTTAGTAAAAAACCAAGCAATCGTTTGGCATGATGCTACACAAGGAGCTACTTTTGATATCGTGCCTATCCCTGCGGATATGATTGCTGAAGTGAAAGAGTACAGAGATATTCTTATTGAGGCAGTTGCTGATTACGATGAAAACTTGCTTGATAAGTATATGGAAAATCCAGATTCTATCACTGAAGAAGAAATCAACAACGCGCTTAGAGCTGCTACTATGGATATGGCAATTATTCCAATGATTGCTGGTTCGTCTTTCAAAAACAAAGGAGTTCAATTTATGTTAGATGCTGTTTGTAAGTATTTACCATCTCCAATGGATAAAGAAGGTATCGAAGGAATTCATCCTGATGATGCTGAATTATTAGAAGAAGATCAGACTAAAATTTTACGTAAGCCAGATGTAAAAGAGCCGTTCGCTGCTCTTGCATTTAAGATTGCTACTGACCCATTCGTAGGTCGTTTGGCTTTCTTCCGTGCTTATTCAGGTCGTTTGGACGCAGGTTCTTACGTTTTGAATACACGTTCTGGAAACAAAGAAAGAATTTCTCGTATCTATCAAATGCACGCAAACAAACAAAATCCAATCGAGTATATCGAAGCTGGAGATATTGGAGCGGCAGTTGGATTTAAAGATATCAAAACTGGAGATACATTGTGTGATGAAAAACACCCAATTATTCTTGAGTCAATGAAATTCCCGGCACCGGTAATTGGTATTGCTATTGAGCCTAAAACTAAGGCTGACGTAGATAAAATGGGTATGGCTTTGGCTAAGTTAGCGGAAGAAGATCCAACGTTTACAGTTAGAACAGATGAGGCTTCAGGTCAAACTATTATCTCAGGTATGGGTGAGCTTCACTTGGATATCTTGGTAGATAGAATGAAGCGTGAATTCAAAGTTGAAGTGAACCAAGGTGAGCCTCAAGTTGAGTACAAAGAAGCATTTACAAAATCTGCTACACATAGAGAAACTTATAAAAAACAATCTGGAGGTCGTGGTAAATTCGGTGATATCGTATTTACATTAGAGCCTGCAGATGAAGTTGACGGAAAAGTTCCAAAAGGATTGCAATTCATTAACGCTGTAAAAGGTGGAAACGTTCCTAAAGAATATATTCCTTCAGTAGAAAAAGGTTTCAGAGAAGCTATGAAAACTGGTCCATTAGCTGGATATCAAGTGGATAGTTTGAAAGTAACTTTAACAGATGGATCTTTCCACCCTGTGGATTCTGATGCTCTTTCTTTTGAATTAGCAGCTAGAATGGGTTACAAAGAAGTAGCAAAAGCTGCTGGAGCTATTGTTCTTGAGCCAATCATGAAAATGGAGGTTATTACGCCGGAAGAAAACATGGGAGATATCGTTGGTGATATCAACCGTCGTAGAGGTCAGGTAAATGACATGGGTGATAGAAATGGAGCTAAAACGATCAAGGCAGATGTGCCTTTATCTGAAATGTTCGGTTATGTAACTACATTAAGAACATTGTCATCAGGTAGAGCAACTTCTACAATGGAGTTTTCTCACTATGCAGAAACGCCTGCAAATATTTCAGAAGCAGTTATCAAAAAAGCAAAAGGAAACGCTTAATTCTTAAGAAAATGAGTCAAAAAATCAGAATAAAATTGAAATCTTACGATCACATGTTGGTAGACAAGTCTGCTGAAAAGATTGTAAAAACTGTAAAAAGTACAGGTGCTGTTGTAACTGGTCCAATTCCGTTGCCAACGCATAAAAAACTTTTCACTGTATTACGTTCTCCACACGTTAACAAAAAAGCGAGAGAGCAGTTTGAGGTAATGTCATACAAAAGATTGTTAGATATTTATAGTTCATCTTCAAAAACAATTGATGCTTTAATGAAGCTGGAATTGCCAAGTGGAGTTGAAGTAGAAATCAAAGTCTAATTAATTAGATAAAAAGTATTTAGGGATTAAGTTTTGATATTCAAAACTTAATCCCTACTTTTGCACACTCAAAAAATAAAAGTTTTAGTAAATAATTAATAATTAGTAATATGTCTGGGTTAATCGGAAGAAAAATTGGCATGACTAGCATCTTTGACGAGAACGGGAAAAATATTCCTTGTACTGTTATTGAGGCAGGTCCATGCGTAGTTACCCAAGTCAGAACCATTGGTGTTGACGGGTATGAAGCCTTGCAACTTGGTTTCGATGACAAAAACGAGAAACATTCCACAAAAGCTGACTTAGGTCACTTTAAAAAAGCGGGAACTGTAGCTAAGAAAAAAGTCGTTGAATTTCAAGATTTTGTAAGCGAGCACAAATTAGGTGATGTAATCACTGTTGATGTATTCTCTGAAGGAGAATTTGTAGATGTACAAGGTGTGTCTAAAGGTAAAGGTTTTCAAGGGGTTGTGAAACGTCACGGTTTTGGTGGTGTTGGACAAGCAACTCACGGTCAACATAACCGTTTAAGAGCGCCAGGTTCTGTAGGAGCTTCATCTTATCCATCTAGAGTGTTCAAAGGAATGCGTATGGCTGGAAGAATGGGTGGAGATAATGTAAAAGTACAAAATCTAAGAGTTTTAAAAGTAGTGGCTGAAAAGAACCTGCTTGTTATCAAAGGGTGTATTCCTGGATGTAAAGACTCTTACGTAATCATTCAGAAGTAATGGAAGTAAAAGTTTTAAATATCAACGGAAAAGAAACGGGTAGAAAAGTTCAACTTTCTGACTCAGTTTTCGCAATCGAGCCTAATAAGCATGCGGTATATCTTGATGTTAAGCAATACTTAGCAAATCAAAGACAGGGAACTCACAAAGCTAAAGAAAGAGCTGAAGTTGCTGGAAGTACTCGTAAGATTAAAAAGCAAAAAGGTACTGGTACAGCTCGTGCTGGTAGTGCAAAAAATCCTTTATTCAAAGGTGGAGGTACAGTTTTTGGGCCAAGACCAAGAAGTTATTCATTCAAATTGAATAAAACGGTTAAGCGTTTAGCTAGAAAATCAGCTTTCTCTATCAAAGCACAAGAATCAAATATTATAGTAGTAGAAGATTTCACTTTTGAAGCTCCAAATACTAAAAATTTCATTAATGTTTTGAAAGCGTTAGGGTTAGAAAACAAAAAATCTTTATTCGTGTTGGGCGATACAAATAAAAATGTATATTTGTCATCACGAAATTTAAAGGCATCTAATGTGCTAACTAGCTCTGAATTAAGTACTTACGCGATATTAAACGCTAATAATTTAGTTCTTTTAGAAGGATCTTTAGAAGGAATTGAAGAAAATTTAAGCAAATAATAGGCCATGAGTATCATAATTAAACCTATCGTAACAGAAAAAATAACCAAAGACGGTGAAGTATTCAATCGTTTTGGTTTCGTTGTAGACAAAAAAGCAAACAAAGTACAAATTAAGAAAGCTATCGAGGCTGCTTATGCTGTTAAAGTTGTTAATGTAAATACAATGAATGTACGTCCAGACAGATCTACGAAATACACTAAAAGTGGATTGATCACTGGAAAATCAAATGCTTATAAAAAAGCAATTGTTCAAGTACAAGAGGGAGAAACAATAGATTTTTACAACAATATCTAATAAAATAAGATGTCAGTAAGAAAATTAAAACCTATTACCCCGGGTCAGCGTTTTAGAGTTGTTAATGGTTTTGACGCCATTACAACTGATAAGCCGGAGCGTTCATTGATCGCACCGATAAAAAACTCTGGAGGTAGAAATAGTCAAGGAAAAATGACCATGCGTTATACAGGCGGTGGTCACAAACAAAGATATCGTATCATTGATTTCAAAAGAACTAAAGCTGGAATTCCTGCTACAGTGAAATCAATCGAGTATGATCCAAACAGAACTGCTTTTATCGCATTATTAGCTTATGCTGATGGTGAGAAAACGTATATTATTGCTCAAAACGGATTGCAAGTTGGTCAAAAAGTTGTGTCAGGTGAAGGTTCAGCGCCAGAAATCGGAAATACTTTACCATTAAGCAAAATTCCATTAGGAACTGTAATATCTTGTATTGAGTTGCGTCCAGGTCAAGGAGCTGTTATTGCTCGTTCGGCTGGTACATTTGCTCAATTAATGGCGAGAGATGGTAAATACGCTACAATTAAAATGCCTTCAGGAGAGACAAGATTAATCTTGTTAACTTGTTCTGCAACAATTGGAGCTGTATCTAACTCTGATCATCAATTGATCGTATCTGGTAAAGCAGGTAGAACAAGATGGTTAGGTAGAAGACCTAGAACTAGACCAGTAGCGATGAACCCTGTTGATCACCCTATGGGAGGTGGTGAAGGACGTTCTTCTGGAGGTCATCCACGTTCAAGAAAAGGTTTACCGGCTAAAGGTTATAGAACTCGTTCTAAGCAAAACCCAAGTAACAAGTATATTGTAGAACGTAGAAAGAAATAATAAGATATGGCACGTTCATTAAAAAAAGGACCTTTCGTACACTATAAATTAGAAAAGAAAGTACAAGAAAACATAGAAGGCGGAAACAAAGGAGTTGTTAAAACTTGGTCTCGCGCATCTATGATTACTCCAGATTTCGTAGGACAAACAATCGCTGTGCACAACGGTCGTCAGTTTGTTCCGGTTTATGTAACTGAGAATATGGTAGGACATAAATTAGGAGAATTTTCACCAACAAGATCATTTAGAGGTCACGCTGGAGCAAAAAACAAAGGTAAAAAATAAGAAGCAATGGGAGTTCGTAAAAGAGAAACAGCAGACGCAAGAAAAGAGGCTAATAAGACTCTAGCTTTTGCAAAGTTAAATAACTGCCCTACTTCACCTAGAAAAATGCGCTTAGTAGCAGATCTAGTAAGAGGTCAGAAAGTGGAAAGAGCACTTAATATATTAAGATTTAGCTCTAAAGAAGCTTCAAGAAAATTAGAGAAACTATTATTATCTGCAATCAATAACTGGGAGCAGAAAAATAGTGAAGGTAATGTAGCTGAAGCAGGCTTGTTTATAAAAGAGATCAAAGTAGATGGTGGAATGATGTTGAAAAGACTTCGTCCAGCTCCACAAGGTCGTGCACACAGAATTAGAAAACGTTCTAACCACGTAACAATCGTGTTAGGAGCTATTAATAACACACAAAGCAATTAATAAAGATGGGACAAAAGACAAATCCAATCGGAAATCGCCTTGGTATCATCAGAGGATGGGATTCTAACTGGTATGGTGGTAATGACTACGGTGATAAAATCGCTGAAGACTACAAAATCAGAAAGTACATTCATGCTCGTTTATCAAAAGCTAGTGTATCTAAAGTAATTATCGAAAGAACTTTAAAACTTGTAACCGTTACTATCACTACTGCTAGACCTGGTATCATTATCGGAAAAGGTGGTCAAGAGGTAGACAAGTTGAAAGAGGAGCTTAAGAAAGTTACTGACAAAGAGGTTCAAATTAACATCTTTGAAATCAAAAGACCTGAGTTAGATGCTTATCTAGTTGCGACTAGTATCGCTCGTCAAATCGAAAGCCGTATCTCTTACAGAAGAGCTATTAAAATGGCAATCGCTGCGTCTATGAGAATGAATGCAGAAGGAATTAAAGTTTTAATTTCTGGTCGTTTGAATGGTGCTGAAATGGCACGTTCAGAAGGTTTTAAAGAAGGAAGAATTCCTCTATCAACTTTCAGAGCCGATATTGATTACGCTTTGGCTGAAGCGCATACTACTTACGGTAGAATGGGTATCAAAGTGTGGATCATGAAAGGTGAGGTTTATGGAAAGCGTGATTTATCTCCACTAGTTGGAATGGATAAAAAACAAGCTTCAGGTGGTAAAGGTGGTGATGCTCCTCGTGGAGGAAAACCAAACGGAAAACCAAATCCTCGTAAAAGAAAGTAATTTTTAAATTAAAGAAAAATGTTACAGCCTAAAAGAACAAAATACCGTAAGGTACAGAAAGGTAAAATGAAAGGAAACTCTCAAAGAGGGCACGAACTTTCTAATGGAATGTTTGGAATTAAATCTGTTCATGAAGATGGAGCTTTCTTGACGTCTCGTCAAATTGAAGCTGCTCGTATCGCCGCAACTCGTTACATGAAACGTGAAGGGCAATTATGGATCAAGATTTTCCCAGACAAACCTATAACAAAGAAACCTCTTGAAGTACGTATGGGTAAAGGTAAAGGTGCAGTTGAATACTGGGCTGCTGTTGTTAAACCAGGAAGAATTATGTTTGAAGTTGGAGGAGTTCCTTTGTCAGTTGCAAAAGAGGCGTTACGTCTTGCAGCTCAAAAACTACCAGTTAAAACTAAATTCGTCGTTGCTAGAGATTTCGAAGCATAATCAATATTATTATGAAACAATCAGAAATTAAAGATCTATCTGCAGCTGAGTTACAAGCTAAATTAGTTCAGTTAAAGAAAACTTACACCGACCTAAAAATCGCTCATGCTATTTCTCCTATCGAGAATCCACTTCAAATTAGAAGTTTAAGACGTTCAGTGGCAAGAATTGCAACTGAAATTAGCAAAAGAGAGCTACAATAATTGTATTCTGCTGAAAAGATGGAAAAAAGAAATTTAAGAAAAGAAAGAATTGGTGTCGTAACTAGTGACAAAATGGATAAATCTATTGTTGTAGCTGAAGTACGTAGAGTAAAACACCCATTATACGGTAAGTTCGTGTTAAAAACTAAGAAATACGTTGCGCACGACGAAACAAACGACTGTAACATTGGAGATACGGTAAAGATCATGGAAACAAGACCTTTGTCTAAGTCTAAATGTTGGAGACTAGTTGAAATCATTGAAAGAGCTAAATAATTATGGTACAACAAGAATCAAGACTAAGAGTAGCAGATAACACGGGAGCTAAAGAAGTTTTAACTATCCGTGTGCTTGGAGGAACGAAACGTCGTTATGCCTCTGTTGGAGATAAAATTGTAGTTTCTATCAAAGATGCAACACCTAACGGAAACGTTAAAAAAGGTGCTGTTTCAACTGCAGTTGTTGTACGTACCAAAAAAGAAGTGAGAAGAGCCGATGGTTCATACATCAGATTTGACGATAACGCTTGCGTATTGTTAAATGCTGCTGGTGAAATGAGAGGAACTCGTGTTTTTGGTCCGGTTGCAAGAGAACTTCGTGAAAAACAATTCATGAAAATTGTATCATTGGCACCTGAAGTGCTTTAATTATTTTATTAAGATGATAAAGCTAAAAATAAAATCAGGAGACATTGTTAGAG
This sequence comes from Flavobacterium sp., assembly GCF_050696275.1. Classification (GTDB taxonomy): domain Bacteria; phylum Bacteroidota; class Bacteroidia; order Flavobacteriales; family Flavobacteriaceae; genus Flavobacterium. The sequence continues at coordinate 50,398 of NZ_JBOGUT010000005.1, forward strand.
TAATTGCTGGTGACCATAAAGGTTCAGAAGGTAAAGTTCTAAAAGTGGATCGTGAAAAGAACAAAGCGATCGTTGAAGGTGTTAACATGGTTTCGAAACATACTAAACCAAGTGCAAAAAACCCTCAGGGAGGAATCGTTAAGAAAGAAGCTCCAATACAAATTTCAAACATATCTCTTATAGATCCTAAAACTAAGGAAACTACAAGAGTTGGAATTAAAGTTGAAGGAGATAAGAAAGTAAGATTTTCAAAAAAATCTAATCAAGTATTATAGTAATGGCTTATATACCTAGACTTAAAGAAGAATATAAGAGTAGAGTAATCTCTGCTCTTAAAGAAGAATTCGGTTACAAAAACGTAATGCAAGTTCCTAAATTGGAAAAAATCGTTTTGAGTAAAGGAGTTGGTGCAGCAGTATCTGATAAAAAACTTATCGATTATGCTGTAGAAGAGTTAACAAAAATTACTGGACAAAAAGCGGTAGCCACTATCTCTAAAAAAGACGTTGCGTCTTTTAAATTGAGAAAAGGAATGCCAATTGGAGCTAAAGTAACTCTTCGTGGAGAAAGAATGTATGAGTTCTTAGACAGATTAGTAACTTCGTCTCTTCCACGTGTAAGAGATTTTAGTGGAATTAAATCTACAGGTTTCGACGGTAGAGGAAATTACAACCTAGGAGTTCTTGAGCAAATTATCTTTCCAGAAATTGATATCGACAAAGTGAATAAGATCTCAGGTATGGATATTACTTTTGTAACTACTGCCGCTACAGATAAAGAAGCACGATCGTTATTGTCTGAATTAGGTTTACCTTTTAAAAAGAATTAAGATATGGCTAAAGAATCAATGAAAGCCCGTGAGGTTAAAAGAGAAAAAACGGTAGCTAAATATGCTGAGAAAAGAAAAGCTTTGTTAGAAGCTGGAGATTATGTATCTTTGCAAAAATTACCGAAAAATGCTTCACCTGTTCGTTTGCACAATCGTTGCAAATTAACTGGTAGACCAAGAGGGTATATGCGTCAATTCGGTATTTCTCGTGTTACATTCCGTGAAATGGCTAATAGTGGATTGATCCCAGGAGTTAAAAAAGCTAGCTGGTAATAAAAACGTTTTATCAATTGGTTAAAGGTTCAGTTAATGAGTATTAGCTGAAAACCATAGCCGCAATTTAATACATATGTATACAGATCCAATTGCCGATTATCTTACGAGAGTTAGAAACGCAGTGAAAGCTAACCACAAAGTGGTAGAGATTCCAGCTTCTAACATGAAAAAAGAAATCACAAAGATTTTATTCGATCAAGGGTATATTTTAAGTTACAAATTTGAGGACAACGCTGTTCAGGGTTCAATCAAAATCGCTCTTAAGTATGATAAAGATACTAAAGAGTCAGTAATTAAAGATATCCAAAGAATTAGTAAACCAGGTTTACGTAAATATGCAGGTGCATCTAACCTACCAAGAATCTTAAATGGTTTAGGTATTGCAATTGTTTCTACTTCTAAAGGTCTTATGACTGGGAAACAAGCAAAACAACTTAATGTTGGTGGTGAAGTAATTTGTTACGTATACTAATAATAGACTGCTGAAATGTCAAGAATAGGTAAAAATCCAATTGCAATTCCTGCTGGAGTAACTGTAGAAATCAATGATTCTATTGTTACAGTAAAAGGAAAATTAGGGCAACTTACACAAGACTATACCAACAATGTAACCGTTAAGGTTGAAGAAGGTCAAGTTATTGTTGAAAGAGCTGCTGATAGCAAACAAGAAAGAGCTCAACACGGTTTGTATAGAGCTTTAATCAATAACATGATTGCTGGTGTATCTACTGGTTTTACAAAAGAGTTGGAACTTGTTGGAGTAGGTTATAGAGCGTCAAATCAAGGTCAAAAACTTGATTTAGCTTTAGGTTATTCTCACAACATCGTTTTAGAAATTGCTCCTGAAGTTACTTTAGAAACAATATCTGAAAAAGGTAAAAACCCGATTGTAAAATTAACTTCATTCGATAAACAACTTTTAGGTCAGGTAGCTGCGAAAATCAGAGGTTTCCGTAAGCCTGAGCCGTACAAAGGAAAAGGTGTTAAATTTGTAGGTGAAGTATTAAGAAGAAAAGCAGGTAAATCAGCTTAAAAATTAAGATTATGTCATTAACAAAATCTGATAGAAGACAGAGAATACAGTACAGAATTAGAAAAATTGTTAGCGGAACTGCTGCAAGACCTCGTTTATCTGTATTCAGAAGTAACAAAGAAATCTATGCTCAACTTATAGATGATGTAAACGGTGTAACATTATTGGCAGCTTCTTCTCGTGAAAAAGGAGTAGATGCAAATGGTACTAAAATTGAAGTAGCTACTACTGTTGGGAAACTAATAGGAGAGAAAGCTTTGAAAGCAGGTATTGAGAATGTTACTTTCGATAGAGGTGGTTATTTATACCATGGTCGTGTGAAATCATTAGCAGAAGGCGCTAGAGCGGCTGGATTAAAATTCTAAGAAATTATGTATCATAAATACAAAAACGTAGAGTTAGTAAAACCGAGTGGTCTTGAATTAAAAGATCGTTTGGTAAGTGTGAATCGTGTTACTAAAGTTACAAAAGGTGGTAGAGCTTTCGGGTTTTCTGCAATTGTAGTAGTAGGAGACGAGAACGGAGTGGTTGGTCACGGATTAGGAAAATCTAAAGATGTTTCTGAAGCAATTGCGAAAGCAGTAGAAGATGCAAAGAAAAATTTAGTGAAAATTCCTCTAAGCGGTCAATCTGTTCCTCACGAACAAAAAGGTAAGTTTGGTGGAGCAAGAGTATTCTTGATGCCAGCTTCTCATGGTACTGGAGTAATTGCCGGTGGTGCTGTTCGTTCGGTTCTTGAATCTGTAGGTATTCACGATGTATTGTCAAAATCTCAAGGATCTTCTAATCCACACAACGTGGTAAAAGCAACTTTCGATGCATTATTGCAAATGAGAAGTGCTTACACGGTGTCAAGACAAAGAGGAATTTCATTAGAGAAAGTATTTAAAGGTTAATTCAAGGAAATTATGGCTAAAATATTAGTAAAACAAGTAACAAGCAAAATCAACTGTCCTCTTACACAAAAGAGAACATTGGAAGCTTTAGGTCTTCGTAAAATGGGACAAGTTGTTGAGCATGATGCAAGTCCTGCAATCCTTGGAATGGTAAATAAAGTTAAACACTTAGTTTCTGTGGAAGAAGCTAAATAACAAACACTGTTATGAATTTAAGTAATTTACAGCCAGCTGAAGGGTCAACACACAATCAAAATAAAAGATTAGGTAGAGGAGAAGGTTCTGGTAAAGGTGGTACTGCTGCACGCGGACACAAAGGAGCTAAATCTCGTTCTGGTTATTCTAAAAAGATTGGATTTGAAGGAGGTCAAATGCCACTTCAAAGACGTGTACCTAAATTTGGTTTCAAAAATATCAATAGAATTGAGTATCAAGGTGTAAATCTTGACAATCTTCAATTGCTTGTTGATAATGGTTTAGTTACTGATACTGTAGATATGACAGTATTTGTTACAAATCGTTTGGCTACTAAAACTGAAGTTGTTAAAATTTTAGGTAGAGGTGAGCTTAAAGCAAAATTAAAAGTTAGTGCACATAAATTTACTGCTACTGCAAAAGCTGCTATCGAAGCTGCTGGAGGAGAAGCTATAGAATTGTAATTTTCTAAACACGATGAAAAAATTTATTGAATCGTTACAGAACGTTTGGAAAATTGAGGAACTTAAAAACAGAATCCTAATTACATTAGGATTTCTGTTAGTTTATCGTTTTGGTACTCAAGTGCCGTTGCCAGGGATTGATATTTCCAAACTGCAAAATTTAACTAACCAGACTGATAGCGGTATTGGTTGGTTAATTGATGTTTTTACAGGAGGGGCATTTTCTCAAGCTTCAGTATTTGCATTGGGTATTATGCCTTATATTTCAGCATCTATTGTTGTTCAGCTAATGGGAATTGCGATTCCTTATTTGCAAAAACTTCAAAAAGAAGGTGAAAGCGGAAGAAAGAAGATGAATCAAATTACAAGATGGTTAACAATCGGTATTACACTGGTTCAAGGGCCGGGTTATATTTATAACTTGTACAGAACGTTACCGGCTGATGCTTTCTTGTTAGGTTTTAATTCATTTTCATTCTTATTTTCTTCAGTAATCATCTTATCTACAGGTACAATATTTGCTATGTGGTTAGGTGAAAAAATTACTGATAAAGGTATTGGTAATGGTATTTCGTTATTGATTTTACTGGGAATTGTTGCAAGAATGCCACAGGCGTTTATTCAAGAGTTTTCATCAGTAGTGACTAATAATAATGGTGGTCCAATGTTAATTGTACTTGAGGTTATTATTTGGTTATTAATAATCATAGCTTGTATTTTAATGGTTATGGCTGTTCGCAGAATTCCTGTGCAATATGCTCGTCGTTCAGTTTCTGGAGACTTAGAGCAAGATTTGATGGGTGGTAACAGACAATTTATTCCATTAAAACTAAATGCATCTGGAGTTATGCCAATCATTTTTGCGCAAGCAATTATGTTTATACCAGCAGCTGTTGCCGGATTATCACAATCTGAGGCTGCGCAATCAATTAGTGCAAGATTCAAAAATGTATTCGGGTGGGAGTACAATATATTATTTGCGTTGTTAATCGTTATTTTTACGTACTTTTACACCGCAATTAGTGTTCCTACTAATAAAATGGCAGATGATTTAAAAAGAAGTGGTGGTTTTATCCCTGGAGTTAAACCTGGTGTTGAAACAGCTGACTTTTTAGATAGAATCATGTCTTTGATTACTTTTCCAGGATCGTTATTCCTTGCTTTGTTAGCTGTGTTCCCAGCAATTATTGTAAGTGTAATGAGTGTTCAGTCACAATGGGCACATTTCTTCGGAGGTACATCATTATTAATTTTGGTTGGAGTTGCAATCGATACGATTCAACAAATCAATTCTTATTTGCTTAATAAGCATTATGATGGTTTGATGAAAAGTGGTAAAAACAGAAAAGCAGTAGCTTAATATGGCAAAACAATCAGCAATAGAGCAAGACGGATCTATCATCGAAGCATTGTCAAATGCGATGTTCCGTGTTGAATTAGAAAATGGGCATATCGTAATTGCTCACATTTCAGGAAAAATGCGTATGCATTACATCAAATTATTACCTGGTGATAAAGTGAAACTTGAAATGAGTCCATACGATTTGTCAAAAGCAAGAATTACTTATAGATACTAAACTAATATGAAAGTAAGAGCATCAGTTAAAAAGAGAAGTGCCGAATGCGTTATCGTTCGTAGAAAAGGCAGATTGTACGTTATTAACAAAAAGAATCCTAGATTTAAACAAAGACAAGGATAATTATGGCAAGAATAGCAGGGGTAGATATTCCCAAAAATAAAAGAGGTGTCATTGCATTGACCTATATCTTCGGAATTGGAAGAAGCAGAGCTATTGAGATTTTAGAAAAAGCTCAAGTTAGTCAAGACAAAAAAGTACAAGATTGGAATGATGATGAGATCGGTGGTATCCGTGAAGCTGTTTCATACTTCAAAATTGAAGGTGAATTGCGTTCAGAAGTTTCATTAAACATCAAACGTTTAATGGATATCGGTTGTTACAGAGGGATTCGTCACAGATCTGGACTTCCATTAAGAGGTCAAAGAACTAAAAACAATTCTAGAACAAGAAAAGGTAAGAGAAAAACTGTTGCTAACAAGAAAAAAGCAACTAAATAATAAGTAGTAATATGGCGAAGGCAAGTACAAAAAAACGTAAAGTTATAGTAGAGTCAACTGGAGAAGCTCATATTAGTGCAACTTTTAACAACATCATCATTTCTTTGACTAATAAGAAAGGTGAAGTAGTTTCTTGGTCATCAGCTGGTAAAATGGGCTTTAGAGGTTCTAAAAAGAACACTCCGTATGCTGCTCAAATGGCTGCTGAAGATTGTTCTAAAGTTGCATTAGAAGCTGGATTGAAGAAAGTGAAAGTTTTTGTTAAAGGACCAGGTAACGGTAGAGAATCTGCTATCAGATCTTTGCATAATTCTGGTATCGAAGTAACAGAAATCATTGACGTTACTCCACTTCCACACAATGGATGTCGTCCTCCAAAAAGACGTAGAGTTTAATTTTATATTTAAGTATAACTAGGTAGAACATAGATTATCGGAGGATTTGACCTGAATTCATAATCTCTACCTTAATAATTTTTAGAAATGGCAAGATATACTGGTCCAAGTACTAGGATTGCTCGTAAATTTGGCGAAGCAATCTTCGGTGATGATAAATCATTCGAAAAAAGAAATTATCCTCCTGGGCAACATGGTTTGGCTAAAAAAAGAGGTAAAAAATCTGAATATGCTGTCCAATTAATGGAGAAGCAAAAAGCTAAATATTCTTATGGAATTTTAGAAAAACAATTCAGAAACTTATTTGAAAAAGCAGCTGCTTCAAAAGGTGTAACAGGTGAAATCCTTTTACAATTATGTGAAGCTCGTTTAGACAATGTAGTTTATAGAATGGGTATTGCTCCATCAAGAAGAGCAGCAAGACAAATCGTTTCTCACAGACACGTTACTGTAAACGGTGAGCTTGTAAACGTACCTTCATACCATTTAAAACCTGGTGACAAAGTTGCTGTTCGTGAAAAATCTAAATCTTTAGAAGCTATCGAACGTTCTTTATCAAATTCAAGTCATGTTTATGAGTGGATTACATGGAATAACGACACAAAAGAAGGTACTTTTGTTTCTGTTCCTGCAAGATTGCAAATCCCAGAAAACATTAAAGAACAACTAATCGTCGAATTGTACAACAAATAATAATTGACATCAGTCGAAATTTATGGCAATATTTAATTTTCAGAAGCCCGATAAAGTTATCATGATCGATTCAACCGATTTTGAAGGTAAGTTTGAATTCAGACCTTTAGAACCTGGTTACGGATTGACTGTTGGTAATGCACTTAGAAGAGTTTTACTTTCTGCATTGGAAGGTTATGCAATCACATCTATTCGTATAGAAGGTGTTGATCATGAATTCTCTACTATTTCCGGAGTGGTTGAAGATGTTACCGAAATTATCCTTAATCTTAAACAAGTACGTTTTAAGCGTCAAATTGAAGATGTTGATAATGAATCTGTATCTATTTCAATCTCTGGAAAAGATCAAATTACAGCTGGTGATTTCCAAAAATTCATTTCTGGATTCCAAGTCTTAAATCCTGAATTAGTAATTTGCAATCTTGATAGTAAAGTTAACCTTAATATGGAACTGACTATCGAAAAAGGTAGAGGTTACGTTCCTGCAGAGGAGAACAAAAAACAAAATGCTGCAATCGGTACTATATTTACTGATTCTATCTTTACACCTGTAAAGAATGTGAAGTATGCAATTGAAAATTTCCGTGTAGAGCAAAAAACAGATTACGAAAAATTAGTTTTTGAAATCAAGACAGATGGATCTATTCATCCTAAAGATGCTCTTACTGAAGCTGCAAAAGTATTAATTCACCATTTCATGTTGTTTTCTGACGAAAGAATTACACTTGAGGCTGATGAAATTGCTCAAACAGAATCTTACGATGAAGAATCATTACATATGAGACAATTGCTTAAAACTAAGCTTGTTGATATGGATTTATCTGTTAGAGCTTTAAATTGCTTGAAAGCAGCTGAAGTTGATACATTAGGAGACTTAGTATCGTTCAATAAAAATGACTTAATGAAATTCCGTAATTTCGGTAAGAAATCGTTGACAGAGCTTGACGAATTGGTTGCCGTTAAAAATTTAACTTTCGGAATGGATTTAGCTAAATACAAATTAGATAAAGAATAAATTACTTCATATTTTGCTCTCCAAAGAGGATTGAAGCAAGATGAAGTTAAAAAAAACACGTCATGAGACACGGAAAAAAATTCAATCACTTAAGCAGACAGACTGGACATAGAAAAGCTATGTTAGCTAATATGGCTTGTTCTCTAATTGAGCACAAACGTATTAACACTACAGTTGCTAAAGCTAAAGCGCTTAAACAATTCGTTGAGCCGCTTATTACAAAATCAAAGGAAGATACAACTCACAATCGTCGTATATGTTTTTCTTACTTACGTAGCAAATATGCCGTAACTGATTTATTCAGAGACGTAGCAGCTAAAGTAGGAGATCGTCCAGGAGGATACACACGTATTATCAAATTAGGTAATCGTTTAGGAGATAATGCTGATATGGCAATGATCGAATTAGTAGACTTCAACGAACTATACAATGGTGGTAAAAAAGAAGAGAAAAAAGCTAAAAGCCGTCGTGGTGGAAAAGCTAAAAAAGCGGATACGCCAGTTGCTGAAACTCCAGCTCCTGAAGCTCCAGCTGCATCTTCTGAAGAAACTACTGATAGTGCAGAATAATATGAATCTTACTTCATAAATATTAAGGATAAACTTTTACTAGTTTATCCTTTTTTTTTGAATTATTTTTGCAAAATAAATAACTACAATGCAACACACAACAAAACAAAAAGCCATTTTATTATTAAGCGACGGAACCATCTTCCATGGCAAGTCAATTGGAATCAGTGGAACGACCTTTGGGGAAGTTTGCTTCAATACCGGGACAACCGGTTACCAGGAAATCTTTACTGATCCGTCTTATTTTGGGCAAATCATGGTAGCTACTAATGCTCATATTGGTAATTACGGAGTAAACGCTAACGAAGTAGAATCAGATAGAATCATGATTTCCGGATTGGTTTGTAAAAATTTTTCGGTGAACCACTCTCGTCCTGATTCAGAAAGCGATTTATTCGATTATTTTCAAAAGCAGAACCTGGTTTGCATTTCTGATGTTGACACCAGAGCTCTTGTGAGTTATATTCGCGATAATGGAGCTATGAATGCTGTTATTTCTACAGATGGAACTTCGGTTGAAGAACTTAAAAAACAACTGGATCTGATCCCGGATATGAATGGATTGGAATTGGCTTCGAAAGTATCTACTACAACTCCTTATTTCTTTGGAGATGAAAATGCAACGTATAAAATCTCTGCTTTGGACTTAGGAATCAAGAGAAACATCTTGAGAAACCTGGCTAAGAGAGATTGCTATATCAAAGTTTTCCCGTACAATGCCACTTTTGAAGAAATGAAAGCTTTCAATCCTGACGGTTATTTCCTTTCCAACGGACCTGGAGATCCTGATCCTTTATTTGAGGCAATTGCTACAGCAAAAGAAATTATTTCAGGGAATTATCCGCTTTTTGGTATCTGTTTAGGACATCAGGTTATTGCCTTGGCTAACGGTGTTTCAACATATAAGATGTTCAACGGACACAGAGGGATTAATCATCCGGTTAAGAATCTGATTACCGGAAAAGGAGAAATCACATCGCAAAACCACGGATTTGCAGTGAATAAAGAAGAATTGGACAATCACGCTGATTTGGAAATTACGCATTTACATATCAATGATGAGACAGTGGCGGGAATGCGAATGAAGTCTAAAAATTGCTTTTCGGTGCAATACCATCCGGAAGCAAGCCCTGGACCTCATGATTCGTCGTATTTGTTTGACCAATTTATTGAGAATATAAAACTTTCAAAATAGTAATAGTATCATTAATAACATTCGATTTTTGAAGAAAAGCATTTTCAGGGATTGAATATATTTGTAATAACCTTAAATTTTAAAAATACTATGAGTATCATCATAAAAATACATGCAAGACAAATCCTTGATTCAAGAGGAAATCCAACTATTGAAGTAGATGTAATCACTGAAAACGGTGTTTTAGGCCGTGCTGCTGTTCCTTCAGGAGCGTCAACAGGTGAGCATGAAGCAGTTGAATTGCGTGACGGCGGAAAAGCCTTTATGGGTAAAGGAGTACTGAAAGCTGTTGAAAACGTTAATATAACTATTGCTAATGAATTGATGGGGACTTCTGTTTTTGAACAGAATCTTATTGATAAAACGATGATTGAATTAGATGGTACGCCAAATAAATCCAATTTGGGAGCCAATGCTATTCTTGGAGTTTCTTTGGCAGTAGCCAAAGCAGCAGCCAACGAATTAGGATTGCCATTGTACAGATATATCGGAGGTGTTTCGGCAAATACATTGCCTGTACCTATGATGAACATCATTAATGGAGGATCACATTCTGATGCGCCAATCGCTTTTCAGGAGTTTATGATTATGCCGGTAAAAGCCACTTCGTTTACACATGCAATGCAAATGGGAACGGAAATTTTTCACAACCTTAAGAAAGTGTTACACGACAGAAACTTATCTACGGCAGTAGGAGATGAAGGAGGATTTGCACCTAATTTACCAGGAGGAACTGAAGATGCTTTGGATTCTATTAAAAAAGCAGTTGAAAATGCAGGTTATACTTTTGGGGATGATATTATGATTGCTTTAGACTGTGCTGCTTCTGAGTTTTATGTAAACGGAAAATACGATTACACAAAATTTGAAGGAGAAACAGGAAAAGTAAGAAGTTCAGAAGAACAAGCAGATTATCTGGCAGAATTAACGCAGAAATACCCAATTGTTTCTATTGAAGACGGAATGTATGAAGATGACTGGGCTGGCTGGAAATACTTAACAGAGAAAATAGGTGATAAAGTACAATTGGTTGGAGATGATCTGTTTGTAACAAATGTACAGCGTTTGTCCCGAGGAATTTCGGAAGGAATTGCTAACTCGATTTTAGTAAAAGTGAACCAAATTGGAACTTTGACAGAAACTATTGCAGCTGTAAATATGGCGCATAATGCAGGATATACTTCAGTAATGTCACACCGTTCAGGAGAAACAGAAGATAATACCATTGCAGATTTAGCAGTAGCATTAAACTGTGGTCAGATCAAAACAGGATCAGCTTCCCGTTCGGATCGTATGGCAAAATACAATCAATTGCTTCGTATTGAAGAAGAATTGAATGAGGTAGCGTATTTCCCTGGAGTACGTGCTTTTAAAGTGAAATAATCTTAGATTATACATAGTATATGCACCCGTTGGCTAATTAGTCAGCGGGTGTTTTTGTTTGGAAGAGGCTGGATAACTTTCACGGAAGTGCTAAAATGACTTCCGGCTGAGCTAATCAGGCTTTTGGGGAAGACAATATGAAAATAGGAAGGACAAATAAGAAGATAATGTAACGGCAGTTTATCGAATTCTCATTCAAACCCGTCAAATTCTCATTTGTGCTTTGCTGTATGAAAGTAAAGATTATTTTTGTTTATCCCAATTTTTGGCAAAAAACCAGTTATGAAAATATACCATTACTTTCTTTTCCTGCTTCTTGTTTCTACTACTCGTGTTGCTTCTCAGAATAAAGCAGCTGACAGCCTGATTACTGTTTTTAAAAATGCAAAAAATGATATCGACAAGGTAGAATTGCTGAACGCTATTGCAAGCGAATACCGGACAGACAGTCCTAAAAAGATGCTGGATTATGCAGAAAAAGCACTGCAATTATCTCAAAAGATCCAATACAGATTGGCAGAAGGGAATGCGTATCTGAACAAAGGAAATGCATCTATTATTCTGGGAGATTATGTTTTGGCCCTGCAAAATTTTTCGAATGCACAAGCTGTTTTTGAAAGTGAAGAAGAAAAGAGAACCGGAGGAGAAAAAGCGGAAGTCAATAATGGATTGGCCCGTGCTTATGGAAGTGTTGGGATTGTTTTTTCGGAACAGAGCAATTATTCGAAAGCCCTTCAGTACCATTTGAAAGCCCTGAAGATTTATGAAGAAAGCAGGAATTATGAAAAAATGGCCAGAGTATATAATAACGTCGGTATTGTGTACAAAGCTCAGGGCGAGGATTTTAAAGCCCTGCAATATTTTATAAAATGCTTAAAAATACAGCAGAAAATAGGAGACAATACCGTAGGAATTACCACAACGAATATTGGAAGTATTTACCAGAACCAGAAGAATTATCCGAAAGCCTTTGAATACTATACCAAAGCCCAGCAGTTATTTGACAAACACCCAAATAATAGAGGGCTTGGAGAATTGTACAACAATATCGGGTTGTATTATAAAAATACGAATAATCAATCTAAAGCATTGGAGAGTTATTCGAGAGCGCTGGAACGGTTTGCTTCCATTGAAGATAAATTTGGTGTGTCAGATACTTATTTTTATATCGGAGATATTTATTATGAGCAGGGAAAATACCAGGAAGCTTTGGTGAATACCTCTAAATCGTTAGAACTTGCAAGAGCGCTTGATATTACGGAGCAGGTAGAGCATGCAGAAAAAAGATTGAGTGAAATTTATGAAAAGCAAGGCAAATCTGCGGAAGCGTTACAACACTACAAATTGTACAGCATTGCCAAAGACAGCGTGAGCAATCATGAAAGCATCCGCAACAGCGTGAGAGCCGAAATGAATTTTGAGTTTGAAAAGAAAGAAGCCATACAGAAAAAGGAGCAGGAGAAAAAAGAAATCGTTTATAAAGAACAAGTAAAAAGACACAGTCAGCAGATCGTGTTTACTGCACTTTTGATTTTATTGTTATGCGGTATCGTATTTCTGATTTATAACAGACTGCAACTTAAAAAGCACTTGACACTTCAGAAAGAATTGGCAGAATACGAGCAAAAAGCGCTGCACTTGCAGATGAATCCGCACTTTGTGTTTAATTGCTTAGGATCTATTTCGAGTTTTATTGTACAGAACGGTACGGATTCAGCGATTAAATACCTTTCTAAATTTTCGAAACTGATGCGACTTACTTTGGAATATTCGAAAGAGTCTTTAATCCCGATTGACAAGGAAATTGAAAGTCTGCAGAATTATCTTGAACTGGAGCAGCTTCGCTTCAATAAAAAATTTGAATTTGCCATTACCAAAAGTGGAGAAATAGAAGATGATATGGGACTGCCTCCTTTGTTGCTGCAGCCGTTTGTAGAGAATGCGATTATTCACGGTTTGATTCCGAAAAAAGAATCAGGGAAGCTGGATGTAGATTTTGCACTAAACGGAGAGAACCTGATTTGCACGATAACTGATAATGGTATTGGGTTTAATAAATCGAAAGAATTAAAAGAGAATCTTGTTTCAGTGCATAAATCTATGGCATTGGACATTACCAGAAAGCGATTGGAAATGATGGAAGCTTATACCTCCAAAAAAGCCAAGGTAGAAATAGAAGAACTTACCGAAAACGGAGTGGTTTTAGGAACTAAAGTGGTTTTGAATTTGCCGATACAGTTTGTGGGTGAAGAAGGAAGAAGCAAACGATAGAGAATAGATATAAATAGTTTTTAGCTTAAAGCAAGAATATGATAACAGCCCTATTAATAGATGACGATGCTAATTTGCGAAATGGAATGAAAAGCCTTTTGGAAAGATACGCGCCGGAAATAAAGATTATTGGAGAAGCCGATAGCGTGAAAACCGGAATCGAGACCATGCAATTGCTAAATCCGGAAGTTGTTTTTCTGGATATTCAGTTGGGTGACGGAACTGGGTTTGATGTTCTGGAAGAGATTGCAAATAAGAAAGGGAAGTCAACATCTCATATTGTGTTTATTACAGCTCATGAGCAATATGCTGTGAAGGCATTCCGATTTAGCGCGCTTGATTTTCTTTTGAAACCGGTTGATCCGGAAGAATTGGAAAAAGTAGTGGTGAAGCTTAAGAATGTGCTGCATAAAAATGACAGTTATGCCCACATAGATTTGTTGCTGGAAAACATTCGTAAAAAGGTAGACAATTTCAGGAGGATTGCGCTTTCAACTTCCGATGGAATCCATTTGTTTGAGATCAGTGATATTATCCGATGTGAAAGTGAAGACAATTATACGAAGTTCTATATTAAAAATAATAAACCGATTCTGATTTCGAAAACACTGAAAGAATACGAAGATATGCTGACAGAACATGGATTTGAAAGGATTCATCAATCGCATCTGATTAATCTTTCGTATTTGAAATCGTATATCAAGAAAGACGGTGGTTATGTTGTGATGGCAGATAACAGCAATTTGCCTATTTCGCAGCGGAAGAAAGAACGATTACAGGAATTATTAAAAACCATGTAGCAAATTCTAACCGAAACCAGTCGAATACTCAATTGCCGGAATAAACCATTTGTAAGTTTTTATTTTTACAGAAGAGAACCAAAACAAAAAACAACCAACCAAAAAATACACGATGATTATGAAAAAAATACTACTCTTACTTTTCTTGCTAACCGGAATTGCACAGGCCCAGATTGTGAATATTCCCGATGCTAATTTAAAGACGCAATTGCTGCAAGCAAGTCCGACATATTACATTGCCAAAAACTTAAGCGGGAATTTTTTTAAGATTGACAGCAATTCTGATGGTGAAATTCAAGTTGCAGAAGCTTCGCAAGTAAGTTATTTGTATTTAAGAGAAATGAATATTTCTAATATGACTGGAATTGAAGATTTTGTAAATGTAAATGAACTGATTTGCGAGAAAAATGAAATCAGTTCTTTGAATATTTCATCATTGCCAGGGTTAAGGATTTTAAGATGTGGAGAAAATAACCTTTCCAGTATTGATGTTTCCTTATTAGGTAATTTAGTACAGTTTGATTGTGAGAGAAATCAAATTACAACGTTAAATGTGTCTAACTTAAACAATCTGTTTAACTTTAATTGTTCACATAATCAACTTTCGTCATTGAATGTGAGTAATATGGCTGTATTAAGCCAGTTCTTTTTTAATGACAATGCAATAACTACAATAGATTTATCTGCGAATAATAGTCTGCGAGTTTTAGATTGTCAAAATAATCAGTTGTCCGCTCTAAATGTTTCAAACTTGGTGGAAGTTTCGGATATTTCTTGCTATGGAAATTTATTTACAAATTTAAATTTTCAAAATCTTCCCCAACTAAAATGGTTAGTATGCGGAAATACTCAATTAACCGCAGTGAATTTGGATAATCTGCCAGCTTTGAAACATTTATCAATTGGCGGAAGTGGTATAACATCATTGAACCTGTCTGCTCACACCGGATTAACAAGTTTAGGTATTGGAGGAACAAGTATAACGGCTGTAGATTTATCGGCATTGGTTAATTTAGTCACATTAGATGTAAGTGATAATCCAAATCTTTTATCGCTGGATTTGTCTTCAAACAGCAATCTTTACAATATTAGTATCCATTCGGATATTGCGCTTACCCATATCAATTTAAAAAATGGGAAAGTTCAGAATATTGACCAGTTATTCTATGATACTTCATTGCTTAGTTTACAATATATCTGTGGAGATGATGCCGAACTTGGGATTTTACAAAGCGAAATCGATTATTTTTATGCCCCATACAATATTTCGGTTAATACGTACTGCTCCTTCACACCGGGAGGAAATTACAATACGATCTCAGGAAATATGATTTTTGATTCCAATAATAATGGTTGTGATATCGCTGATTTGCCACAGTCTTTCCTGAAAGTGAAAATTAATGATGGGACAAATGAAGGATTTTCGCTTCTAAATGACAATGGCGAGTATGCTTTTCATACCCAAGCCGGTAATTTTACCTTAACACCAAATGTAGAAAATCCAACATTTTTTATTTTCTCTCCACCGAATGCAGTAATTAATTTTGGAAACAACAATAACAATAACGCGAATCAGAATTTCTGTATCACGGCAAACGGGTTTCATCCTGATCTGGAAATTGTGATCGCTCCGATTGTTCCTGCAAGGCCCGGCTTTGACGCGGTTTATAAGATAGTATATAAAAACAAAGGAAATCAGGTGATGACGCAATCTTATGGCATCAACTTTATGTACAACCAGAACCTAATGAATTTTGTTTCGGCTTCGCAAACTCCTTCTTCGCAAGGTGCTGGAGGGATCAGTTGGGATTATGCTAATCTAATGCCTTTCGAATCCAGAAGCATTACCGTTACCATGAATGTAAACAGTCCTACAGCGACAAATCCCGTAAATATTAATGATGTGCTGCAATTGACAGCGACTATTTTACCAATGGCAGGAGATGAAACAACGATGGATAATTTGTTTCAGTTCAATCAGACCGTTGTAGGTTCTTTTGATCCAAATGATAAATTATGTGTTGAAGGAAAAATCATTTCGCCTGTAAAAATAGGGGGATACCTGCATTATGTAATTAATTTTGAAAACACAGGAACGGCACCAGCAGAGAATATTGTGGTGAAAGATATTATCGATACGGTAAAATTTGATGAAAAAACATTGCAGGTATTAGACAGTTCGCATCCGGTGACTGCCAGAATTTCGGGAAATAAAGTAGAATTTATTTTTCCAAACATTAATCTTGGATATGGAGGGCATGGAAACATTTTACTGAAAGTTAGAACCAGAGATAATTTGATTGATGGAGATGCAGTGGAGAATAAAGCGGATATTTTCTTTGATTACAATGCTCCAATCGAGACCAATGTAGCCCGAACAACCTTCCAGTCTTTAGGTATTGATGAAAATACAATAGATAATGCAATAGCTATTTATCCTAACCCGACAAATGGTATGATTCATATAAAATCAATAAATACCATTCAGTCTGTCCAGCTTTTTGATGTACAGGGAAGAATATTGATGACAAGGGTTTCGGATGAACCAAGTGAATTGATTGATTTGACTTCAAGGGCTGCCGGAATCTATTTTATCAAGATTAGTACTGAAAAGGGAACCAAAGTTGAAAGAATAATTAAAAAGTAAATAATTTGTTTTAAGTTGGAAAAGGCTCAAAAGTTTCACTTTTGGGCTTTTTCGTTTTTTGGCTCATTGTCATTGAAATTGCTTTTTTGAAAGAATTAACTAAAACCTTACTTCAAAACTTTTTTATTTAGTTAAGAATTTATTAGATTTGTTAAATTATATTTTTTTAAGATTAATTCCCAAATTATATTATGTCAAAAACAGCAATATTAGAATTTGATGGCAATAAGTATGAGTTTCCGGTTTTAGTAGGAAGCGAGAATGAAGCAGCTATCGATATAGAAAAACTACGTGCCCTAACCGGCGCAATCACTCTTGATCCGGGGTATAAAAATTCTGGTTCTTGCCAAAGTGAGATTACATTCCTTGACGGAGAAGAAGGAATCCTGCGTTACAGAGGGTATGCCATTGAAGATTTAGCTGAAAAAGCGAATTTTCTAGAAGTATCTTACCTGGTTATTTTTGGAGAGTTGCCTGCAAAAGCAGAGTTGGCGCAATTTGAAACAGACATCAGGAAATATACTTTGGTAAACGAAGAAATGAAAAACATCATTGATGGTTTTCCTAAAACAGCGCACCCAATGGGCGTTTTGTCTTCGTTGACCAGTGCATTAACTGCTTTTAATCCAAAAGTTGTCAATGTAGAAAACGAAAAAGAAATGTATGAGGCAGTTTGTAAAACAATGGGTAAATTCCTTGTTATTGCTACCTGGACATACAGAAAATGCATGGGTTATCCTTTGAATTATTACGATAATACGAAAGGATATGTTGAAAACTTCATGCGATTAATGTTCGAATTGCCTACTGGACCGTATACAGTAAATCCGGTTGTGGTAGATGCTTTAGATAAATTATTTATATTACATGCGGATCACGAGCAAAACTGTTCAACATCGACAGTAAGAATCGTAGGTTCATCACATGCTGGTTTATTCGCTTCAATTTCTGCAGGAGTTTCTGCTCTTTGGGGCCCGCTTCACGGTGGTGCTAATCAGGCGGTACTTGAAATGCTTGAAGAGATTCAGAAAAATGGAGGTGATGCTGATAAATATTTGGCTAAAGCCAAAGATAAAGATGATCCGTTCCGTTTGATGGGCTTTGGTCACAGAGTGTATAAAAACTTTGATCCAAGAGCAAAAATCATTAAAAAAGCAGCGGATGAAGTTTTAGCAACTTTAGGTGTTGATGATCCGATTTTAGGAATCGCTAAGAGACTGGAAGAATCAGCTTTAGTTGATGAATATTTTGTGTCAAGAAAACTATATCCGAACGTAGATTTCTATTCAGGAATCATTTATCGTGCATTAGGAATTCCTACGGATATGTTTACGGTACTTTTCGCTATTGGCCGTCTTCCGGGATGGATTGCGCAATGGAAAGAAATGCGAGTAAACAAAGAGCCGATAGGCCGTCCGCGTCAGGTGTATACCGGACATCCTTTGAGAGAGTTTACTCCGATGGATAAGAGATAAATTAAATCAATTAAATAAATGAAAAGCTTCTCCCATCGAGAAGCTTTTTTTATATTTGCTTACAAGAGCGTCAGCAAACTGACCAAGTAAAGCCAAAAGCTATTTTATGCTACAATTAAATGTAAAAAACGAATCATCAAGATTAAGAGCCGTTGTTTTAGGTTCGGCAATAAATAATGGGGCAACGCCTTCAGTAGACGAAGCGTATGATCCTAAATCATTAGAACATATCCTTGCCGGAACCTATCCTGTAGAAGTCGATATGGTAAATGAAATGGAAGCTTTCAATAAAGTATTCCAGAAATATGATGTTAAAGTGTTTCGCCCGGAAATGATTGAAAATTACAATCAGATTTTCGCCAGAGATATTGGATTTGTTATCGATGATACTTTTATTAAAGCTAATATTCTTCCGGACAGAGAGCGCGAGTTAGATGCGATACAATATGTTATCGATCAGATAAACCCGTCTAAAATAGTCCGTCCTCCGGAAGAAGTACATATTGAAGGAGGAGATGTTATGCTTTGGGACAATTATATTTTTATAGGAACTTACAAAGGAAGCGATTACAAAGATTACATTACAGCAAGGACTAACATGGAAGGTGTACAGTATATCAAAGAATTGTTCCCGAACAAAATTGTCAAAGAATTTGATTTGGTAAAATCTAAAATTGAAGCCAGAGATAATGCATTGCATTTGGATTGCTGTTTTCAGCCTGTGGGAAAAAATAAAGGAATAATCTACAAAAGCGGTTTCCGTGAAGAAGCAGATTATATGTTTTTAGTACATCTTTTTGGGAAAGAAAACCTGTTTCATATTACACGGGACGAAATGTATCACATGAATTCCAATGTGTTTTCCATTGCGCCTGATGTAGTAGTTTCCGAAAAGAATTTCACAAGATTAAACAACTGGCTTCGTGAAAACGGATTTACGGTAGAAGAAATTCCATATGCCGAAATCGCTAAGCAGGAAGGACTTTTAAGATGTTCTACTTTGCCTTTAATTAGAGACTAATTTTATGTCATCCAAAAAAAGGATGAACTTAAACTAAAATAAAATGAAACAAACTACAAATTCAATATTGATGATTCGTCCAGTTGCTTTTCGCATGAACGAACAAACGGCTGTAAATAATTACTACCAAAAAGTATTAGACGGATTGTTGCCCGCTACAGTAAATGCTAAAGCACAACAGGAATTTGATGTTTTTGTTGAAAAATTGAGAGATGTTGGTGTCGATGTGACTGTCGTTGATGACACCTTAGATCCTGATACGCCGGATAGTGTTTTTCCAAATAACTGGATTTCGTTCCATGAAAATGGAGATGTAGCATTGTATCCGATGTTTGCCGAAAACCGAAGATTGGAGCGTCGTGAAGAAATTCTGGATTTGCTCGAAGATAAAGGTTTTCAAATTGAAAATATTGTCGATTATACTTCGGCGGAGGAAGATGGTATTTTTCTTGAAGGAACAGGAAGTTTGCTTTTAGACAGACAAAACGGAAAAGCCTATTGTGCGCTTTCGCCTCGTGCCGACGAAGAATTGTTTATCGAATTTTGTGAAGATTTCGAATTGACTCCGGTTATTTTTGAAGCATTTCAAACCGTAAACGGTGAGCGTAAATTAATTTACCACACTAACGTAATGATGTGTTTGGGTGAAACCTACGCTGTAATTTGTGCCGACAGTATCGATGATAAAAAAGAACGAAAAATGGTGTTGGATAGCTTGCGTGGGGATGAAAAAGAAGTAATCTTAATTACCGAAGATCAGGTGAATAATTTTGCCGGAAATATGCTGGAAGTAAAAGGAGCTAACGACAGAAGGTATTTAATAATGAGTGCTTCAGCACATCAGAGTCTGACTAAAAAACAAATTGCTCAACTGGAAGAACATGTAACCATCTTAAGTTCAAGTTTAGATACCATTGAAGCCTGTGGAGGCGGAAGCGCACGTTGTATGATGGCGGAAATTTTCTTGCCAAGAGAAGAAGAAGAAGAAGAAGAAGAATAGAAAGTCTTAAACATAAAAAAAGCCCGTTATAATTCATCATGACGGGCTTTTTTTATGTTTTATAGGAATTATATTCCTCTTATAATACTCAAAATAGAACTTATAATGTATTGAATTCCAATTGCGATGGTTAGGAATCCGACAATTCTTGAAATAGCAACAATTCCTGAGGCACCTAATATTTTTGACAGGTAATGTGCGCTTCTTAAAACCAGATAAATACTAAAAGAAACCGCGATGATTGATAATGTCGAGATAATCATTTCGTTAGGTTCATGATGTTCCTGGTAAAACGCAATCAATAGTGAAATAGAACCGGGACCGGCAAGCATCGGCATGGCAAGCGGAGTCAATGCAATATCGTTTCTGCTTTGCACATCAGTCTTTACTTTTTTATTAATACCCCTTTTTTTGCTGAATTTACCGGAGAGCAAAGAAAACCCTGAACTGGCAATAATGATACCTCCTGAAATTCGGAGTGCATTAATCGTAATCCCAAAAAAAGACAAAACATATTGGCCTATAAAAAAAGAGATAATCAGAATGATACTCACATTAATTGAGGTCCAAAGCGAAATCCGCGAACGCTCTGCTTTGTCATCATGTTGGGTAAGACCAACGAAAATTGGCACTGTTCCAATTGGATTTAATACTGAAAATAAAGCAAAAAATAGATAAATAAATAATTCCATGTTTTTTTGGCAAAAGTATAGGTTGGACAGTGATTGATTATTACGAAATCATCAATAATTTATAAAGATATAGATTTTAGTTTAAAGCAGCAATTTTGAGTACTTTTGTGGAAAAATAATCAAGAAATGAAGAATAAAAAAACTGTCGTACTTGGAGCATCTGCAAAATCGGATCGTTATGCTTTTAAAGCCGTTACTATGTTAGTCGAAAAAGGGCATTCGGTTATTGCAATAGGTCAAAACGCAGGAGAAGTGGCAGGAATTACAATACGAACAAAAAATATTCCATTGGCTAATATTCACACGGTGACACTTTATCTTAATCCGGCACGCCAACGCGATTATTATAACTATATTCTGGAGACCAAACCCAAACGTGTGGTTTTTAATCCGGGAACTGAAAATCCGGAATTTTACCAACTGCTCAAAGCAAACGGAATTCAGGTCGAAGTGGCTTGTACTTTGGTTTTATTGGCTACTAATCAATACTAAAAGGTTCAGGAGCTATTCCTGCTATCCGTTACAATCTGTTATTGCAGAAGAGTAATCTTTTGAATCGGATTTCTTTTTTTTTGCAATAACAGGATTTTCACTTCTATCAGGGCTAAAAAAAACTAAAATCGCGTTTCTTTTATCGCTGGCCTGCTGATTAATAACAACCCAAGGAAAGTAATGAGGCCATTCACAATGATGATTTCATAGGAGAAAACATATCCGTTAGGCCGTGTTTTGAAGTTTTCGTTAATTAAAAAAGTAATCAAAGGAGCTGCTACACAAATAACAGGAACAAGTTTGTCATTGACGGTTTTGGATTTCATGAACAAACCAAAAGCATACAATCCCAATAATGGGCCATATGTATAGCTTGCTACTGTGAAAATCATGGCAACAACTGAGCTGTCATTAAAAGAATTGAAAATTACAATTACCAGAAACATTAAAAAAGAAAACCCAATATGTACCAAATGGCGTTTTCTTACAATATTAGGCTTGTTTAAGTTTTCTTCTTTGTCCATTCCCAGAAAATCAACACAGAAAGAAGTTGTTAATGCTGTCAGCGCTGAGTCTGTTGTAGCGAAAGTAGCCGCAGTCAGTCCTAATAAAAAGACAATTGCAGGAAATAAACTCAAATGATGGAAGGCAATTTCAGGGAACAATAAATCCGTTCTTGGTTTTCCGGTGATTAAATCATTCGGTACATCAATTCCGTTTTTAGCTGCATAAATATAAAGCAAAGCTCCTACGCTTAAAAAGAAAATATTGATAATCACAAAAATCCCTGTAAAAGTGTACATGTTTTTTTGTGCTTCTCCAATGTTTTTGCAGCTCAGGTTTTTCTGCATTAAATCCTGATCCAGTCCAACCATAGCAATAGTTGTAAAAATCCCGCCCAAAAGCTGTTTCCAGAAATAGTTGCCTTTCAGATAATCTTCAAAAAAGAAAATCTTAGAATAACTGCTGTTTTTTACTTCTTCAAAAGCGCTGACGATGCTCAAATCCAAACTTCTGCAAATGAAAAAGATGGTCAGGAATACCGAAGAAACTAAAAAGAATGTCTGCAAAGTATCAGTAATAATAATCGTTTTTAAACCGCCTCGATACGTATAAGCAAAAATCAGTAAAAGCGACATTAATACAGTAAATGTAAATGGAATTCCGTAATACTCAAATACATAACGTTGCAAAACGATGACAACAAGATACAGTCTGAATGCTGATCCGATGGTGCGGCTAATCAGGAAAATAGTCGCTGCGGTCTTATAACTGATAACTCCTAAACGCTGTTCAATATAACCATAAATAGAAGTCAGATTCATTCGGTAATACAACGGAAGTAAAACTTTGGCAACGATAATAAAACCGATGGCATTACCTAAAATAAACTGGAAATATTTGAACTGAAGGTCCGGATTTCCTACTTCTCCCGGAACAGATATAAAAGTTACGCCCGAAAGCGCAGTGCCAATCATTCCAAAAGCAACCAGATACCATTTAGAGTTTTTATTTGCTTTAAAAAACGCATCATTTCCGCTGTTTTTCTTACTCACAACATGTGAAATAAGGAATAATAATCCAAAATAAATTACAATAAGTGATAAGATGGCGAATGGCGTCATTTTTAATACAATTTTAGTAGTGCCAAAATACAAAAAATATGTTCATTTGATTGTCTTGCTTATTTGTTTATTTAGAAAAAATGAAACTTCGGTCCGCTCTTTTTTAAAAAGCTAAAAATCCGACTCTCTAACGATCTAAATAACTATTTTTGTACCATGGAATTCTCATCAAAATTATTAGAAAACGCAGTTAATGAAATGTCTCAATTACCGGGTATTGGTAAGAGAACGGCTTTGCGATTGGTTTTACATCTGTTGAAACAACCCAGCGAACAAGTCCGGTTTTTATCGGAATCTTTGCTTAAAATGCGAGAAGAGATTAAATTTTGTAAAAACTGTCATAACATTTCAGATGTCGAAGTTTGTGAAATTTGCCGTAACCAAAGCCGTAACCAGGAAATTATCTGTGTTGTAGAAGATGTACGTGATGTGATGGCAATTGAGAATACAGGACAATTTCGAGGCATTTATCACGTTCTTGGTGGTAAGATTTCGCCTATTGATGGCATTGGACCTAGTCAGCTGAATATTTCTACTCTGGTTGAAAAGGTAAAATCCGGTCATGTGAAGGAAGTTATTTTTGCGCTGAGTTCAACAATGGAAGGAGATACGACTAATTTTTACATCTATAAGCAAATTAAGGAAACCGAGGTTGTAACTTCGTCTATTGCCAGAGGGATTTCGGTAGGAGATGAACTGGAATATGCAGATGAGGTTACTCTTGGGCGAAGTATTGTAAATAGAATTCCTTTTGAGAATTCTTTCAAAAATAATTAATTGAATTAAATGGATTTAGGGTTTTATTTTTGCAAATGAAAAACCTATATTTGTTTCCCAAAATTGTCACTAAAAATGAATAAAATATATAGTTTTCTGGGCCTTGTTTTTCTTTTTCTGGTTACCTCCTGCGTATCAAATAAAGATTTGGTTTACCTTCAAAAAACAAGTGGTTCCAGTCAACAGTCTGCAGTAGAGCCTATTAATTTAAAGCCGTATCGGGCTCAGGTAAATGACATCCTGACTGTGAAAATAAAAGCACTTGATCAGAAACTGGTTGAGATGTTTAATACTACCGAAGGAAGCGCTACACAATCAAATACTCCGGATAAATTGTATTTTGATGGTTTTTCAGTAGATGATCACGGGAATATCCGTGTTCCGGTTTTAGGCGAAGTTGCTGTAATCGGCTTAACACTTGATGAGATTCGGATTAAAATCGAAAAACAATTGTTAGACCAATATTTCAATAAAGAAGCTGATATTTTTGTTTCGGTAAAATTAGCCGGAATGCGTTATACGGTCAATGGAGAAATAAGCAGTCCGGGAACCAAAACACTTTTTCAGGATAAAGTAACGATTCTTGAAGCTATCGCAAATAGTGGAGATATAACTACTGTTGGTAATCGCAAAGAAGTAATGGTAATAAGGCAGTATCCGCACGGTACTGAAATGCATTCGTTAGATTTAACCAATGTTGATGTAATGAAATCCCCTTATTATTACATTCAGCCAAACGATTTTATCTATGTTAAGCCTTTAAAACAGAAATCCTGGGGGTTTGGAGTTAATGGTTTGCAGTCATTTACCACTATTTTAAGTGCTTTTACCTTATTGGTAACCACCTATTTTTTGATAAAAAAATAATTTCATCTGATGCTTGACACGAAAGACTTTTCTTTTTTTGAAAATCAAAACAGTTTTGATTTCAAGGCTTTTTTTACAAAAATACTGGGCTATTGGAGTTGGTTTCTGGTAAGTTTAATCATTGCCTTTACAATCGCTTATCAGGTAAATATCAGAAAGCAGAAAATATACGGCGTGTCTACAACTATTGCCTATAAAGAAGAAAACAATCCTTTTTTTACTTCAAATACAAGCTTAGTTTTCAATTGGGGAGGGACTTCAGATCAGGTTCAAACCCTAACAACCACCATAAAATCCCGTTCACATAACGAAATGGTTGTTAAAGAACTTAATTATTTTATCGAATATTTAAGACAAGGAAAATACAATATTGAAGATGCTTATGGTGAAGTACCTTTTTATGTAAATATCAATAAAAACCTTCCACAGCTCAAAGGACAACTAATCAACATCAGATTTGTGAGCCCAAATGAGTACGAGATGGTCATTAATTTTGAAGAGCCAAGTGTTGCGTTGTTAAATTATACTACTGAAACAGAAAGTAAAACAAATGTTGTCGTTGGGGAGTTTAAGAAGCGGTATAAAATCGGTGAGCAAGTTTCATTGCCATTTTTACATTGGAAACTGGAGCTGACTAATAATCCTGGTTTTTATGAAGGATCAAGCCACATGGTGCGATTTGCTGATTTTAATAGTATTGTAAATAAATACAAAGATATTGACATTCAGACAGATGTAAAAGGAGGTGCTATTTTAGAGTTAAACCTGCAAGGTACAAACAAGGCCCGAATGGTTGATTATTTAAATGGAACTGTAAAAAAACTTATCGACAGGCAACTACAAGCTAAAAATCAATTTGCAACAAATACTATTGCTTTTATCGATAGTACTTTAGTTGCTATGGAAGGACAGCTGAAGAATACAGAAGATGAGTTAAAAAACTTCAGCAAAGACAAAAATATATTTGAAGTCGAATTAGGAGGTGAAAAATACACAAGCCAAATTACCGATTTAGATGTTGAAAAAGATTTAATCAACAGAAAGCTGGCGTATTACAATACTTTAAAAGCGTATCTGATAAACAGCACTGATTTTTCTAAACTTCCTGCTCCATCCGTTGCCGGGATAGATGATCCTAATATTGTTGCGAATGTTACAAAATTAACGGCCTTATCTACAGAACGTTCGGAACTGTCGTACGCAGTTAAAAACGATAAAAAGTTTAAGGACTTCGATTCGCAAATGGAAGCGCTTAAAAAAGTATTGCTGGAAAATATTTCTTCAGCAAAAGCATCTATTCAGTATGATCTTTCCGCGGTCAACAGAAAAATAGGCTATGCCGAAAGTACAATTAAGAGATTGCCGGAACAACAGCAGGAATTGGTTAAAATCAATAGAAAATACGATTTAAATAAAAATGTTTACAACTCATTTCTTGAAAAAAGAAGTGAAGCTGATATCGTAAGAGCTGCCAATTTATCCGATATTCAATTTATTGATTCTGCAAAAGATACCGGAGGTGGATTAATGGGGCCTAAAACAAGTGTAAATTATGTTCTGGCTTTGTTTTTAGGATTGTTATTACCACTTCTGCTGGTTTTCGGAATTACTATAATCGATAATACTATTAAAAACACTGACGATATTACTAAATTGACAAAAATCCCTATCCTTGGTGTGGTGGGTAAGAAAAATACGAGAGGTAATCTGTCAGTGTATGAAAAACCTAAATCTGCCTTAGCCGAAAGTTTTAGGGCAGTTAGATCATCATTACAGTTTTTATATAAAAGGCAACAGGCTGGTTCTAAAACTTTGATGCTGACTTCTTCCATCAGTGGGGAAGGGAAATCATTTTGCAGTATAAACATTGCTACTGTTTTTGCTTTAAGCGAAAAGAAAACGGTTATTGTCGGTCTGGATTTAAGAAAGCCGAAAATTTTCGATGATTTTAACATCGAAAATACAGTTGGTGCTGTCAATTATTTAATTGGGCAAAAAACACTGGAGGAAATTACACAGTCAACTTCGATTCCCTATTTGGATTTTATTCCGGCAGGGCCAATTCCTCCCAATCCAGCCGAATTGATCATGGGTGAAACCATGAAAGAAATGCTAGATGAACTGAAAGAAAAATATGATTATATCATTCTGGATACACCGCCGGTCGGATTGGTTTCAGATGCATTAGAGCTGACTCCTTTTTGTGATGCGACATTGTATGTGGTAAGACAAAATGTAACAAAAAAAGAAATGCTGTCATTAGTGAATAATAAGCACAAAAGAGGTGAATTAAGTAACATTAGTATTGTATTTAACGATTTCGAACAAAAAGCGAAATACGGTTACGGTTACGGCTATGGTTATGGTTACGGAAATTATTCTGATGGGTATCATGAGGTTGAGAAACCTGAAAACCCAATAAAAGTATTCATTCAAAAATTATTCAAAAAATAAGTGCTAATGCAAGAGATAAAGAGTAAAATAGTAATAACAGGAGGAGCGGGTTTTATTGGATCGAATTTGTGTGAACATTTCTTGAGCAAAGGCTATCAGGTTACATGTCTGGACAATTTTGCAACGGGTCATCGTCATAATATTGAACACTTATTAGGTAATACTGATTTTACTTTAATAGTTGGCGACATTAGAAATTATGAAGACTGCAAAAATGCAGTTGAAGGAGCTCATTATGTATTGCATCAGGCGGCATTAGGCTCGGTGCCAAGATCTATTGCTGACCCAATTACATCTAATGAGGTCAATGTTTCCGGTTTCTTGAATATGCTGTCAGCCGCTAAAGAAGCTAAGGTGAAGCGATTTGTTTACGCAGCAAGCTCTTCTACATACGGAGATTCAGAATCTTTACCTAAAATCGAAAATGTAATAGGGAAACCACTTTCGCCTTATGCTATTACAAAATATGTGAATGAGTTATATGCGGAAATTTTCAGTAAAACTTACGGTATAGAAACTGTCGGTTTGCGTTATTTTAACGTTTTTGGAAGAAAGCAGGATCCAAATGGAGCGTATGCTGCGGTTATTCCAAAATTTGTAATGCAATTCATGAAGCATGAAAGCCCTGTTATCAATGGAGACGGAAATTATTCAAGAGATTTTACATACATTGATAATGTAATTCAAATGAACGAGCTGGCAATGACTTCACAAAACCCGGAAGCAGTGAACACCGTTTTCAATACTGCTTATGGAGACAGAACGACGTTAAACGATTTAATTCAATATTTACAAAAGGAATTGGCTAGGTTTGATCCTAAAATTGCCGATGTAAAAATAATTTATGGACCAACCAGAGCAGGTGATATACCGCATTCGTTGGCCAGTATAGATAAAGGAAAAAAAATATTAGGTTATAACCCACAATTCTCTTTGCAGCAAGGGTTGCAGGAGGCTGTTCAGTGGTATTGGGATAATTTAAAATAAGAAAATGAAAATAGGAGTTATAGGATTAGGGTATGTAGGCTTGCCATTAGCCAGATTGTTTGCTACAAAATACGATGTGGTTGGTTTTGATATTAATACCAAAAGAGTTGCTGAGCTAAATTCAGGATTAGACAGTACTTTGGAAATTAGCGCCAGTTTGCTTCAATCAGTTTTGAAAACTGAAAACTCATCTGAAACAGGACTATATTGTTCTACTTCAGTTGAAGATATGAAAGACTGCAATTATTATGTAGTTACAGTTCCTACACCAGTAGATAAAAACAATAAACCGGATTTAACACCGCTTTACAAATCAAGTGAAACCGTAGGGAAAATACTTAAAAAAGGTGACATCGTTATTTATGAATCTACTGTTTATCCTGGAGTAACGGAAGAAGAATGCGTGCCTGTTTTAGAACGTGTTAGCGGATTGAAATTTAATGTTGATTTCTTTGCCGGTTATTCGCCCGAGCGTATTAATCCAGGAGATAAAGAGCATACAGTTGAGAAAATTCTAAAAGTAACTTCAGGTTCAACTCCTGAAATTGGAATAAAAGTTAATGAGCTATACAAATCGGTTATAACAGCCGGAACGCATTTGGCTCCAACTATCAAAGTGGCTGAAGCCGCAAAAGTGATTGAAAATTCACAACGTGATATCAATATTGCTTTTGTAAATGAATTGTCTAAGATCTTTAATATTCTAAATATTGATACACAGGACGTTTTAGAAGCAGCCGGTACAAAATGGAATTTTCTGCCTTTTAAACCAGGCTTGGTTGGCGGACACTGTATAGGAGTTGATCCATATTACCTAGCTCAAAAAGCGCAAGAAATGGGGTATCATCCTGAAATTATTCTGGCGGGAAGACGACTTAATGACAGTATGGGTGAATATGTAGCTTCGCAGGTAGTGAAATTGATGATTAAAAAAGGAATCAGCATTAACGGTGCTCAATTATTGATGTTGGGAATTGCTTTCAAAGAAAACTGTCCTGACGTTAGAAATACTAAAATTGTGGATGTAATTGCGGCTCTGAAAGAATACGGAATTCAGGTTACGATTTATGATCCATGGGTAAATCCGGAAGAAGTTATGCATGAATATAACTTGGAAACTACGACTGAATTACCTTCTGCTATTTTTGATGCCGTGGTTTTAGGTGTGGCTCATAAAGAGTTTTTAGCGACTGATTTGAAATCGCTGCAGAAACAAAATTGTGTTTTATATGATGTTAAAGGGATTTTAGGCAATCATGTCGATGGAAAACTTTAATTTTACGGAAATTTTAAATTAATCTAAAGCTCACTTTAGAAGAAAATATACTAATGAAAATTAATTCTATTTGTTGCATTGGAGCAGGTTATGTAGGAGGTCCTACTATGGCAGTTATTGCTCAAAAGTGTCCTGATATAAAAGTTACTGTTGTCGATTTAAATGAAAATAGAATTGCAGCATGGAATGATACTAATTTGGAAAATCTGCCGGTTTACGAGCCTGGTTTAGATCAGGTTGTTGCGGAAGCAAGAGGAAGAAATCTGTTTTTTTCAACGGAAGTTGATAAAGCGATTGATGAAGCCCAAATGATTTTTATTTCGGTGAATACGCCAACAAAAAATTATGGTGCAGGAAAAGGAATGGCAGCCGATTTAAAATATATTGAATTGTGTGCCCGTCAAATTGCAAGAGTAGCCAAATCGGATAAAATTGTAGTTGAAAAATCAACTTTGCCGGTTCGTACTGCAGAAGCTATCAAAACAATTTTAGACAACACAGGGAACGGGGTACAATTTCAAATATTGTCCAACCCTGAATTCTTAGCCGAAGGAACAGCTGTACAAGATTTGCATAATCCGGACAGAGTACTTATTGGCGGACATGAATCTCAAGCTGGGAAAGAAGCCATACAGGCATTAGTTGATGTTTATGCACAATGGGTTCCTAAAGACCGGATTTTAACCACAAACGTATGGTCCTCAGAATTATCAAAATTGACGGCAAATGCGTTTTTGGCGCAAAGAGTTTCGTCTATCAATGCAATTTCTGAACTGTGTGAAAAAACCGGAGCTGACGTTTCTGAAGTAGCTAAAGCCATTGGAATGGACGCAAGAATCGGTTCTAAATTTTTAAAATCATCTGTTGGTTTCGGAGGATCTTGCTTTCAAAAAGATATTCTTAATTTGGTTTACATTGCAAAATCATATGGTTTGCACGAAGTAGCTGATTATTGGGAACAGGTGGTTATTATGAACGATCATCAAAAAAGCCGTTTTTCGAAAAATATAGTCAAAACATTATATAATACGGTGTCCGGAAAGAAAATTGCACTTTTAGGATGGGCTTTCAAAAAAGATACTAACGATACAAGAGAATCAGCGGCTATTTCGGTAGCAACCGATTTAATTGCAGAACAGGCACAGGTAGTTGTGTATGACCCGAAAGTTTCGGAAGAACAAATTATTTCGGATTTGAATTATTTGGAAAAAGAAGATTTGCAGCATATCAAAGTTATTGCAAATCCGTATGAAGGCTGCAAAGATGCGCATGCAATCGCAGTTCTTACCGAGTGGGATGAATTTAAAACTTACGATTGGCAAAAAATATACGATAGCATGTTAAAACCTGCTTTTGTTTTTGACGGAAGAAATATATTAGATAAGCAACAAATGAAATCGATAGGATTTACGTATGTTGCAGTAGGAAGCTCTTCATAAATAGAAAAGATGAAAAATGTATTAATCACAGGAGGAGCTGGTTTTATCGGTTCGCATGTTGTCAGGAGATTTGTTCAAAATTACCCGGATTATCATATTTTTAATCTCGATGCCCTGACATATGCCGGGAATCTGGAGAATATTAAGGATATTGAAAATGCGGACAATTATACTTTTATTAAAGGAGATATTGTTGATGAAGTTTTTATTAACGATATTTTTGCTAAGTACCGTTTTGACGGTGTTTTGCATTTAGCAGCTGAATCTCACGTGGACAGGTCAATAACGGATCCTTTATCTTTCGTAAAAACCAATGTTATTGGTACGATGAATTTACTCAATGCGGCTAAAAATCTTTGGAAAGATAATTTTGAAGGAAAAAGATTTTATCATATTTCTACTGATGAGGTTTATGGTTCGCTTGGTGCCGAAGGATTGTTTACTGAAACGACTCCTTACGATCCAAATTCACCTTATTCGGCATCGAAAGCCAGTTCAGATCACTTTGTAAGAGCTTATGGAGAAACGTACGGATTACCTTATGTTCTGACCAATTGCTCCAATAATTACGGGCCATTTCATTTTCCGGAAAAATTAATTCCATTATTCATCAATAATATCATCAATAACAAACCGCTTCCGGTATATGGAGACGGAAATTATACCCGTGACTGGCTATTCGTAAAAGACCATGCGGTTGCGATTGATTTGGTTTTCCATAAAGGAAAAAATCATGAAACGTATAATATTGGTGGTTTCAATGAATGGAAAAATATTGATCTGGTAAAACTGCTGTGTGGTGTAATGGATCAAAAACTGGGAAGACAGGAAGGCGAATCAGCAAAATTGATTACCTATGTCAAAGACAGACCAGGACACGATTTGCGTTATGCTATTGATGCATCCAAGATTAATAAAGAATTAGGCTGGAAACCGTCTGTCACTTTTGAAGAAGGACTTGAGCAGACTATCGATTGGTATTTAAGCAATACAGAATGGTTAAATAATATCACTTCGGGCGAATATGCTAAATATTATGAAAAACAATACAATTAGAAAAGTATGAAAGGAATTATATTAGCAGGAGGTTCCGGGACAAGATTACATCCTTTAACCCAAGTGGTTTCTAAGCAATTGCTGCCTATTTATGATAAACCGATGATTTATTATCCGCTATCAGTATTAATGTTGGCAGGAATCAATGAAATTCTGATTATTTCTACACCACAGGATTTGCCTAATTTCAAACGATTATTTGGAGATGGAAATCAAATCGGACTAAAACTTTCTTATGTTGAGCAACCTTCGCCTGATGGTTTGGCACAAGCTTTTATTTTGGGAGAAGAATTTATTGGTGATGATGATGTTTGTTTGGTTTTGGGAGATAATATTTTTTATGGAGCCGGATTGCAAACGTTGCTTAATAATTCGGTAACTATTGTCAAAGAAAAGCAGGAAGCCGTTGTTTTCGGGTATTACGTTGATGATCCGGAGCGTTATGGTGTGGCTGAGTTTGATAAAGACGGAAAAGTATTGAGCATCGAAGAAAAACCTACTGATCCAAAATCTAATTTTGCAGTTGTAGGCTTGTATTTTTACCCGAATTCGGTGGTGGAAATAGCCAAAAATGTTAAGCCCTCACATCGTGGAGAATTAGAAATCACCACTGTAAACCAGGAATACCTCGAAACTGAAAAACTTAATTTGCAATTAATGGGGCGTGGATTTGCCTGGCTGGATACCGGAACTCATGAATCTTTGACAGAAGCAACTGAGTTTGTTAAAGCGGTAGAGAAGCGTACAGGCCTTAAAATTGCCTGTATTGAAGAAGTTGCCTTCAGAAAAGGCTTTATTGATGCTGAAAAATTCCAAGATTGTGCCAGCAACCTGGGAAAAAGCAGTTATGCTGATTATTTGAGGAAAATCTCTAAAAAAGGTTAAAAATTATATAAATCGAAAAAAAAAGCTAATTATCTCCGGATTAATTGGCTTTTTTTTATTTAATGAAGTAAAATTAAGAAATGCTTTGAGAGGAATTAATCGTTTTTCTTATTTTTCCTCTCATTGTTTATAAATTTTATGATTTATTTAACTGATTATGGCGGTATTCTTATTTTATTTTTATATTTTTCACCTCGTGATTTTATTGGTGCTGAATAAAATTTGGGCCAAAAAAATAATCGAAGTTTTACTTCTTCAACAAGGAAAAAGTATTTCGGATTTTATTTTTTAAATATGTTTAACTGATTGATTGATGAGTTGGATTAAGAAATTATTTTTTGTAATACTGATGATAATATCATCAGCGGACTTCGTTAAGGTTTATGCTGAAAATTCTGAAGACAATTTAAAAAAAGAACAAATTACCTCTTCGGATTTCAGTAATGGAGTTGCTGTTACATGTGCTGTTGAAATAAAACCTTTGATTGGTATTGAGGCTACATCTGCCAATCATCGGGATAATTTTATTCTTTGGGATTTTAATACTGTTTCGCAAGATTCTGAGATTAGTTTCAGTAATCAGCAATTAAAAGCATACCGTCGCTACGCCCTTAAAAAAGAGACAAGAGTCAAGAAAAAAAAACACAAATTAGGAAAGGCAAACTTTCCGTCTTATACTGCAAATAAAGAAAATCTGATTCTGGATGAAGTAA
This sequence comes from Flavobacterium sp., assembly GCF_050696275.1. Taxonomy (GTDB): domain Bacteria; phylum Bacteroidota; class Bacteroidia; order Flavobacteriales; family Flavobacteriaceae; genus Flavobacterium. The sequence continues at coordinate 83,895 of NZ_JBOGUT010000005.1, forward strand.
CAATTCAAATGCCTTCAAGGCTTGTAACCAATTTTGAAGGAAATAAAAAACAATTCGAACGTTTTTGTAATATTGAAATAACGCCTGATTAACCTACTTAGAAAAATAGTACTGATTATTATTACTATGATTCAATGGCGTATTTTTAATAAAATATTAATTGCAAATAAAATTTGCTAAATATAATTACATTCAAATGTGTGGTATAAACGGTTTTATTACGAACCTCGAATTAAATAAAGACAAAGGGCAATCTATTTTAGATGATATGAATAGCTTAATTCGTCATCGCGGCCCTGATGAGGATGGAAGCTTTTTTGACCAAAGCGATTCTTATAAAGTAGGTATGGCAATGCAACGCTTGTCCATCATAGATTTGTCTACAGGGAAACAACCTATATTTTCCGAAGACGGACAAAAAGTAATTGTTTTTAACGGAGAGATCTACAATTATCCTGTCATTAAAAAAGCTCTTCTGGGGCAAGGGATTGAGTTTTCGACTACTTCGGATACCGAAGTTATTCTGAAACTATATGAACTGGAAGGGCCTTCCTCATTTTCAAAACTTGATGGAATGTTTGCTTTCAGTATTTACGATAAATCAATCGACAAACTTTTTATTGCACGTGATTTTTTTGGTGAAAAACCATTGTATTATACGATTCAAAATCAATCGCTGTATTGGGCTTCTGAATTAAAATCGATTGTAAAAGTACTGCCTCAAAAACCTGAAATTTGTACAAAAGGACTTAATTTGTTTTTGCAGCTGAGTTATACTCCTGCACCCTTTACTATTTATAAGGGAATTCAAAAACTGAATGTGAGTCATTATTTGGAAATCGATTGTACTAATTTGGCTGTAATAGAAAGAGAAATTCCTTCCGTTGCACATACAAGTTATAAAGGAATCTCGAAAGGAGAAGCTGTAACACTTACGGCTCAAAAAGTGCGTGAAAGCGTAAAAAGCCGTTCAATTGCGGATGTGTCATTAGGGACGTTTTTATCCGGTGGAGTTGATTCTTCCATTGTGTCACTATGCCTGGCAGAACAATCGTCATCAAAAATAGATACTTTTTCAATTGGGTTTGAAAAGAAGGAATTTGACGAATCCGGAAAAGCGAGAACGGTATCGGAATTAATTGGAAGCCAACATCATGAACTGATAATTTCTGAAAAAGATTTAGAGAAGGATTTACATAAGATTATTTTGAATTTTGATGAACCTTTCGCGGATTCTTCAGCTCTGCCAACTTATCTGGTTTCTCAGCTTGCATCAGGAAGTGTTAAAGTTGCGCTCACTGGTGATGGTGGTGATGAAGTGTTTGGAGGATATAATAAATATTTTATTGGCCGGTTAAATCATCGATACACTAACATTGTTCCTAAATCCGTACATAGGTTTGGTCAGGAAAAAGTCGAAAAGCTATTACGGGTTCATGAAGATAGCCGAGGGATTAAATTTAAAGTGAACAGATTGGTAAAAGCCATAAATTACGAAGGGAACTTTTATCTGAATATCATTTCGCTGGCATTTCAATCCTATGAATTGCCCAAAATTTTAAAACCGGAGTATTTACAGAAAGACAGTTTTAATCATTTCAAAGAAAGCATCGGAAGTCAAAACAAGACGCTGACAGATTTCAGAAATATAGACAGAAGATTAAGTTTAGAAGGAGATCTGCTGGTAAAAGTCGATAGAACCAGTATGCTGAATTCAATAGAATGCAGGGCACCTTATCTCAATCAGGAACTTTGGAATTTTACTTCTCAGCTGCCAGAATCGTTTCTGATAAGAGGATGGGATAAAAAGCACATCCTGAAAGAAGCTTTCAAAGATCACTTCCCAAAAGATTTTCTGGATAAAAGCAAAAAGGGATTTGGTGTTCCAGTAGGGGATTGGCTGAGGACACATTTACAGAAAGAGTTACTCTCTTTTATAGATCCGGGGTTTATTGAGAAACAGCAAATTTTTCAATTAGAAGCAGTTTCAAAATTAGTGGAACAGCACATTTCAAAACAAGTCGATAATACATTTAGAGTTTGGACATTTTATTGTTTTCAATTATGGTATAAAACTACTTTTCAAAAATAATTTTTATAAAAATAAGTGAATGAATTTCATTTTTCTTTTAGCATTGCTGATTTATATTGGTTATGTTACTAAATCTTATTACCAATACCAAAAACAGCCTCAACAAAGGCTGTTTTTGGTATTACTTTTTATAATTCATTATTTAGGGGTGTATCTTGCCTATAAACATACTGATGGAGTCATTGGTACAGACGCTTTTAGTTTTTATCTCAATGCATTGTATGCTGATTCCTGGTTTTCCTTGTTTAATATTGGCAGTCGTTTTTTTTCTTTTTTAATTTATCCTCTGGTAAAATCAGGAGTTTCAATGTTTACTCTTACTCTTTTATTTGGAACATTAAGTTATCAGGGGTTTCTATGGTATTTCAGACAAATGGCCAGAACTTCGGTTAATTATTTTGCTGTTTTGAAAATCCCTGTTACCCAATGGATATTATTGTTGCCTTCTTTGCATTATTGGTCTGGTTTTTTAGGTAAAGATGCCTTGGTATTTTTTATCTTAACTCATTTGTTATTCCGATTTAAAAAAGTAGTGTATTATAATTTTACAGATGTATTGTTTTTATTAATCTTAGCATTATTAAGACCTCATATTTTTACTGTATTAGTCCTGGTTTTATCCGGATTTTATCTGACGAACACTCAAATACAAAAGAAAACCAAAATACGACTGGTCTTTCTTTCACTGACAGTAATTGGTGTGATTATTCCTGTTCTGATGCGATTCATTAAGATGAAAACGTTCACTTATGATGCCTTTTTACAGAAGGTAAGTAATCTGAATACTTTAGCAATTAGTACTGGCAGCGGAATAAATTTGTCAGAATCTTCGTTTATAGAACGAATTTGGCTGCTATTATTCAGGCCTCTGTTTTATGATGCGGATTCTGTTTATCAATGGGTCGTCTCAGTCGAAAACGGAATTGTATTGTTGTTTTTTGTCAGTATAATAATTATTTTATTTACGAACAGACATAGGATTGTTTCTTCAAAAGATGTTAAATTTGCACTGTTTTCCGGGATAGGGATATTCCTGATGATTGCGTCTTATATATATAATCTAGGTTTGGCGAGTCGGATGAGGCTTATGTTTCTGCCTTTTTTATTTTATGCCATTAACCAAATGATTAATTTAAGGAGTGTTGAGGCTAAGTCGTCATTATTTAATGAGGAGAAAGAACAAAATGTTAAGTGAAATAATATATGATAATAACTAAAAATGATGTTTTGTGGAATTATGGAGCCACTTTTCTTAAAATTGCATCTTCAATTATTATCTTGCCTTTGATATTAAAGATGATGCCTCCGGAAACGGTTGGCGTCTGGACTGTATTTACTACAATTACGACATTTGCAAATTTACTCGATTTCGGATTTAACCCTTCTTTTGCCAGAAACATCACGTACGTATTCAGTGGAGTAAAAGAATTGAATGTAAGCGGATTTGAAAAAATTGATTCTTGTGATTCGGTCGAGATAAATTATGGGCTACTGAAAGGCGTAATAAGTGCCATGAAATGGATTTATTTAAGAATGGCTTTGGTTCTATTGGTCATTTTGTCTACAGTTGGGACATATTATATTTACACCATACTTCAAAATTACAAAGGAGACAAACAGGAAGTTTATATTGCCTGGATTTTGCTGTGTGTGATCAATACCTATAATTTATTTACACTTTACTATGATTCTTTACTACAAGGGAAAGGGCTCGTAAAAAGATCAAAGCAAATTATCATTATTGGTTACTTGGTTTATTTGGCCATTGCCATGCTTTTTATCCTTTTTGGATTTGGGCTGATTGCTATAGTCACGGCACAAATATCGTCTACTATTATTATAAGGATATTGTCGCATCGCGCTTTCTTTACTGCTGAAATGAAGCAAAAATTATCCGATTCTACTCCAAGGGACAAAAAACAAATTCTGGATATTATTTACCCGAATGCTTTGAAGGTTGGTCTGACATCGCTTGGCGGTTTTGTGATTCAAAAATCCTCCATGATTATTGGAGCTTTGTATTTGTCACTAGAAAATATAGCTTCCTATGGAATCAGTATGCAGTTTATTGCTGTAATTTCAAGCTTGGCCAGTATTTATTTAGCTACATTTATACCCAAAATTGTGCATTTGAGGGTTGTTGAAGATATTAAATCAATCCGGAAAATATACCTTCAAGGAGAATTGGTTCTGGTGCTGTCTTACTTAGTTGGAGGTGGGATGTTCCTACTGATTGGTCCATTTTTATTAGGTTTAATCGGAAGTCAGACAAAATTAATGCCTTTGAGCTTATTGGTTTTGGCATTGTTGCTCTCTTTTGTAGAAACGAATTTGAGTAATGCGGGGAATATTTTACTAACTAAAAATGATGTGCCTTTTTTTGTGTCATCGTTGGTTTCAGGGGTTTTTATAATTGCAGGATTGTTTGTTTCCCTTCGGTACATGCAAGCTGGATTATTGGCCATTTTGGTAGTTCCGCTGCTGGTAAATTTATTTTATCAAGGATGGAAATGGCCTGTGGAAGTGATGAAAGATTTAAAAGTCAATATGTTGGATTTGTTTAAAAATTAAGATGCTAATGGTTTTGAGTTTTATAGTTTCAAAGATAAATATGATTCGGTTTCGCTTGAAGTGGAAAAGTGCAAACAAGCATAATTACATTGTCCCATGGGCTATTTTTCCAATGGAGAAAGTACGTGTAGGCAAAATGAGTTATGGCCCTTTGGATGTCAAATGCTTCGGAAATACTGATGAAAGCCTCATTATTGGAGATTATGTGTCTATTTCAAGCCATGTGATTTTTATTTTAGGCGGAAACCATCAAATAAATACTCTTTCGAATTATCCGTTGCATTCAAAACTTATCGGACTTTCTCCACAAAGAGACGCAGCAGTAAAAGGACCGATTATAGTAGAAAATGAAGTTTGGATAGGCACTGGCGCTATAATTTTATCCGGGGTTACATTGGGCAAAGGCTCTATTGTTGCTGCTGGAGCAGTAGTCACAAAAGATATCCCTCCATATGCTATTGCAGGAGGAAATCCGGCCAAGGTAATCCGATACCGGTTTGATGAAGCTACAGTCAACCAGTTGAAGGATTTGTCGATTTCAGATTTTGATGAAAAGACTATAAAGGACAATATCGATGAATTTTACAAGCCATTAAGTGATGACCAAATTAATGTGCTGAAAAAATTAAAGAAATAAAATACCTATAATGACATCAGAAAATACTTTAATTTCGAAGGTTAAGTGTATCGTTTTGGCTTTATTGCCGGTACTGGGCATATATCACTATTTGCAGGGCATATCATTGGGTCTTTTTGTGCTTTTGGTTTTCATTCCATTTGATTTTATCTTCTTAAAGACAAAGCGGGACGTTAATTGGCCTATTATTTTATTAATCAGTACTTTCATTATGATAAACCTATTCTCTTATCATATAAACTATAAACATATAAAGTACGATATTTTTGTTAATAATTTACTGTATCTGGTTTTCTTCATGTTTATTTCCGTTTACTATACTTCTAAAGAAATCAATACAGAATTTTTCGAGAAAACGCTTGTTTTTTTGGGTGTCTTATTTAGTGTAGCTGTCTTGATTCAGGCATTTTACTTCCTGATAAAAGGGGAGTCGATCAGTTTTTTATTGCCTTTAGCAACAGATTTAGATCAAAATGTAGATTCGATCCAATTTAACGGAAGACCTAATTCAGTATTTCAGGAACCTGCTCACTTTGCTATATTCATGGTTCCGTTGCTTTATACTGTGTTGAACAAAAAGAAAGTATGGCTTACCGTGCTTTTTACGGTAAGTATATTCCTTTCGACAAGTACCTATGGATTAATATTAACGCTCATCGTTTATTTAATTTATGCTTTGAGGAATAAGAATGGTAAAATTTATTTTTTATTGATTTTAATATTCTGTGCGTTGTTATTTTTCTTCTTTTATGACTTTTTTCAGGCGGTATTGACAACTAATATCAATAAAACCCAGGAATCAATGGATTTAACAGCGAATACCAGATTTATGGGTGGTATAGAAAGCGTTGAATTTATGGATTTCTTTCAGGATTTGTTGGGCATCGGTTATAATCAGACTAAAGATTTCATGGAGTGGCATTATTTATCCAACCCTACAAATTATTCCAATTCGTTTTTATTTTCTTTTTATGCAGGAGGAATTTTAGGATTTACCTTTTTGCTTTTATATTTAAAGAAGCTGTATAAAATTAATATTGATAAAATTTATTTTTTCATTTTTTTTCTAACGCTATTAACAGACCAAATCATATTTAATCAGAACTTTTTGTACCTCTTGTTTGTTATTTATTTTATAAAACCTAATTATAATGAAAATTCTCCATCTGATAAATGATTTAGGCTCCGGTGGTGCTGAAAAACTGCTTACAGACATACTTCCAATCATGAAGGAGGAAGGTCACGAGGTAAGTCTGATTATTCTAAATCAAAACAACAGTTTAAGTTTTTATAAAGAAAAACTTGAAACTATAGGTGTTAGGGTAATCGATTTTAAAAAATCATTTTACAGTCCAATCAATATTTTTTATTTAATACAATTACTAAAGAAAGAAGGTTATGATATTGTTCATGCCCACTTATTTCCTTCTTTTTATCATTTGGCAGTAGCGTCCCTATTCATATCGAAGAAAACAAAGTTATTCTATACAGAACATAGTGTTACCAATAACAGAAGAAAATATATTTCATTAAAACTTCTGGACAAATGGGTTTATAATAAATACGACCGGATTATCTGTATCACTGATGTAGTAAAAAAACGATTGAACGAATGGATAAATGAATCATGGAAATCAGTTGTAATTAACAACGGAGTCAATCTGAAAGAAATTTCTTCTGCTCATAAAAATATAATTGAAGAAGATTATAATTTTATTAATTTTAATAAAAAAAATCTTTTGATGGTGGGTAGGTTCAATCTGGCCATAAAAAACCAGGAATGTTTAGTAAAAGCATTCACCCTGTTGGATGATACCTATCATTTGTATTTTGTCGGGATTGGTGATGGTGTAGATGATATTAAGAATTTGTGCACACAGTTAGACATTGATAATCGTGTTTTTTTTCTGGGGCTGCGAACAGATGTATACCAATTAATGCATTTAGTCGATCTGAATATTCTTTCTACTCACTATGAAGGTTTGTCTGGCGTTGCATTGGAAGGCTTGGCAAGCGGTAAACCATTTATTGGTTCAGATGTTGAAGGTGTTAAAGAAGCGGTGCCTAATAAGGATTTTTTATTTCCGGATGATAATCCTCAAGTATTGGCTGATACCATCCAAAAAGTTCTTAATGATAAGGCAATCAGTGATTATTTGGTTTCAGAAGGCTTGAAATTTGTTGAAAACTATTCAATAGATAAAATGGCATTGTCTTATCTTTATGTTTATAAAGAGATTCTCAATTAGTTTAAATGATTTTTTTCAAACAGAAGATGAAAAAGTGCTTACTACTATTATTTTTCACCATGTCTTTCTGCTCTTCACAGAAGCAGGAGCATTCAGGCAGCTTGCCTGCTAAATATTTGACACCGTTCAAAATTTCAGAAACAGAAAGAAAAGCTGTAATTAAGCAATTTAAGCCGGTAGACCTAACCCGTTATTTACCCGAAAAATATGTGACTAACGGTTCTGTTGACTATACAGAATACTTACAAAAGGGAATTGATGTGAACCATAATGTATTGCTGCCCGATTTTCCAGTTAAGATTAATCAAAAAGGATTGGTATTGAATAGCAATTCTAATGTAATATTCAATAAAAAATCAAAGCTTATCATTATGCCTAATTCCCAAACAAATTATGGGATTTTAAGCCTGGTTGAAAAAGAAAATATTACCGTTTATTATGCAAATATAGAAGGGGATAAGTATTCCCATTTGAATCAAAAGGGAGAATGGGGAATGGGAATTAATATACTTGGTTCTAAAAACATTACAATAAAATACCCTAAAATTGAAAAATGCTGGGGTGACGGTATATATATTGACGCTTATAAAGAGAATCAGTCAGAGCATATTACTATTTATAAAGGAATCCTGAATGATAACAGAAGAAACGGTTTAACCATTATTTCAGGATCATTTATAACAATAGATTATCTTTTATCAGCTAATACAAAAGGCACTCTGCCGGAAGCAGGAATAGATATCGAGCCGGATGATAATAAAAGGGTTTTAAATAATATTACATTGAATAATGTTACAACATTCAAGAACGGAAGAGATGGTATTCTGATTGCATTAGAAGCTTTTGTGGGGCTTCAATCAAAGAAAGTTGCCATTGATATTAATAATCATTTTGATGATTCTTCCGCTGTAGGGCTCCATTTTTATAATACGACTTATAAGTTGCCAGCTCATGGGAAATTGTTGGAAGGCGCAGTAAATGTAACGAATAGCGAGTGGATTAATAACAGTAAATTGCCTTTATGGTATGATACGGATAAGGTAAAAATGCCTTTGGTTCTCAAGCTGAAAAAAACAAAGTCAGGGAATAAGTCATTGGATAAAACGATAGAAGGCGGGGAATAAAGTATGGATGTTTCAGTTATCATTGTCAATTATAATACTTGTGAATTAACGCTGCAGGCTATTGCATCAGTTTATGAACATACTCAAGGTGTGGATTTTGAAATCATATTAGTTGATAATTTTTCAAAAGACGCTACCGTATCAGAAGTAAGAAATAAATACCCATTAGTTAAAATTATTGAGAATTTAACCAATGAGGGTTTTGGAAGAGCAAATAATGCCGGCGCAGCCATCGCAATAGGAGAGTATATTTTCCTGCTGAATTCAGATGCTTATATTACATCCAACGCTCTACAACTATTTTATGAGTATATGAAAGCCAATAAACAGGTTGGAGTTGTTGGTGGCGAATTGTCGACTGGGAGGGATTTCGATACGGTTTCGTATGGAAATTTACCTTCTCTGCTGGAATATTTCAGTTACCTGGGCTTTAAAAAAATGTATAAAAATTATTTTGAAACCAAACTGGCAAGCGGTATAGTTAACAAAAGCAGTGAAATCAAAAAAGTAGGCTATGTTAATGGCGCCGATATGTTTATCAGAAAAAGTGTTTTTGATGCAGCAGGAGGTTTCGATAAGGATTTTTTTCTTTATTTTGAAGAAACAGAATTGTCATATAGGATTCAGCAGCAAGGATTTGATTCTATGATATTGCCTTCGGTTAAAATCGTACATTTGGTCAGTTTTTACAGAGACAGTTTTGCAACTTTCAATTATAACAAACACCGGATTTATTCCAAAAGTCGATTTATGTATTTTCAAAAATGCAATGGATTGCTTGTAGCATACTTAACCAATGTTATTACCGCTTTACTTTTTGTTTTACAAGGTGTTCTCGGAAAGGATAAGGATAATTATATGAAAAAAGCCTTAATTTGTCTGACTTCCCATTCTTAATGTTTTCCAAGTTTTATGATTGAAACAGTAAATACGAATACTTCCGATTCCAATAGTAAAGCAATTATTATTATGGACAATGTGATAATTGGCAATAACCATTTGGTTGTTAATTCATCTATTATAAACATTGCGCAAAATTTATTAAATGAATCAGGTTCTGGCCAAATACTATTTTACGGCGAGTCCCGGCATATGGAAACATTGGCCACTCTTGCAGATACCGAAAAAGATATTTCGCTGCAATTTAATTCCATTGAAGTTACTCAGCCACATTTTAATAAAGTATTACGGATAATTTCCTGGGGCAAAAAATTATACAAAGATGCTGTCTGTCTAAAACAAATAGTAAAAGAAGCCGATAGAATCAAACCGCGTTTTTTTATCGTTTCTACAATGATTCCGTTGAATATTTATCGGTTTATGAGTATAATGAATAGCCATAAGAAGCAGAATTTCCTGATGTTCCTTCATGGTGAATTGGAATTTATTTTCAAAAAAAAGCCAACAACAGGCCAAAGGATAAAAGGTTTTTTTATTGAAAAAGCCATTCAAAAGGCCGGTCCGAATGTCCGTTTTATTGTTCTAAGTGATTATATAAAAAAAGAGCTGGTTCGAAAACTGTCTTTAGATTCAAGACAAATAATCAGTATCAATCATCCGGTATTGCAGTACACCAGAAAGAACATACAATTGTCCGATCCGATAGTTTTTGCTCATTTAGGTGTTGCCAACAAAAGGAAAAATTCGAAATTAATTTTCCCGTTAGCTGATGCTGTTCAGGAATCGAATTATTCTGAAAACGCCCGTTTTGCTATCATTGGAAGGATTGAAGAGCAGGAAATTCAGATAGCATCGGATCATGTGGATGTCATGTCAAAAAACAAACAGGCTATTTCTCAGGAGGCCTATATATCACATATTGAAGCAGCGCATTATTCGCTTATCTTTTTATCTGGTGATGAATATGTTTATCGTATCAGCGGATCATTATTGGACTCGGTGCAATTTCAGATTCCAATCATAGCGCTGGAACACCAATCGGTTGTTGAATTATTTGAAAAAGGCGGTGATATTGGCTTTCTATGTAAAGATTTTGATGAAATGAAACAAGTTGTAATCAAGTTGTCTCAGAAAGATCCTTTATGTACAGACCGATACGCAACTCAAATAATTAATTTGAAAAAATTATCAGAAAAATTTTATTCCAAAAATGCCTCTGAAATTATTTCCGAAGCGACAAAATCATAACAGATGTTATTTTTTTGTTTTATTTTGTTTAAAATTAAAATCCCGAATTCGTAAAATGAAGCAAAAACTGGTCAGAATTACTACAGTCCCGATTTCACTTGAAAAATTATTGACAGGGCAGTTGCGTTTTATGAATTCATTTTATGATGTTGTTGCTGTTTCTTCTGAAAAAGAAAATCTGGAAAAATTTGGGAAAGCAGAAAGTTTATCTGTATTTCCAATTGAAATGACAAGAAAAATCACACCCATAAAAGATTTTTTGGCCATCATCAAATTATTTTTCTATCTCAAAAAGCAAAAACCTTCGATTGTTCATACACATACTCCTAAAGCCGGTTTAGTTGGTATGATTGCCGCAAAAATGGCTGGAGTTCCGCATCGTTTGCATACGGTTGCCGGGTTGCCACTTCTTGAAGCTGTCGGAACAAAAAGAAAAGTGCTTGATTTTGTTGAAAAAATTATTTACAGTTCGGCTACTGTCATTTATCCTAATTCGTATGGATTGTATAAAATCATTGAAGAAAATAAATACTGCAGTTCTGGAAAAATGAAGGTTTTGGCCAATGGAAGCTCCAACGGAATTGATACCGCTCATTTCGATCGGGCATTGTTTTCTGACGCACAAAACCAGGAATTAAAAATGCAATTGGCTATTTCAAAAGATGATTTTGTCTTTATCTTTGTTGGCCGATTGGTGAAAGACAAAGGAATTAATGAGCTGGTGAAAGCTTTTGAAGTACTAAATTCTGAGAATCAACAAGTAAAGTTGTTGTTAGTGGGGAATTTTGAAAGCGATTTAGATCCTTTGGATGAAATTACAATGAATGCAATCAATACCGGGAAAGGGATAATCAAAGCCGGGTATCAAAACGATGTAAGGCCTTATCTGTCCATTGCTGATGCTCTTGTCTTTCCTAGTTACAGAGAAGGGTTTCCTAATGTGGTAATGCAGGCTGGTTCGATGGGATTACCTTCGGTAGTTTCAGACATTAACGGTTGTAATGAGATTGTCATCGAAGGTAAAAACGGAATCATCATCCCTGTCAAAAACAGCGATGCGATTTATACAGCAATGAAAACAATCATTTGTGAAAAAGAATTGATGTATTCCATGAAGCAAAATGCACGTCCTATGATTGTGTCACGATTTGAACAAAAAGTGGTTTGGGAAGCCATTTTGAATGAATACCGCCAACTTGAAAATAAATGAAATTGTACCAGAATACCATAAAACCTCTATTTGATTTTATCTCGGCGCTTATTGGCTTGCTGCTCTTATTGCCTTTTTTTATTATCGTCTACATTTTACTTAAGATTGCTAATAAAGGAAATGCTTTTTTTATTCAGGAAAGACCGGGTAAGGATGGTAAAATTTTCAAAATCATTAAATTTAAAACCATGACAGATGAAAAAGACAGTCATGGTGTTTTGCTTCCGGATGCGGAGAGATTGACCAAGATAGGTTTGTTTGTGCGTAAAACATCATTGGATGAGATTCCACAGCTTATTAATATTCTGAAAGGGGATATGAGTTTGATAGGGCCAAGGCCATTGCTGACACATTATCTGCATTTATATGATGACTTTCAAAACCGACGCCATGAAGTTAAACCGGGAATAACCGGATGGGCTCAAGTCAATGGACGTAATGCTATTAGCTGGGATCAAAAATTCCAATATGATGTCTGGTATGTAGATCATTGTTCGTTTTTGGTTGATGTCAGAATTCTCCTGAAAACAGTATTGAAAGTAATAAAGAAAGAAGGTATTAACGCGGCTGATGCTGCCACAATAGAACCATTTAATGGACAATAACATCGTTTTATACGGCGCAAGCGGACATTGCAAAGTCATTATTGATATATTGGAATGTAATAATCAATCAATTGAGACTATAATAGATGATGCGCCAAAATCATCTGTGATTCTTAAGAGACCGGTGCTAAATTCAAAACAATTTGACTTTTCTTCGGTTCAAAATATGATTTTATCTATTGGAAACAATAAAGTCAGAAAGAGGCTGGCTGCTGAACTGAAATTCAACTTTGCAAAAGCGATCCATCCTAAAGCGATAGTCTCAAATCATGCTAATCTAGGAGAAGGAACTGTGGTCATGGCTGGAGCGATTGTCAATCCTGACGCGCAGATAGGAAAGCACTGTATCATCAATACCGGAGCAGTTGTTGAGCATGATTGTTTAATCAGCGACTATGCTCATATTTCTCCAAAAGCTTCGCTGGCAGGAGGAGTTATTGTTGGAGAAGGTACGCAGGTGGGAATTGGCGCTTCGGTAATTCAAGGGGTAAAAATAGGGAAATGGACAGTAATTGGAGCTGGAGCAGTAATCATAAATGATATTCCGGATCATGTCACTGTCGTTGGAAATCCGGGTAGAATATTAAAAAAATAACGTAAATGAGTAATAATTCAAAAATATGGCTTTCATCACCACATATGGGTGGAAGCGAACAGCGGTTTGTGAAAGAGGCCTTCGATACTAATTGGGTTGCGCCATTAGGACCTAATGTTTCAGGATTTGAAAAAGATTTAGAACAATATATCGGACAAAACTCCCATGTAGCTGCTTTGAGTTCTGGGACTGGAGCAATTCATTTAGGTCTTATTCTGTTAGGTGTTCAGTCAGGTGATGAGGTGATTTGTCAAAGCATGACTTTCTCAGCATCAGCGAACCCTATTATGTATTTAGGAGCTATACCTGTCTTTGTTGATAGCGAGCCGGAAACTTGGAATATATGTCCAATTGCTTTGGAAGAAGCTATTATTGATAGAATTGCCAAAGGAAAAAAACCGAAAGCAATTATTGGTGTACATCTTTATGGAATGCCTTTTAAGGTAGATGAAATTAAAGCGGTTGCCAGTAAATACCAAATTGCTCTTATTGAAGATAGCGCTGAAGCTTTAGGGAGCACTTATAAAGGGCAAAAATGCGGTACTTTCTGTGATATCGGTGTTTTGTCTTTCAATGGAAATAAAATCATTACTACTTCTGGCGGAGGTGCTTTGGTTACTTCAAAACCTGAGATTAAAGAAAAAACAGTCTTTCTGGCTACCCAAGCAAGAGATAATGCACCTCATTATCAGCACACTCATGTAGGTTATAATTACAGGATGAGTAATATTTGCGCTGGAATAGGAAGGGGTCAAATGGAGGTTTTAGACAAGCATGTAGGTTTAAGAAGAGATATGCATCAGTTTTATGCTGACTTTTTTGCAACCGTTGATGGAGTGACAGTTTTTTCAGAACCTTCGTCTGATTTTTATTCCAATCACTGGTTAAGTGCCATTGTTATTGATCCTTCGAAAACTGGAGGAAAGACCAGTACTGATTTGCGTTTGGCTTTGGAAAAAGCAAATATTGAAAGCCGTCCATTGTGGAAACCAATGCATTTGCAGCCTATTTTCGAGCATTATTCGTATTACGGAAGCAGTATTTCTCAAAATTTATTCGAGAATGGCTTGTGTTTGCCTTCGGGTTCTAATACCACAGAGGAAGAAAAAAACAGAATATTTACCGAACTTCAACTATTTTTTTAGTATTTTGCGAAACCTTTTAGAAAGGGATAGGTAGTTGTCAACAGCTTATTTGTGAGTTGTTTAATGGAGCTGATTTTTTTTGAATAACGCGTTTTAAAGTGTTTTTACTTTGGATATAGAAGAGAGAGCTAAAATAAAATCTATTTTACATCAGATAGTGATGTTCAATACCAAAGCAGGATTAAGCTTAAAGAATTTAGGATACTTACCTCGTTGGGTTATTCTGCTTTTTGATATTTTAGCTGTTGGTTTTTCAGGAACTTTAACATTTTACTTGCTTAAAGGAATTGGATTGAGTTACTTTTCTCCTTTTTATGGGTTTAAAGTCGGGTTGTATTTTGGGGTTAATATTTTCTTTTTCTGGTGGTTTAAAACGTATTCCGGAATTATCCGACATTCTTCGTTTTTAGATGCAATCAAAATTTTACTGTCTCAAACTTCCGTGTTTTTTGTACTGGTTACAATTAATTTGATTTTTTCTCTTTTTAATAAAGAAAATCTGTTCTTGACCACAGCGTTGCTAATCAACATTATTTTCTCTTTTTTTCTCTTGTTTTTGTATCGCGTTTTGGTGAAGCAATTTTTTGAGGTTTATATTAAAGGATTTAATGAAGGGAAGTTGGTCAGGGCTATTGTTTATGGTTCAGATGCTAATGCTATTTCGGTTTCGAATGCTTTGGTTTCAGAGGTGCCAACTCGTTTTAAGTTAGTTGGATTTATAGATAAATATAACCTGAATGAATCCAAAAGGATCTTAGATTTACCTATTCTGAACCTGAAGAAAAAGATTTCAGTAATTATGCGTTCCATGAATGCAGAAGCTTTAATTATCGCAGACAAAGGTTTGTCTAAAGATGAACAGCTGGCTATTGTAGACGAATGTTTAGAATACAATTTAAAAGTATATACCGTTCCGCTTATTTCCGATTGGGAAAATCAAAAAGAAATTTCAAAGAAAATCAAAAGCTTTCAGATTGAAGACTTACTGGAACGTAAACCAATAGTATTGGATAACAAATCTATTTCATCTCAGATTAAGCGAAATGTTATTTTAATTACCGGTGCAGCAGGTTCTATCGGGAGCGAAATAGTAAGGCAGGTTATAGATTTTGAACCGGAATTGTTACTTGTTCTAGATCAGGCAGAAACTCCTTTGCATAATCTTACATTGGAAATTCAAAAATTAAATTCAAAAATTAAAATTGTTTCTGTCATTGCCGATATCAGAAATAAACCTTGCTTAGAAAAAATATTTCAGAGGTACAACCCTAATTTGATTTATCATGCGGCAGCTTATAAACATGTGCCTCTGATGGAAGAAAACCCGTCTCAAGCTATTTTTGTAAATGTGATGGGGACCAAAAATCTGGCCGATTTGTCGTTGCAATACGGTGTGGAAAAATTTGTAATGGTTTCTACTGATAAAGCGGTAAATCCTAGCAACGTTATGGGTGCCAGTAAGCGTATTGCTGAAAAATATGTACAATCTCTTTATTTCAACGAGCTCAAAAATAATTCAGATACAACTAAATTCATTACCACACGTTTTGGAAATGTTTTGGGTTCAAATGGCTCTGTTGTACCACTTTTCTCGAAGCAAATTGCTGAAGGAGGACCAATCACGATTACACATCAAGAAATTATAAGGTATTTTATGACAATTCCGGAAGCCTGTCAGCTGGTTCTTGAAGCCGGAGCTATGGGTAGAGGAGGAGAAATTTATATTTTTGACATGGGTAAGCCGGTTAAAATTTACGATTTAGCTACTAAAATGATACGTTTAGCGGGCTATGTTCCTGGAAAGGATATCAAAATAAAAATCGTAGGCTTGCGCCCAGGTGAAAAATTATACGAAGAATTATTAAATGATACTTCCAAAACATTGCCTACACATCACGAAAAAATAATGGTGGCACAAGAAGAGATCGACAATTATAAGTCAGTTAATGAATCGGTATTTGATATTATTGAAGCTTCTGGGAAGTTTGACAATAATGTGGTGGTTTCAAAAATGAAATTGCTTGTTCCTGAGTTCAGAAGCATGAATTCAACTTTTGAATTTTTAGATAATTAAATAAAAATCGCACAAAGAAGAAGCTTTTTTATTCAAAAATGTATCTTTGTATGCCAAATCAAAAAAAAATGAAAAAAACCTGCTTTTATAACTACGTGCTTTTAGTACCTATAATTTTACTCACTTTTTCATGCAGTCAGAATAAGCAAATTGCATATTATCAGAATATTGACAAAATGAGCAGCGAGCAAAGTGCGGTTTCTTATGAGTCGACAATACAACCGGATGACTTGTTAATGATTATCGTTTCAGCTCCTGATGCAGAAGCGGCTATGCCTTTCAATCTTGAAACTACCAATGTTCCTGCTATGGGAGGACAATCAGGATTAGCACAGCGTCAACAACAACTTTATTTAGTTGATAAAAACGGAATGGTTGATTTTCCGGTTTTAGGAGCCTTGCAATTTGGCGGAAAAACAAAAGTAGAAATCGTAGCATTTCTTAAGGAAAAACTCAAGACGTACCTGAAAAACGCTATCGTAAATGTCAGGATTATGAACTATAAAGTATCGGTACTTGGTGAAGTTGTCAGACCTGGTTCATTTAATATAAACAGTGAAAGAATTACATTACCTGAAGCATTAAGTTTAGCTGGCGATCTGACTATTTACGGAAGAAGGGAAAACGTGATTCTGGTTAGAGAAATTAACGGAAAGAAATCATTTAACAGAATAGATTTGACCAAAGCAGATTTTATGAATTCCCCTTACTATTACTTAAACCAGAATGATTTGATTTATGTTGAACCAAACAAGGCAAAATCGAATACATCATCTGTTTTTAATCAAAATATACCAGTCTGGATATCAATTGCGTCGTTAGTGTCATCAGCCGTTTTTTCCATTCTATTAATTAATAAAAATTAAGCATTTCCATGCAAAACAACAATATTCCAAATCTTACGGAAGACACCTCCTTACATTTGCGTGACCAGTTATTCAAATACTTAATACACTGGAAATGGTTTTTATTAAGTCTCCTGGCTTTCTTGACTCTTGCAAAATTGTATTTGCGTTATTCAATACCTGAATACATTGCACAAACGACGATATTAATTAAAGATGAGGATTCGGGAGGGATAGCTTCAGAGCTTTCGGCATTTAAAGACTTAGGGTTGTTATCAGGTGCCAAAAATGATATTGATGACGAGATAGAGATCTTAAAATCAAGAACATTAGCAGAAAAAACGGTTAAAGCTGGAGATTTTAATATTTCCTATATCTCCGAAGGACGCATCAAGTCATCGGATGCTTATGGGAAAAGTTTCTTTAATATTGATTTCAAAAGGAAGAACGAAGAATTCTATGCGAAGGATACTATTCTCAATATTAATGTGTTGTCCTTTGATAAATTCGAATTATTCAATCAGGAAAATAATCCTTTAGGTGTTTATAAATTCGGACAAATTATAAAATCTAAAGTTTTAGGGGAATATGTAGTCAATAGAAAAGAACTTTTAGTTGAAGATGATAAGGCGCTTGAGGAAGTAAAAGGAAAAACTATTGTAAGGTTGTCATCCTTAAAAAATGCTACGGATAGCTTCAGAGGCAGGATTAATGTGGTTCCTTTAAACAAATTAACCAATGTTCTGGAGATTTCCTGTATTGATCAGGTGAGCGAAAGAGCTATCGATTTCTTAAATCTGTTGGTGACCATTTATAACAATGATGCCATTACTGATAAAAACATGATTTCTGAAAAAACGGCTCAATTTATCAATGAGAGATTAGGTATTATTACCAAAGAACTTGATGGTGTTGAGAAAGACGTGGAATCATACAAGAAAAATAATAAAATTACAGATTTACCTACGGAAGCCGAATTGTATCTGCAAAATGCAAGCGAATTCAAAAAGAGTTCTCTGGCAGTAGAAACGCAAGCACGGATAGTAGATATTATGATTGATTTTATGCGCACGAATAAAGGATCAGATATTATTCCGGCTAATATTGTGCCGGATGATAATGCTTCCTCAGTCTTAATTGCGGATTATAACGGCTTGGTTGTAGAAAGAGACAGAATCCTGAAAAGTTCTACTATGGAAAATCCAATGGTAGTGAGAATGAACGATAAGATAAAGGCATTACAGTCGAGTATCAATGAAAGCCTTAGGAGACTGAAATCTACACTTGCTGTAAAAAGCAGTGATGTAAACAGACAGACAAATATCTTAGGAGGAAGAATATCTCAAATACCAAAACAAGAGAGAGAGTACAGAGGAATTTTCAGACAACAGCAGATAAAAGAAGAATTGTATTTGTATTTGTTTAAAAAACGAGAAGAAACTGCAATAACGCTTGCCGGAACAGCTCCTATCTCAAAAGTGGTCGATTCCGCCTATTCTTCAGATTCGCCGGTATCTCCAAAAAAATCGGTGTTTTACCTGATTGCTTTTATGATGGGTATTCTTGTTCCTACGGCAGTTATCTATTTGCGTAATTTATTAGATACTAAAGTAAAAACACGTTACGATGTAGAACGTCTTGGCATTCCTTTTATTGGAGATGTTCCACATTCGGACTCTCATAATGAAATTATCCAATCAAATAGCAGGACAAGTTCTGCAGAAGCAATACGTATTGTAAGAACCAATTTGGAATTTATCCTTAATTCGGTTGAGAAAAACAAAGCGAAGACTATTTTTATGACGTCAACACTTCCTAAAGAAGGAAAGACATTCATTGCAGTTAATCTGGCAGCTACCATTGCTATCTCAGGTAAAAAAGTTTTACTCATCGGAATGGATATTCGTAATCCTAAATTAGATGAATACATCAAATTGCCTTCAAGAGGTTTGACAAATTATCTTTCGTCAAATGATGCTGTCCTTAAAGATTTTGTTGTAAGACAAAAAGGGTATGAACATTTTGATATTTTGCCAGCGGGAATTATTCCTCCGAATCCTGCAGAGCTGCTAATGGGGCAGAAAGTTGAAGCAATGTTTGAACAGTTCAAAACCGAATACGATTATATTGTAGTGGATACTGCACCTGTGAGTCTGGTTACTGATACACTGTTGATTTCTAAAAACGCGGACACTTTTATTTATGTTGTACGTGCTAATTATTTGGAAAAAGCACTGCTGAAAACACCGGAAGTACTTTACAGAGAGAGAAAGCTGCCTAACATGTGCGTATTGCTTAATGACACCGATTCTATAAATGGGTATGGATATGGCTACGGTCAGGAAGTTGTGAAAAAACCATGGTATAAAAAAATATTCAGTTTTTCTTTCTTCGGATAAGAATAGGGGGAATACATATAAAAAAAGAGGCAAATGCCTCTTTTTTTATATAAATAACTGATTGTTGCTTATTGCTTCTTTCAGCGGGAGTAGGTCCTTTAATAATACTTTTTTATTAAATGATTCAATGTGTTTTTTGTGATGAATATCGGAACCGACAAAATCAATTAAACCTTTTTTAAGTAATTTTTTTGCAGTTTCAGCGACACCTTCATTGTAATATCCTACTATAGATAATAAGTTAAGCTGAAATAAACAACCGGCATTTTTTAATTTTAAATATTCGTCAAAATTCTGGTGGTAAAAGGAATATCGTTCCGGATGTGCTAAAACAGGCTTGTAACCGGCTACCTGCAAATCGAAAATAATGTCGTAAAGCTGAATCGGAGCATTTAAATAGGACATTTCAACCAATACATAATTGTCTTTCAAAGTCAGTATTTCTCCTTTTTTAAACAAAGACACAAAATGATCATCCATTAAATATTCGGCAGCAGCGCGAATGGGAATATTGATATTATTTTTTTCTAAATTGGAAACAGTCTCTTTTTCAGTTGCCTGAATCTTGTCTTTTGTATTATCCCAAAAACCGCTGAAAATATGCGGAGTAGTAATTAGGTTAGAAAATCCGAAGCTTTTCATGCTGTTTACTAAAAAATGGGTGTCTTCAAATGTTTGAGCACCATCATCAATACCGGGCAGTATATGAGAATGGATGTCTATATGGTTATCAGGAATTAAGTCCCGAAGAATGGATTTATTTTTCTTAAAAAACAACACTTTGATTTGGATTTAGATAGGTTAATTGCAAAAATAAGGTTTATATGTGAAATTTAGCCATGTTATTTTCGAGTTTGCAAATAGGGTTATTCTTATTTATATCAAAAAACATGATTTTTGGCATTTCAAAAGAAACAGCATTCTTTTGTTACCAACAGTCGATTCCTTAAGAGATGAGATGTTATTCAGATTAGGAGAAGCGTCTTTTTTATTGCCGTTGTCGGGTTATTTTTTCAGTTTTTTGCTTCACTATTTCAATTAAATTTATAGTTTTACCGAAAATATATTTAAGATTTCGTGGTTACAAAAAATGATGATAAAGATGCGTGGTTGTTTGAAATCACTCCAAAGAATGACTTCTTTTCACTGCATCTTGGCGAAGTGTGGCGTTATAGGGACTTACTAATGCTTTTTGTTAAAAGAGATGTGGTCACAGTATACAAGCAAACTGTTTTAGGTCCGTTATGGTATTTGATACAGCCCTTGCTGACCTCAGTGATGTTTACCCTTATTTTTAATACGGTTGCAGGAATCAATACAGGAACTACACCTCCTTTTTTATTTAATTTAGCTAGTATTACAATTTGGAATTATTTTACCTCCTGTCTGAATGATACTTCCGATACATTTAAGAAAAATGCTTCTATTTTTGGTAAAGTATATTTTCCAAGGGTGATTATGCCTATATCAGTAGTGATATCCAATTTACTGAAATTTGGAATTCAATTTGTCATTTTTATTGTTTTCTATATTTATTTCTACTTTAAAGGTGCTGATATAAGTATTTCATATTTAGTATTGTTTTTTCCATTACTGGTTTTATTAATGGGGATTTTAGGATTGGGCTTGGGCATGTTTATTTCTTCTTTAGTTACTAAATATCGTGATTTTACTTATCTGATTGCTTTTGGGGTACAATTGCTGATGTATATTTCTGCAGTAATTTATCCGATGTCGCTGATTCAGGAAAAAATTCCGGATTATGCTTGGCTGGTGCGTTTCAATCCTTTGGCTTATATTGTTGAAACGGCCCGTTATTTATTATTGGGAGTAGGAGATGTGTCAGTCATAGGAATGATATACACGGTTATTGTTACTGTAATAGTTTTCTTTATAGGATTGCTGTTTTTTAATAAAACCGAAAAACGATTTATAGATACGGTTTAAGAGTCGTATCAGGGAGAATGAAGTTAGATGTTTTAAAATTTACATGAGCAAAAAAGATATTATATTAAAAGCTGAAAATATATCCAAACAATACCGGTTGGGTCAGGTGGGAACAGGTACACTTTCCCATGATTTGAACCGATGGTGGCATTTGGTCAGAGGTAAGGAAGATCCTTATTTGAAAGTAGGAGAAGTTAATGACAGAAGTACTAAAGGAGGCAGCGATTATGTTTGGGCTCTGCAGGATATTAGTTTTGAAGTAGAACGAGGTGAAGTTTTAGGAATCATTGGAAAGAATGGCGCCGGAAAATCGACTTTACTGAAAATACTTTCCAAAGTTACTTCACCTACTACAGGAAGTATTAAATCAAGAGGTCGTATCGCTTCACTATTAGAAGTCGGAACAGGATTTAATCCCGAATTGACCGGAAGGGAAAATATTTATCTTAATGGAGCCATTTTAGGGATGACCAAAAAGGAAATAGCTTCTAAACTGGATGAAATTATTGAATTTTCAGGTTGCGAACGTTACATAGATACTCCGGTTAAGCGCTACAGTAGTGGTATGACGGTTCGTCTGGCATTTGCAGTCGCTGCTTTTTTGGAACCTGAAATTTTAGTAGTCGATGAAGTTTTAGCGGTAGGTGACGCAGAATTCCAAAAGAAAGCAATTGGAAAAATGCAGGATATTTCAAGAGGAGAAGGAAGAACTGTACTTTTTGTAAGTCATAATATGGCGGCCGTAAAGAGTTTGTGTACTAAAGGTGTTGTCTTAGAGCATGGAAAAGTTGTTTTTTCAGGAGGTGTTGATGAAGCAATTGATGAATATTTCAGAAATGCAGATCAAACCGCAGGCAGGGAATGGCAAAAGGAAAATGCTCCCGGCTGTGATTTTTTCAAACTTTTAAAAGTCAATGTCATTAATTCGGATGAAGAAGTATCACTCAATCATTTAATATCAAATGAAATTAAAGTTGAGTTTACTTATGAAATTCTAAAAGAAAATCAATTATTTACACATGGATTTAATTTATTTAATAGCCACAATATACATATTTTCAGTTCACACGATAAAAATTCGGAGACATTAGCAACGCCATTAAAAAAAGGAATTCATAAAAAAACAATTTCAATTCCAGGCAATTTCCTTGCTGAAGGTGGTTACACCTGTAGTTTTGCGATAATGAGATACAATCCTTTTCATGTCGAATTTCAGGTGAGAGAAACTGTTTCGTTTAATGTAATTGATGAAGTTAATACAAATACTGTAAGAGGAAATTATTCCGGACATTTTCCGGGAGTAATACGCCCTCAATTAAAATGGGAATAGAATGAAAAAAAAATGGACAGGCGAAAGATTGGAAACTTATGTGTACACCAGAGATACCATAGACCATTTGCACAGATATGCAATTATTTCCAAGTATGTTGAAGGAAAAGTTGTTTTGGATATTGCCAGCGGCGAGGGTTATGGAACGAATCTGATAAGCAAAAAAGCAAAATTTGTTTATGGTGTCGATATTGACGCACAATCCGTTGCCGATGCGAAGCATAAATACCAAAAAGAGAATATCGAGTTTTTAGTAGGCAGTACAGATGCTATTCCTTTGCAAGATGGAAGTGTTGATGTATTAATCAGTTATGAAACTATCGAACATCATGACAGACACGAAGAAATGATGCAGGAAGTCAAAAGGGTATTGAAGCCCGGAGGAATACACATCATCTCTACTCCGGATAAATATTTCTATAGTGATAAAAGAAATTTTAAAAATAAATTCCATGTAAAAGAACTTTATAAAAATGAGTTCGTCGAATTACTTTCAAAATATTTCAGTAAGATCCAATTGTTAGATCAGATGTTTGTAAACGGAAATTCGATTATTTACGATGCTGCTGAAATGGCAAAATCTGAAGTGGTTTCCGGAGATTTTTCAAATATAACAGTAGAAGAAAAAGAAGCAACTTATTTGATAATAATAGCATCAGATGAAAGTTTTATTCCACACAATCTGTCTGTATTTAATGGAATCGGAGTGACAAGTCTTGAAGAAAACAAATTAGCGGCTCATTTTAAAAACAGTAATTCATACAAAGTCGGAAGTTTTATTTTAGCGCCATTTAAATTTCTAAAAAGTCTGATGAAGTAAAATGTTAGCGATAATTGTCCCATATTATAAGCTTACTTTTTTTGAAGATACATTAAGGTCACTGGCGAGTCAGACAGATAAACGATTTAAAGTTTATATTGGTGATGATGCCAGCCCGGAAAACTGCGCTTTGCTTTTGGATAAGTATAAAGGCACTTTTGATTTTGTTTATAAAAAATTTGAAACCAATTTAGGTGGTATTTCATTGGTAAAACAATGGGAAAGATGTATCGCGTTTATTGGTAATGAAGAATGGATTATGATTCTGGGCGACGATGATTTTATTAGCCCCAATCTGGTTGAGTCTTTTTATGCTCATTATGAAAAATTTGCATCAAAAAGCCAATTAATTCGATTTGCAAAACAAAATATATTCAAAAAAACTGGTGCAAGCATGGAGATACAATATAATCCTGAGTTTGAATCAGCTTCAGATGCATTTTACAGGAGAATTACAGGCGGTACTACGATTACACTGTCCGAATATATTTTTAAAAGAAGCAGTTACGAGAAATATGGGTTTTATTCTTACCCGCTTGCATGGCATAGTGATAATAGAGCTTGGATAGAATTTGCAGAAGAAAAACCTATTTATTCCATAAATGAAGCAGTTGTAACGGTTGTCAATTCAGAATTAAGTATTTCAGGAAGCTCTTTATTTTCACATCAAAAAAATCAGGCAAGTATAGCTTTTTATAGGTATCTTATGGAAGAAAAATTACCTTCTTTTTCTAAACAACAAGCCATCCGTGTTATTCATAAATACGAAAACGCCATAAGTAGAGTTAGAAAAATCAGTATAAAGGATCGATTGTTTCTATTTCCCTATTATGTAAAAAATTATGAACCGAATTCTTTTAAAAGTAATTTAAAAAAAATAGTTAAATCGGTTTTTAATATACAATGAAATCAATTCTCTTAATATTGCCTTATTTTGGTAAGTGGCCTGTTTGGGCTGATGCTTATTGGTTGTCTGTGGCAAAAAACAATACCATAGACTGGCTTATCATTACCGATTGTGAAATAACTCAGGATCATCCAAAAAACATAAAGTTTGTACCATCCACGTTGCTGGGATTGAGCAAGCATGTAAATGAGGTTGTAGACGCTAATGTGCCGTTAACACCCCGGAAATTTTGCGATTTAAAACCCGCTTATGGAGATATCTTTGAAGAATATACCAGAGGATATGATTTTTGGGGGTTTTGTGATATGGATATTGTCTGGGGAGATATAAGAAAGTTCATTACCGATGATATTTTAAATCAATATGATATCATTTCAAGTAGGAAAGAAGCGATATCAGGGCATTTTAACCTGTTTAGGAATTCAGAGGCAATCCGGAAATTATATAAAGAAATCCCAAATTACAAATCGTTGTTTGAACAACCTAAATTTATGTGGTTTGACGAACATATAGTAACAGATTATTTGCAGGAAAAACAGCATAACGGATCGTTAGAATATTCAATTTTTTGGCCAAAAATCCTTCTTAATCAGGAAAGGGGAGTCGATTCCCGCCAGGAATATAGCTTAGATAAGTGGCTGTGGGATGACGGAAAGATTTTTGAAGTAAAGAAAAACGGAGCATTAGACGAAGTGCTATACCTTCATTTTATCAACTGGAAAAAAACAATGAAAAGCTGCGAAGTAAACGTTGCGGATTCTCCAACCCATTTTTATATTTCGTATACGGCAATTCATCTGAAACAGCATTCCAATTTTGAAAAATGGAAAAATACCTTCAGGAATTTATACGATGGTTATTATGTTCGTTTATGGAAAAAACAGAACGCTCAAAAAATCAGAACTATTAAAAAAAGAATAGGCAATTATTTTAAATCGGCTAAATAATGTTTGGAATATTAAGAACCCTATTGGCAATTTATGTAGTATTGCTTCACATATTTAGTTTCCCAACGTTAGGAAATTATGCCGTTTCCTTCTTTTTTATTTTGTCAGGATTCCTAATGACCTATGTAATGCAGAAATCATATAGCTATGATTTTTCAGGTGTAAAATTATTTTGGGCGAATCGGTTTCTAAGATTGTATCCAACATATTGGCTGGTTTTGCTATTGAGCTTGGTGGCTATTTTCGCTTTAAGCGGGAACGGATTAAATCCTGCCATGTACTTTCCATCCTCCTTTAAAGAATGGGTTTCCAATATTTCCATGCTTTATTTCGATATTGTACCTCATAGAATTAAACCAAGAGTAGTTCCTACAAGTTGGGCTTTAACCAATGAACTGGTTTTTTACCTTCTAATCTCCTTTGGAATTTCAAAAAACAAAACAAGGACTTTTATCTGGCTGTTCTTTAGTATATTGTATTATGTCGGTACTTATTTCTTTTATGACTTGCCGACATTCCGATATAGTGCGATTCCGGCTTCCTCATTACCATTTGCCATTGGTGCAGCATTATTTTGGTTAAATGAAAGACAAACAAAAATAAAAGGAAACATCAGCCTTATAATATTCTTGATGCTGTTATTTAATGTTAATGCAGTGTATTTGGCCAATACAGGAATAACGATTTATACGGAAATATCAATATATACGAATTATATACTTTCGGCAGCGATAGTTTTGCTTTTGTTTCAGGTGAAATCAAATAAAAAGATAAAGCAAGCCGATAATTTTATTGGTTATTTCAGTTATCCGATATACCTGTCCCACTATTTAATTTGTGCGGTTTATATTTATTTTTTTAACCCAAATCATGGTACTAAAGCATATAAACTGCAAACAGATGCGCTGATAGGTTATTTTTTAATACTGTTTGTTTTCTGTTTTGCTATTGTTTATTTTATAGATATCAGGATTGACAGGTACAAAAGAGAATTGCAGCTTGCAAGAAATATAAAAGCAAATAATTAAGTCTTAAATTTGTAAAATGTTAAACAGCCTTGCCCATTATATAAAAGTCATAAAACAGGAATTCATACTGTTTCCACAACTGCTGAAATATCTTTTTTCTTCTAAGAAGAGAGCAATATATGTAGGTTGTACGGGAATGGGGAATCTTGGTGATGAAGCCATTCTTACTGCTTTGGAAAATTATATAGCCGATAAAATCGTTCTTTATGAAATCCCTTATAAGAATCCAAAAGCCGGACATATAGCAAGAAAATGGTTTGTTAAAAATCCGGACTTAATTATTTTGGGAGGCGGAACTATTATTAAAAAAGGAAAGAAAGAAAGTTATCTGAAAATTATAAACCAACAGATACAGTTATATCCCGATGCTCAATTGGCTGTTTTAGGCCCAGGCGTTGCCGATGAGGATTTTGCCAAGAGCTTTGGTTTTACGATAGATACACAAAGCTGGAAAGACTTTTTGGATGCCTGCAGTTTTGTAAGTGTTCGAGGTATTCAATCCAAAAAACAGCTGGAAAAATGGAATGTCAGTAGTGAAATTAATATTTTCCATGATCCGGCCATTTACTATTCCAAAAAAGAAATAATCCCTAAAAGTAAAAGTAAAAAGATCGGGATTAATTTCGCTTACATAGGCAATAGGATTTATGGTGAAAATCCAAAGCTTGTAGAGCAATTTGCAAAAGAAATTGTGGGTCTTTTACTAAAAGATAACTGGTCTGTATTTTTATATCCTACTACAAAATCGGATTTGGATTACATGCTGAATACCATCGGATTGAAAGAATTTAAAGAAATTTCTATCTATGAAAATTATACAGATATCAATAAGTCACTTTCGTTTATTGAGTCAATGGATATTTTTTTAGGGCAAAGGCTGCATTCAATAATATTCGCAGCAAATACGTTTACTCCTTTTCACGCCATCGAATACGAGCCGAAAACAAGTGACTTTCTGCTGACAACAGGATTCGAAGGTTATACTTCGAGAACAGATTTATTAGATGCACAAAAGGTTTTGAATAGAATAAACACTTTATACGAATCAATAGACCAGGAACAGCAAAAAATAGCCGGCCTGATGCAGGTGGCCAAAAAAGAACAGGAGCAATGCGTACAAAAATTGCTGTCTAAATATTAAAATCATGAAAGTAACTATATTACATCCTTTTACGCCAAAAGCAGCTGGTGTTGTCGAGAAAAGCGTTCCTACTTATCATAGCCAGCCGCATGTTAAGGCAATGTCAAATTTAGCCAGACAAAAAGGCTATACTTGCTCGATGGAATATTTTACGCCAAAAATAGTCCGTTATTCCACTTCAGATGCTGTCTTAAAATGGGATTTTTTCCCGGTTAAGCTTACATTTAATGGTGATCATAAAAAATGGAAAAAACAGTTTTCGAATTCTTGCTTAAAGCAATATGAAAAGGAAACTCCGGATGTGAGTATTATTAATATGTCCGGTCATTCCAGCCCGTTTTCTTATGAATTGTCCAAAGTTATACTAAAGAAAGACAAAAAATATATTGCCATGCTTGGAGGTCAGCACTATACTGACAGTGCCTGGTCAAGAGACTATTACAAAAATGCAGATCATATATTAGTCCATACCAATATGCAGAAAAAAGCAATGGAGGAAATGGAAATGTTTAAAGGTTTAGATATTAGAGTTTTTCCTTTAGGTGTTGATTGTGAAGTTTTTAAACCATCTTCTCACGGAAATGCAGAATCAGATGCGCCAAAATTACTATATGTAGGCAGGATAGTGCAATGGAAAAGAGTACATCTGGCTATCGAAGCGATACATACATTAGTGCAAAACGGATTTCCTAACGCTACTCTTAACATCATCGGACCTGTAAGTTCAGAAGAATATTTAACAGAATTGGAAGAGTTGGTAAAAAAATACAATCTTTCCGGAAATGTTTTTTTTCTCGGACATAAAGAGCATGCTGATTTGCCACGGTATTTTCAGGAAGCAGATTTGTTTGTATTGCCAAGTGATAAAGAAACCTTCGGAATGGTAATGATTGAAAGCATGTCATGCGGAACTCCTGTCGCCGGGATCAATTGTCCAGGCGGACCTGCCGATGTTATTGCTAATAATGTCGACGGATTACTGTCTTCCCCTGAAAACTACCCGAACGATATTCTTCAGTTATTTAAAAATAAAGAATTGCTTAGGGAAATGAAATCGAATGCCAGAGTAAAAGTTTTGGAAAAATACAGCATTGAAGAAACTACTCGGGTTTTGTTTGAATCGGTAAATTCAGCCTTAAGTTCAATATGAGCGATTACATTGTAAAAATATATACTCCTCAAGAGCTGAATCATTCTTCGTATATTCAAACCGGATTGTTTGAACTGGAACGGGACTCTTTTATAAAAACGAAGGTTGTCCTGTCTCTCGCCAAACGTCTCGGAACGATAAGAGTGACTGATTCAGGAATAAAACAAACGAATCAGCCGCATCCCAAAACCTCTTTTTATCAGTTAATTGATACGAAATCAGGAAGAAAAATAAACTTTGCTGCCGATCTGTATGATTCCTCCGATTCTTTTTCGGCGTATGCCTTAGAACATTGCGATTATATATTCAAACGAAATTTTGAAGCTAAAAATGTCGAGAAACTTCCAAAAGAAGCCAGACATAAAATACATCCTTTAGGTTTGGTTTTCGGAACACATTCCAAACATCAAGAGGGAATCCTTAAATTTTTCCTTGGCTTATTGTTGACCAATCTTAGCATTGATTCAAAAGCAGACAGGAATTTTTTAAAAAGAATCCGGATTTCATACCAAAAGCAAATCAGTCACTGGAAGTTTACAAGAACAACCCGTCTCATTGATCATTTTGAAAAAGTAACACCATTCACCGAAAATTCGGTTTTCTTCCAAACCCGTTGTTTCTCATCAGAAGAACAGGAAGATGTAAAGCAAATACACCAACAGCGTTTTCGTATTATTGTATTGCTTAAAGAGAAATTTAAAGAAAAGTTCAAAGGAGGAATCATGCCTTCCGCTTTGGCAAATGAGAAATATAAAGAAGCACTTACAAACCTACCGACTGATCCTGTGTCCTACCTAAATATGGTAAAAAGTGCCAAAGTGGTTATTTACTCTCGCGGTCTGCTTTATTCACCAGCATGGAAAATGCCTGAATATTTGTCACAGGGAAAAATAATTGTGGCTGAAAAATTAACGGCCGAATTGCTGGTTCCGCTGGAACACGGAAAAGAAGTGTTATTTTTTGAAGATGAAAATCAACTCATTCCTTTAATCGAAGAAGTTTTGAAAAATGATGACCTTTGTGAAAAATTGTCTCAAAATGCTAAAAAGTATTTTGATACCTATGTCCATCCGAAAGAAAACGTGAAAAGGATACTTAATTTTATGCTTAGCCAAAAAGTGTAATGGAAAAAATCATCATACACCATCGTTCATCACATCATGCCCACAACTCAGGTTACGGAAGATTGATTGATTATATGGAAGCAGAAACCATTCCTTCCGGGAAATCGGGATTGCCCTATAAAATTGCAAAATACATTTCGCAAAAAGCAGATCAGGAATCGGGATTGTATGACTCAACAGGGGTGATTAAAGATTGGGAATTGTTCAGAAGTCTATTGTTTTCCAGAAATCAGGACAGGACAATTCATTATCTCAACGGGGAACGCGATATACGTTATGCTATAAAGATGGCTTCTTTGTTTTCTAAGACGAGAGTCTGTGCGACGTTTCATAAACCTCCCGAAATTCTATCGTCGACCATTCTGAATACACAATATTTAAAAAAAATGGATGGTGCAATTGCTGTTGGAATCAATCAGGTTGATTTCTTAAAAAACTGGCTGAATACTGATAATGTCCAATATATTCCACATGGTGTAGATGTCAATTTTTTCAAACCGGATTATAGCAAAACGCAGGAAAATAATATTATTTTTGCCGGGCAGCACTTAAGGGATTTTGAGGCATTAAACTATGTTATTCCAAGGATAAAAGAACAAATTCCGACGATAAAGATTAAGGTTGTTTTACGTAAAGATTTTGCTAAAAATATCATTTCTGATGCTAGTGTAGAAATGTTTTCAGGGATAGATGATAATGAATTACGAAATCTGTATCAAGAGGCGTCACTTTTATTTTTACCTCTGAAAAATGTCACAGCCTGTAACACCATTTTGGAAGCTATGGCCTG
The DNA here is from genome assembly GCF_050696275.1 of Flavobacterium sp. Taxonomy (GTDB): domain Bacteria; phylum Bacteroidota; class Bacteroidia; order Flavobacteriales; family Flavobacteriaceae; genus Flavobacterium. Next base: position 114,773 of record NZ_JBOGUT010000005.1, read on the forward strand.
CGGATTGCCAATTGTTTCAACCGATATTGAAGGTAATAGAGGTTATGTTAAAAATGAGGCAGGAATTTTAGTATCTCCAACCGATTATAAAACGTATGTTGATGTTGTTGTTGATGTATTGAAGAACAAAGAAAAACGTGATTATTTGGCACTGAAGTCGAGAGAAAACGCTTTGAAATTGGATTGGGAAGTTATTGCAGGTCAAGTAAACGGTTTTTACGATTCAATGGTAAGATGAATGGAAGGGAGCAAATTGCTTTTTGCCAGAAATATTAGAACTAATTATGTTATTTAATTCATTAGAATTTGCATTTTTTTTGCCATTGGTTTTTTTTGCCTATTGGGTAATGAATGACCGGTATTGGAAATGTCAAAATGGCTTACTGTTACTGGTTAGTTATTATTTTTATGCTTGTTGGGATTGGCGATTTTTATTTTTATTGATTTTTTCAACCGTACTGGATTATTTCACAGGGTTAAAAATGCATTCTGCTCAAAATAAAAAAACAAAAAAGTTTTGGTTCTGGCTGAGTATCATTATTAATGTAGGGTTTTTAGGGATATTTAAGTACTATAATTTTTTTGCTTCTTCTTTTGCGGATCTTATATCAGTTTTTGGGTTTGAAGCGAATTTATTTACACTGCAAGTTGTTCTGCCTGTTGGGATTTCTTTTTATACTTTTCATGGATTATCCTATGTGATAGATATCTATAACGAAAAGATGGAACCCGAAAAAAATATCATTGATTATTCATTGTTTGTCAGCTATTTTCCTCTTCTTGTTGCAGGACCAATAGAAAGAGCCACTCATTTATTACCGCAAATTAAAAAAAGAAGATTTTTTAATTATAAGATGGCAGTAGATGGATTGAGACAAATACTGTGGGGATTGTTTAAGAAAGTCGTTATCGCTGATAATTGCGCGGAATATGCTAACTTAATGTTCGGTTCAACTAATGATTACAATGGCAGTTCTTTATTTTTAGGCGCAATTTTATTTGCTTTTCAAATTTACGGGGATTTCAGCGGTTATTCAGATATTGCTTTAGGTACTTCAAAATTATTTGGAATTGAACTTTTAAAAAATTTTAATTTCCCTTATTTCTCTAGAAACATTGCGGAGTTTTGGCGCAGATGGCACATTTCATTGTCTACGTGGTTTAGAGATTATCTTTATATCCCATTAGGAGGAAGTAAAGGTTCATTGTATAGTAAGATAAGAAATGTGATGATCATTTTTATTGTCAGTGGATTTTGGCATGGTGCTAATTGGACGTTTATTATTTGGGGGCTAATAAATGCTATTTTTATAATTCCTTCAATTGTTTTGAAAACAAATAGGAATCATCTTGATATAGTTGCAAAAAATAAAGTTTTACCTGGTTTTTTTGAATTAATACAAATGGGATTCACTTTTTTAATAACCACTTTTGCCTGGATTTTCTTTAGAGCCGACAATGTAAAGCATGCTTTTTCTTATATAGGAGGCATTTGCACATCCTCTTTATTTGAGAAGCCAGTTAAATTTCCCAGTCTTTGGCTTTGCCTGTTTTTGTTATTCTTTATAATTATAGAGTGGAATGGGAGACAAAGTGATTTTGCAATTCAAAGAGTTGGGTTTAATTGGAACAGAAAATTCAGAATGTCTTTTTATATGCTCCTTGTTTTGATTATTTTTTTATTCTCAGAGAAAGAACAGCAATTTATTTATTTTCAATTTTAGTTTATGAGGCAATTTTGTTTTAAAGTTGGGAAGTTTTGTTTAACTGTTTTTTTTCTGGTTTTTATAGTGCTGTTCTCTTTTTATAGAATTGTTGATAGAGGAAATCACTATAAAATAAGCCCTCAAAAAGAGAATTTAATAGTAGGACATTCACATACAATGTGTGCCTTTAATGATACAATAATTAGAAATACATTAAATCTGTCTGATGATGGAGAAAACTATTTTTATATTTATATAAAGCTTAAAAAGTTAATTGACAACAACAAGAATATTAAAAATGTATTTATGTCATTCACTAACAATCAAATAAATAATTCGTATGATTCTACAACGATATGGTCAAAAAAATACATTAATTTTAGGTACCCTAAGTATGCCTTAAATTTTGATTTTGGAGAGTCTTGCATTTTATTAAAAAATAATCCTGCAACTTTTTTAAAAGCACAACAAAGGGTTCTGAAGAATAATGTGCGTTTCGTTTGTAAAAATAATAGCAGTATAATAGAAAATGGATATTGGGGAGGTTTTAAATATTTAAAAAGAGATAAAACAGATTCCTTAATTAAGGTTTTTAAAAAAGTAAAGCCTTTAGTCAAAATGAAATATCCAAAGGTAACGCTTGATTATCTTGATAAAATAATAAAGTTGTGTGAAGATAATAAAATTAATTTATACCTTTTAAGATGTCCGATGCATAAACTGGCAGATTTAGATAACGATTATTTTTTTAAAAAAATAGTACAAAGCAGGTATTCGAATATAACATTTTTAGATTTTAAAAATTTCCCATTGGAAAATGATTTTTATGCAGATTTTAGTCATCTGAATCATAAAGGATCAACAAAATTTTCCTTGTTTTTTGAAAAACTTTTAAAAAACGGGCTTTTATCTCAAAAAGAGAAACAAGCTTTTATTGATAAGGAAATGGATAAGATTTCTTCGTCTGTTTTATCAAATTAGCCCTATTTTACAGCCCTTAAATGAAGAGAATAAAAATTTTATGTTACAATTAATTGATTCAAAGCAAGTATAGATCCCATGACATTAAAAGTATCTGTAATCCTGCCCATCTATAATGGCGAAAAAACATTGGCTCAAACCCTTGAAAGTTTGTTACAGCAGACTTTTCAGGATTTTGAACTCATTGCCTGCATTGATGGGTCAAAAGACAATTCCCTGGCAATAGTAAATAGCTTTAAGGATCAATTCAAGAAAGCGGTTATTTTAATCAATGAGAATAATCTTGGATTGGGTGCAACAATGAACCGATTGGTAGCTTCTGCTCAAGGAGATTATATTGCAGTAGCAGAACAAGATGATTTTTATTATCCCGACAGGCTGGCTTTACAAGTTGATGTTTTGGATACGATGCCTCAAATTGGATTGGTTTCCGGAATTTCCGATTTTTGGGACGGAAATAAAATTGGCATGCGGTTCCCTGGCATGTTGGTTAGTGGAAATCAATACCCGAAAAAGGAAGAAATGTTCTTATTGAACTATAAAAAACAAATAAAAGTGGTTAATAGTGCCATGATGTTCAGAAAGGCCGTTCATGTAGATCATGGGCTGTATTTCTCAAAACATTATCCAAGTATTAGTATTGATTGGTCTTATATATTGCGATTTTGTCTGATATCAGATATTCATGGAATTCATAAGTCATTGGTTTTGCTGGACAGAAGGGACGATAGGAATTCAGTAACATCCAATAAGACAAAACAGTATGCCGCTTCAAGGGAACTTATTCGGTCATTTTATTATGAATTTCCAAATCTGATTGGCAGAAAAGAGTATAAATTTGCCATGACCACACAATATTTAATGGAACTCTCGAGCCTCAGGGTATATCAATTTCCATTCTCCTTCCTTAGGTTTTTTATTCAAAATCCTACAGACAGAAGATGGTCCGGTTATTTGTTAAAGAGAATAACAAGGGTTTTCAAACGATAAAAAAATAATCATAATGTGTAAATAATTAGCACCGGTCTGAATGAAAAAAAACGCAAAAAAAATTAAAATCCTCTATACAATCCCCAACTTTGACACTGCCGGAAGTGGGAAGGTTTTGTATGATTTGGCAAACGGGCTGAATAAAGAGAAGTTTGAAGTCGAAATTGCCTGCAATAACGAAAGGGGAGCCTTTTTTAATGAAGTGAAGAAATTAGGATTGCCAATACACATCATCGAAATTACAAAACCTTTTCGCCCTTATTATAATCTGATTTTCCGCATAAAGCCATTTAAAGATTTTATCAGGAAAAACAAGTTCGATATTGTGCATTCCTGGCATTGGAGCAGTGACTGGACTGAAGTTTTGGCGGCACGTTTAGGCGGAGCCAAATTTATCTACACCAAAAAAGCAATGACTTGGGGCAACATTCATTGGAAAATCAGGAGTTACCTGAGTAATTTTATTATTACTATCAATGAGGAAATGAGTAATTACTTTCCAAATAAAAAGGCACAAAAACTCATTCCGTTAGGTCTGGATACGCAATATTATAATCCGGGTTTGTTTCCAAAAAAAGAAACAGCCTCAGTTTTCAAAATCATTACTGTAGCTAATTTAGTTCCTGTTAAAGGGATTGAAGTATTAATAAAAGCGATCCATCAGTTAAACAACCCAGCTGTTCATCTGGAAGTTTTAGGAGATGATCGTGATGGATATGCGGATGAATTGAAACAATTGATAAAAGACCTTCAATTGGAAAATCAAATCGTTTTCTTAGGAAAACATACGGATGTACGACCATTTTTGGCGCAGGCAGATTTATACGTTATACCAACATTAAATTCAGGAAGGAAAGAAGGAATGCCAATGGCGTTAGTAGAAGCAATGACCATGGGAATACCGGTTTTAGGTTCAGACATTTCAGGGATTAATTTTGTATTGAAAGATTTTCCTGAATTGTTGTTTGAAGCTTCAAATACTCAGGAGTTGTGCCAAAAAATTGAAGGTTTTTACGCCACATCTGAAAACGAAAGACAGCAAACCGGCGAACAGCTCCGGAATTATTGCATTACCCATTTCTCTTTTGATACTTTTATAAAAGCGCATCAGGAGCTTTACAATACTATTGCCTAATTATGAATAAAGAAATTACTAAAAGAATACCTTCCTTAGACGGACTTAGGGCCATATCTATATTCTTTGTCATTTATGACCATGCTTTCAGACCTTCTTTAATTAATGTCGGGTATTTAGGAGTTAATGTTTTTTTTATCATTTCTTCGTACCTGATTATCCAAATCCTGCTGAGAGATGTTGAAAAAAACAGATTTAGTGTAAAAATGTTTTACTTTAAAAGAATCTTCAGGATATTTCCGGCATACTATACCTATTTGATTGTTCTTTTCCTGGTCCTAAACTTTTTAAATATATTCAAATGGCCCCAATTCTGGAGAGCTCCTCTTTTTCTGGTAAATTACCAGCCTAGGTCTGATTGGGCCTTTCCGCAATGGTTTGTTGGGCATACCTGGTCTTTGGCTGTAGAAGAACAGTTCTATATTTTAATTGCATTGCTTTTTGTTTTCGTAAATAAGAAAATTCTAAAAAAAGAAAGATTACTGTTTGTATTCATTGGTATTATTCTCGCTGTACCCATTATCAGGATTTCCTACCTGTATTTTGATTTTATTCCTGACATTCTTAAAGGATCAAATCATCGTTCTTTCGAAACAGTTGCTGATGCTTTGGCAGTTGGGGGCATACTGGCAATAAAAGGGAAAGATATACAGCACCATAAATGGTTTCTTTTTTTCAAAAATAAGATTGGCCTTTTATTTTTAATTGTACTTTTAATAATGGTATTAAACAGTCCGGAAGTGGTAGAAATGTTTGGATTGAAGCCACGTTATCTGTATAATTTAGTTGGATTAACAACTATAAATATCTGTGTAGGAATTATCATTATGATACTTGTACACTTTCCGAAAGAATCAATAACATCCGGATTATTAAACAATAAAGTCATGATTACCGTAGGTTTGTGGAGTTATTCTATTTATTTATGGCAACAGATTTGGCTTTATTCCTGGGATTTTCCATTAATTTTTAAGTTTATTGGAATTTTGGTTTGTTCCGTTGTTTCCTATTATTTTGTTGAAGTAAAATTTTTAGTCTGGCGTGATGCTTTTTTAAAGAGAAATGAAAAACTGTAAAACACCAATCATTCCACATAAGCCAACATTCGTCGGCAAAAAAACAACGCTCGATCATCAGGCAATTTGTGTTTTTGCCGCTACCGGCTTTTTTTTGGATGAAGATACCTATTATAAAGAACAGAAAACACTAAAACCGGCACACGAATACCATATTGAGAATGACGTTGTGGTTACTGCAACTCCTTATTTTAAATGGCATTATAATCCGGTTGAACGGCCTTTAAGCCAAATTGTTCAGGAATTTGCTATTTTGTTTGAAACGATTATCAAAGAAGGAATTGGAGATAAAAAAGTAATTTTGCCTCTGTCAGGAGGATTGGACAGCCGAACTCAGGCCGCAGCATTATACCACTTAGGAAACAAAGTGCAAGCGTACAGTTATGCTTTTGAAGGTGGTCATGACGAAACCTATTACAGTAAAAAAATAGCCCAAGCCTGCGGGTTTTCTTTTCAGGATTGGAAAGTACCTAAAGGTTATTTATGGAATAAAATAGAGCAATTAGCTGTAATCAATGGTTGTTATTCTGAATTTACGCATCCACGCCAAATGGCTTTCATAGAACGTTATGCTCAAATGGGAGAGGTTTTTAATTTAGGGCATTGGGGTGATGTTTTATTTGATGATATGGGAGTTCCAGATGATCTACCTCTGGAAGACCAAGTGAAGGTTATTTCTAAAAAAATCATCAAGAAAGGCGGAATGGAACTGGCTAAATCGTTATGGAAATCATGGAAATTGGATGGAAACTTTAACGATTATCTGAATAAAAGGATAGAAAATTTACTGAAAGAAATTAATATCCCAAACAATGCCAATGCTCAAATCCGAGCGTTCAAAAGTCTGTATTGGGCTCCTCGATGGACGAGCACGAATCTGTCTGTTTTTGAGAGTCAACGACCTGTTTCACTGCCATATTATGATAACCGATTATGCGAATTCATCTGTACTGTGCCTGAAAAATACCTGGCAGGACGTCAAATCCAGATTGAATACCTGAAAATGAGAATGCCAGCTTTGGCCAAAATTACGTGGCAAGAGCACAGACCGTTCAATTTATACCACTACCAATGGGACAAACGACCTTGGAATTTACCTTATAAAATAGTCGATAAGCTAAAACGGACCATGTCATCTCAGCTGTTAATTCAGCGTAACTGGGAATTGCAGTTTGTTGGTGACAGCAATGACAGTAATATGAAACAGTGGCTTTTTGATCATCCGGCTTTTTCAAAATTTATTGATGCTGAGGTTGTGTCCGATTTTTATCATAAGTTTACTCAAGGAAATTCAGTGCATTATTCTCACCCGGTGAGTATGCTGCTTACCCTTTCTTTGTTCACAAAGCAAAATTTATAATGGTTCCAAAAAAAATCGCGGTATATTCAGGAGAAATTCCTTCGACTACTTTTGTGGAGCGCCTGGTTGAAGGCCTTGCTGCTTCCGGTCATGAATTGTATCTTTTCGGACAGCTGAAACGAAGAAAAAAATACTCCGGAAAAGTAATAATAGTTGGCTGCAAAAATAAATACGGAAGATCGTGGCACTTTATCTACTATTCCATCGTATTGATTTTATTTAAAAACCGCAATAAAAAAAAACTGGACCGTATTTTAACCCAACAAAAAAAGAATACAATTGTCAATAAAGCAAAGTACTATCCCGTTTTATACCATCACCCGGATATATTCCATCTTCAATGGGCTAAAAGTGTTGGCGATTGGATTTGGGTTCAGGAATTCGGAATAAAACTAATCACAAGTTTGCGAGGTACACACATCACCATCAGTCCGGTCGGTGATGACTATTGGGCCAATTTATATCGTCAGATCTTTCCAAGAATCGATGGTTTTCATGCAGTATCCAATGCCATTGGAGTTATTGCCGAACGCTATGGTGCCGAACGCAATAAAATAAAAACGGTTTACAGCGGCCTCGATTTTCAAAAACTAACCTTCCTTTCTAAGGATAAAATCAATACTCCACTAAAAATAGTTTCCATTGGGCGTTCTCACTGGGTAAAAGGATATGAGTATGCTTTGGATGCTTTTTCCCTTTTGAAACAACAGCAATTCGAATTTGAATACACGATTATTGGCATTGAAGCCAATGAAGAGCTGGTTATCCAAAGAGCACAGCTCGGGTTGGATTCGGATGTTCATTTTGTAAGTCAGATTCCTTTTGATTCTGTGCTTCCCACCATTCGGGGTGCCGATATTGTATTGCTTTCCAGTGTAGAAGAAGGTATCGCAAATGTGGTACTCGAAGCAATGGCACTGGGAACATTGGTTGTTTCTACTGATTGCGGAGGAATGCATGAGGTAATTACAGATGGCGAAAACGGATTTTTAGTGCCAGTGCGTAATCCGGCGGCAATGGCTGCTGCGATTCAAAAAGTTGCCGGATTGTCCTTAACGGATTACCACAAAATGTGTCTGACAGCCAGAAACAGCATAGAAAACAGGCATTCTTACCCGAAAATGATTGCTGATATGGAAGATTTATATCAAACCGTTTTAGACAAATTGCTATGAAAATAGGTTTAGTTTTACCAGCCGTCCCTGCTTACTCTGAGACTTTTTTCGTAAATAAGATAAAAGGTCTGCAGTCGCATGGGCACGAAGTAGTTCTTTTTGTACATGCTAAAACGAGTCAGTCTTCGTTTGAAGGCGCCAAAGTAATTGCTGCTCCAAAATGGACCGGAAGTTCAATAGGTGGATTTATAAATGCGTTTTTTCAATTGTTCCTACTGTTGTTCCATAGCAAAGCGGTCATTCGGTTCTGTCGTTTGGATAGAAAAGACGGGATTTCTATGTTTTCTATTATAAAACGTATCGCCGCCAACAGTCATTTGCTTTCCAAAAAATTAGACTGGCTTCATTTTGGTTTCGGAACCATGGCTTTGGAAAGAGAGAATATAGCTCAGGCGATAAAAGCTAAAATGGCAGTGAGTTTCAGAGGATTTGACTATTATGTGTATCCTGTAAAAACACCTGATTGCTATACTGTCCTGTTTTCTAAAAAAGTTACGTATCATGTGCTTTCAGAGAGTATGAAAAAAGGTTTGACAGCTCAGGGTATCGCGGCTGATGAAATTGTAAAAATCACGCCTGCCATCGATATCGCAAAGTTTTCAGTTCATAATCATCAACCTTACGATAGTAAAGAAATTAAGATAGTTACTGTAGCTCGTCTGCATTGGATTAAAGGAATAGAATATACACTTGAAGCCCTGGCATTAGTAAAGGCAAAAGGATTTTCTTTCCAATATGTTGTTGTTGGTGATGGTTCTGAAAAGGAACGTTTACTGTTTGCAGCGTACCAATTGGGTTTGAAAGACCATGTCGTTTTTGCCGGAAAATTAACCTCGGAAGAAGTGCGGGAAAAACTCGAAACCTGTGATTTGTATTTGCAATACAGTATTCAGGAAGGTTTTTGTAACGCAGTATTGGAAGCGCAGGCCATGTGCAAAGTATGTATCGTCAGCAACGCGGAAGGATTATCCGAAAATGTACTCGACGGCGTTACCGGTTTTGTAGTTCCCAAAAGAAATCCTGTATCTTTGGCTGAAGCGATTTGCAATACGGCTTCTTTAACTGCAGAAAAACAGCGAACAATTGCCGGAAACGCAGCAGATAGGATCAGGAAAGAATTTTCGATTCAGGAACAAATCAAACAGTTTGTCAGATTTTATGAAGATTATCAGAAAAATTAAAAACAGATACAAACAGTTCAAATCGCACCCCGTTACAAATGGGGATGAGTTTAAAGGATTGTACAAGTACATAGAGTTCAATATCAAAAACAGGATTTTTAATGAAATCCAGTACAAATGGATTGGAAGCCTAAAATTTATTGCCAGAAAAGGCGATGCAGGAATTGTCGGGAATATCTACTTCGGAGTTTATGAATTTGAAGAATCTCTTTTTTTATTGCACTTCCTTCAAAAGCAGGATACTTTTTTAGACGTTGGGGCAAATTTGGGTCATTTCTCACTATTGTTATCGGGGATAAAAGGGTGCAAGTCAATTGCTATTGAGCCAGTGCCAAAAACATACAAACAACTGCAGAAACAAATTCAATTGAATAACTTAGGAGAATTAATCAGCCCTTTCAATATCGGAGTTTCTAATTTCGATGGAAAATTGTATTTCTCAACCGATAAAGGAACAATGGACAGGATTGTAAATGAAAGGTATAAGAATGCCGTCCAGGTTCCTGTTTTGTCTCTCGACTCGATACTCAATGAACAAGTGCCTTTAGCTATAAAAATTGATGTGGAAGGGCATGAGAAACAGGCTTTGGAAGGCGGAATGACTGTGCTGAAAGACGACAGACTTAAGGTACTCATTTTGGAATTGAACGGATCCGGAGAAAAATTTGGTGTTTCCGATGATGAAATATATGCTGAAGTTCTACAATTAGGTTTCAAACCTTTTGCTTACGATGTCGCTAACAGGCAACTGATAAAACTTAAAAGCTACAATAAGACCCAATTCAATACCATTTTTATCAGAGACGAAGAATTTGTAACCAACCGATTGAAAAAAGCCGACCTGATTACTATCAGAGGCAGGAAATTTTAACCGCATACCATTGAAAATTTATATCCCACATACAGCATATCCGGTAACAGACAAACGCGAGTTGTTTATTCTTGCCAGACCGTTTTTTAACGAAAAAGGCTGGGACTGGAATTTTAAACACCAGAAGGAATCTGATCCGATCATCAGAAGGGTAGATGTCATGGCTGATGCCGATATTGTCCTTCTTCCTTTTTCCATTAATTATTACGTCAAAAAAGGAAAAATTAAGGAGATAGAAGCCGTAAACCGGGATTGTAAGCAATGGAATAAAAAAGCATACGCTACTGTAGGTGGGGATTTTGGCATGGCTTTTCCTGAATTTTCACAAATTACCTATTTCAGGATGAGCGGATTCCGATCCCAATTAAGTGCAAATAACAAGGGTTTTCCAGTAGGATTGTCAGATCATTTTCAACGGCTTTTCCAACAGGACACTATAACACCGCTTGCAAAAACACCACTGCCAGTCATTGGTTTCTGCGGTCATGCCACGCTTTCGCTTTCAAAACGGTTCAAGGAAATAGCTAAATGCGTGAGGGAAAACGCAAAGAGGTTTTTTCAAAATCCGTTCCGTAACGACTGGGAACCTTTATTTGCTTCAGCTTACGAAAGGGCCATGTTGCTGTCTTTTTTTAAAGATTCGAATTTGGTAAAGACCAATTTTATTTACCGGAATCATTATCGGGCTGGGGCACAAACGGAAGCAGAACGCACCCAAACCACGCTCGAATACTATACTAATATTGCGCAATCGGATTATGTTTTATGTGCTCGCGGTGCCGGGAATTTTTCGGTGCGGTTTTACGAAACGCTTATGATGGGCAAAATACCTGTTTTTGTGAATACCGATTGCCTGTTGCCGTTTGAAGATAAAATCAACTGGAAAAAGCATGTAGTCTGGATAGAATGGAAGGACAGAAAGAAAATAGCTCAGATTGTAAGTGATTTTCATAAGGGAATGAGTAATGAGGAGTTTATCCAACAGCAATTGGAGAATCGAAAACTATGGAAAGAAACGCTTTCTGTAAAAGGGATGTTGGAAATGATTAATTAATAGAAGCCTTGTTTTTAGGGTAAAAGGGTTTGTTTTAAGAAGAAGGATATTTCTTTTAAGTACAAGAAGGTTTGTTTTAAGAAGAAGGATATTTCTTTTAAGTACAAGAAGGTTTGTTTTAAGAAGGAGAATATTTCTTTTAAGTACAAGAAGGTTTGTTTTAAGAAGGAGAATATTTCTTTTAAGTGCAAGAATATTTGTTTTAAGAAGAAGGATATTTCTTTTAAGTACAAGAAGGTTTGTTTTAAGAAGAAGGATATTTCTTTTAAGTACAAGAAGGTTTGTTTTAAGAAGAAGGATATTTCTTTTAAGTACAAGAAGGTTTGTTTTAAGAAGGAGAATATTTCTTTTAAGCACAAGAAGGTTTATTTTAATAACAAGAAGTTTTATTTTAATAACAAGAAGATTTGTTTTAAGAACAAGGGGTTTTATTTTAATAACAAGAAGTTTTATTTTAAGAGCGAATAAGTTTCTTTTCAGAATAAACGATTTTGCTTTTGAATAGGATGACTTTATTTTTAGATTTGCAGCGTGCATTCATAGGATATTCCATCAGCACGGAAGCAAAGTCTTAAGGAGTATACAACTGATATATAAATGAATCGATGATATTTAATTTTTTACAATATTTAAAACCTATTTGGTATTTTAACGTAAGGCCATCAGCTGATTTCGGTTATTTTCTCACAGAAAAACAGCTGGAAGAAGAAGGGTATGCACTACAAAAAGACTTTCAATACCAAACAGAGGAAGCAAAGGTCAGGGATTTGGCATGGACAGCTTTCCAGCAAGGTTTTATCAGCAAAAAAGGCCTGCCTGGATTTGATATCTGGCAAAAAGTGAAACTTCCGGTGCATGATGAGTATGTTTTTCTGCGTAAAAATTTCCACAGGGCTTGGGTGTATTATGTGTTGTTATTAAGATTGATTACTTTCCACAATCCATTTGCTGAATGGAATGGTTTTTTAAAAACCCGCAAAGTAAAAAGGGTCGATTATTCTCAAAAAGCAGTAACCTATCCTGATTATGCTGATTTTCAAAGTACGCTGATTGCTTCTCAACCTTTTGTTTCTGTGGTTATCCCTACTTTAAATCGCTACCAATACCTGAAAGACGTACTCTTAGATTTAGAAAATCAGACCTATAAGAATTTTGAAGTTATCATTGTCGACCAAACGGATGCTTTTCAGGAAACATTTTATAAAGGCTGGAAACTGGATTTGAAATATTGGTTTCAGGAAGAAAAAGCACTTTGGCGTGCCAGAAACGAAGCCATACAATCGGCAAAAGGGGACTATATTCTGCTCTATGATGACGACTCATTAATTAAAGAAGACTGGATTGAAGAACATCTTAAAACACTGGATTACTTTAAGGCAGATCTGTCTTCAGGAGTTTCCATCAGTACAGTCGGTGCCGAAGTACCTAAGCATTACAGTTACTTCCGATGGAGCGACCAGCTCGATACAGGCAATGTATTGCTTAAAAAAAGTATTTTTCATCAAATCGGGCTTTTCGACAGGCAGTTTGAAAAACAGCGAATGGGAGATGGGGAATACGGAATACGGGCTTATTTAGCTGGATATAAGAATATTTCCAATTATAAAGCACAGCGAATTCATTTAAAAGTAAGTGAAGGAGGTTTGCGCCAAATGGGAAGCTGGGATGGATGGCGCCCTAAAAAATTATTCGGGCCAAGACCAGTGCCGAGCGTGCTGTATTTGTCCCGAAAGTATTTTGGTACTTCTCTTTCCCGATGGTTTATTCTGCATTCTATTTTGCCGTCCTTAGTGCCTTATAAGTTCAAAGGAAATCGTTTTCTCAAATTGCTGTCGTTTTTTATGGTGCCTTTCGTTTTACCTTTAGTTTGTTTTCAGGTGATGAAATCCTGGCAATTGGCAACGGCAAAACTTCAGGAAGGACCGAAAATAACAAAACCATAAAAGAGAAATGACAGCGCAAAGCATAAAAATACTTCAGGTTATAGATACTTTGGATGTCGGTGGGGCCGAAAAGGTTTTCGTAGATATGTGTAACATTCTATACGAGAATCAGCAGGATGTAACCGCTTTGTTTCTATTGTCAGGAGGTGTTTTACAAAAAAATATGCGTGTAGAGATTCCTTTTCTGGAACTTGGAAGAACAAATAAATGGAGCCTGAAATTCATGTTTCAATGTTATCTGATACTAAAGAAATTTGATATTGTTCACTGTCATTCCAGCCATGTTTACAGGTATATCAGATTAATAAGCAGACTTTTTTTGCTGAAAAGGACTAAAATCATTTTTCAGGACCATCACGGGATTGTTGCAGTCAATAAGAAAGTGCCACTTTTCTTTAACTCCATCCTCAAACCGGAATTTTATATTGGGGTCAGTACTCTTTTAGTGGAATGGAGTATAGGAGCGATGAAAATCAGGAAGGATCATTCTTTTTTGTTGGAAAATATCATAATTAAAGAAAAAACAAAAGAAAAAACGGACAAGCCAAAAGCGTATGATTTGCTATTGGTTTCTAATATTAAAGAAAATAAAAACCAGTTATTTGCCCTTCAATTAGCCGAAAAACTGCAGCTTTCACTCCTTTTAGTTGGGAAAGTGCAAGATGTTAAATACCATGCCGTATTGAGTGATGCGATAACGAGTAAAAACATTAAATTTGAAACCGGCTGCGATGAGGTTCAATCCCTTTTAGGAGAGGCAAAATTGGGGCTGCATACTTCATTATACGAGACTGGTCCGCTAGTACTGATAGAATATCTGGCACAAGGACTGCCTTTTTTGGCTTACGAAACGGGCGAGGTTTCAAAAATACTCAAGCCCTATTTTCCAGAGTATTTCATAGCTAATTTCGACAGCAACCAATGGTCGGAAAGGATTTTAATGTTGTTGTCCAAAAAAGCAGATACAGCAAAAATGCAAGAAGTGTTCGAACAGCATTTCGGAAAAGAACCCTATTTCAAAAAACTTATAGCGATTTACCAGTGTATAAAAACCTAACAATAGTATCTGATACAGCAATTTTTCTGGAAGACGGGAAATATTATGCTTTCGGCCCAGTGGTAAATGAGTTGGAAAGTTTCGAACCTTTGTTTGATGAAATCGTCTGGATTGGTTTTAATCGTCCTGATAAAAAAGGGGATTTATCAATGAAAGCCATCGCATCTGAAAAAGTCAGCGTCATTTTATTAAAAGAAGTTGGCGGGAAAACCCTTTTCTCCTCCCTAAATATACTTTTCCGTTATCCGGAAATGTTTTTTGTTATACTCAAAAATGCATTCAAAGCGGATGTGATACATACCAGAGCACCTTCTCATCCTGCTTTTATAGCCGTTTTAATTTCTTTCCTGATTCGGAATAAGATATGGTGGAATAAGTTCGCAGGAAGCTGGGATTCTTCTACATTGCCTTTTTTTTACAGAGTACAGAAAAATATTCTGCTAAAAGCAAAGCATACAAAAGTAACCATTAACGGTTTTTGGGAGAACCAGCCGAAACACTGTCTTTCCTTTGAAAATCCCTGCTTATCCAATGAGGATATTAAAAAAGGAAAAACAATTGCAGATACTAAAAGTTTCCAACCTCCGTTTACATTCTGTTTTGTTGGAAGACTGGAAGCAGCCAAAGGAATAGACAGAATTATTGAAGCGTTGAAAAGTATTCCTTTGGATACAATTGAAAAAGTACATCTTATTGGAGATGGACCTGGAAAAGAAGCGTACCAAAATGCCGCCGGATTTTTGGGAGATAAAGTGGTTTTTCATGGTTTTCTGAATAAAGACAATGTTCATGCTTTGTTGTCAGAATCCCATTTCCTGCTGTTGCCATCCAATTCGGAAGGATTCCCGAAAGCAATTGCCGAAGGAGCCTGTTATGGGGTTATCCCGGTTGCTTCCAATGTAGGAAGCATAGGACATTATATTACTGAGGAAAATGGTTTTTTATGGGACATCAATTCCGATAATCCGTATGGTCTGGTTCTGAATAAAGCAATACAAACAGACGAATTGCGTTTAAAAGAAATGTCAGTAACCGTTTTAGAGTTAGCAGAAAAGTTTACTTTTGATAATTATATAGATCAATTAAAAAGACAATTGTTTAATTGATGAAAAAATAAAAAATATGCCAATCAGGACCAACAACTATTTAAATGTTGTACTGTTACATCTGTTGTTAGGTGTTCTTCTTTTCGTATTTCGTCCGTTTGCTGTAGTTTATTCAGTACTCATCCTGGTTGGCGGATGTTACTTCATTATTAAAAGAAAAAACCAAAATAACGAAGTGCTTTTCTGGACAGCTTACCTGGTTGGAGCCGAAGTATTTTTGAGGATGACCAAAGGAAATATAGGGAATGAATTTGCCAAATACGGCGTTATCATTTTCATGTTATTGGGAATATACTTTAAAGGGATTTCGAAAAAAAGCATTCCGTTTTGGTTCTTTCTCTTATTCCTGCTGCCGGGCATTATTTATGGGGCTTTGAATTTAAGTTTTGAAGTCGATATCCGAAAGGCCATTGTTTTTAATGTCCTGGGGCCAATTTGTCTGGCTATATCCAGTATCTATGTAGTTGATAAACCCTTTACTCTGAGCGATTTCGAAAAGCTGAGCCGATGGATGTTGTATCCCATTGCTGCCATGCTGATCTATCTTTTTCTGTATAATCCAAATATTCGGGATGTGGTTACCGGAACTGATTCCAATTCGGCTACTTCAGGCGGATTTGGCCCTAATCAGGTATCTACCATATTGGGATTAGGAATGTTTCTGGTTTTTGTACGATTGTTGTTTTTCTCAAAAAATATCTTCGTTTCGGTTTTTAATGTCTTTTTTTTACTCCTATTGAGTTACAGAGGACTTATCACTTTTTCCAGGGGAGGTGTTTATACAGGCCTTACTATGATTATAGTACTGCTTTTTGCTGTCTATCCTTTTATTTCCCTGAGAGGAAGATTTAAAATTAATATTGTGGGCTTTTTTCTGGTTGTTTTCGGAATGGGCGTTTTTGCGTATAGTGTCTCTCAAACCGGAGGGCTTATCTTAAATCGTTATAAGGGAGAAGATGCTTTGGGAAGAGAAAAAGCAAGCAAATTTTCCGGGCGAGAGGAATTGGCGGCTTCAGAGTTTGAAATGTTTTTAGAAAACCCCATTACAGGTATCGGAGTAGGTAAAAGTAAAGAAATCAGAAAGGAAATGATTGGAGTAGAGTCGGCCTCGCATAACGAAATTACCAGAATGCTTTCTGAACACGGTATGCTGGGTATTTTGGGTCTGATTACGCTGCTTGTTACGCCTTTGCTCTTTTATTTTAACAATAAACAGCATATCCTGTTACTGTCTTTTTTTATTTTCTGGCTGCTTACAATCAATCATGCCGCTATGCGTATAGCTGCACCGGCTTTTATTTATTCACTTACTTTATTAAAAGTTATACTTGTTGAAAAAGCTACTGTACATAGGGAATAAATTGTCTGCCCACGGGCTAAACAAAACCACGATAGAAACGCTTGGGCCGCTTTTGGAACAGGAAGGTTATAACATTGCTTATGCTTCCTCTCAAAAAATGTTGCTCTTTCGGTTAGTCGATATGCTTTGGGCCGTTATTTGCCAAAGAAAGGCGGACTACGTTCTCATAGATACCTACAGTACTTCCAGTTTTTGGTATGCTTTTGCAACAGGTCAATTGTGCCGTTTGTTCAAAATACCGTATATCCCTATTCTGCACGGCGGAAATTTACCCAATCGTTTAGTCAGGAATCCGCTTTTCTGCCAAATGCTGTTTGGTAACGCTTATCAGAATGTAGCCCCATCGCCCTATCTTTTGGAAGCATTTAAGAATAAAGGATATACTAACCTGGTTTTTATTCCAAATATACTCCAGATAGAAGATTATCCTTTTAAAGACAGGCAGGTAATACAACCGAAATTATTATGGGTACGGGCTTTTGCATCAATTTATAATCCTAAAATGGCTGTCGATGTACTCCGGGAATTACAGAAAAAATATGATGGTGCTTCTTTGTGTATGGTGGGACCTGATAAAGATGGATCTCTTGCCATAACTCAAGAGTATGCTGTTGAAATAGGAGTTAAGCATATTACTTTTACAGGGAAATTGTCTAAAAAAGAATGGATTACTTTGTCTGAAGAATACGATGTGTTCATCAATACGACCCATTTTGATAACACTCCTGTAAGTATTATGGAAGCAATGGCCTTGGGAATGCCAATTGTGTCCACTAGCGTAGGAGGAATTCCATTTCTTTTGAAAGATACTGAAGAGGCTTTACTTACCAAAGATAGTGATGCTCACGCCATGACCGAAGCCGTAATCAGACTCGTAGAAGATTTCGAATTAAATAAAAAAATAATTTCCAATGCCAGAGCAAAAGCACGACGCTGGGATTGGACCATTGTAAAAAAGGAATGGGGAGTATTGTTAAAGTAGTCATTAAAGCAGATTATTGCACATGATTATTTTCTTTATTGCCTTAAATATTCATTATTTTTGCCCTAAAATAAGTAACCTATGAATAGTGGAAGAAAAATACATTTTGAGATTTCTGAAAGAAAAATTCTTCTCAGGATTTTTGATGTATTTTTTGTTTTGATACTGTTGCATTTACTGGGAAGTATCTTCGATTTTCATTATTTTAAAATATCAACGACTAATTTTTACTGGACACTTGTTTTGTCTTTGTATATCTCGTTTTTCGGTACGGTTTTCGAAATGTACAATCTCCAGATAGCGAGTAATCAGTTTCAGATAACCAAAAGTGTTGTGTTAGCCAGTACTTCTACAGTATTGGTGTATCTTCTGACTCCGTTTTTTACACCGGCTTTACCTGAAAACCGATTGCAAATTTTACTGTTTTATCTTGCTATTTTATCGGCATTGCTGCTATGGCGTTTTCTATATGTTAAATTTTTTGCCTCGACCCGGTTTTTGAAAAGCGTAATCCTTGTTTGCGAAAATGATGAGCTCCAGGAATTAGTAAAAGGTCTGCAATCTGTTGATCCGCATTATAAAATTGTTGGTTATGTAAATTCAGGGGTAAAGGATGTCAACAGTTCTCTTAAATCGATTAAATCTATTTCACTGGGTAAAATCGAAGAGTTTATTATTAAGAATAACGTATCCGAAATCGTAATTGCTTCTCAAAAAACAGAAGGAATTACAGTCGATTTGTATAATAAGTTAATCAGACTTCTTGAAAACGGATTGATCGTTAGAGAATACACACAAGTATATGAAAGCATCACACAGCGTATTCCGGTACAGTATGTTGCTCGTGATTTTTATAAATATTTTCCTTTTTCCAGAAGCAATCATAACCAATTGTATCTGATGTTGGTTCGGATTGTTGAAATTCTTTTTGTTTTGTCAGGGTTACTTGTCGGGCTTGTCGTTTTGCCATTCATTTTAATTGGTAACGCTATTGGTAACAGAGGACCTTTGTTTTATACTCAGGAAAGAGTTGGTAGAAACGGAGACGTATTCAAAATATATAAATTACGGTCGATGGTTACTAATGCCGAATCAGGTGGAGCAGTATTTGCAACAGTAAATGATTCCAGAATAACACCTTTTGGTAAATTTTTGAGAAAATCAAGATTAGATGAATTTCCTCAATTTATCAATGTATTGAAAGGCGACATGGCTGTTATAGGTCCTCGCCCGGAAAGACCTGTCTTTGTAAAGGAAATTGCTGAGATCATGCCTTTCTATCAAACTCGTCATGTGGTAAAACCAGGATTGACCGGTTGGGCTCAAGTAAATTATTCTTACGGAGAAACAATTGAAGACAGTCTGATTAAGCTGCAGTATGATTTATATTACATCAAACACCGAAGCGTTTTTCTGGATTTAAGCATTACAGTAAAAACAATTAGTACAGTCTTATTTTACCGCGGACAATAAGCATTTTTGTTATGCTTTCTTAAAAGCTAATCGTGCTAATTGTATTCCGGTAGCCAAAACAAAAGGTAAAACAATAATCAAATGTACTTTAGAAAACATGTAAACCACATAACTTCCTAAGAACAGCAAACTGATTAAACTGATTTTTTTAACCCATTTTGTATTGTTTCTGAGTATAAAAAATACGAGTAGTAGAAACAGCGGATTAAAAAGCAACACATTGTAATTCCACAATAATTCTTCGTGGAAAGAAAACAGGCCAATGGTAGAAAATAACAATCCAATTAGCCCAAGAATGAAAAAATAAAGGCAATTTGCAGCTTTTTTATTCAAAATAACAAATAACGCCAACACAATAATTAAAGAATAAATACTGTCTAAAAAAGAAAATGTTGAGGTTCTGTTTGCTTTGAAATTTGTTTTGATTTCAGAAACAAGCGGTTTGTTATTATAAGAAGTGTTTTCCAAAACGTTCATTAAATCCAATGGAAGAAATAATGTTGCTGCCTGATCGTCTACTTTGCTTCCGAAAATAATGTTAATCCCCAATTGCATGTAAAAATGGTTGTTTGCGTATGGAAACAGGACGTCTCTATAGCTTTCTTCTTTGTGTAACGTGTTTTTGATGGGATTGTTTTTCAAAACGGAATTTACAACATCAATGATTTTGGTTGTGCAATTTCTGTGAATGAATTTATAAGTATAAAACCGATCTTCAGAATTTATAGAAGTGTTTAATTTGTCGAATATCTGTTGTTTTTCTGCTAAAGAAATATTTAGCGACTGTTCATAAACAGATCTGTTTTCTATTTGATAACTGTATTCGAAATCGTCATACGAATAAGAGGCTGCATAATATTGCAAATCACCTTTTGCAAATTTTAATATGAAATTCTCCGTTCTGAAATCGAACATGCCATAATTGTAAATTGCATCAAAATGGTTCGTTGCATCCTGAATTCTCAAGGCTGTATGTCCGTATAAAGTGTGTGATTCATCCGCTACATCGACGGTAAGAATGCTCACTTTTGTATTTTCAGTAATTGGCGAGTATTGAGAAAACCCGTTTAAAGAAAATGAAAGAAAGAAAAGAAAAAGTAATTTTTTACTCATTTTGAAATGAATTTATCTGAAAATACTCAAATCGACTTTCAATGAAAATACATTAGAATATAAAGCAGCACTTTGATTTCCTAAATCAGTCAAGGCATAATCTACTGAAATGCCTCTATATTGGAATCCAACACCAAAATTAGGCTGAAATCCTGTTTTATCGGAGCCGTCTAATTGTTGTATTTTTTGGAAATTCCCAACACCAACTCTTAGAAAAGCCAGATTGTTATAACCGCCTTCAAATCCTATGGCCGGATCAATACTCACAACACTTGTTGAGATAAGATCATTGGTTTGCTGGAATTGCATATTCAGATTTGCAGAAGCCAATAAAGTCATTTCGTTATGAAATTCGAACTTTTTAGCCATTCCCAATTGTGCTTTTGGTAATGTGATTTCACTGTTTTCAGGTAAATCCTGATTCTGAAGTGGATTTTGGGTTTGTGCGTCTTTTATTTTCTGAAATTCTTCTTCATCAATATTCCAGATGTTATAGGTAGTCGTAATGTCGCGAACCATCAATCCAAATTGCCAATCATTTTTTTCAAACTGAAGACCAATATCAAATCCAAATCCCCAAGAACTGGCAAAATCCCCAATAATTCTTCTGATTACTTTAGCATTTACGCCGTATTGAAATCCTTGTATTGGCAGTTTTCGGGCATATGAAAACGTAAATCCGTAATCAGCAGTAGAAAACAAACTGATACGATTGTAATCGATATTTCCGTTGGAATCAATTAATTCGGTCGTATTTAGGATGTCATCAACTCCAAAACGTATGATAGAGGCTCCCCAAGCACTTCGCTCGTCTATTTTTTTGGCAAAACCGGCATAATCGTATTTGGCGATATTAGCAAAATAACTGGCATGCATTAATGAACCTTCACTATCTTCAATCTTTAATAAACCAGCAGGATTCCAATAACCGGAATTAACATCGGCTGTATGAGCAACCATTGCATTTGCCATACCAAAAGCTCGGGCATCAACACCAATGTTCATAAATTCATTTGAATATTTACGAATAGTTTGTGCTTGAATTAAGCCGGAAGAGAGTATAAATAAAAGAAAGACTAGTTTTTTCAATGGAAAAATAATTTTAGGCAAAGATTAAATAAAAAACTGATATAATAAACTCTGAAATGTATAAACTTATTGTGCTAAATTTGCCGAATCAATAATCCAAACTATTTTCCGATGAATATAAAAAAACACATACCTAATTTTATCACATTATTGAACTTGCTTTGTGGTTGTATTGCTTTGGTTTTTGTAAGTGATTGTCAATTTGTAATTGCTTTTTATTTTGTTTGTTTGGGAATATTTCTGGATTTTTTTGATGGCTTTTTTGCAAGATTATTTAAAGTTTCCAGCCCGTTGGGATTGCAATTGGATTCTTTGGCAGATATGGTAACCAGCGGTGTTGTTCCTGGGTATGTAATGTTTAAATTGCTGACAAATAATCTTGATTTTAATTTGAACAGCCCGGTTCCTTATCTTGGATTTATTGTAACACTTGGAGCCTGCTATCGATTGGCTAATTTTAATATAGACACACGTCAGACAAATTCTTTTATAGGTTTGCCAACACCGGCAAATGCATTGTTTATTTTGAGTTTGCCGCTTATCCTTTCCAATTCTGAATCTCTTTTGGTCGTTAGTGCGCTGATGGATCCTTTAGTGCTGATAGTGATTGCTTTAATAAGTGCTTACATTATGAATGCTGAAATTCCGTTGTTTTCACTGAAAATCAAGAATTTTACCTTCAAAAAGAATGCATTGCAGATTTTGTTTTTAGCTGCATCTTTGATTTTTCTTCTGGTTTTCAGATATCTGGGGATACCTATGGTGATTGTGTTTTATGTATTGCTTTCGGTAATCAATAATGCAATGACTAAAAAGGCGCATTAATCTATGGCAGTCAAAAAGAAGAAGCCAGTTTCAGGAAAATCAGCTAAAAGCAAGCCAAAATCCTCTTTTTTTCAATCGGGCATTTTCTACGGAATTGTTTTTATCTTCCTTTTTTCAGTGGTTTTATATAGCCAAAAAAATGCTTTAGCGTATTATCTTGGCTTTAAAACGGATAAAATAGTATATGCCGAAACCCGTCTGGTTCCGTTGGAAAAAGTACTGGACACACACATTGAAAAATCTTTTGGCATTGATATTTCCGAATACCAGGATAAAATTGACTGGAGCAAAGTCAAAGAACTGGAAGGTGGTTATCCAATTGAATTTGTTTTTATCCGTGCCACTGTTGGCAATGACAGAGCTGACTTTAAATTTAAAAAATACTGGAAGAAAGCCAAGGAAAAGAAATTCATTTGTGGTGCTTACCATTATTATCGTCCTAACGAAAATTCAGTTCAGCAAGCCAATAATTTTATTAAAAATGTTACTTTGGTAGAAGGTGATTTTCCGCCTGTTTTAGATATTGAAAAACTTCCTAAAGAACAATCCATCGAACGGTTGAAAATTGGTTTAAAACGATGGTTGACTATTGTAGAAAAGCACTACGGTGTAAAACCTATTATTTATTCGAGCGAAAGTTATTATACTGATTTTTTAAGAGATGATTTTGAAGAATATCCTTTCTGGATTGCCAGTTATACTTCATTTTACAAAGATATTGATGACGAGTGGTCTATCTGGCAGATTTCTGAAAATGCCAAAGCAGATGGAATAAAGGGAAGGGTTGATGCTAATATTTACAACGGAACCTCAGTAAGTTTGAAAGAAATCCTGATTAAATAACAGCTTTTTGATTCTGATTTGAAGCAACAAGGAAAAAGCATAAGATGAGTAAAACGCTGTATTCCATTCCGCCTGTCGAATAACCAACCACAAACCAGCCATTGGCCGCATGGACCAAAATAATTCCCGTTAGCAATTGAAGGATAAAAATAAAGCAGATTATTTTTCTAAACTGATTCAGTAACAGTAAAATTCCTCCTGCGATTTCAAAAAAAGTAATTCCCCACGCCAGTATTCGCCCAATGAAAAACCCGTTTTCGTTTAAAAAACTTCCGAAACCATCCACTGTTCCAGCGTAAATTCTAATGCTTCCGTGTGCCATCATAAATAAGCTCAAAGCGATCTGAAGGATTGACAGCCATTTTGGTGTAGATAAGAATGGGAATGATTTCATTGGGAATGATTAAAATTCTATTTTCTTTCTTCTCAATTCGAAATTCTGACCAAGATACACTCTGCGGACCATTTCATCTTCTACTAATTCTTCAGGAACACCGGCTTTTAAGATTCCGCCTTCAAACATCAGATATGTTTTGTCTGTAATTGCTAAAGTTTCCTGAACGTTGTGATCGGTAATTAAGATCCCGATATTTTTATTTTTCAGTTGGGCTACAATTCTTTGAATGTCTTCTACCGCAACGGGGTCAACACCGGCAAAAGGTTCATCAAGCAAGATGAATTTCGGATCAGTGGCAAGACAGCGTGCTATTTCAGTTCTTCTTCGCTCACCACCTGATAATAAATCCCCTCGATTGGTGCGAATGTGCTGCAAACTGAATTCATCAATAAGTGATTCCATTTTGGCTACTTGCTCTGCTTTGGTTAAATTAGTCAGCTGCAGAACACTTAAAATATTGTCTTCAATACTCAGTTTTCTGAAAACAGAGGCTTCCTGAGCTAAATATCCAATTCCGTTCTGTGCACGTTTGTACATTGGGAAATCAGTAATATTTCTGTCGTCAAGATAAATATTTCCTGAATTTGGTTTTACCAAACCTACAATCATATAAAAAGAAGTTGTTTTTCCGGCACCGTTCGGACCTAGTAAACCTACGATTTCCCCTTGGTTTACTTCTACGGAAATCCCTTTTACAACACTACGTCCCTTATAGGTTTTTACTAAATTTTCAGCTCTTAAAATCATATTTTCAGCTCGTTGTATTTTTGACAGTTAGATTTTTAAACAAATAAACGAATAAAGAAATAACCAAATCAACACATTAACAATTATTTATTTTCTTCTAATGCTTCCCAAAATTCATAGGCACGGCGCAAATGAGGAATTACAATTGTTCCTCCAACAAGAGTCGCAACGCTCATGGTCTCCATCATTTCTTCTTTGGTAACACCCAGTTTGTAACTTGTTTCCAAGTGGTATTTAACACAGTCATCACAACGTAAAACGGCCGAGGCTACTAAGCCCAGAAGCTCTTTTGTTTTTACATCCAAAGCACCTTCCGCATAGGTGTTGGTGTCTAAATTGAAAATTCTTTTGATGACTTTATTGTTGTCGCTTAATAATTTATCATTCATTTTCGAACGATAATCATTGAATTCTTTAACTAAGTTGCTCATTTTGTCTGTCTTTTTTAGCTACGAAAGCTGATAAAACTATACTGGCTTCGTAAATTATTAACATAGGTATCGCTACTGTAACCTGGCTGACTACATCAGGAGGTGTTACAATAGCTGCGATAATCAATACAATTACTATGGCGTATTTTCTGTAAGTACGCAGGAATTTAGCTGAAACCAAACCTAATTTGGTTAAAAAGTAAATGATGATTGGTAATTCGAAATACAGTCCGCTGGCAATAACAGAAGTTTTTATCATACCAATGTAAGATTCTAAATTGAATTCATTTTTCACCACATCACTGACTGAAAAAGTAGCTACGAAATTGACGGACATAGGGACTACAACAAAATAGCCGAACAAAACGCCCAGGAAAAATAAAAAAGAAGCAATAAATATAAAAAGCTTAGCGTTTTTACGTTCGTGTTCGTATAAAGCAGGACTGATAAACTTCCATAATTCCCATAAGATAAAAGGGAATGCCAATATAAAACCGGCAGTAATACAGGTCCATACAAAAACATTAACCTGGCCTTCCATGCTGGTATTTTGTATGGTAAAAGGCAATTCTTCAATACAGATGCTATCCGCAAAACCTATATAATGTGATGCTTCACAAAAAAAACGATAGGTATAAAAATTAGGATGTGTCGGACCAAAAATAATAGTCTCAAAAATATAATCGCTGACAAAATATACAGCCGTTGATGCAATTAATATCGCAATAGTACTCCTTACTAAGAGCCATCTTAATTCTTCAAGATGCTCTAAAAACGACATTTCGCTTTTATTCTTTTTTGCCATTATATAATTCCTTCTTTTAAAATGTCATGTAAATGCAGAATACCCACATATTCATCTTTATCTTCAACAACGAGTTGTGTTATGGAGAAATCTTCCAGAATGTTAAACGCATCCACAACCATTGAATTCAATTGGACGGTTTTTGGGTTAATGGTCATGATTTCTTTGGCAGTAAGCCCTGAAATCGTTTCTGTTTTATTTAACATTCGTCTGATATCGCCATCAGTGATGATTCCGATTAACTTATTGTCTTCAATTACCGCAGTAACGCCCAATCGTTTTTCTGAAATCTCTACAATCACATCTTTTATAGATGAATTTGGATTCACCATCGGTTTGTGTGTTCTGTCGAGCATATCGGTCACGCGAAGTAATAATTTTTTTCCCAGCGCACCGCCTGGATGGTATTTGGCAAAATCTTCACTTCTAAAGTTTCGCATCTCCATCAGGCAAACAGCTAAAGCATCTCCCAAAACCAGCTGTGCTGTTGTGCTGTTTGTAGGTGCCAAATTGTTTGGACAGGATTCATGATCTACATGAGCATTAATGACTACATCGGATTCTTTACCTAAATAAGAGGTCAGATTAGCTGTGATTCCAATTAACGGATTTCCATATCTTTTTAATAATGGTACTAATGCCTTTATTTCCGGGCTATTACCGCTTTTTGAAATGCAAATTACAACGTCGTCAGGCTGCACCATTCCTAAATCTCCATGAATAGCTTCTGCAGCATGTAAAAACATAGATGGTGTCCCTGTAGAATTGAAAGTGGCAACCATTTTTTGCGCTATAATTGCACTTTTTCCTATTCCTGTGACAACCAGTCTTCCTTTTGCGTTAAAAATGTATTCGACAGACTTGGCAAAATCATCAGTAAGATAATGGGCTAACTTTGCAACAGACTCACTCTCAGATAGAATGGTTTTTTTGGCGGAGGCCAAAATATTTTCTTTTGATATCAAAACAGAAAAGTTTTAAATTTGTGTATGTAAAAGAAATTTGTATCTTTATGTTGTGCAAATTTATATAAAATACCATTACTAAAGAATGAATTCACACGAAATTGATATTCATAAGGAATTAAAAAAATATTTTGGTTTTAACCAATTCAAAGGTTTACAGGAGCAGGTTGTAAAAAGTATTATCACACAGCATAATACTTTTGTTATAATGCCTACGGGTGGAGGTAAATCTTTGTGCTATCAGCTTCCTGCGTTAATTCAGGAAGGAACGGCAATTGTTGTTTCCCCGCTTATTGCTTTAATGAAAAATCAGGTGGATGCTATTAGAAGCTTATCTTCAGAGCACGGAATTGCACACGTTCTGAATTCTTCTTTAACAAAAACAGAAATCGCTCAGGTAAAAAAGGATATCTCTTCCGGTTTAACCAAGTTGTTATATGTTGCTCCCGAATCTTTAACCAAAGACGAATATGTGGCTTTTCTTCAAAAGGAAAAACTTTCGTTTGTGGCTATTGATGAAGCGCACTGTATTTCCGAATGGGGTCACGACTTCAGGCCGGAATACAGAAATCTCAGGAATATTATTAAGCAATTAGGAGATGTGCCTATTATTGGTTTAACTGCTACAGCTACACCAAAGGTACAGGAAGACATTCTGAAAAATCTCGATATGTCTGATGCTAATACTTTTAAAGCATCGTTTAATCGACCTAATTTATTTTACGAAGTACGCACAAAAACTAAAAATGTTGAAAGCGATATCATTCGTTTTATCAAACAGCATAAAGGGAAATCAGGGGTTATTTATTGTCTTTCCCGTAAAAAAGTTGAAGCTATTGCCGAGGTTTTACAGGTAAACGGAATTTCTGCAGTGCCTTATCACGCAGGTTTAGATGCTAAGACCCGCGCCAAGCATCAGGATATGTTTTTAATGGAAGATGTCGATGTTGTGGTAGCTACTATTGCTTTCGGAATGGGAATCGATAAGCCGGATGTACGTTTTGTAATTCATCATGATATTCCGAAATCACTCGAAAGCTACTATCAGGAAACCGGACGTGCCGGACGTGATGGAGGAGAAGGGCATTGCTTAGCCTATTACTCCTATAAAGATGTTGAAAAACTCGAAAAATTCATGTCAGGGAAGCCTGTCGCCGAACAGGAAGTTGGCTTTGCTCTGCTACAGGAAGTTGTAGCTTACGCCGAAACATCAATGTCGCGAAGAAAATTCCTGTTGCATTATTTTGGTGAGGAATTTGACTCTGAAACAGGAGAAGGTGCAGATATGGATGATAATATCCGTAATCCAAAACCGCAAATTGAAGCTAAAGATCAAGTGGTTAAGCTTTTGCAGGTCATACGGGACACTAAATATATTTACAAATCAAAAGAGATTGTTTATACCCTCATGGGGAAAATAAACGCCATGATTAAAGCGCATAAAACAGACGCTCAACAATTTTTTGGCTGTGGAAAAGACCATGACGAACGCTATTGGATGGCGGTAATTCGATTGGCATTGGTGGATGGGCTTTTATCAAAAGATATTGAAACATACGGGATTATTAAAGTAACTCAGAAAGGGCTTGATTTTATCAAAAACCCTCAATCTTTTATGATGTCCGAAGATCATGAATACAATGAAACGGAAGACGAAGCGATTGTAACAGCAGCAAAAGCAACTGGAACAGCCGATGAAGCCTTGATGGTTATGCTACGTGATTTGCGTAAAAAAGTGGCTAAGAAATTAGGTGTTCCGCCGTTTGTGGTTTTTCAGGATCCATCATTGGAAGATATGGCATTGAAATATCCTATTTCGCTTGATGAATTGAGTAATGTGCATGGAGTAGGTGAAGGTAAAGCCAAAAAATACGGAAAGGAATTCGTAGAACTTATCGCCAGATATGTAGAAGATAATGATATTATTCGTCCTGATGATCTGGTAGTCAAATCTACAGGAGCCAATTCGGCTTTAAAATTGTATATAATTCAAAATGTCGACCGCAAATTGCCTCTCGATGATATCGCAAAATCCAAAGGACTGGATATGGATTTGCTGCTGAAAGAAATGGAACAAATCGTGTATTCGGGAACCAAATTGAATATCAAATATTGGATTGATGAAATTCTGGATGAAGATCAACAGGACGAAATCCATGATTATTACATGGATTCCGAATCTGATAATATCAAAGACGCACTTAAAGAATTTGACGGAGACTATGATACTGAAGAGCTAAGGTTGATGCGTATTCAGTTTATCAGTGAAGTGGCGAACTAATTACTCGAAAACCTCGCCACGATGCGGTTTCAGGGCATCTCTTACCTGAATCATATTTTCATCTGTTATAACCATATAGGCAATGGCGTGCATGTCATTGAGTACTTCATATCCGGTAATATTTATCGGAAATTTTTCTGTTTCAATATATTCTCTAAGGTGTATTTCGTGATGTTCGGCAGTTTTTGCTGCTGATGGCCCTCGAAAATCCCATATCAGTTTTATTTGGCGTTGCATTTTTTAATGGTCTTAAAGTTCAAAGCAGTAAAGTTACGAAGGTAAATTAGTATTTTTGCAATAGTTTTGGTGCCAAATAACCAAATAATACATTCACAAATTATCTATAATGCCAAAAGAACTTCTGCTACAAGTAACGCCTGAAATTGCTGCAAATGAAAATTTGCTTAAAGATTACATGTCTAAACAAATCAAAGTTGCTGAAAATGAAATACAGCATATTTCGATTCTGAAACGTTCTATTGATGCCCGTCAGAAAGCAATTAAAATCAACTTGAAAGTAGTGGTCTTTTTTCAGGACGATCATTTTTCGGAATCTCTTTTTCAGCTTCCTGATTATAAAAATGTTTCTAATGCTCCTGAAGTTATTGTTGTTGGAGCAGGTCCTGCGGGCTTATTTGCTGCCTTGCAATTAATTGAGTTAGGAATAAAACCTATCGTGGTAGAAAGAGGGAAGAATGTTCGGGGCCGCCGTCGTGATTTGAAAGCAATTAATGTGGATCATATTGTTAACGAAGATTCGAATTATTGTTTTGGAGAAGGTGGAGCCGGGACGTATTCTGATGGGAAATTATATACCCGTTCCAAAAAACGTGGAGATGTAGATCGTATTTTGCAATTGCTGGTAGCTTTTGGAGCAACTCCTGACATTTTGGTTGATGCTCATCCGCATATTGGAACGAATAAATTGCCACAGATTATTCAGGACATTCGTGACAAAATCATAGAGCATGGCGGACAGGTTTTATTTGAAACCAGAGTGAACGATATTGTTGTGAAAAACAATGAAATTCAAGGAGTTGTGATTCAGAATGGAGATGTTATTCAAGCCAGAAAACTTATTCTGGCAACAGGACATTCTGCTCGTGATATTTTTGAATTACTGGACAGAAAAAAAATACTTATTGAAGCCAAGCCTTTTGCATTGGGTGTTCGAGCTGAACATCCTCAAAGTTTAATCGACAGTATTCAATACTCCTGTGATTTTCGTGGTGAATTTTTGCCGCCTGCACCTTATTCTATTGTAAAACAGGTGAATGGACGCGGAATGTATTCATTTTGTATGTGTCCGGGCGGTGTGATTGCGCCTTGTGCAACTAGTCCTGGAGAAGTAGTTACAAATGGTTGGTCTCCTTCTAAACGAGATCAGATTACGGCTAATTCGGGTATTGTTGTCGAATTAAAACTGGAAGATTTTAAGCCATTTGCTAAATTCGGTGCTCTTGCCGGAATGGAATTTCAGAAGGCTATCGAGCAAAAAGCATGGCAACTTGCCGGGCAAACTCAAAAAGTACCTGCGCAGCGTCTGGTCGATTTTACTCAAAATAAAGTATCATCTTCCATCCCGAAAACTTCTTATGTTCCGGGAACAACCTCGGTGGAATTAGGTCAAGTTTTTCCAGGATTTTTGACGCAAATTATGCGCGAAGGATTTGTGCAATTCGGTAAATCAATGAAAGGATATTATACTAATGAAGCAATTTTGCATGCTCCCGAAAGCAGAACGTCTTCACCAGTCCGAATTCCAAGAGACGGTGAAACATTAGAACATTTGCAAATAAAAGGGTTGTATCCTTGTGGAGAAGGTGCCGGTTTTGCAGGCGGAATCATCTCGGCTGCAATTGATGGAGAGAAATGCGCGATTAAATGTGTAGAATCATTATTAGCATAAGTAGGTTAAAGTTGTTTTATTCGGCAGTTGTTGGGTCGATAATTGAAAATACCTGATTTACAGAATTGGCTGGAAATCCGCCTTGTTTTGCGTGTTCCCGAACCATTTCTTCATTTGGCGCTATATACACACAATACACTTTGTCCCCTGTCACATAACTTTGCAGCCACTGAATTTGTGGCCCCATTTTGCTCAAAACTCCACAGGAAGTCTGTGAGATGTTTTTTAATTGCTCGGCAGTCAGTTTGCCGGCATCGGGAATCTCTCTTTCAATAACATACTTAGGCATAATTTAAAAGATTAATTTTTCCTACTTCTATGGCTTTTCGGTTTTGCCCCATTTTTTAAAGTGTTTTTCGGATTCACTTTTGGTAAAAAAATAACACGCTAAATTAGTTCTTTTTCGGATTAAATCCTAAATATATAATAGTTTAAAATACTGTAAATCAATAAATTAATTTTTAAATTTTTCAAAACTACTTTGTCTAGATAGCAGTGTTTGGTTAATGCTAAGATTTTGATTTATTAAATCCCTGTCCTTA
This sequence comes from Flavobacterium sp., assembly GCF_050696275.1. Taxonomy (GTDB): domain Bacteria; phylum Bacteroidota; class Bacteroidia; order Flavobacteriales; family Flavobacteriaceae; genus Flavobacterium. The sequence continues at coordinate 146,170 of NZ_JBOGUT010000005.1, forward strand.
CTGAAACCATTTCTTTTTTGTATTTTTACCAAGGAATTTAATAGTATGACGGAAGAAAAAGTAATTTTAGTTAACCAGAATGACGAGCAAATAGGTTTAATGCCAAAGCTGGAAGCGCATGAAAAAGCATTGTTGCATCGTGCTTTTTCGGTTTTTGTTTTGAACAGCAAGAACGAAATTATGCTCCAGCAGAGAGCTCATCATAAATACCATTCTCCATTGTTATGGACAAACACCTGTTGCAGTCATCAGCGTGAAGGAGAAACTAATATTCAGGCTGGTACCAGAAGATTATTTGAAGAAATGGGTTTTACAACTCAGTTGAAAGAACTTTTTTCATTTATTTATAAAGCCCCTTTTGATAATGGTTTGACCGAACATGAACTAGATCACGTAATGATCGGTTATTATGACGAAAAACCAAAAATCAATGAAGATGAGGTGGAAAGCTGGAAATGGATGTCTATTGATGCCGTAAAGGTGGATATGGAGCAAAATCCTGACGTTTATACTGTGTGGTTTAAGATTATTTTCGATGAATTTTATCATTACCTCGAAGATCATAAACTGTAAAATTCCAAATTAAAATTCCAATTATGAGAGTAACTGTTTCCAGAAAAGCCCATTTTAATGCTGCCCATCGATTGTATCGTAAAGATTGGTCTATGGAACAAAACGATGCGGTTTTTGGCAAATGCAATAATCCTAATTTTCATGGGCATAATTACGAATTGATTGTAAGTGTAACGGGAAGTATCAGTTTGGAAACGGGTTATGTTATCGATATTAAAGATTTAGCAACTATTATCCTTGAAGAAGTAGAATCTAAATTTGACCATAAAAACTTAAACCTCGATGTTCCTGAATTTGAGAACCTAAATCCAACCGCGGAAAATATAGTGGTGGTTATTTGGAATAAAATCAGGAAAAGAATAGCTTCCGAAAATGATTTGGAAGTTACATTATACGAAACTCCACGAAATTTTGTAACTTATAAAGGCGAGTAATGGGTGAAATTAAAGTTGGAGATAAATTGCCCTTGTTTGGTGCAAAAGATCAAAATGGAAACGATTTTTATATTGCTTCTGTTCTGCAAAAAAAGATTCTGATTATTTATTTTTATCCAAAAGATGATACGCCAGGCTGCACAAGTCAGGCTTGTTTTTTTCGTGACCAGTTTGAGGAATTTGTTGCATTAGGAGCAGAAGTTATCGGAATAAGCAGTGATAGCGTAAAATCGCATAAAAAATTTGAAACAGAATATAAATTGCCTTTCACGCTTCTTTCCGATCAGGATAAAAGCCTGAGAAAACTTTTTGGAGTGCCTAATAATCTATTAGGGTTATGGCCGGGAAGAGTTACTTATGTGGTCGATAAAAACGGAATTGTGCAACTTGTTTTCAATAGTATGAGAGCTGAAGATCACTTTTCTAAAGTGCTTGAAGCAGTAAAAAGAATGATGTAGATGAAGATGGAATTATATCCTTTGGTTTTTGAACCAATACTGAAAGACCGGATTTGGGGAGGAATAAAACTCCAATCACTTTTAAATAAAGAAATTCCAACGCAAACTGCTGGAGAAAGCTGGGAAATATCTACCGTTAGCGGAGATGTGAGCGTTGTTGCTAATGGAATCTATGCGGGTTATTCAATTAATGAATTGATCTCAAAGTATCCAGAGGAAATTTTAGGAACTAAAGTGCAACGCCTGTTTGGAACTGTATTTCCATTGTTGTTTAAGTTTTTAGATGCTAAAGAAGATTTGTCTATTCAGGTACACCCTAACGACGAATTGGCGAAAAAACGTCATAATTCCTTTGGTAAAACTGAAATGTGGTATGTTGTTCAAGCCGATGAAAATGCCAGGATTATTGTAGGATTTAAGGAAAAATCATCTCCTGATGAATATTTGAGCCATTTAGAAAATAATACATTAACTGAAATTCTAAAAGAAATCCAGGTCGAACAAGGCGATATGTTTCTGCTGGAAACAGGGACGATTCATGCTATTGGCGGCGGAGTGGTTATAGCCGAGATTCAGCAGACTTCAGATATTACCTATCGTGTTTACGATTGGGATAGGGTGGACGTTTATGGGAATTCACGTGAATTGCACATTGATTTGGCTCTTGATGCTATAAATTACAATACTGTTGAAGCTCAGAAGAAATATAAAAAAATACAGAATAAGAGCAATCCTGCTGTAGAATGCTCTTATTTTACTACAAATTTCATTCCGCTTGACGGAAATATCCAGTTTAAAAAAGAGAAAGAATCATTTACGGTTTTAATGTGTACAGATGGTGAATTTGAATTGATTTATAATGATTTGAAGTTGTTATTTAAAAAAGGAAAAACAGTTTTAATTCCTGCAATTATCAGCGAATTTGAATTGAAAGGGAAAGCATCGCTGCTTGAAATTTATCTTTAAGTAGCTTATTTACAAAGATTATTTGTATTTTTGCCCCGAATTACAAAAGATTCATTTTAAAAGAAGAAAAATGGCAAACGTTAAGAATTTAAAAAAAGACATCAACTACGTATTAGGTGACATCATTGAAGCAGTTTATTTGTACGAAATGACTACTACTGGAAAACCTACTGAAGCTACTAACAATTTAATCGATGAAGCGATCGCTACTTTTGATGCTTTAATTGTAAAAGTTAATGCTAAAAATGTTGAAAACAAAAAAGCACATTTCAAGCAAATTAATGCGGAATTGGAAGCAGCTGCTAATCAATTGGTTGAAAAAATAAACGCATTATAACAAAAAATAATTGCAAAAAAGTGCAAATTTATTTTGGAAATTAGAAATTCAAAATTATATTTGCACTCGAATTGAGACGCCGGTGTAGCTCAGCTGGCTAGAGCAGCTGATTTGTAATCAGCAGGTCGTGGGTTCGAGTCCCTCTATCGGCTCAATTGAAAACCATCACAAATGTGATGGTTTTTTTTATTGTGAAACTTTACGTGCAAAAAAAAAGCCATTCTGTTTCGAATGGCTTTTTTTATTACTTTGTCCCGTCCTGAAATAAGTTGACATAAAATTGACTTATTATGAATAGATCAGAAAACAGCGCAGAAAAGCGTAGTCAACGCGATTATAATTTGGGCTTTAAATTAGCTGTTATTTCGCAAGTAG
>NZ_JBOGUT010000006.1:0-139763 GCF_050696275.1 Flavobacterium sp.
ATATATTAATTTAGAAAAAATCGTTTTTGGTCCAGACCTACAAGTGTTCAAATCTTGCAGGCCTGCATAAACAACTAACAAACCAAAAATTTTAGAATCGATAATCTATTTTGAGTAAAACATAACGTGGTAATAATCTGAATTCAGTAGCATAAACCGAAACATCGCTTACATAATATTCACTAAATGTTTTAGTATTAAATAAATTTTTACCTGAAAGTGTAAACGAAAGTTTATTGTCTTTGACGGTATATTTTGATTCTAGGTCTAAGAAATAGTACCTGTTATTGTCTTTGTCCAAGTTTCCAAAAAAATAACGCTCGGATTCTATGTTGATATTAAATTTTTTATTAAAATCAAAAATTAAATCTAAGAAGCTAATATTTGTAGTGTTCTTATTGACAATTGTTGTTTTTGTTTCACTGGTTTTCCATTTGCATCCAATATGATAATTAAACATTCCCCTAAAAGCAGAGCGTAACTCGAAAGCATAGTTAAAATTGTTGGTGTTTACTTCACGCTCCTGATTGTTGACTCTATTTTTAAAGTTTGAATTGGCGTACACAAAATTCAATTTAAAATTGGATGTAATAACTTTTATGAAATAATTTCCATCAATAGTGGCACTCAGTAAATCTTGATTTTTAATAATTGCTCTTTCTGTTAGTGAATAGTTGGGTGATATTATACTATTGGTAGTATAAAAATCATGGTTTTTAGTATAAATAAAAGAGGCATTTGCAAAAAATTTGGTTCCCCAATTTCCTAATCCATAATTTAGGAGAATTGAACTGGCTTGTAATTGATTAACTGTATTCGTTCCTTTATCAAAACTACGATATCCAGTGAGTACATAACTGTTATAGATGTCCAAGATACCTGCATTTGTTTTATTATAAGAATAAACAGAAAAAAATCTATTACTTTTATCAATTTCTATGTTAAACCCAATCTTTGGGTTGACAAAAAAAGGAGCTTGCTTGTCATTTCTTCCCACATCGGTATATTTATTAAATAATTGGTGTGCTTCGATTTCTCCAGTCAAAGTATATTTCCCTCTTTTAAATGAATATTTGGTATTTAGATAGGCATCTGTACTGATATACTTTCCTTCATTTTGATACCCTTCCGGTACTATTGTATTTGTATTATTTTCCTCAAGCATTAATTGTGTGTTTAAAATATCCTGTCGATATTTTAAACCTGTTCGCAACTCCATTAGACTACCATTGCTGTTCCGGCTTAAGAGATTGGCATCAATCGCGCTAAATTGCATTTTATTTTCACTTTGTTGCATTACTTTCTCTGTATTCACTTGAGCAGGAAACAACTCGGGAAATAAAAGCGAATTTATGGCATAAGTTTGTGGGGTTTTCTCGTTGATATATCGTCCGACTAAAATCAGAACTTTCTTCTCGTTAACCTTGTTGGTAAATACTACTTTTTGGTCTATTAATTGATTTTGTTCATCTAGCTTTTCGTTGGTAGCTGTTGTATTGAAGATTAATTGCGACATCCCATTTTCACGTCCATTATTATATTTACTTGTAAATTCAAGCATTTTATTTTTAGACAGATCATAATTCAAGTCAATTTTCCCAAAACCTATGATTTTCTTTTTGGTTAATGTAAGATTGTTAGTATTTGTGAATGATGTCTCATTTATTTTGTAGGATTGATATTCATTAAGGAAAAAGTCATTTTCATCCCAATTGAAAAATCCTAAAGTTTTCATTTTTAGTTTCGTCGAAAGTGTATGAATTGCATTCAAAGAAATCATTTCAGCATTGTTAAAATTTGTTCGTTCCTCTTTGAGTGATGGAGTTAGCACGTTAAGGCTAAGTAAGCTATTAACTTGCTGGTCATCTCCAAGAGTTCCTATATCGTCCATGCGAAAAGGCCTGATGAGTTGGTTAATATCCCCTGTAGCATTTGCTCCTGTATTGTTTATATTGGCAATAACATAATACTTGGCTTTTTTGCCAAAAGACATGAGATTGGTTCTGGTTTCATAACGGTTTTCAGAAATCAAACCATAACCCGCTTCTATATTGCCAAACCACTGCATTTTTAAATCTTTTTTTAATTTTAAGTTCAAAGCGATTTTGTTACTATTTTCTATACCTTTCAAAAACCGGTTATTAGAGTATTTTTTATAGATTTCTACTTTATCAATAGTGTTGGCATTCATGTTTTTAGTGAGTAATTTATACCCTCTTTCAAAAAAATCATCGCCTTCCACCATCACTTTTTCTACTTCCTGATTGCCAATTCTTATAGTTCCATCATCAGACACGTTCACCCCAGGCAAATTTTTAAGCAAATCTTCTACCACATTTTCGTTACCCTTAGAAAATGCATTGACATTCATAATAATGGTATCTTGCTTGATTATTATAGCTCTTTCTTTTTGAACAATAACTTCATTAAGTGCTACTACTGCATCGACAAGACTTGCATTTTGAGTATAACTTTTATTATTTTCTAAGATAATTGGAAAAGTAGCCGTTTTAAAAGACAGCGCACTGAAACTGAGATTATAACTTCCTATCTTATTAATTTTTAAATGGTAATTTCCATCTTTATCAGTTGTGGTAAAAGCCACAATTGCATTACTGTCCATAGGTTTGAGATAAATATTGGCAAAAGGGATAGGATTTTCAGCATTGTCTTTGATTTCTCCAGAAATAAGAGATTGTGCACTGACAGAAAAACCAAATAATACAATTATAAAAGAAAAGAAATGGGATTGTTTCATTTTAGAATTTTAAAGAAACGATTAAAAAATAAATTATTCAATGCGTTAGTAATAACAATCATCACAGAATTATAAGCAAAACACATAATTCTTTTTTATTCAATTTCAATACCTTTACTAAGAATAGGTTCTGAAACTTTAATTTTCACTTTATTTTCTTTGCTAAAGGAGCTTTCAATTATCCTTGCTCTTTCTTCTAAGTCTTTTTTTTGCTTAGCCAATTTTTCAGTTACTTTTTTTTGTGCTTCTTCTCTCGAAATAAGCGTTTTATTAGGATCAATTCCATTGATGTTTTTTGAAAATGGCATGTTTATTTTTTTCACCGACATATAAACTTCTTTTTTCGAATCGTATATTTCAACGATTAGTCCCGGTAAACCATTAAATTTCCAAGGACCAAAAACAACAGGAATACTATTGGCGTACCAAGCTGTATAATCTCTACCTCTAAAAGAGCAAATGGCTTTCGAGCATTGAAAATTTCCAATAACTTTTTGTTCATCAATTAATTCCCAATTTTGTAGATTATTATCTTCAAAAATGACTTCGCCATATGCAATTTCGTATAAAACATTTTTTGCAGGATTAATAAAAATAGAACTTGTTGTAGTATCTGCTTTTTTAATCATTATTTTAGACACATTCTCAACATTTTTAATTTCAGATATTTTATCAGAAGTTTCTTTGTTTTTAAAATCAAATCTTGAAAACATATTATTAAAATAGAGATAAGCTTCAGGATTTTGAAACGATCCATTAATATTAGTAATCATTTCATACTCAACTTTGGCCGTTGAAACAAAGTCTTGGGAAAAAGAGTGAACTCCACAAAAAAGTAAAAAAAACACTTTGTTTATTTTCATAATTATAATTTTTTAATAAGCCCCAACCTAAATACGGTTAGGGCTTTTGTATTATTAACCTTGCGCCATTAACAAAAGATTAGCACGTAATTTTTTACCGGCCGCAACTGCGTCTGCACACGAAGTAGTAACTGATCCGGAAACTGAAGTTGCAACTTCTGCTTGTGCTACACCAGGAACCCCACCACTCACAGTAACCGTAACGGTCATTGTGATAGTCACCGTACAAGCCTCTTCAAGCAATACGCTGTCAACACTTTCAATAATTTGATTTGTGTAGTTTTTAAAATCATTTAATGAATTGAAAGCATAAACTGTTTTAGCATCTTTTGTTTGAATCGTAATCGATGCCGATTCTGTTTTAACTTCTTTTGGATCTGTAGAATGGTTTGCAACATTATTAGCTGAACCAGCAAAAGAAAACATAACGATAGCCACTAGGCCAAATAAAAAGTTTTTCATAATTTTGTATAATAATTTAATTAATTGCAGTCTTACTTATGTCGTCGAAAACATTTTTGGTAAGGCTGCTTTTTTGTCAGATTTACTCTTAATTACTATTTACATAATCCAACTTAAAAAGTAAACAGTATATCTTTTTGGTTTCTTTGGGAAAAAGACTACTCCCGCAATTACTAGCTAGATAATGTTTTTAACATTTAATTGAAATATCGTATATATTTCCTAAAATGATTTTATCACAAGTTTTTATTTTGTATGATTTTTTATCATTTTTACAAAGCAAAGAAAGGAAGTGAATTTGAATTACACAAATGAAGGTCGCTAGGATTTATTAATTCCGACCAGTGATTTATTAATTCAAGGTTTAAGTTTTGTAATAAAAGCCTTATTTTTCTTAAGTTTGAATTAGTTTTAGTAATTCAAAAAAATATACGCAATAACTACTCCGAAATAACAAATTATACTCCTTATGAAATTCTTTTACTTGTTTCTTCTCTTATTTGGTTCCACAATACATGGACAGATTAAACCCAATGAACTTACTAAATTACCTTTTGAGGAATTAAAAAAACGTTTTTTCGACAATGAGAATGATAAATCGAAGCAAAAAATATATGCAAACGCTTTTTTAAATAAGGCAAAAACGGAAGTAGATAATAAACAAATCATTCGAGGATACTATTATCATTCATTAATTTACAAAGGAGATAAAGCAATAATGTATTTAGATAGCGTAATTAAATATTCTATTAATACAGGTGATCCAAGCTTTCCTAATTCTGCTTATTGTGAAAAGGCAGCCATTTTAGAAAGGCAATCTAAATTTAAGGAAGCATTAAATAATTATCTGTTAGCAGAAGAGTATGCTATAAAGCACAACAGGGTTGATGATTATTATAGGGCTAGATTTTTTATAGCTATTTCAAAATCCGAAAACTTGGGAGAAATTACAGAGGCATTACAGATTTACAAAGAAATTTTTAATCATTACAGAAAGACTGATATAAGGGATCCGAAATATTCTGCAATTTATCAAAACACAATATTTGGCATAGCTGATTCGTATAAGGCATTAAAAAAAACTGATTCGTCTTCTTATTATAACAAATTGGGTTATAATGAAGCACAAATTACGAAGAATGAACAGATGCTTTATATGTTTACATTAAATGAAGGAGCCAATCAGGTAGTAAATGAAAATTATCAGCAAGCACTTGATAGTGTAAACAAAGCTTTGCCAATGATAAAAAAATACAATGACATACCTAATATAATGGCTTTGTATTATTATTTAGGTAAAATTAATGAAGGGGTAGGAAATGAAAATCTTGCTCTAAAAAATTATAAAAAAGTAGATTCGATGTATATCAAAAATAAAATAATATATCCTGAATTAGTAGGAGGTTATCATTTTTTGATTTCATATTATAAAAGTAAAGGGGATAAAGAAAAACAGTTAGAATACTTAACAAAATACATTAGTATTGATAGCAGTTTTCAGCAAAGCCACAATAAAATGTACAAGTTATTAGTGAAGCAGTACGATATACCTCATTTATTCAAAGAAAAAGAAATTTTGATAAAGTCTCTAAAAAAAGACCAATCCTATTACATAATTGGAATCTTGCTTTTAATAGTATTGGTTGTTGGACTATTCTATTATCAATATAGAATGAAGAAAATTTACAAGGAAAGATTTGATAAAATTGTATCGAATAACAAAAAAATAATCGATAACAGCATTAATCAAGAAATCGAATCTAGTGAAGTGAAATTTCAATTAAATGAGAAAGCAATCAAAGTAAAAGAAACAACAATTTCTGATGATGTAGAAGCCCGAATTTTGAAAAACCTATTGTTGTTTGAGAATAAAAAAGAATATCTTAAAACTGGAATAACATTACAGTCTTTATCTAAAAACTGTAAAACAAATACAGTTTATTTATCTAAAGTAATTAATACTCATAAAAATAAAAAATTTAGTGATTACATTAATGATTTAAGAATTGACGAATGTGTGTTGCAGTTACAGCAAAATAACCAACTTATAAAATATACCATTGAAGCAATCTCGATTGAGTTTGGCTTTAATAATGAAGATACTTTTTCGTTGGCATTTCAAAAAAGAATGAAATTAAAGCCTAGTTTTTTCATTCAGGAATTAAAAAAAATGGAATAGCACAAGATACTGATTATCAATGTTTTAAACATAAATAAAAACCTTGAATTAATAAATTCAGGGAACCATAATTCTCACTTGTAATCTTTTACGTAATAAAATAATTATTTTTGACTTAATAATAAAAATCTGAAACTATGAAAAAAATTAAAAAAACTAAATTTAATTTAGAAAAATTTGAAATTGCTAAATTACGTAATTTGAAAACTATTAGGGGAGGTGATGGACAGGATCCTGATAAACCAACTATCGAAATAACTATTTTATTAGGTGGATCAACAAATCGCTGTGCTGATTAATATTAAACCTTAATGACTAATAAAAGAAATGTGAGATAAAAATGAGCCTTTTTACATTTCATTTTTTGCATTTTCTTTTAAATAAACAATATAAATGAAACGTAATATTTTTTTTCTAATAACATCTCTTTTATTTGGCATTAATTCTGAATCCCAAACAAACGGAGACAGTAAAACAAATGATGATAACTTAAAAAACTGGTATAAAAAAGATTTTCAAGATGATAAAGTCTTAGGAATATCTTTAGGTAAATTTTATGCAACTCAGAAAACTACCAAAAATCAAAAAAAAATAATAGTTGCCGTCATAGACAGTCAAGTTGATCTACAGCAAGAGGATTTAAAAGGAGCGTTTTGGATTAACAAAAAAGAAATTCCTGACAACAAAATTGATGATGACCATAATGGGTATGTTGATGATATTAATGGCTGGAGTTTTGTAGGAACTAAAAGTGGAGGGTATATGGTGTATGAGAACTATGAATATGTTCGATATATTAGAGAATGGGATGCTAAATTTAAAAATAAAACTAAATCAGATATACCGAGTGATGAAATTGCTAATTATGAGGAGTATCAAAGGGCAATAAAACAATATGAGGCGAAAAGTAAATTTTATAAAAACTGGCAAAAATCTATGATCTTTAACATTGAAGTATACCCTATTGTTAAAGATACATTAAAATATTTTTTTCCTAAAGAAGATTATACTGTTAAACAATTAGATAGCATGTATAAAAAGTACAAGATCAATGATAAAACTTTTAAGCAAAGAAGGGATAGTAATGATCGTGATTTAGGAGCATTAATTGACTACATGATTGGTAATATTGAAGTAAATGAAATAACATTAGAAGATCTGAAAGAAAGGAATAGGCAATTAGATTCGGTTATTAGTAGAAATCTTAATATTAATTTCGAAGAGCGTAAATTAATTGGTGATAATCCCGCAATTCTTGAAAAAGGATATGGAAATAACAAGGTAAGTTCAACGATTCCCGGAGTTACATCAACAAAAGATCATTCAACAAAAGTTACGGGTATTATTGCTTCAAGGAGAGATAATCAAATTGGAACACAAGGTTTTTCAGATAATATTACAATACTGCCATTGCACATTTCTGCTTCCGGAGACGAACATGACAAAGATATTGCCATGGCCATACGTTACTCGGTAGATAATGGTGCTAAAGTAATCAATATGTCTATTGGTAAAGAATTTTCTCTTCATAAAGATTGGGTTAATGATGCTTACAAATATGCAGAACAGCATAATGTATTGTTGGTTCACGCATCGGGTAACGATGGCATGGATGTAGATGTGAACCCTTATTATCCAAGTGACTACAATTATGATAACAAAGGAGAAGTATGTAATAATTTTATTAACGTAGGTTCAATATCTAATAAAGATGGTGAATTGATTGTATCGCAATTCTCAAATTATGGTAAAAAGAATGTAGACTTGTTTGCCCCTGGAGAATACATATATACAACAATCCCGGACAATGAATATGAATTTGATTCGGGAACTTCGTTAGCTGCTCCTATGGTTTCGGGTACAGCTGCTTTAATATGGTCATACTATCCAAAGCTAACCGTTCAACAGGTAAAACAAATTATTTTAGAGTCAGGAACTCCGTATGATAATGAGGTTTATATCCCAGCAGGGAAGGGTAAAAAAATATTATTCAAAGAATTATCAAAAACGGGGCGAATACTCAACGTATATAATGCGATGCAAATGGCAAAAACAGTGAGCAAATAAAAATGAGCCTATTTGCTATTCGTTCATTTCCTCAATATGTTTTAAGGACGCCATCATTTTTGGTGTCAGATTATTTGGATTTACTCGATAATTATAATTTAGAAAAAGCAGTAGCCTATCTTGGGGAGCCTTTCTTTAATGAAGCTATTCGGTTGGCTTCCCCTGATTTGCTTGAGCTTTTTAATCAGTTGAAAAATAGTCCTGAAACATTATCTCAAGAAAAAAAAGAAGGCTTAGAGATTACTTTGCTTAAATACATTTCAAGAATTTCATCCCGTTGTACCCCTTTTGGTTTGTTTGCCGGTTGCACAGTGGGTAAATTTTCATCAGAAACCAATGTTGTTGTAAAATCACATCATCAATTTAAGCGATTTACACAATTTGACATGCATTTTTGGATTGGCTTTTTGCAGAAGAATGAAAAGCAAAAAGAGTACATTCATTCCTTGAAATATTTCCCAAACAATTCTATTTATTCTTTTGGTGATTTTTTCCGTTATGTCGAATATAAATATCGAGAAGGCAAACGGGAACACATCATTTCTGCTATACGAAAATCATTGGTCTTAGAGCAATTAATAGGACAGCTTCAAAAAGGGTGTACTGTACATGAAATGATCGAGATGATTGTTAGTGATGAATCTGAAAAAGAGGAAGCCTTGGAATTTATATACCAACTTATCGATTTTCAGTTTTTAGTGAGTGAACTTGAAGCAGGTGTAACTGGAGACGATGAAGTTGAAAGAGTTTTAAATATTATCGAGAAGATTCCAGATTCTGAGGAAAAGCAAATTTTGTTAAAAGATTTTCGAAATGAATTTAAGAGTATTGACCAATCATTATTTGATACCGAAACCTATTATCAAAACATAAAAAAAGGCATTGAAAAATTAGCTTTTGAATACGAACCAAAATATCTGTTTCAAACAGATTTAACCATTACGACATCTGTAAATGAACTCAATAGCCAAGTTTATCAAAAAATAATTGAAGCATTAACTTTTTTAAATGGTATTCAAAAACACTATAAATCTCAAAACCTGATAGATTTTATGAATGTTTTTTCTCAAAGATACGAAACTAGAGAAATGCCATTAGCTACCGTTTTAGATACTGAAATTGGAATTGGCTATCTTCAATACAATAAAAACAATGATTCACATTCGATACTGGATAGATTTCCTTTTCAATCCGGAAGTGAAAAAAACGAGAAGGAAATTTGGACTGAAATCGATTTTGTCTTAGAACGAAAATTGCAAGATGCTATCAATGACAATCAAAATGAAATCATTTTGTCAGAGAAAGATTTTTCAAATTTCGATTCCAACTTTGATTATACACCTCCTACATTTTCGGTAATTACTGAAATTACAGAACAAGAGGGAAAAGAAATAATCGCAATCAATCTCTCTGGCAATACAAGTGGCTCAAAACTATTGGGGAGATTTTGTAATGGGAATGAAGAAATTCATCATTTAACCAGGGAAATTATTGATAAAGAAACAGAGTATCATAAGAATAAAATTGTTGCAGAAATTGTTCATATACCCGAATCAAGAACGGGAAATGTGATAAGAAGACCTACATTAAGAAAGTATGAAATTCCGTATTTAGCTAATTCAAGTGTGTCAAAAGATTATCAAATTGATATAAATGATTTAACGGTTTCAATTGATAGGAACACCATTATTTTAAAATCAAAGAAGCATAATAAAGAGGTCATTCCTTTTTTGTCGAATGCTCACAATTATTCTGTCAATTCATTACCTATTTATCATTTTTTATGCGACTTGCAGTTTCAAGACACGAAGCCTATTTATGGATTTAAGTGGGGTGTTTTAGAACAACATTATCAGTTTTTTCCAAGAGTTAAATACAAAGAGATTATTCTATCAAAAGCAAAATGGATTGTTTCAGATAGTGAAATAAAAAGGATAGTAAAAGATAAAAGTCAGATAACTACCGTTTTTGGTAATTGGAAAAAAAATAAAAACATACCAAGGTTTGTAAATTGGGTAGATTATGACAATACTCTTTTGCTTGATTTGGATCAGGAAATTTGTATCAAAATGCTTTTAAATTCTGTAAAAAAATTTACAAAAATAATTTTAGAAGAATTTTTATTTACTGAAAATTCAGTAGTCAAAAATGAAAAAGGAGAAAACTTTACCAATCAGTTTGTTATGTCATTTTATAAAAAAGCTTCTGTATGAAAAGGAATTATTGTACAGGAAGTGAATGGTTGTATTATAAAGTTTACACAGGTGTGCAGATCGCAGATACTATTTTAATTGAAAAATTATATCCCATCATAGAAGAACTAAAATCGAAGGATATTATTGAAAAATGGTTTTTTATCCGTTATAAAGATACTGACGAACATTTACGACTTCGTTTTTACAGTTCAAAAAATGAAAACATTTTACAAATAATTTCAAAATTGTCTCCTATTTTAGACGAGTTAATGCGACAAGATATTATTTGGAAAGTACAATTAGACACCTATCAAAGAGAAATAGAAAGATACGGTGAAAAAACGATGGAAGCCTCAGAAAGTTTATTTTGTTATGATAGCGAAATGATTTTAAATTATATTTTATTAAAGCCTTATTTTATAAAAGATGACACCCAGCTGTTATTTAGTTTTCTTTCCATAGATAGTTTTTTAAATTCTTTTTCTTTGACTATCGAGGAAAAATTGGAATTATTAAATAATCTTCAATTATCTTTTAAAAAAGAATTTAATGCAGATAAATTTTTAAAGAAGGGATTTGATAAACATTATAGAACATTATCGGATGAAATTCATTCTTTTTTAAATTATAAAATGAAAGATGACTTTTCTGAATTATACGAAATCATCAGTATGAAAGAAAAATCAGCATCTGAAATTATACCAGAAATTAAATCCGAGTTGGAAATCTCATTGCATTCTTTTTTAAGCAGTCATATACACATGATGATCAACAGACAGTTTACTTCTAAACAAAGACAGTATGAATGTGTAATTTATGATCATTTATATCGGCATTATAAGAAAATAGAGTATGCTTTTTAAATATTCTTCAAATTATAATTTGATTTAAAAACATTTTATTCATTGAATTTACAAAAAATAAAAAAAGCCCTCATTTCTGAGGGCTTTTTTGTTGGTCTACTAGGACTCGAACCTAGAAAGACTGCACCAAAAACAGTTGTGTTACCATTACACCATAGACCAATAATTCGTTATTGCGAGTGCAAATTTACTACAAATTTTAATTCTCGCAAGTTTTTAGCAGAAAAAAATTAAAAATTTATTTTAACCTTTTCTTTAAACAAAAAAATGGTTTCTTTGTATTGTAAAACATAAACCAAAAAATTTATATGTCTTTCAACTTTAATAAATGGAATACTGTCCTGGGATGGATAACTTTTCTTATCGCTCTTACGGTTTATTCTCTTACTGTAGAACCTACCATGAGTTTTTGGGATTGCGGAGAATATATTGCAACAGCTGCAAAACTTGAAGTTGGACATCCACCGGGTGCTCCTTTATACCAGATGATTGGTGCATTTTTTGCAATGTTTGCAACAAACAAAGAACATATTGCACTGATGGTCAATATGATGTCCGTTTTTTCAAGCGCTTTTACCATATTATTTATGTTTTGGTCCTCAACTCTTTTGTTGAGAAAAATCATTATTTCCTATACCGAACTCAATAAAAACAACGCAATTGCAATTTTAGGAAGTGCTTTTGTAGGTTCTTTGGCTTTTACTTTTTCAGACAGTTTTTGGTTTAATGCTGTTGAAGCTGAAGTATATGCCATGGCAACATTACTCATCGCTTTGCTTTTTTGGCTTGGGTTACGCTGGGAAGCCGATATGAATACTCCTCGCGGAAACAAATGGCTATTGATTATCTCATTGGTAGTAGGCCTTTCGTTCGGTGTTCACTTTATGGCATTACTGACAATTCCGTCAATCGGTTTTTTATATTACTTTAAAAATTACAAGAACATTACAATTAAAGGCTTTATCATAGCCAACATAGTAGTAGTTGCTGTTTTGCTTTTTATCTTCAAATTATTATTACCATGGACTATGACTTTCTTTGGTGCTACCGAAGTATTTATGGTAAACAGTCTGGGATTGCCTTTCGATTCAGGAACCATTTTTGTAACAATTCTATTGATTGCTTTCTTTTATTTCGGCTTGAAATATACACGAGAAAAAGGAAAAGTACTTTATAACACATTGATCCTTTGCGTATTATTCATCTTTATCGGTTTTTCTACCTGGATGATGCTGCCAATTCGTGCTAATGCGAAAACCCCTATAAACGAAAACAATCCGTCAGATGCCCGAGAAGTTTTAGCGTATTACAATCGTGAGCAATATGGTGAACAAAAATTATTTTACGGACCTCAGTTCTCAGATGCTTATGCCGGTCTGGATGAAAACAACCCGTATGTTGATGAAAAACCGAACTACGAGCGTGATTATAAAAAAAGAGAGTATGTGATTGTAAACAATTACAAAAATGCCGGACAAAATACGGATGACAAGCAAAAAGCGATTCTGCCTCGTATGTGGAGTACGGAGCATGCTGCAAATTATATGAAATTCACCAATGTCCTTGATTTCAGAGTTAAGGCCGAGTATGCCGAAGAACAGGAATTACTGCAAATTGTCTCTGAGTTCAGAGCAGCGTATCAATCCGGAAAATTAGATGTTGAAGATTATGAAAAATTTCTTAAATCTTATGGAAACTATCTCGATGTTGAAAAACCAACAGCGCTAGACAATTTTACCTTTATGTTTCAGTACCAGTTCGGATATATGTACTGGAGATATCTGATGTGGAATTTTACCGGAAGACAAAACGACAACCAGGGAGAATACGACTTAAAAGACGGAAACTGGATAAGCGGAATTAATTTTATCGATGAATTACGATTACCTTCACAGAAAAACCTTCCTGCCGACTGGAAAAACAACAAAGGAAGAAACACGTATTTCTTCTTACCTTTTATCATTGGACTAATCGGATTCTTTTTCCATGCCAAAAAAGACATCAAAAGTTTTTATGTTGTACTTGCCTTATTTTTATTTACAGGAATTGCACTTAAAATCTATCTAAATGAAAGGCCTTTTGAACCAAGAGAGCGAGATTATGCCCTTGTTGGGTCGTTCTATGTGTTTGCCATCTGGATTGGAATAGGAGTTTATGCAATTTACGATTTCATAAAAGCCTACATCACTCCAAAAATAGCAGCGCCAATTGCTATAACTGCGTGTCTTTTCGCCGCCCCAATCTTAATGGCTGTCCAAAACTGGGATGACCACGATCGTTCAGGAAAATATACTGCAACTTCAGGAGCCAGAGCGTATCTTGATTCTTGTGAGAAGAATGCTATTTTATTTACCATTGGAGATAACGACACTTTTCCTTTATGGTATTTACAGGAAATTGAAGGCTACAGAACTGACGTTCGAATAGTAAACACCAGCCTTTTAATGACTGATTGGTATATTGATCAAATGAAAGCGAAAGCTTATGATTCTGACCCTGTACCTATTTCATTTTCACATAAAGATTATGTTGCGGGAACTCGTGATTATTTGATTTTTGACAAAACAACTGAAGACAGACTTGATGTAAATAAATTTTTCGATTTTGTTTCAAGTGATGATCCAAGAACTTTAATCGAAATGAAAAACGGACAGAGCATTCATTTTTATCCTTCAAATAAAATCCGAATTCCTGTTGATAAAAATTCAGTACTAAAAAACAAAGTAGTCAATCCAAAATACCAAGACTCCATAGTTCCTTATATTGACGTTGATATAAAAGGCGATGCTTTATATAAAAACAGGCTGATGATGCTTGATATCGTAAGAAATAATAATTGGAAAAGACCTGTTTATTTTTCTCCGGGTGCATTCGCGGACGAAGATTATATCTGGATGAAAGACTATCTGCAACTCGACGGAATGGTTTACAGGCTGATCCCAATAAAAACACCGCTTCCTAAAGATGCTTATGGTTTTGACATGGGCAAAATCGATTCGGATATAATGTATAAAAATGCCATGAAATGGACTTGGGGTAACGGAGACAGTAAAGACATTTACCACGACCCTCAAACGCGTAAGGATTGTATCTCCTACAGAACTAACCTAACCCGATTAATGAATCAGTTAATCGAAGAAGGTAAAAATGATAAAGCCAAAAAAATAATCGAATTGGCATTAACCAAAATGCCTTTGGATTATTATGACTTCTATAGTATGGTTGATCCTTTTGCTGATGGTTATTATAAACTCGGAGAGAAAGAAAAAGCACGTCAATTACTAAAACAATTAGCGGCAAAATACCAAGATAATTTAAGGTATTTCAGCGGAATAGACCCTGTAGACCAAAACGATATGGGAGTTGATATTTTCACAAGCATTGAAAGATACCGTGGTTTACTTCACATCATGAAAGACAATAAGGACGATGCTTTCTATAACGAGCAAAAAGCCATATTCAACAGCTACAACAAACGTTTTGAGCGTTTTGGAGCTGAGATGGAATAAAAAAACAGATAAGACAAAAATTTTAATTGGGCTTTCAGAGTTTTACTTTGAAAGCCTTATTTTTACAAAATGGATTTCTATTGGATAAAAACACCTCGTTTCGTCAAGCGATTATTTAGTAATCAGACTTGGGACATTCCCAATACTGAAAAAAAAATTTACCTCACTTTTGACGATGGACCAACACCTGAAATCACCGAATGGGTTTTAGAAGTTCTTAAAGAAAGTGACATTAAAGCTACTTTCTTCTGCATTGGCAGCAATATTGAAAAACACCCCGAAATATTCGAAAAAGTAACCCAAAAAGGTCACGCCATAGGAAATCATACTTTCAACCATCTGCAAGGTTGGAAAACAACGAAAAACGACTATCTGAAGAATGTTAGATTGTGTGAACAAGAGATTAATTCGAAGATAAAAACCGGAAACAGTAAATTATTTCGTCCACCTTATGGCAAAATAAAACCCTCGCAATCTCAAGAATTGCTAAAAGCAGGTTATAAAATAATTATGTGGGATGTTCTTACCGCTGATTTTGACCAAAATATTTCACCCGAAAAATGCTTGGAAAATGCAACTCAAAAAGCAACTTCAGGAAGCATTATTGTTTTTCACGACAGTGTGAAAGCCTTTAAAAATACTCAATATGCTTTACCTAAAACAATTAAAATCCTAAAAGAAAAAGGATTTATTTTTGATGTAATATACTAGATTTGCTCCTGAACTAAGCCGATAATTGTATTCGCATCTAATTCGCCGGATTGACGCCACATCATTTGACCTTCTTTATAAATCATTAATGTTGGTAATCCTTTTATCCGAAGTGCTTCAGCTAATTCCTGATTTTTATCTACATCAATCTTAATCACTTTGGCTTTATCTCCCAATGCAGCTGCAACATCTTTTATTACCGGATGCATAGACTGTGACGACTCATTCCAATCGGTGTAAAAATCGATTAAAACCGGCACTTGGGTATTTATAAGTTCTCCAAATTTTGACATAGTGTAATATTTTATTAAACTTTGTTATACAAATATAGTGTTTTTACCAAATTATGCTAATTTTTGTCCTTTTTTTAAACGTATTACCGTTATTTCAGGCATAATCCCAACACGCCCCGGATAAGCATGAAAACCAAAACCTCTGTTTACATAGATATACCTGCCCATTTCTTCGTACAAGCCTGCCCATTGTTTGTACATATATTGCGCCAGACTCCATTTAAAATAACCCGGAATTTCTATACCAAACTGCATTCCATGCGTGTGACCACTAAGAGTTAACTGAACATTCTTATCATGGTTTTTCACAATTTCTTCCCAATGACTTGGATCATGGCTCATTAAAATTTTAAAATCCTTTGTCGAAACTCCTTCTGAAGCCTCGTCCAAATTTCCTATCTGTCCAAAATGTTTCCCCCAGTTTTCAACTCCGATCAAAGCAATTTCATCAGTACCTTTTTTAATTTTCACGTGTTCGTTCAGCATCAGCTTAAAATCAATCTGACGGTGCAAATCTTTTATTTCTTCAAAATTTTTAGCTTTTTCTTCTTCCGAATTCCATTCCAGATAAGCTCCATAATCGTGATTTCCAAGAATTGAAAACTTACCAAACTGCGGTTTCTTCAATCTGTTAAAAACTTCAATCCAAGGATGCATTTCATCCGCTTTAGCATTGACAATATCACCTGTAAACAATAAAATATCTGAAACTTGTTCGTTAATCAAATCGACAGCATGAATTATTTTTTCAGAATTATCGAAACTCCCACTATGAATGTCTGAAATTTGTGTAATAGTAAATCCATCGAAAGCATCAGGCAAATCAGGAAAAAAAACATCTTGCTTAAAAACTTTAAAATTATATTTCCCTTTTGTCACTCCGTAAATCAAAGACAAAAAGGGCACAGCCGCCAAGCCTAGCGCTACCTGACTCACAAATTTCCTTCTGTTTGGCAGAAAGGTTTCGCGATTATCGTATTCAATAAAATAATTGGCTGATCCGGCAAAAAACCTAACAATATCTTCTCCTAAGAGCACTACAGTAATAATAATTTTTGGTAAGTAAACTAACAAAAATAGCCCCATTGTAAATAATGTTTTTTGGGTTTGTCCTATATGACGATCAAATTGAAAAACAGAATACGCAATATAAGTTACAATTAAAACACTGACTACTAGGTATGTATTTAAAATCCATTTTGTTTTGACAATTGCTCTAAAAGCCTGAAAAGCATAGAATTCAATCAACAAAAGGACTCCTACTAAAATAAGAATTCGTAAAATCATTATATTAAAAATTTTAAGCAAAATAACGAATATTAGCCTTGGGAATTTCTTATTTATTAAAAATTTAACTCTGATACAATTAAAAAAGCCGGCAAAATTTTGCCGGCCCCAAAAAACCATTCCTCAATCTCCCTCAATAAATTAAGTAAATGCCAACTTAATTATTTTTTAGCTTTTGTTTCATCCGCTTTTGCTTCAGTTTTTTCAGTTTTGTGGTGCATTTTGTTTTTTTTCATTTTGACTTCTTTTGCAGGAACTTTTTTTACAGGTTCAGTTTGAGCATTTACCATAGCAGTTGTTCCTAAGGTTAAAACGGCTAACATCAATAATTTTTTCATGATTTCTACTATTTAAATTGTTATTTGTTATTAATTATATGTCAAAATTAGAACCCGAAAATGAAGTTTAGATGAAGATTTACCGCTATAAATCAATTTAACTTTTATTTATGTTTCGAAACACTTGGGAACAGCAAACTGAAAGAACTTCCTTTGTTTATTTCAGAAGCAACTTCGATTTCAATATGATGCAATTGTGCAATACTTTTAGCGATAGCTAACCCTAACCCCTGCCCTTCCTGATTGAAATTCAACCTGGTAAAACGATTAAATAACTGTGTAACCTGATTTTGTGACATCCCAAATCCGCTATCCGAAATAACAACCGCATAATGCTCATTAATGATTGTGTCTGAAAATACCAGGTTTCCGTTTGTATTGTTATATTTTATTGCATTACCGATCAAATTAAAAAACATAACGTGCAATAATGTCTTATTTCCTTTTATAACAACTGATTCTTTGATATCAAATCGTACCTGAATATTTTTATCATTGATCCGATCTTCAAACTCTTCGATTAATTCCTTTACTAATTCATTGATACTGATTGTTTCATCAACATGGTATTGATTGTTCTCAACTTTGGAAATCAGTAATAAATTATTGATGATTTTTTTTAAAACATCCAGTGTTTTTAAAGAGCTTACTACTTTATCTATTGCCTGATCATCAAGGCTTTTATTTTGGATTAAATTTTCGAACCTGTTTTTGAGCAACGCAATAGGTGTCAGTAGTTCATGGGAAACATTCGCAATAAATTGTTTTTCTTTATTAAAAACGTCCTGGATCCTGACCATCATTGAATTTAGACCTTCGTCGAGTTCTTTAAACTCATTGGAATGGGTTTCAACCGGCTTAAAATCGAAAGAGTCCGGATTATCAATATGCTTTATTTTTGCCTTTATAATTTTATTGAAAGGTTTGAGCAAATATTCTGTAAAGACGGTTTCGGAAAAAAAAGTGACCAAAATTGATGCTATTAAAATGATAAAAATAAAAACTCTGATAACATAAATCAGGTCTTTAATTTCACTCAGGTCATTGCCTATTTCAAGTCTGTAATTGCTGTTTTCATATGTAAAATCAAAGTACAATATCCGGAAATCATTTTCTTCTTCTTCGATTACCCTGGATTCATTTCTATAAAAAGATTTAGGATTACCCAACTTACCCTTAACCTGATATAATTGCAGAAATTCACTGTGTAAAGTAGAAAAACTGGCGTAAGTTTCGGCTGTGTCTTTTCGGATTAAAAAATCATTTATTTCTTCTTTATCCAAATGCTGGACAAATTTTTGTTTTTTCTCCAAAAGGCTTTTATCAATATGCGAGAACACCACCTTTTGAACCAACAGCGGAAGCAAAAACCATAAAATCAAAACGATAATGAGTTTGTTTATAACACTGAAAACAGCCAATTGGTGTTTGATTTTCATAACTCTAAATTAATTCGATAGCCCACGTTTCTTACCGTTTCAAACCAATCCAGCTTAGTATGTTTGTCTAATTTCTTACGCAAATTGCGAACATGCACATCAATAAAGTTAGAATCCGAATTAACTTCCAGAATGTCGCCCCAAACATGCTCCGTAAGTTGCAATCTGGTAATTACCCGATTTTTATTCAATGCCAAATACTGAAAAATGTCAAATTCTTTTTTTGTCAGGCTAATAGCGACAGAACCGTAGCTCACTTTGTAATCCTGCAATTGAATCGTAAATCCGTTAATTTCTAATTCATTTACCGAAAATCCGTGAATTCTCCTGATAACAGCATACAAGCGGGCTCCCAATTCAGTCAGGGCAAACGGTTTCGTAAGATAATCATCGGCACCAAGCTGAAGACCGTCAATTTTATCATTCAATTCTCCACGGGCCGTAATTACAATAACCGCAATTTTGGATTTTGCTTTTCTGACTGCCTTCAAAACATCAAAACCACTTCCATCCGGAAGCCCTAAATCCAAAAGCATGGCATCATAACTATTACTGTGCAATTCTTCCAAAGCAATCTCACAAGCACTCACCCATTTACAAACGTAACCTGTATCAGAAAGATAATCTGTTAATTCAGAGGCTAATTCCTGATGATCTTCGACGATAAGAATGTTCATATTTTATTTTTATTTTCCAAAAAACACACTCAAAGTAACAAAGAATGATTTCTATTCCGGTTTTAATTAATTAAAATTTAACTTGAGTACAAACTTTAGGCAGCGATTGCTTATTTTTACGTTCTAATTTTTCAAAATCATGTCACAAAAACGTCTTTTTCTGTTAGATGCTTACGCTTTAATCTTCCGTGGTTATTATGCTTTTATCAAAAATCCCCGAATTAATTCCAAAGGAGTCGATACTTCGGCAGTATTGGGATTTATGAATTCGCTGATTGATGTCATCAAAAGGGAAAAGCCGGATCATTTAGCCGTTGCTTTTGATAAAGGAGGAAGTGTGGTTCGTTCTGAAATGTTCCCTGAATACAAAGCCAATCGAGACGCCACTCCCGAAGCCATAAAAATTGCTGTACCTTATATTCAGGAAATCTTACGTGCCATGCATATTCCTATTATTGAAGAGGCAGGATTTGAAGCGGACGATTTAATTGGCACACTTGCAAAACAGGCTGAAAAAGAAGATTATCAGGTTTTTATGGTGACTCCGGATAAAGATTTCGGGCAATTGGTTTCTGAAAATATTTTCATGTACCGCCCGGCGCGTTTAGGAAATGATATTGAAATTTGGGGTATTCCTGAAATACAGGCAAAATTTGAGGTAGAACATCCTCTTCAGGTTATTGATTTTCTAGGAATGATGGGTGATGCTGTAGATAATATTCCCGGATTACCTGGTGTGGGCGAGAAAACCGCCAAAAAATTATTGGCTGAATTTGGTTCCATGGAAAATTTATTAGCCAATACGGACAAACTGAAAGGTGCGCTCAAAGAAAAAATCGAAGCGAATAAAGAACAAGGGGTTTTATCCAAAAAACTGGCCACAATACTACTCGACTGTCCTGTAACATTCAATGCTGAAGCGTATGAACTCTCCAAACCTGATGTAGAAAAAACCGAAGCTCTTTTTATAGAATTGGAGTTCCGCCAGCTGAAAACACAATTTGACAAATTATTCGGTTCAGGAAAAGAATACGACGAAGTTGAAAACGGAAATTCTGCTTTAAAAACAACAAAAAAAACAATAAAAAACGAAGATCAGTTTTCCCTTTTTGACAGTGGAGACAGTGAAAGTACCGAAGGACACGGCAGTTATTACAATACACTGGAAAACACGAATCATCATTACGAAATTGTACAGGGAAATTTAGGCATTCAATTATTTTTACAAACCCTAATGCAGCAGACTTCTGTTTGTTTTGATACCGAAACCACAGGAATTGACGCATTAAACGCCGAATTAGTAGGTGTTTCATTCTCATTTGAAAAAGGGAAAGGTTACTACATTCCGTTTCCTGAAAATCAGGACGAAGCAAAAGCACTCCTGGAAAAATTCGTTCCGTTTTTCGAAAATGAGAACATCGAAAAAATCGGTCAGAATATCAAATACGATTTAAAAATACTAGCCAACTACGGAGTTTCGGTAAAAGGAAAAGTCTTCGATACCATGATTGCGCATTATCTGATTAATCCTGACATGCGACACAATATGGATGTTTTGGCTGAAACTTATCTAAAATATTCACCAAAAGCGATTGAAACCTTAATTGGAAAAAAAGGGAAAAACCAAAAATCCATGCGGGATGTTGCTTTAGAGGAAATTAAAGAATATGCTGCTGAAGATGCCGATATTACATGGCAACTAAAAGATGTTTTTGCCGAAAAATTACAAAATACCGGAACTAAAAAACTCTTTGAAGAAATTGAAATTCCATTAATTGAAGTATTAGCCGATATGGAACGGGAAGGAATTCGCCTGGATGTCGATTATCTGAAAGCAATGTCGAAGGATATGGATGTTGAAATCAAACATTTGGAACAGAAAATCTACGAAACGGCTGGCGAGAAATTCAACTTAGCGTCTCCAAAACAATTGGGTGATGTTCTTTTTGAAAAAATGAAAATCGGAGGTGCAAAACAAAAGAAAACCAAAACCGGTCAATACGCAACCGGCGAAGAAATTCTGAGTTATTTATCTAACGAGCACGAAATCGTAAGGCAAATTCTGGACTGGCGCCAAATGGTAAAATTGCAAAGCACCTATATTTTGGCTTTACCGGAACAGGTTGATGCAAAAACACAGCGGGTTCATACCGATTATATGCAAACGGTAGCCGCCACAGGCCGATTGAGCTCAAACAATCCAAACTTACAGAATATTCCAATTCGTACCGAAAGAGGTCGATTAATCCGAAAAGCATTCATTGCCAAAGACGAAAATCATACGTTGCTTTCTGCCGATTACTCGCAAATTGAATTACGCGTTATTGCAGCTGTAAGCGGAGAAGAAAACATGATTAAAGCCTTCCAAAACGGCGAAGACATTCACCGAAGTACCGCTGCAAAAGTATTTAATGTAGCTCTGGAAGAAGTAACCAAAGAACAACGTAGCCATGCCAAAACGGTAAACTTTGGTATTATTTATGGTGTTTCAGCGTTTGGACTAAGCAATCAGACCAATTTATCAAGAAGCGAAAGTGCTGCTTTAATTGATGCTTATTACAAAACCTACCCTAGACTGAGAGCTTATATTCAGGAACAAATTGATTTTGCCCGAGATCATGGTTATGTACAGACTGTTTCCGGACGCCGTCGTTATTTAAAAGATATTAATTCTGCAAATGCCGTGGTTCGTGGAGCTGCCGAACGAAATGCTGTAAATGCACCTATTCAGGGAAGCGCAGCAGATATCATAAAAATTGCAATGATTAACATTCATAAAAAATTGGTTTCTGAAAACTGGAAATCAAAAATGTTGCTTCAGGTGCATGATGAGCTTGTTTTCGATGTTCACAATAGCGAACTCGAAAAAATACAACCTATGATTAAAAACGAAATGGAGAATGCATTCCAGTTGGATGTTCCTTTAGATGTAGATTTAGGATTAGGAAAAGATTGGTTGGAAGCGCATTAGAAAACATTTTTTAGTATATTTAGGTTATAAAACAATTCGTTTGGAAGCCTTAAAAACTATATTATATTTTTCTATTTTCAGATATCCTTTAAAAATAGAGGAAATCCATAGCTACACGAACTATACTAATTTATCTGAAACAGTGGACGAATTAGCACATCTGATTGAGGAAAAAATACTCCTTAAAGTAGATGAGTTCTATATTTATTCGCGTGATTTAGAAAGCGTTACGAAAAGACTAAAAGGAAACATTGAAGCCAGTAAAATAATGATAAAGGCCCGCAAAAAGGCTCGTTTTATTTCAAAATTTCCATACGTCGAGGCTGTAGGTATTTCAGGATCTTTATCCAAAGGATATTATGACGAAAAAAGCGACATCGACTTTTTTGTCATTACAAAACCAAATAAATTGTGGATCTGCAGAACATTATTGATGCTATACAAAAAAATATTTCTGTTAAATTCACGAAAATATTTCTGTATTAATTATTTCATCTCAACTTCAAACCTTGAAATTGAAGAAAAAAACAGGTTTACAGCCACAGAATTAAAGACCTTAATCCCTATGCAGGGAAAAGTGATTTTTGAAGAATTTTACCAAAAAAACCTTTGGGTGACCGATTATTTTTCAAAGTTTGAACCTGATTTATCCAGCGTTCAAACTTTGAAAAAACCGGTTTTTACTAAAATAATCGAATTTTTACTCGACAACCCTATTGGCGGATTTATCGATTCCATATTTAAGAAAATCACACTTAGCAAATGGAAATCAAAATTCCGATTTATGAAAGAAGAGGATTTTAAAATTGCGCTCAAATCAACCAAAAACATTTCAAAACATCATCCTTCTCACTTTCAGAGAAAAGTCATTTTAGCCTTAAACGGCAAAATTGAAGAAGTCAGACATAATTTCAATATTATTTTACAAAAAGAACATGCTTGATATTCTTTTTTCGCATTCGTACTATTACAGACTCGACCCAAAACAATGGAAAAACAAAACTCCTTTTCCGCCTTTGGGAACGTTGTATGCTGCTGCATTAATGCGGGAAAATAACTATTGCGTTGATTTATTTGATACCAACTTACTCGAAAGTCCTTTCGGAATTCAATCGGTTATAAAAAATAAAAAACCGAAATATCTGGTCATATATGACGACGGCTTTAATTATTTGACCAAAATGTGCCTGACGACGATGCGTGAAGCCTGTTTTCAAATGATTGGTTTTGGGAAAGAGCAAAATTGCATTGTCATTATCTGCAGTTCCGATTCGACCGATCATTATGAAAAATACATCGCAATGGGTGCTGATTATATCATTCAGGGTGAAGGAGAAATTACGCTTTTAGAACTCATAAATTCTATTGAGAAAAAAGAATCTATAGCGGTAATTTCGGGTGTTGTATACCAAAAGGAAAATGAAATCAGAGTCAATTCCAAACGAAATGTTCTTCAGGATTTAGACAAATTACCCCTTCCGGCCTGGGATCTCATTTCTATTGAAAGTTATAAAAATATTTGGAAACAAAGCGGCCAACCCTTTACACTAAATATAGCTACAACACGTGGTTGCCCCTACAAATGCAATTGGTGCGCAAAACCTATTTATGGTAATCGTTACCACGCACATTCGCCGGAATACATTGTCAACCACATTCGCTTTTTAACTGAATCTTTCGGTGTACACCGTTTTTGGATGTGCGATGATATTTTTGGATTAAAACCAAATTGGGTTCAAGAGTTCCATGCTGAATTACAAAAACAAAATCTGAAAATCAGCTTTTATATTCAAAGCCGTGTCGATTTACTTTTAAAAGAAGACACAATTGATGCTCTGGCAAAATCAGGGCTGGAAGAAGTTTGGGTTGGTGCCGAAAGTGCATCTCAAAAAATACTCGATGCTATGGACAAAGGCACGAAAGTAGAACAGATTTATGAAGCTACCCGACTGCTGAAAGCAAAAAATATCCGGGTTGCATTTTTCCTTCAGTTTGGTTATCTGGGCGAAAATCAGAACGATATTTTAAAAACCGTTACGATGGTTAAAGAACTGATGCCGGACAACATTGGCATTTCCGTTTCCTATCCTTTACCGGGAACCGTATTTTATGAAAAAGTAAAAAGTGATTTGAAAGAAAAATCCAACTGGAAAGATTCTGACGATCTTGAAATGATGTTTAACGGCACATTCAAATCGGATTATTACAGAAAATTGCAACGCTTTGTACATAAAGAATATCGGAAGAATCAAGGTTTTCTGAACCTAAAAGCCATCGTTCGAAACCCATTGAAGGTTTCTTTTCAAAAAATAAAATCGATTCTCAAATTAGGTTATTATATTCCGAGTGCATTTGCCGATTCACTATACTTGAAAAAAGCCAACAATGAACGCTAGTTTCGACATAGCAGCCACAAACTATGACAAAACTTTTACAAATACTGTAATTGGAAAACTTCAACGCAGTTTGGTTTACCAACATTTAACTGAAATTTTGAGTGAAAATCAGGCGACAACCATTTTGGAAGTTAATTGCGGAACTGGTGAAGATGCTATTTGGTTAGCCCGACAAAACTACAAAGTTACTGCTACAGATATTTCTTCTGCTATGATTGCGGTTGCAAAAAATAAAATCAATTTAGAAAATCTCATCTTTCGAGAAGCAGACATAAACAATCTTCCCTTTCCTTTTTTGGATCAGAAGTTTGATATGATTTTTTCAAATTTCGGCGGATTAAATTGCCTCTCCAAAACAGAATTACGACAGTTTTTTAAAAATTCATCTGAGTTGCTCACCGAAAAAGGGCAATTAGCATTGGTTATTATGCCAAAAAACACGCTTTGGGAACAATTTTACTTTTTGACGAAAGCCAATTTTAAAGCTGTTTTCCGAAGAAAAAAAGAAAACATCACAGCCAATGTGGATGGAGAAAATGTAAAAACCTATTACCACAATCCGAAAGAAGTTGTACATTTAGCTTCAGAGGTTTTTGTAATCAACCACCTAAAACCGATTGGTATTTTTGTACCTCCATCCTATTTAGAACCCTTTTTCAGAAAGAAGCCAAAATTAGTCTCCGTTTTAAATTCATTGGAAAATACAGTTAAAAACCAGTCTTTTTTATCAAAATATGCTGATCATTACTTAATAGCACTTCAAAAAAAATGAGTATTCTATTTACACATGCTTATTATTTGTCCGATGATCCCAAGGAGCAAAAGATAATGAAACCCTATCCACCATTGGGTTTATTGTATGTTTCGGCCTATTTGTTAAGCAAAAACATTTCTAATGATGTCTTCGACAGTACTTTCTATTCGCAATCAGCCCAACTGGATTTTATTTTAGAAAAGAAGCCAAAAGTTATTTCTATTTACACCAATTTAATGACTAAAATAGAGGTTGTTAAACTGATAAAAAAACTAAAAACAGCAACCTATAATTTCCCTAAAATAATTCTTGGCGGACCGGATGTTACTTTTAATCTTGAAAATTATCTGAGAACTGGAGCTGATTTCCTTATCATTGGAGAAGGCGAGGAAACTACACACGAGTTGTACAACACAATTATGGCAAACGGTGATTTTTCATCTGTAACCGGAATTGCTTATCTGGAAAATGACGTTGTAATAAAAACATCCGAAAGAACAAAGTTTAAAGAATTGGATGAACTCCCGTTGCCCAATCGCGATGCTATTCCAAATGAAAAATACCTCGAAACCTGGAAAAACAATCATGGAGAAAGCTCTATGACAATTTCTACACAAAGAGGCTGTCCTTATACCTGCAAATGGTGCAGCACGGCAGTTTACGGACAAAGTTACCGCCGAAGACCTCCACACTTAGTCGCCCAAGAAATGAAAATGCTTAAAAACAAATACAATCCGGATGCCATTTGGTTTGTTGATGATGTTTTTACTATAAGTCACAAATGGCTTACTGCTTTTCACGAAGAAGTGGTAAAACAAAATGCACAAATCCGTTTCGAATGTATAACCCGCGCCGAAAGATTAAATGAAGAAATCTTACGTCTTTTGAAGGAAGCCGGATGTTTTCGTATTTGGATTGGAGCCGAAAGCGGTTCGCAAAAGATAATCGATGCCATGGATCGTCGAGTAGATGTGAACCATGTCAAAAAAATGATTCAGGATACGAACTCGTTGGGAATTGAAACAGGTACTTTTATCATGGTTGGTTATCCCGGTGAAAAAGAAACGGACATAACCGAAACCATACAATATCTTAAAGAAGCCAATCCTACGCATTACACCATCACGATTGCCTATCCGATAAAAGGAACTTCTTTGTATAACGAAATTGAAAACAACATCACTGTCAGACCTGATTGGGAAACCTCAACAGACAGAGAAATCGATTTTAAAAGAAATTACACCCGAAAATATTACGATTATGCTGTTTCTAAAGTAGTTAATGAAGTGGAATTTCACCGGGAATGGATTAAAAGTCAAAACCGGGATTTGCTCAAAATTCTAAAACTAAAAACCAAATCAATTTTGGCCAGCTCTTTAATGAAAATCTATAAGTAATGACAGTGCTGCGGATAAAATCAATACTATTGAGAACAATACATCATATCCTGATGTGGCAAAGATTCGTTTTGTTTAAAATAGGTTTTCGAAGTTATTTGCTGAGAAACAGGTACGGAGAACGTATTATCGCATTCCATGGAATTGATCTTTCTGGGGAAAACAAATACAATAGCCGCTTTATTTCCAAAGCTTACTTTGAAGAACTGATGGATTATTTTTCCAAAAATTACAATGTCCTTTCTCTCGAAGATTTCTATGTTGGGAGATTCAAAAAAAATACGCTTAATATTGCTTTGACTTTTGATGACGGACAATACAACAATTATAAATTTGCTCTTCCAATCCTTAAAAAACACAAATTCCCAGCCACTTTTTTCATCACGTCAATTCATGATAAAAAGAACGTTTTATGGCCGGATTTTTTGGATCTGGTTACCTTTTACACCGAAAAAAAGGAGGTTGTTTTCGAAGGAAATGCATACCGGAAAACCGGCCGGAATGATTTCAGTCATAACGGATCAACACTAAAGAATCGTTGTAAGTTTTTAGAATACGACCAAATTGAACCAATTTATGCTTTATTCGAAAAAGAGTGGAATCAAATTATCACTGGTGACTTTGATGTTTACTGGAAGTTATTGAATAATAATCAAATAAAGGAAATAGCTGAAAACCCCTTGTTTTCCATTGGTGCACATGGGATGACACACGCAAATTTAGAAGCCATTACAAAAGAAAATGCCGAAGCGGAAATTCGTTCAAACAAAACAATTTTGGAAGAAATCACAAGAACAAAGATCAACTCTTTTGCCTTTCCGTTTGGAACTTACACTGATGATTTGGTTGCTTCGTGTCAGCAAACAGGATATTCCAAAATCCTTCTGTTAGATTACAAAACTGAAAAAGACAAATACAATCCGATGCTGAAAAACCGGATTACCATCAATCCGTATATTTCAAAAGAACAATTTTTAGTTTGTTTATTAAAAGGATCTTATTTATAAATTATGGAATATTCAATTCAACCGTTTACAGAAGACCGTCTCGATGATTTTCGGTTACTTTACAAAGAAGTATATGGAAAAAGCATTCCATTAGAATTTGTTTTGAAGAAGTTCGACTCTAAATATCTTATTGACGACTATTTTGGATATTTCGCGTACGATAACAGTAAACCAATAGCTTTTTATGGCGTTGTCCCAGTTTTAATGCATTACAAAAATCAGACTGAAATTGGAGCCCAATCCGTAAACACGATGACACATCCGGATTACAACGGAAAAGGGCTTTTTACCAAGCTGGCCGCACTTACATACGCAAAAATGGAACAGTCCGGAATTACTTTTTTATGGGGATTTCCAAACGAAAATTCGGCGCATGCCTTTTTAAATAAACTTGGCGGAAAATCCAACGAACAAATGATGGGTTATTCCATCCCAGCCTCGAAATATCCAATTCAAAACGGAATGCAAAAAATACCATTTATTCGTATTTTTTATAAATCTTACCTAAAAAAAATATTCGAAAAACACATTACAGAAAAAACGCTTAAAGGAAGTATTCCGGAAGATTATGTTTCTGTCTGCAGAAATAAAGCGTATTACAATTACAAGACTTTTTCAGATAATTTCAACATTGTTCTTGAGGATTGCTTCTTCTGGATTAAGATTAAAAACGGACTGGAAATTGGAGATGTTGAAGCTTCATCTGAAGAAAATTTCAACAAAGCCATGCAAAGTCTAAAACAGATTTGCAAAAAAGCCGGAATTCAGAAAATCACCTTCCAGACTTCCCCAGGGACTTTGCCTTATGAATGGATGAAAAATCAGAAAAGCATAGATTTTAAATCATGGCTTGTGGGCTATAAAAATTTAGGCTCTCATTTTCCTCTTGAAAAATTAAAATTTACACTCGGAGACGTTGATACTTTCTAAATCTTAAAACTTAAATGCAGCATATTAAAATACATCACTTTTTTTATCTGTTTCCAATCTTCGTTTGGGTGACTCTCTATTACGGACTTTCATTCGATGGCTTATACGGACAGGATTCTTATGAATACCTGAGGTATACCGAAGCTTTGAGAAGTTTTATGCAAACCGGAAAATCTCCAGGGGATTATTTTTGGGGAGTTTATTATCCAATTTTCGGTAGTATTTTAAGTTTTATAATTCCGAATACAGCCATTGCTTTGCAATTGATTTCGGTCTTCGCATTTAGTATTACTGCCTTTTATCTGGAAAAAATCATCCAATTGACTTACAATGAAAATTCAGCTCAAAACATCCCTTTTTTGTTTTTTATTCTGTCCCCAATAGCTCTTGTCCATAGTATTTTAATCATGTCTGACATGCTGGCTTGTTGTTTTACAACACTTGCCATTTATCATCTTTTACTCTTTATACAAAAAGACACTAACAGGAATTTTCTCTTTGGAGCAGTTTTAGCCGTTTTTGCTTTACTGACACGTTATGCAGCAGCAGTGATTTTACTTCCCTTTTGTGTTTTGGCTTTAATACATTTAATCAAGAAAAAGAATTATACTTATCTGCTTTTATCGGTTTTATTTTCGGGTTTAGTTGCTATCCCGCATATTGTAATACGTTCTCAGAACAGCTTGCAGTTTTTATCGCATCCATGGCTTCAGTCCTGGTCTTTTCTTAATATATTTCAAAGTGATTTTACTACTGTTGACGGGGAAACTAAAAATCGTTACATTAACCTTATATATACTTTTTTTACTTTTTTCCATCCCGCTTTTTTATTCTTTGGAATCGTTTTATTTGCTGTTTTTTTGAAAAGAAGAAAAATTACATTTTATAAATACCAAAAACTATTTTTAACGGCAATACTCCTTTATCTGCTTTTTTTAGGAGGTATTCCGTTTCAGAACAAACGCTTTCTGATTCTTTCTTTTCCTTTGGCAATTGCTTTTCTTTTCCCTTTCATTAAAGAGTTTTTTGAAGTTTTAAAAAATCAGAAAGCGGTTTTTATTGTAATTATACTCATTCAGTTCTCGATTGGGTTGTATTATGGAAAGCCTTTTTACCAAAGAAACTCATTGGAAAAAAACATTGCTGATGGAATCCGAACTTATCAAGGAAATACACTTTATGCATTTGACATTGACATTGCTTTAAAAAACCGAAAATTGGATTTTAGATACAAAAGTCTGTGGAAGGAAAAACTTCCTGATTTTGAAAAAAATGCCTTACTTTTAGTCAACGAAAAACAACTTGAGAAACAATGGAAAGGCAAAAATCCATGGCTCAATTGGGAAACCGTAAAACAAGATTACCAATTGGAGAAACTAAAAAATTTCCCAGGAGATTTCAATTTGTATCGTATTGTCGAAAAAAAATAACCATATCGTAATTCTCACGCCCGGTTTTCCTGAAAATGAAACCGATACGAGTTGCATTCCTGCCTTACAGATTTACGTAAAGGAGTTACGCAAACTTACCGGCTATGAGATTTCCGTTATTTCGTTTCATTACCCCAAAAAAAAATCGGTTTATAACTGGAACGGAATTCAAGTTTTCACTTTGGGAAGCAGTGCCATTATTTCTAAAATGTTGCTTTGGAATAAAGCCTATCGGGTATTAAAACAAATACATCGCGACAAACCAATTACAGCTTTACATAGCTTTTGGCTTGGCGAATGTGCTTTGGTTGGGCATTGGTTTTCCAAAAGAAATCAAGTATTGCATCTGACAACGTTAATGGGTCAGGATGCTTTGAAAGGGAATAAATATGCGAAAATCTTGCCTTTAAAAAAACTGAAACTCTTTGTTTTGTCTCCATTTCATCAAACTGTTTTTAATGAAAATTACAACACAAAAGCAGCAATAATTCCGTGGGGAATCCATCCTGACAGTTTCTGTCATATGCCGAAAAAAACGATTGACATTATTAGTATTGGCTCGCTGATTCCTTTAAAAAATCATGCTCTTTTCATCGATATCATTGCCAAAATCAATAAGACAAAGTCAATAAAAGCAGTTATTATCGGAGATGGAATGCTACGGAAAACGTTAGAAGAAAAAATACGATTACTCGCTTTAGAAAACACAATTATACTAAAAGGTCAATTGTCTTATGATGAAACGATGCAGTATTTAGCCCAGTCCAAAATTTTACTGCACACCAGCAATTATGAAAGTTTCGGATTGGTATTCGCTGAAGCTTTGCAAAGCAACACCATGATTGTTTCTAAAAGCATCGGCTGTGCAACGGCATCACCAAATTGGAGAATCGCTGCTCACAAAACCGAAATGATTGAAGCCTGTAACAACCTGCTTTCAGAATCATTTTCGGAAACTGAAGAAAATACGTTTTTAATTGAGAAAACGATTCAAAATTATTTGACCATTTATGATAACTAGATCCAAAATAAAATCAATAATAAACTGTGTCCCTGAAAAATACAAAAGCAGACTTTTGCCTTTTTTTGCCTTTTCTTTGGGCAATGTCTTGTTGGATTTATTATCTGTGGCGTATTTATTGCCTTTTCTGATGTTATCAATTGACAGTCATTCGAAATTTGAGAATAAATACCTTCAGTTTTTATTTCAAAAGGAACATTTGGTTTTTAGCATCGTACTATTGGTTGTTTTTTTTATTGTAAAAAATGCCGTCAGTATTGTTTTTATAAACTATCAAAATCGGTTGATTTATGCCATTTCATCAGAAATTTCAAAAAAATACACACAGTTATTTATTCATAGTAATTATCTTTTTTATC
This sequence comes from Flavobacterium sp., assembly GCF_050696275.1. Taxonomy (GTDB): domain Bacteria; phylum Bacteroidota; class Bacteroidia; order Flavobacteriales; family Flavobacteriaceae; genus Flavobacterium. The sequence goes on from NZ_JBOGUT010000006.1 coordinate 31,907, forward strand.
AGAATCAGGACAAAGGCGATATTATAAAAAACACTATAGAAGTTCCTAATAATTTCGCCAACAATGTATTGCTGTCCTTGAATACCATTATTTCCGAAAGTATCATTATTGCATTCATCTTAGGCGCAGGATTGTTTTTATTTCCAAAAATTACCGGATTTGCCATTCTTTTGTTCTGTTTGGCATTCCTTATTTTTTACACTTTTCGGAAATTGCAGAAGGTTCAAAAAAGTCTTTCTTCAGATTACAGAAACAACGTAAATTACCTCTTAGACTTAATCAATGGTTTTTTTGAAATAAAAAGTGCTTCAAAAGAAGATGCTTTTTTAAATAAGTTCAATTTATCCAATAAAAAACTGAATAAAACCTACGCGTTTCTAACCACATTACGGAATTCAAACTCAAAATATCTAGAAATCATTATTATCATTATCATCAGTATTCTGGTATTTTATCTGGTTCATAATTCTGACGAGAATTCAAGAAATGTTTTACTGCTTTCTTTCATTGCTTCCGTTTTCTTCAAACTGATTCCTTCGCTAAACAAATTAATTATTGCAGGTTCCAGCCTTAAATCTTACGATTATACTATCGAATCTATTCTGAAAAATACGAAGGCAGAAGCCGAGATTCTTCAGGATGAAATCAAAATCGATTTTAAAAATCAATTGGAAGTTAAAGATCTAAACTTCAGTTACACTGATGAAAATCCTTTGATTACCGATGTTACTCTTAAAATCGGAAAAAATGAAATTGTTGGCATCAGCGGAAGATCAGGAATAGGGAAAACTACATTATTACATATTATATTGAAGTTAATTGATCCAAAATCCGGCAAAATTATTTTGGATGAAACTGAAATAACTTCAAAAAACAAAAATGCCTATTTAAGTCTTATTGGTTATGTCACTCAGGAACCGCATATCTTTAATGGAACCTTGCTCGAAAATATCGCCATTGGCCAGAACGAAAATGAAATTGATTTTGAAAGAATTGAATCCCTCTCAAATGCTATCGGTTTTGACGAAGTAATTAAAAACTTCCCAGAAGGGATCAGGTCTTTCACAGGAAACAGCGGACAAAAATTATCTGGAGGACAAAAACAAAAACTCTCTATTATCAGGGCTTTATATTGCAATCCGCAAATTCTGATTTTGGACGAAGCAACCAACCAACTGGACGAAGAAAATGAAATAAAAATTCTAAACCACTTACAAGAATTATCGCAAAAAGAAAACCTGACGGTAATTCTTATTTCGCACGATAAAGCAGCGTTGAACTATTGTGATAGAGTCTATCAATTCCAAAAAGGGACGCTATATGAAATTTAGCATTGTCACCATAACATATAATCGGGCGCATTTAATTACAGAAACCATACAAAGTGTTTTAAATCAAACATATACGCATTTTGAACATATCATTATTGATGATGGTTCAACTGATGAAACTGAAAGTATTGTAAAACATTTTAACGACAGCCGGCTCCGATATTACCGATACGAAAAAGGAGGCAAACGAAGTTTTTTAAGAAACGAAGGTATTCGCAAAGCCGATGGTGATTGTATTTGTATTTTAGATTCCGATGATATTTGGGCGAACAATAAATTGGCGGTTTTACAAAACATTTTCAATATAAATTCGGATATTAATTTCATTATCCACAACATTGGTTTTATTCCGTTTGATGCCGTTAAGCAGGCTGCTTTTACAGATTACAGTTTTGATTTTTCCAAAAATATCTTGCCTGATTTGTTAGAGGAAAAAATCCTGCCGCTTTCCATATTTACAGTAAAAAAAGAAACACTTGACAGAATCGGGTTAATAGACGAAACGCTGGTTGACGGACAATATGACTTGTACCTGAGAATAGCTTCTGAATACAAAGTCTATTATTGTACCGAAAAATTGGCGTACATAAGAAAACACGATCAGAACATTTCAAAAAACAGGGACATGACTCATTATGATGATTACCTGAAAAGCATTGACAAATTAAAAAACAATGCCTGTATTTCACTTAAAAAACATACTGACTTAAAGAGCAGAATGTACTCCAAAATTGCTTATATTTATCACAGGCAAAACGAATATCAGAAAGCAAAAGAGAATTATCTGAAAAGTTTTCAAACAAGGATTTTCAGCTACTCAGGCTTTAAATCGTTTGTAATGTATCTGAAAATTAATTTAATGAAATAAAATTGATCGGGAACAAAACTATTATATTCAATCCACGAAGTGCTAACGGAAAGCATCGGATTCCCAACTCCATTTTACAGGTGGGGGCTTCCATTCATGGGAAATACGACTATGTTTTTGTAGATGGCAATCTGGAAAAAGACCCTTGGCAAACTATTGAAATTTACCTAAAAACAGGGGAATTCAAATATTTCGGATCCACAGTTATGCCGGGACCACAGTTGCGTCAGGCAATCCCGTTTACCAAAAAAATCAAAGACAGTTTTCCTGATATTACGACGGTTTGGGGAGGTTATTTCGCTTCCAATCAATACAAAGTAGCGTTAAATTCAGGTCATGTTGACTATATTATCAACGGCCCCGGCGACACTACTTTTCCTGATCTGATAAAAATCTTAGAAGGCAATGAAACAGAAAAACTGACTTCTGTAAAAAATCTGATTTTTAAAAATGAGAAGGGAGAAATCATCAAAACAGCAGTTGAAGCTCTACTGGATCAGGATAGTTTACCTAAATTTCCTTACGAATACCTGAATTCATTTTATCCTGTGAGGAATTATCTGGCCAAAACTTTTATGGGTCATCAAACACTGTCTTACCATTCGAGTATGGGTTGTCCTTTTTCCTGTTCCTTTTGTGCCGTCGTGCCTATTTTTAATGCAAAATGGAAAGGCATGTCAGCCGCGAGGATTTATGAAGATGTAAAGTATTTTAAAGAAAAATACAATATTGATGCTATCGAATTTCACGATAATAATTTCTTTACTTCCAAAAAAAGAGTGCTGGAATTTTCAGAGCTCATTCTAAACGACAACATCAGTTATTGGGGTGAAGGACGAATTGACACTATCAATATGTACAGCGATGACGATTTGAAACTGATGCGCAAAGCCGGCTGTAAAATGATTTTCCTTGGTGCCGAAACCGGTAACGATGCTGTTTTAAAACAAATGAACAAAGGCGGAACACAATCAGGTCAAATGATCAAAGATTTTGTCCTCCGCATGAAAAACGCCGATATTGTTCCTGAACTGTCTTTTGTTTTGGGCATGCCTGCTAAAACAGAAAAAGAAGTCTACGATCAGATTCTTTGGGACATTAATTTTATCAAAGAAATAAAAATCATCAATCCTGATGCTGAAATCATCATTTATCTTTTCAGCCCTGTACCTACCGAAGGTTCCGAATTGTACCAGCAAATTCTCGATGCGGGATTCTCTTTTCCTGAGACATTGGAAGAATGGATTTCACCTTCCTGGGAAAATTTCGATTTACGAAAAAATCCGCTCACTCCTTGGCTAAAACCCTATATGATTGATACAATTAAAAATTTTGAAACCGTTTTGAATGGATACTATCCAACCGTTTCCGATTTCAGGATCAAAGGCTATAAAAAACAATTACTGCAATTGGTTTCGGGATTCCGTTACAAGACCAATTTTTATCATTATCCGTATGAAATAAAAGCATTGCATAAAATATGGAAATACCGTCAGCCGGAAATAGAAGGCTTTTATTCTGAATAAATGAGAACATTTATCAAAAAAATAGTAAGTCCTTTTTTGCAAAAAACAAGCAAAATTTATTTATCAAAACCCAGAAAATACAAGTACAAAGACATTTCGGTTTGGGTAGAACCTTCCGTTTTTCCACCTTTTATAACAATTAGTACCAAATTGCTTCTGGAGTTTACCGAAACACTGCCTTTGGAAGAAAAAACAGTTCTGGAATTGGGTTGCGGCTGTGGTATTATTTCAATTCTGGCAGCAAAAAACAAAGCAAAAGCCACGGCATCCGATATCAATACAATCGCTTTAGATGCTTTGGAAAAAAATGCAAAAGACAATCGGGTTTCTATAGAAATACTTCATTCCGATTTGTTTGAAAACTTGAAAAACAGATCCTTCGATTACATCATTATCAATCCGCCTTATTACCCGAAAAACCCTGATTCGATAGCCGAAAGAGCTTGGTTTTGCGGTAAAGACTTCGAATACTTTGAGAACCTTTTCCGTCAGCTTCCTGATTTTATGACAAAAACAAATGAAGTTTACATGATTCTTTCTGAAGATTGCAAAAGAGATACTATTTTTGCTATAGCCGAAAAAAACAACCTTTCGGTAAAATGTATTGTGGAAAAAACCGTTTTTAAAGAAGTTAATTATATTTATAAAATTAATCTCTGATGAAAAAATCAATGTTTTTTTTCTTTCTTATCTGTTCACAATTGATTTTCTGCCAAACCAATTATTATTTGGAAGGAAAGTTGGGAAAAAGCACTATTTATATGACTATTGAAGGTTTTTCGTCAGAAGATAACGAAGTCAATGCTACTTATTTTTATCAGAATTCATTGAAAGATATCCCTTTGAGCGGCATCAGGAATAAAGACAAATACGAACTGGCTTTTAGAAGTGGAGAGAATCCCGAAAAGTTTGAATTAACAAAGTTACCCAATAAAAAATTTAAAGGATTCTGGATTAGTAATTCAGGTAAAAAAATCACTCTGGAATTACAGCCAATAAATTTTTTAAATTATAAATCATATCAAGATTCCGGTAAAGAAGGAGAAAAATTAAACGGAATAAAGTCTGGTTTTATCGAATACAAAAAAGATTCCACTTCAGTATATAAAGGTAAAAACTTCGATTGGTATTCTGAAAAACACTGCAAATCATCCTTTTTCAGGCTTGGAAATAATTTTCCGGAAGAGGAGAGAAAAAAGATAAATAGCATTCTGGAAAAAATTCATTTGGAAGAAACTCAGCATCAGTTGAGCTGCTCCGGTTCATTTGAGTATAATAATGGAGCAGGAATTGATACAAATGTTAAAATAAGTTTCTTAAATACCAATTTGCTGGGCTTTGAAGTTTTCAGTTACTGGGATTGTGGCGGAGCCCATCCGGACTTTGGCGGTAAGGGGTATTTAATTGACCTTCACAGCGGGAAAAATTATTCCATTGATGAAGTTCTTGCCTTTGATAAAAGCGTAACCGTTGCAACTGAAAACAACTTTAAAAATTTTTCAGAATACAGGAAAAACCATTTTGCCCCAAAATTATTTACGCTGATAAACAATGAACAGCATTTTGAAAAACCAAAGGAAACTGATGAAGATTCATGTGATTATACTGATTTAGAATTCTGGCAGTTTGTTTCCTGGAATTATACCGAAGAAGGAATTCAATTTACGCCTATCTTTTACCGCGCAGCAAGAAATTGTGAGGAACCTTTTCTGGTACCTTTTAACTCTTTAGAAAAATATAAAAACCCATTATTTCCATATAAAATTTTAACACGATGAGAAAATCAATCTTTTTACTTGCATTTCTGTTTTCATTAACCGTTTCTGCCCAACAGAAAACCCGTTTCGACAAAATAGACAGTCTGCTTACTTTTTTAAATGCAAACAATAAGTTTATGGGTCAGGTGAGTATTCGTGAAGGCGAAAACAGCATCTTTGAAAAAGCCTACGGTTATGCCGATGTTGAAAACAGCTTGAAAGCCAACGGGAAAACAAAGTATAAAATCGGCTCTATTACCAAAACCTTCACTGCCGTGATGATTATGCAACTGGTTGAAGATAAAAAACTAAAATTAGACACCAAGCTTTCTAAATTTTACCCTAAAATAAAAAATGCAGACAAAATAACCATCCACGATTTGCTGCACCACCGCACCGGAATTATCGATTACCTGAACGGCGACAGCACGACAAATATGTATGAAGAAGTAAGCAAAGAGGGAATGATAGCCAAAATTGCAGCCTATGAATCGTTGTTTGAACCTAATTCGAAATTCGAATACAGCAATTCAAACTATTATTTATTAGGAAGAATTCTTGAAGATGTAACTAAAGAAGATTATAACACCAATCTTTTGGAAAGAATTATAAAAAAGGCTCAATTAAGAAATACATCTGTCTCAGAAAAAACAGACCTAACCAGAAACGAGAGTTATTCTTATACTTTTTCAGATGGCAAATGGGCTTTGGTTCCGGAATGGAATATGTCTCAGGCTTTTGGTGCCGGGCATATCTATTCCACCGCATCAGATCTGACACTATTTATGAGTGCTGTTTTTAACGGAACATTAGTCAAAAAAAGCTCTTTGGATTTAATGACAAAGCTGGAACAATCTTATGGAATTGGATTAATGACATTCCCTTTCGGTGAAAGAAAATACTATGGCCATACCGGTGGTATTGAAGGTTTCCGTTCGGTTGTGGGCTATTATCCTTCCGATAAAGTAGGTGTTTCACTAATTGTAAATGGTGACAATTATAACCGAAACGATATTATGATTGGGATTTTGAGTATTTATTATAAAATGCCGTATCAGTTTCCCAATTTAGTTACTTTTAAAGTAAAGCCTGAAACGTTAAACAGCTACCAAGGAGTTTATGCCACACCAAATCTTCCGATGAAAATCACTATAAAAGTAGTAAACGGAGAACTCACCGCTCAGGCTACTGGTCAGAACTCATTTGCATTAAACCCAATCAGCGCAAACGAATTCGTATTTGACCCAGCCAGTATAAAAATGACTTTTTCAGGGAAAAATATGACGTTAAAACAAGGTGGAAGTGAATTTGTTTTTACCAAAGAATAAATCGATTTACAGGAATTTAGTATCCACTTGACAATCAATACACAAAATAATCGAATCCCTATTTGTATAATAAATATTTATTTGTACTTTTGCACTCCCTTTATTGGGAATGGAATGTTTAATTAAAATTAATTATTGTGAACACATTAAGCTACAAGACAGTTTCAGCTAACAAAGCCACCGTAACAAAAGAGTGGATTGTTGTAGACGCTGAAGGTCATAACTTAGGACGTTTATCTTCAAAAGTCGCTATGATTTTAAGAGGTAAATACAAGCCAAGTTACACACCGCACGTGGACTGTGGAGATAACGTAATTGTTATCAATGCAGAAAAAATCAACCTTACAGGTAACAAACTTGACGAGAAGACTTACATCCGTCACACAGGTTATCCAGGAGGACAAAGAAGCTTGACTGCTAAAGTAATGCAACAGAAAAATCCTGCATTATTAGTAGAAAAAGCGGTAAAAGGAATGTTGCCTAAAAACAAATTAGGAGCTGAACTTTTCAGAAATCTAAATGTTGTTGTTGGTTCAGAGCACAAACAAGGCGCTCAAAAACCAAGAACAGTTAACCTAAACGATCTAAAATAATGGCAGTTATTCACAAAATCGGTAGAAGAAAAACCGCAGTTGCACGTGTATACGTTTCAGAAGGAACTGGAACTATCACTGTAAACAAAAAAGCATTTGCTACTTACTTCCCTACAGCGACTTTGCAGTACAAAGTTTTACAACCAATGTCTTTGACAGAAAATGTTGGAAACTATGATGTAAAAATCAATGTATATGGTGGTGGTTCAACAGGACAAGCTGAGGCTGTTCGTATGGCTATCGCAAGAGCAATGTGCGAAGTTGGAGAAGGAAACAGAGCAATCTTAAAACCTGAAGGATTATTAACGAGAGACCCAAGAATGGTTGAACGTAAGAAATTCGGTCAGAAGAAAGCTCGTAAGAGATTCCAATTCTCGAAACGTTAATATTGAACTTGTTTCAATATCTTTCGTTAGATATTTTGAAATTATTAAAAAAATGCTGAAAAAATTTCAGCATAAATTAAAACTCAGTTATTGTTGCTCTCCTACCGAGGTAGGAATTAGTTTAGCATCTAAATGGTTAAGACCTGATATTATATCGCTACTTAATCATTGCTAATTCAACAGAACGTAAACTATTACAAAATGGCAAATAAAGTAGAAGTTAAAGACTTACTAGAAGCAGGTGTTCACTTCGGACACATGACTAGAAAATGGGATCCAAACATGGCTCCTTACATCTATATGGAGCGTAATGGTATTCACATTATCAATCTATATAAAACTGCAGCTAAAATTGAAGAAGCGAACGAAGCTTTGAAAAAAATCGCTGCATCCGGTAGAAAAATACTTTTCGTAGCTACCAAAAAACAAGCAAAAGACATCGTAGCTGAGAAAGCTGCCGCTGCAAACATGCCTTACATCACTGAAAGATGGCCTGGTGGTATGTTGACAAATTTCGTTACTATCCGTAAAGCTGTTAAAAAAATGGCTTCTATTGACAGAATGAAAAAAGACGGTACTTTCATGACTTTGTCTAAAAAAGAACGTTTACAAGTTGATCGTTTACGTGCAAAATTAGAGAAGAACTTAGGTTCTATCGCTGATATGTCAAGATTACCTGCTGCATTATTCGTAGTAGATATCAAAGCTGAACACATCGCAATTAAAGAAGCTCAAAAATTAAACATTCCAGTTTTCGCAATGGTTGATACGAACTCTGACCCACGTCAGGTAGAGTATGTAATCCCTGCAAATGATGATGCTTCTAAATCTATTGATAAAGTTTTATCACTTGTAACTGCTGCTGTTATTGAAGGTCTTGCAAACAGAACTTCTGATAAAGAAGATGTTAAAGGTGACGAAACAGTTGCTCAAGTTGAAGAAACAGCTGCACCAGCAGTTGAGGCTGCAACTCCTGCATCTGAAGAGTAAATTATAATTTCCAAATCATTTATTTCTTACTCCAAAAAATTAACACTTTTGGATACCGAGATACTTGATTTGGATTTTTTTTAAAATCAGAATTAAAATTTAAAATTATACAAAATGGCAAATATCACTGCTGCAGACGTAAATAAATTAAGAACCATCACCGGTGCCGGTATGATGGATTGCAAAAAAGCATTAGTTGAAGCTGATGGAGATTTCGATTTAGCGATTGAAAACCTTCGTAAAAAAGGACAAAAAGTAGCTGCTAACCGTTCAGATAGAGAATCTACTGAAGGAGCTGCAATTGCTGTTGTTAACGCAGACAAAACAGCTGGTGTGGTTATTACATTAAACTGTGAGACTGACTTCGTAGGAAAAAATGAAGGTTTCGTAAAATTAGCTACTGACTTAGCTAACCAAGCGTTAAACTATGCTTCTAAAGACGAATTATTAGCTTCAGATTTCAACGGAATTTCTGTTGCTGAAAAATTAATTGAACAAACCGGAGTAATCGGAGAAAAAATCGAAATCGGTTCTTTTGAAAGATTAGAAGGTTCTTTTGTAGGTTCTTACATTCACGCTGGAAACAAAATCGCTACTTTAACTGCTTTATCTGCTAATGTTGCAGGTGGAGACGAAGCAGCAAGAAACGTTTCTATGCAGGCTGCTGCTATGAACCCAATCGCTTTAGACGAGGCTGGAGTAGATGCTTCTATCATCGAAAAAGAAATCGAAATCGCTAAAGATCAATTACGTCAGGAAGGAAAACCAGAAGCTATGTTAGACAATATCGCTAAAGGAAAAATCCAACGTTTTTACAAAGACAATACTTTGGTAAACCAAGATTATATTAAAGACGGTTCTATGAGCGTTGCTGCTTATATCAAATCTGTTGACGGTGGTTTGACTGTTACTGGTTTCAGAAGAGTTGCTTTAGGATAATATCCCTTTGCTATAACATAAAAAAATCCCGGATAGTAGTATCCGGGATTTTTTTTATAGCTCCTTCAAAACAATCTTTTAAAATAACAATTCTTTCACTTGAATCTACTCTTTACAGAAAAGATCAATCGGAAATAAAAAGCAAGCATATTCCTCCTTACTGTTTTTTATTTGACTTTAGAAGATACTCTTCATATTTAAACTCTTGCCATCCTTGCCTAAGAATTTAAAAATCAGTACTTGATTAGTATGCCCGATTTTTTCTATGGAAAACTTAGCGTTAGTTATATTATGGTCTTCGTATACAAGCTTTCCATTCAAATCATACACAGATACAGATTTCAATATTTCACCTCTGGAATCTACATATAAACTGCCATTTTCTTCGTAAAGAAAGACATTTTCGGCAGTAAGCAAATGATCGTCAAGACTTAATGTTGTGTTATTATTGTTGATTCTAAGGATGTTATTCCTTCCTGTAAAATTACAGGAGTAAAAACTGCCTGCCATTATTATTTTCCCATCCGACTGCAAGGCTAGTGAAGAAGGATCACTAGATACATCTAAAAGGAGATTGTTGGAATTAAAATTTATACCATCTGAACTTCCATTTGCATTATGTCTTCTTATAAATCCTTGAGACTGACCTAAAACATTAGTCTCTGTACCAGCCACAACAATCTTACCATCCGGCTGGATAACTAATGCATTTATAGTATCATTATGGCTTAAGTTTCCAAAAGTAGTATCCTTGCTTCCGTTAGGATTCAACCTGAAAATTGATCCTACATACGCACCATTGTAAGTTTGCATTTGACCAGCTAGAAGAATTTTTCCATCGGGAAGCACTATTAGGGAATCTACATTGGCGTTGAGTCCGCTACCGACTAAAAAAGAAGTATCTACGCTTCCGTCAACATTCAATCTTGCTATTCCGTATTTTGCCACACCATTAATTGTACTGAATGTTCCACAAATGATAATTTTCCCATCGGGCTGTATGGCAATTTTTCCAGTAGCACCATTGGCTCCTGTTCCTATATCAAAGGTACTGTCTAAGGTACCATCAGGATTTAGCCTAACTATCCTGTTGCGGGCAATACCATTATAGGTAGTAAAAGTACCCGTAACAATTATTTTACCGTCTTCTTGCAGCGCGAGACCTGCAGATAAGCCACCTGTAAAACCGGTACCCACATCCCATGAAGCATCAAAGGATCCGTCTGCATTTAAACGGGCAATACCGTTTCGGCTAACACCGCCAACAGTTGTAAAATTACCATTTATAATGATTTTTCCATCGGACTGGACCTGAAACGTAAAAATACTTCCATTAATCAAGGAATTCGAATTAAACGATGTGTCTAATGAGCCATCAGCGTTGAGCTTTGCAATCCTATTTCTTACCACTCCGTTAAACAATCTAAAGTAACCAGCAATCAGTATCTTGTCATCAGGAAGTACTTTAGTTGTTGAAATACTGGAATCAGTCCCGCTACCAGCATTAAAAGACATATCGATGTTTCCATTTGAAAAAGAACGGGTTATCCTGCGTCTGGCTACATTATTATGAGTATCGAATAATCCGACAATAATAATATCAGTATTAGGCTGTACTGCAAAACTATAAACATAGCTATCAGTCCCTGTACGATTGAAAGAATTGTCAATGGAACCGCCAGCGTTTAAACGCACAAGATTGCTTGCCGTTAAGCTGCCATATTTGGCAAACAAGCCCCCGATTAGTATTTTACCATCCGGCTGAACGGTAATTCCAGATAAAACACCAGTATTATTAGTGCTATCCAGAAAAGAACTTGAAGCGAATGTCCCATCTAAAGTACCATCGGCATTTAATTTTGCCAAAAGTGGTTTATAAACATTATTATAACCGGTAAAATCACCAAGTATAAAAATTTTGTCATTGGACAAGACTTTTATTTTTCTTACATCATCATTAGCTCCATTTCCTGAATTAAAAGCAGTATCCAAACTACCGTCTGAATTTAGCCTGGCAATCCTATACTTTGTAACTTCTCCAACGGCAGTAAAAGAACCTCCAATGATCAGTTTCCCATTGGATTGAAAATCGACAGCATAGATCTGAAAGTTAGTTCCTTCAGAGTTAAAAGTCGTATCTAGTGCTCCATTAGCATCCACTCGGGTGATATTAGGATATGAGTTATTTGTAATTATTACTTTACCATCTGGCTGCAGGGCGACTGTATTAAGGGAAATCCAGCTTTCCTGACCAACAGTTACATTAAAAGTAGTATCTAAGGTACCGTCACTGTTAAGCCTGATTACGGTTCTTGTTTCATTTGTCCCATTGAAATTAACAATTATCCCTCCAATGATAATTTTACCATCCGGTTGGATTATAATAGCCTTGACTTCGGCAATTTCTGGCCCCAGGTTAAAGGAGGTATCGAATGTCCCATCAGCATTAAGACGGGCAAAGGATTTGCAAGGTTTTCCGTTATATTTCCTGAATACTCCTCCAATTAGAATTTTGCCATCTGACTGCACTACAACTTTGTGTATGTAAGTTGTTGGGTTTATAGCTTCATTAGAAGGGCCGAATCCATTTTCAAAACCAATATCATCAGGATTAAAGGTCTCATCAACGCTTACCTCTTGTGCCGTTACGGTCATGCTGACAAGAATAATAAAAAGAAACGAGTAGAGTAATTTTATCATTTGTATGTTTTGAGCAAATGTAATAAAATAAACGGCTAATTATCATCAAGATATCTCTTACTGTTATTTGCATGCGCAATAACTGTTACTGGTTTCAGAAGAGTTGCATTAGGATACTATTTCTTTTTCCTTATCATAAAAAAATCCCAGAAGCAATTCCGGGATTTTTTGTTTTAGTTTGGTTTCAGTAAAGTTTTCTTTGTCTAATTCCTTATTATTTATTTTCTTTTGTCTTGACACAAAAGAAACAAAAAGTCAAGCCTGCAAATTGAAAGCTTAAAAACTACCTTGAAACGCCGCTCCGCGCCCCGAACCGCTCGTCGTTCCTCCTCGTCTTTGCGGAACGCTGCCGCTTTGTTTCGGCGTTGTTTTTTACGCTTTTAATTTAAGGGCGATTCCTGCTTCGGAAGGGTGTTTAGTTGCTTAAAACTTTGTCTTTCTTCTGTTCTCTTTGTTCTATTTTCTTTTCACTTTTCATTGGTCTTGATACAAAGATGCTCGAACTTATAAAGCGGGTCTTACAACTTATAAGGCAAGTGCGAAATCTTCTATCGCAGACGCGAAATCTTACGATGCAGATGCTCCATCTTACAAAGCAAGTGCGAGATCTTCTTTTGCAGACGCGAAATCTTACAATGCATATGCTCCATCTTATAAAGCAGGTGCGAGATCTTCTTTTGCAGACGCGAAATCTTACGATGCATATGCTCCATCTTACAAAGCAGGTGCGAGATCTTCTTTTGCAGACGCGAAATCTTACAATGCATATGCTCCATCTTACAAAGCAGGTGCGAGATCTTCTTTTGCAGACGCGAAATCTTACGATGCATATGCTCCATCTTACAAAGCAGGTGCGAAATCTTCTTTTGCAGACGCGAAATCTTATAAAAAACTTACAAGATCAGTTGAGCCAGACTACAACTCTTTAAACATTTTAAACACTATTTTGCTTATTTGCCTGTATTGTGGACTGTTGGCTCCAAAGATACTTTTTGCATATAGCTTGACTTCTTTAGTTGTTTGTACTAAGCCTGTCGTTCCATCGTATAATTCCCTATTCCTCCTAATGAGTGCATTGCTGTATTGGGTATAGGCATCGGTCAGGTCATTATGGGTTCTTTTCATGGTTTCAAACACAAGTTGTAATGCGGCTAATTTCAATTCGTTTTCATTAGGATGATAGGACTGGCTCTGTTCCAGCACTTCAAGCAGGCTGGCAAAATGATCGATGAAACGACTATAGGATTGCTGGGAGGTGGAATACTTTCTAACCTCATCATCAGGGGCGTCGTCTTTGGTTTTTTTATAAATGGGCCCTTGGATTTTCCTGTTTATGACCTTAAGGTCGTCAATAATCAGTTTATCTGCTCCGGATACCATAAAAGCACTCAGGATTCTGGTAGATAAAGGCTTGAGGTTTTCAAATTCGATGCGTCTGTTGTTTGTAGCCAGATCAAAACTTGTCTTGTCTGCTTTTGCCTGATGCAATCTGTCGAATGCTCTTTGATGCTGGTTGACTAATGCGATAATCTTCAGGTTTTCTTTGGAAGGATTGTAAGCTGATCCATAACCTTGACAAAAGGAAATCAGGTTTTGGAAATTAAAAATGTTTTTGGCGTGACCCGTTTCGTTTACCGATCTTTTCTTTTTTGTGCTTTGCACTGTTACTTCTGCATTCATGTTTTTACTTTTTAAATTGTTAATAATGAGGCAATTTAAATTAAAAACGAACTATAATTCTTACATAAATTAATTCTTAGGAAAAACAATGAAGTGCAATTGGGTAGATTTAGTGAGAAACCATCATTCAAATTTGTTAGCTGTGTAGAACGTATCAGATAAATCTTTATATTAGTTTTTTTCTAACTTTAATTAATAAACTATGGGGAAATTTGTGATTACCAAAAGAAAAGACGGGGAGTTCCAATTCAATTTAAAAGCGGGTAATGGCCAAACAATCCTTGCCAGCGAAGGGTATTCGACCAAAGCCAATTGTGAAAACGGAATTGAATCTGTGAGGAAGAATTCGCAGGAGGATGACCGTTTTGAGAGAAAGACCTCATCGAATGATAAGTATTATTTCAATCTTAAAGCTTCAAATGGCCAAATCATAGGAACCAGTGAAATGTATGAAAGTGCTGCGGGCCGCGATAACGGAATTGAATCTGTAAAGACCAATGCTCCGGAGGCGACTGTGGAAGATTTGAGTTAATTTTTGGTATCTATACTAAAAAAGCGGCAAGTGATTTGCCGCTTTTTGTTTTTTTATTGGGTTGTGCTGGAAATATTAAATAATCTCCGACAGCACGGATTTATTTCTTAATAATCGGGAAATTTCTAGAACGCATTAATGCATCAGAAGTCGCATTTCTACCTCTGAATTTTTTATAGGCTTTTTCCTGATCGATGGTATTTCCGATACTGAACACATAACTGTATAACCTTTTGGCCACTGCTTTATCATACGGTCCTTTGCCTTCCGTGAAAGCTTCAAAGGCATCGGCACAAATTACATCGGCCCATAAATAACTGTAATATCCAGCGGCATAACCATCGCTTGAAAACAAATGCCCGAATTGCGGAATACGGTGACGCATTACTATTTCAGAAGGCATGTTTAATTTGGCCAGCGTTTCTTTTTCGAATTTATGAGGATCGACAACATCAGTTGTTAAGTGCAGTCTCATATCGACTAAAGAACTTGAAATCGTTTCCACGGTAGAAAACCCTTCGTTAAAATTAGCGGCCTTTTCGATACGTTCCACCAAAGACTGAGGCAATGGTTTTCCGGTTTGGTAATGAAGCGCAAATCTATTTAATACTTCAGGCGTAGGCAACCAACGTTCTAAGATCTGGGACGGGAATTCGACATAATCCCTCGCTACAGAAGTTCCTGACAAGCTCGGATAGGTCACATTAGAACACAAACCGTGCAAGGCGTGCCCGAACTCGTGAAACAAAGTGCTGGCGTCTTCCCAAGAAATCAAGACTGGTTCGTTAGCATTTCCTTTGATGAAATTACAATTATTAGACACAATCGTAATTACGTTACCATCGAGTTTTTGCTGGTCTCTATACGAATTCATCCAAGCACCCGAACGTTTACCCGCACGAGCATAAGGATCAAAATACCACAACCCTACCGGTTTTCCGGACAACCTGTTAGACACTTCCCAAACTCTTACGTCAGGATGGTACACCGGAACATCAGTCACTTGTTTGAAACTTAAATTAAATAATTCGCCGGCAACCCAAAACATTCCTTCGCGCAATTTCTCCAATTGCAGGTATTGTTTTACTTCGTTCTGATCTAAATCGTATTTGGCTTTGCGCACCTTTTCTGCATAATAGCGGTAATCCCATGGAGCAATTTTGAAATTTCCGCCTTCTGCGTCCACTAACTTTTGCATTTCAGCTACATCCTGGTGTACTTTCTCAACAGCCGGTTTCCATACCGATTCCATTAACTCCAATGTTTTTTCAGGGCTTTTTGCCATGGTATTAGACAAACTCCAATGCGCAAAAGAAGGGAAACCAAGTAGTTTTGCTTTTTCAGTACGAAGTTTCAGAATTTCTACAAGTGTTGCATTATTGTCATTAGCATTGCCGTTATCGCCGCGTTTCACAAAAATAGACCATGCTTTTTCTCTTAAATCCCTGCGGTTAGAGAACGTCAGGAATGGTTCAATAGACGAACGCGTGTTAGCAATACATCCCATGACATTGAGATTTCTTTCTTTGGCTTCAGCCATAGCAGCATTCTTAAGTTCGTTTGGCAAACCATCGAAGTCTTTTTCCGAAGTCAATTCGACATATTGGTTGTGTTCTTCCGCCAGTAAATTTTGGCTGAACTTTGTAAAAAGACCTGCTAAATCCTGATTGATTTTACCCACTTTCTCTTTGCTTACCTCATTTAACTTTGCTCCTTCCCTAACGAAATTAGTATAATACAGCCACACCAAACGTTGTTGTTCGCTGTTGAGTTTTTTCATTTCCGGGGAGTTGTATATCTTTTCGATTCGGGAAAATAATTTCTTGTTTTGAAAGATTTTATCGTTAAGTGCCGAAATTTTCGGACTCATTTCCGTTTCAATTGGCGCAAATTCAGGGCTGTTCATATTAGAACTGAAAATACCGTAAACAGCATAGATCCTGGCAAAAGCCTTACCTGTAAGTTCCAATGCAGCAACTGTATTAGTAAATGTTGGCGCTTTGGGATTATTAGCAATTACATCCGTTTCCTGTAATTTTTCCTGAATTGATGTTTCAACAGCGGCTTTAATATCTGAAACCTTATATTCATTGAAAGCAGGCACGCCACCATAGGGGCCAGACCATTTTTTAAGCAATGGATTTTCAGAATTCGTTTGCGCGTTACTGGCTAAAAAGGCTGAACTCATAATAAAAATGGATATTATTTTTTTCATATTTAGTTATTTTACCTCCAAAAGAAGTTTGTTTTTTTGACAACCAAATATAACCAAAAAATGCGAATCGGATTTAAAACATCAGTGCTGTCAATTGGGAAACAAATACAATTTAATTAGCCCGTATTGTTTATTTCAACTTAATTAACTTAAATTTGAGATCATTCTTTTGAAACCAAACCAGTATGTTTAAAACTAAAAAAGACACGGTCTATATTATTTTGGCCGGAATTTTTATTACCAATGCCATCGTAGCGGAACTTACAGGAGGAAAACTGATTCAAATTGGTCCATTTATTATGAGTATCGGTATTTTGCCTTGGCCAATCGTTTTTCTGACGACAGATATAATCAACGAACATTTTGGCCGTGAAGGAGTAAAAAGGCTGTCATTTATTACTGCTGGATTGATAGCATACTGCATTCTGATTCTTTATCTGGGCGTTCATATTCCTGCTATAAAAAGTACAGCAACAGTAACCGACGGTCAGTATTTTGCCGTTTTTGGGCAAGGTTTATTTATTATGGTCGCCAGTATCATTGCCTTTTTGGTTTCTCAAATCATTGATGTCAGCATTTTTTGGTTTCTAAGAAATAAAACAGGCAAAAAAATGATTTGGCTCCGAAGCACAGGTTCTACAATCATTTCTCAATTGTTTGACAGTTTCATTGTGACCGGGATTGCTTTTTGGGCCACAGGTAAAGTCTCCACGAGCCAATACCTCAATATGTCTATGTCAGGATATTCCTTTAAACTGATTATTGCCATCGTACTTACTCCGCTAATTTACCTTGGGCATTACCTTATTGGAAAATACCTTCAGGAGGAAACATTAAATTAAAAATTCTCTTTCCGGTTTAAAATAATTATTACATTTGTCTCACTTTAGGGGTGTCTGCAAAAGCAGGCTGAGATTTTACCCTCTGAACCTGATCTAGTTCATACTAGCGTAGGGAAAAGTAAGATGACTTCATTGTACGTATCCGTACCTATTGCAGCCATTCCTAAAGTATTTATACTAATTCAATAAGGAATGGAACTAAAAATCAACAATCAGATTAAACCCTTCGCACTTGACAGAATTACTGTTCAGGCATTACTCGATTTGGAAATACCCAACAGACAAAACGGCATTGCCGTAGCTGTTAATCAAAGTATAATTCCAAAATCCGATTGGAATTTGCATTACCTCAACGAAACAGACGATATCTTGATTATTTCAGCCACACAAGGCGGGTAATTCCAGAATACACAACTATTTAATCTCAAAAATTCAGCTTAAAAAACCCCAACAATGAGCACATCTGACACTCTTTCGACCACCCCTTTCCCTAATTCAAAAAAGATTTATATCGAAGGTGAAATACACCCGATAAAAGTCGCTATGCGGGAAATAACCTTGCATGATACCAAACTATCAAATGGTAAAATCGAAAAAAACCCACCAGTAACCGTTTATGATACTTCCGGTCCTTACACCGATATAGCGGTTGAAATTAACGTTAGAAAAGGATTGCCTAGAATTCGTGAACAATGGATTTTGGATCGTAATGATGTAGAAGAGCTCACTGAAATCACTTCCGAGTATGGGAAAAAACGCTTGAATGACGAAAAGCTGAATCATCTTCGCTTTGAATATTTACACAAACCCATGCGTGCCAAAAAAGGAGCGAATGTATCACAACTTTATTACGCCAAAAAAGGTATCATAACACCTGAAATGGAATACATTGCCATTCGTGAAAACCAGCGTATTGAACAATTGAATGGTGCTGCCAAAACAATGCAATGCCAACATCAAGGAAACAGTTTTGGAGCCAACACTCCTAAAAGCAAAATAACTCCTGAGTTTGTACGTAATGAAGTAGCTATGGGACGTGCCATTATCCCTAACAATATCAATCACCCAGAAAGCGAACCTATGATTGTAGGTCGTAACTTTCTGGTAAAAATTAATGCCAATATCGGGAACAGTGCCATAACGTCGAGCATTGAAGAAGAAGTAGAGAAAGCTGTTTGGGCTTGTCGCTGGGGAGCAGATACGATTATGGATCTATCCACCGGAAAAAACATACATGAAACCAGAGAATGGATTATCCGAAATTCTCCCGTACCAATAGGAACCGTACCTATATACCAAGCTTTGGAAAAAGTAAAGGGAATAGCAGAAGATCTAACTTGGGAAATTTTCCGTGACACGCTGATTGAACAGGCTGAACAAGGTGTTTCTTATTTTACCATTCACGCAGGTGTTTTATTGCGTTACATTCATTTAACTGCTGAACGTGTAACAGGAATTGTTTCCCGAGGTGGTTCGATTATGGCCAAATGGTGTCTTTTCCATCACAAAGAAAACTTTCTTTACACTCATTTTGAAGAGATTTGCGACATAATGAAACAGTATGATGTGGCTTTTTCACTGGGAGACGGTCTGCGTCCCGGTTCTATTGCCGATGCTAATGATGCTGCCCAATTTGCCGAACTGGAAACTTTAGGGGAACTTACCAAAATTGCATGGAAACACGATGTTCAGGTATTTATCGAAGGACCGGGTCACGTACCAATGCACATGATTAAAGAAAACATGGAAAAGCAATTGGAACATTGTGACGAAGCTCCTTTTTACACTTTGGGCCCATTAACAACCGATATTGCTCCGGGTTACGACCACATTACCTCAGCCATTGGAGCTGCCATGATTGGATGGTACGGCTGTGCAATGCTTTGTTATGTAACGCCAAAAGAACATCTTGGCTTGCCCAACAAAAAAGACGTAAAAGACGGAGTTATCACTTATAAAATTGCGGCTCATGCAGCTGATTTAGCCAAAGGACATCCGGGAGCCCAATACAGAGACAATGCCCTAAGCAAAGCCCGTTTCGAATTTCGCTGGGAAGACCAGTTCAATTTAGCTTTAGATCCTGATACCGCAAGAGAATTCCACGATGAAACCTTGCCGGCTAATGGCGCAAAAGTGGCGCATTTCTGTTCGATGTGCGGCCCTAAATTCTGCTCCATGAAGATTTCTCAGGAAATTCGTGATGTTGCCGAAGCAGAAAAAGGCATGCAGATAAAATCAGAAGAATTTATCGAATCAGGAAAAGAAATTTACTCCTAAACAAAGACTGATGATTGTTATTACCAATCCAACTCCTGTTGAAAACGAAATCAACATTATCCATTCCCTTTTTTCGGAAGGGCTGACATTGCTGCATATTCGCAAGCCTGATTATCCGGAAATAGAACTGAAACTGTTTTTATCGCAAATCGGATTAAAATTCAGGAATCGATTGGTTTTACATCAGCATCATCACTTGGCAAATGAGTTTAAAATTAACCGCCTGCATTTTTCAGAAAGCGACAGAGGAAAAAGAATTCCAAGCACTAACCGGATTTTAAACCCTTTCAGTCATAAAAAACTGATATTATCAACGTCAACTCATTCTATTGAAGATTTCAACACTTTGGACACCGTCTTCGAATATGCGTTTTTAAGCCCTGTCTTTTCAAGCATTTCAAAAAAGGACTATACTTCCAAACTGGATTTTTCAATGGAAATAAAATCGAGAACAAACCGCAAAACAAAGTTAGTTGCCCTTGGCGGGATTCAATTTGAAAATATTGAGCAGGCCATTGCTTTTGGCTTTGACAATGTAGCGCTTTTGGGCACCGTCTGGAACAGTAATAATCCAATAGAAAACTTTAAGTTATGTCAGCAAACCGTCCTTTCGCACTCACTATAGCCGGTTTCGACCCTTGCGGTGGCGCAGGGGTTTTGGCTGATGTAAAAACATTTGAACAACACCATGTTTACGGCTTGGCCATCAACACAGGCAATACAATTCAGACAGAAAACAAATTCCGCGAAATACAGTGGACTGATTTGGATTTTGTGTTGCGTTCGATAGAAACACTATTTAAGAGTTACAACATAAAAGCAGTTAAAATAGGTATTGTTCCTTCACTGGAATATCTAAAAAATATAGTGTCAGAAATAAAAAAACGTTCTCCAGACACAAAAATTATCTGGGATACGGTTTTAAAATCAAGTACCGAATTCTCTTTTCTCAATATTGAAAATCAATTGGTTTTAATTGAGATTTTAAAAGAAATAGACTTAATTACGCCCAATTACAATGAAATTTTAAAGCTCAATCCTTTTGGAAATTCAGCTGAAGAAATCGCACTGGCTTTTGCAGAAAACTGTTCTGTACTGCTTAAAGGCGGACACAATACGAAAGAACCAGGCACTGATTATTTGTATACAAAAAATGAAAAACTGCAATTACAACCCAACTCGAAAGCCGTTTTTGAGAAACACGGTTCAGGGTGTGTTTTATCATCTGCAATTACAGCCAATATGGCTCTGGGTCAAGACCTAAATTCATCTTGTAAAAACGCAAAAAAATATGTAGAAAATTACTTAAACTCTAATTCATCTTTAATAGGATATCATCATGTATAACAAATTACAATACGTTTCTCAGGGAAACACCGTAGAAGAACAATTATACAACATCCATCAAGCATTGGACAACGGTTGCGATTGGATTCAATTGCGGTTTAAGGACAGTACTTCCCTTGAGATGTTTACTTTGGCGGAAGCCATAAAAATACTTTGTGAAGAATATTTAGCCACTTTCATCATCAACGACAATGTGCATCTGGCACAGCAATTAGTTGCCGATGGTGTTCATTTAGGGCTTAGTGATATGAAAATAGCAGAAGCCCGAATGCTTTTGGGAAGCACCAAAATTATTGGAGGCACGGCCAACACTTTTGAAGATATTATTTTACATGCCAATCAAAACTGTGATTATATAGGATTGGGACCGTTCCGATTTACGGAAACCAAAGAAAGACTGAGCCCTGTTTTAGGATTGGAAGGTTACCAAAGTATTCTTCAAAAAATGCAGCAGCAAAACATCTCGTTGCCTGTTTATGCCATTGGCGGAATACAGCTGGACGATGTTGAAAGCCTTATTGATTGCGGAGTTCACGGAATTGCTATTTCCGGACTGATTACTACACATCCGAAGCAACGGGAATTGATTATTCAACTCAACGAAAAATTATATGTCAACATTTAAAATTGCCGATACGGTTTTTAATTCCCGATTGTTTTTAGGAACGGGGAAATTCGGTTCCAACCAGCAAATGGAGGCTGCTGTTCTGGCTTCAGAAAGCGAATTAGTTACAGTTGCTCTAAAACGCGTGGATTTAGAAACCGAAACCGATGCGATTCTGTCACACCTGCAACATCCTCATATTCATTTACTACCTAATACATCAGGAGCAAGAAATGCAAAAGAAGCTGTTTTTGCTGCACAATTGGCAAGAGAAGCTTTGGAAACCAACTGGCTTAAACTTGAAATTCATCCCGATCCGAAATACTTGATGCCTGATGCCGTAGAAACACTAAAAGCAACGGAAGAATTAGCAAAATTAGGATTCATTGTTTTGCCATACATTCACGCCGACCCTGTTTTATGCAAGCGATTGGAAGATGTTGGAACAGCCGCGGTAATGCCTTTAGGATCTCCTATCGGAAGCAATAAAGGATTAAAAACCATCGATTTTCTGGAAATTATTATCGAGCAAAGCAAAGTCCCTGTGATTATCGACGCCGGAATTGGTTCTCCGTCAGACGCTGCCAAAGCAATGGAACTGGGTGCCGATGCCGTTTTGGTAAACACTGCTATTGCCGTAGCCGGAAATCCGAAATTAATGGCTGAAGCATTTCGTGAAGCCGTCATAGCAGGAAGAAAAGCCTACGAAGCACAATTGGCAAACATGGCAAATACAGCAATGGCATCGAGCCCATTAACTGCTTTCTTATATGAGTAACCTATCATTTCAACATAATTAAATGAGCACTTTCAAATCGGTTTTTGAGCGTTATGACTGGGACACTATTCAAACCAAAATATACCAAATAACTCCAGCAGAAGTTGAAAGAGCTTTGGCTAAAAAAGCAAGAAATCTCGATGATTTTTTGGCTTTAATTTCTCCTGCGGCACAGTCTTATCTGGAACAAATGGCACAAATGAGCCATCAGTTGACCAAAAAACGCTTTGGAAAAACCATCCAAATGTATGCTCCTATGTACTTGAGTAACGAATGCCAAAACATTTGTACCTATTGCGGCTTTAGCCTGGATAATAAAATCAAACGAAAAACACTTACCGAAGGTGAAATCACACAAGAATCTGAAGCGCTGAAAAAACTTGGATTTGATCATGTTTTATTAGTAACTGGGGAAGCGAATTATACCGTTAACACTCCTTATTTTCTGAAAACAATTCAGCAGATAAAAAATGATTTTTCCAATATTTCGGTGGAAGTGCAACCACTTTCTACAGAAGAATACGAACAATTGCACGAAGCCGGAGTGTATTCAGTATTAGTGTATCAGGAAACCTACCATAGAGAGGTGTACAAAGAATACCATCCAAAAGGAAAAAAATCCAATTTTGATTTCCGTCTGGAAACACCGGACAGGGTCGGAATGGCAGGAATTCACAAAATAGGCCTGGGTGTTTTGCTTGGCTTGGAAGATTGGCGTACCGATAGTTTTTTTAATGCATTGCATTTGGATTATCTTCAAAAAACCTATTGGCAAAGCAAATATTCCGTATCCTTTCCGCGTTTACGTCCGGCTGAAGGTATTATTGAACCTAATTTTATCATGGATGACACTGATTTACTGCAACTGATTTGCGCTTATCGGATCTGGAATGAAGACTTGGAAATATCTATCTCGACAAGAGAAAACGAAAAATTCAGAAACAATATAATCCCAATTGGCGTGACTTCGATGAGTGCCGGTTCCAAAACAAATCCGGGCGGTTATGTGGTCGACACAGAATCATTGGAACAATTTGAAACCAGCGATGAACGTTCAGCATCAGAAATTTCGGCGATAATTTCAAATGCCGGTTACCAAGCTGTCTGGAAAGATTGGGATAAAATTTTTAGCCCTATTTAAATGATTACCATACCCGATTTTTTACGATACAACCGTCAGATGATGCTGCCTGAAATTGGCGAAGACGGACAGGAAAAACTCAAAAAAGCAAAAGCCTTACTAATCGGCGCTGGCGGTTTGGGCTGCCCTATCCTACAATATCTCGCGACAGCAGGAGTTGGAACTATTGGCATCGTTGATTTTGACACCATCGAATTGCATAATCTGCACCGTCAAATCCTATATACCGAAAATCAAGTCGGACAAGCTAAAGTTGTTACAGCCAAATCGGTTTTAGAGACCCTGAATCCGTTAGTTACTTTTATTGCTTTTGAAGAAAAATTAACCTCCGAAAATGCAGCATCCATCCTGCAGGATTTTGATATAATTGTAGACGGTTGCGATAATTTCACCACCCGTTATTTGGTGAATGACACCTGTGTAAGATTAAATAAAACTTTAGTTTACGGAAGCCTACTGAAATTTGAAGGACATGTTGCAGTTTTCAACCATAAAGGCTCTAAAAACCTGCGTGATTTATTTCCGGAACCTCCCAATCCCGATGATGTTCCCAATTGTAATTTGAATGGTGTTATGGGAACACTGCCTGGAATCATAGGTACAATGATGGCGCATGAAACACTGAAACTGATTATAGAATTACCCGTTTTGAAAAACGAATTGGTTATTTTTGATACGTTGAAGTGGCATTTCACAAAATTGAAATTTTAGAAAATTAAAAATGCGTTTTTCAATAATCAGAGAATATCTCTATATTTGCAGTGCAAAAAAACAACAAAACTCCTAATGAAGTACAAAAGAATTCTTTTAAAATTAAGTGGTGAAGCGCTAATGGGTGATCGTCAATACGGTATCGACCCAAAGAGATTAGGCGAATATGCAGAGGAAATAAAACAAATTCACGAATTAGGTGTTGAAATCGCCATTGTAATTGGAGGCGGGAATATTTTCAGAGGAGTGGCCGGAGCCAGCAATGGCATGGACAGAGTACAAGGAGATTACATGGGAATGCTGGCAACCGTAATTAACGGAATGGCGTTACAAGGTGCTCTGGAAGAAAAAGGTATGCTGACCCGACTTCAGACAGCCTTAAAAATTGAAGCAATTGCAGAACCTTATATCAAAAGAAGAGCAGTTAGACATTTGGAAAAAAACAGAATTGTAATTTTTGGAGCCGGAACTGGAAATCCATATTTTACAACTGATACCGCAGCTGTTTTAAGAGGCGTGGAAGTAAATGCAGATGTAATTCTAAAAGGAACACGTGTAGATGGTATTTACAATGCAGATCCTGAAAAAGACAAAGACGCTGTAAAATTTGATTACATTTCATTCGAAGATGTCTTGAGAAAAGGATTGAATGTTATGGACACCACCGCTTTCACATTAAGCCAGGAAAACAAATTGCCAATCATTGTTTTTGACATGAACAAAGAAGGAAACCTGCTTAAGATTTGCAAAGGAGAAAACGTAGGAACAGTAGTTAATATATAATATAGTACTTTTGGGTTTATCGGAATTTTAGAAAAGCATCTGAGAAATCTAAAGATCTACAAACTAACAATCTAAACAATGACTGAAGAAATTAATTTTATATTGGACAGCACAAAAGAATCGATGGAAGGTTCTATTGCCCATTTAGAAAAAGAATTTTTAAATATTCGTGCCGGAAAAGCGTCGCCTCAAATGATTGGCGGTGTTTTTGTAGATTATTACGGTTCGCAAACACCTATATCGCAAGTGGCTAATGTAAACGTTCCTGATGCAAGAACAATTACAATTCAACCCTACGAAAAAAGCATGTTGCAGCCGATAGAAAAAGCTATTATGATAGCTAATATTGGCTTTAACCCGATGAATAATGGTGATTTAATCATTATCAGCGTTCCGCCATTGACGGAAGAAAGAAGAAAGGATTTGGTAAAACAAGCCAAAGCAGAGGCAGAAGATGCGAAAATTGGTATTCGAAATTCTCGTAAAGACGCCAATACAGATATTAAAAAATTAGAAAAGGAAGGAACTTCTGAAGACATTTGTAAAACGGCTGAAGAAAGTGTTCAGAAATTAACAGATAGCTTTATTAAGAGAATTGAAGATCATTTGGCCGTAAAAGAAGCCGAAATCTTGAAAGTCTAATTCTATTTTTCATAAAAAAATATTAAAATCCGCCTTGTTATCAGAACTTGACGGATTTTTTTATTTAATAAATCTATATTTGTAGTAATCTTTCTTCAAAACAGATTGCTACCCAATGGTTTTAAAAAAACTATTTCTTCTTACACTACTTTTTTTTTCGCTCATAGCACCACATGCCATAGCGCAGGTAAAAACCATTTCTGCTGACAGCATCATCAAAAAAGCAGTTTTTAACAGAGCTCAAAACAGTCTTTCTGCTTTTGAATTTACAGCCTACAATAAACTTATAGTAACTGCAAATCCGGATTTGATCGAAGGAAGTATAGATTCTGTTTTTACAACCAAAAGAAACAAGAAAATATTCTCAAAAATTGACTCGTCAGATTGTGTCTTCAAAAAAATAATCACAAAACAGCATCTGTACGTTACAGAGAAAATTTCAAAATTCAGGTATTCAGACAAAACTTTAAAAGAAACCATTCTTGCTACCAGAATGGCAGGACTAGAACAACCTATTTTCGAGTATTTTTCGCTACAGTTACAACCTTTTTCCCTTTACGACGATAAATATTCGCTGGTTGAAAAAGACTACCTGAGTCCTATTTCAAAAAAAGGTCCGAGTCAATACAATTATACTTTCTTAGAAACCGTTTTACTGGAAAACAGGCCAGTTCACAAGATAGCTTTTTCTCCAAAAAAGAAAACAAGAACGGGAAAACTGGAAGGTGTTTTATACCTTGATTCTGAAGAACTGAGTGTTGCGAAAGCCGAACTGAAAATTAATGGTTTGCTACGAGTCAAATCGAATCATGAATTCAAATTCAATCCTATTACCAAAAATTGGTTCCCTTCGAAAACCAGCTTAATCATCAAAAAAGGAAACAGTACTGTCCCAATTAAGATTTTCGGGGAAACCATTACCTTTGAAGGAACCAATCCCAAACTGAATCCCAACGGAAAAAAATACGCTTCCGATTTTATCGAAATACAATCCAATTCGACTTATTACGAACCAAGATTCAATCAATACTTCAAACTAAAGCATCGAGATATTGCCATTGAAATAAATGAAACCGCTATTTCTAAAAAAGAAAATCTCTGGTATACCTATTTTAATGATTCTACCGATGTAAGAAGCAATCCTACCTATGTTTCGCTGGACAGTTTAGTCGAAAAAAGGAAGATTGAAAACAAAATCCGTATTGGAAGAAAGGTCATAAAAGGCTACTATCCTATCGGGTTTTTTGATGTTGATTTGCGTTATCTGCTTCGGTACAACAACTACGAAGGTTTCCGACTTGGTCTTGGCGGAATTACAAACGATAAGCTTTCAAAAATCTTCAAAATGGAAGGCTATTATGCTTATGGAACGAAAGACGGTATTTTTAAAGGATTTATTTCCAATGCATTGCGACTTAACAATCACACAGAAACCTGGCTAGGCGTTTCCTACCGGGATGATGTAACCGAAATAGCAAATTCCAACCTTGAAATTGACAAACGGACATTTAAAATTTACGACCCAAGACCTTTTAATATCAGTACTTTTTACAACCATGT
This sequence comes from Flavobacterium sp., assembly GCF_050696275.1. Classification (GTDB taxonomy): domain Bacteria; phylum Bacteroidota; class Bacteroidia; order Flavobacteriales; family Flavobacteriaceae; genus Flavobacterium. The sequence goes on from NZ_JBOGUT010000006.1 coordinate 59,437, forward strand.
CACTTGGCGCGGATTTATAGAAACCAAATTTATCCCTAAAACAGAAAGCATCTGGCAAATCACTCATAGTTATATTGCACCGAAGTTTAATTATCAATTCGAATATAAAGACCAATTATATACTGATTTCAGGGCAACGGTTGTTACTGCTTCAATACAATGGAATCCCTTCAGTAAATACATGCAGACGCCAAACGGTAGAATTGAAATCGATAAGAAATTCCCGAAATTTACTTTTCAATTTTCAAAAACCTTACCTAAACTTTGGAAAAACAGCTTTGATTTCGGAAAAGTAGATGTCCGTTTTGACTATCAGAAAAAATTCAATTCCAATCATAAATTATCTTTTCTTTTTGAAGGCGGCTATGCTTTTGGAGACATTCCAATCACGCATATTTATAATCATTCCCCAAATAATTTAACCAAAGATAAAATCCTTCAGAGACTCACTTTTGCGGGAAAAGACAGTTTTGAAACGATGTATTTCAATGAGTTTTTCTCCAATAAATATGCTTTTTTCGAATTAGAGCATCAATTCCCGAAATGGATTATCAGCCAAAAGATAAAGCCTGTATTTTCTATTGCCACTAAATATGGCGTTGGAAAATTAGACAATGAATCACAACATAAAAACATCGAATTTAAATCCCTTGAGAAAGGATTTATGGAATCCGGATTTGAATTAAACCAAATATACAAAGGATTAGGATTAGTTGCTTTTTACAGATACGGCCCAAATCACCTTCCTCATTTTGAAGACAATATTGCCATAAAACTCAGCGTAAAAATAGACTTAGGGTTTAATAATTAATACCGAAGGCAGATTACTCAACCATACACTTTGTGAATCTACTAATTTTTTCCAGCTGTCTAAACTGATAACCATTAAATCCTGCTTGATTAAGAATGCCTTTTGTACCAGACTTTCGTTTACCAGCGTAATATTGTCCGGATAATCTTTTTGCAAAGCCTGAATCGCATTTTTGATCAGGAAGTTACTTCCAAATTGATTATTAACATCTATAATATTGATTTTTGAATTGTTATTAAATACAAACTTCTGAATATAATCTACCAGAAAAGCATCTTCAACAGTAAAAAAAGGCACAAAAACCTTATCTGTATTATGTAAATCATTATCTACTAAAATCCCAAGAGGCGTTTTATTCTTAGCAATAATCTGACGGGTTCTTTCATCAAAAATAGAATTAACAAACAATCCTTCTTTACCTGTAATTTTGTCCAATAATCTGTCCGGGTTAATAATCCTGGTTGTAAATCCTAAAACTTTCCCCAATAATGTCCCTTCAAATATAGATTTACCCAAACCAACCAACAGCAAATCATATTCCCCTTGATTAGCTACTTCAGCAATATCATTTTCGATATCTACAGTTGCTTTAAAAATAGTACTGATTTTCTGGTTGAGTATTTTAGATTCCTCGACAATAGGGACAAACGTCTCCTTTTCGTATTCTTCAAGGTTATAGGCATGCATTTCATCACTCACTGATAAGTGCATGGCAGTAATACTGGAAACATCTTTTTGCTTTTTGACTAAACTGTTAGCCAAACGAAGCAACGATTTTCCTTTCTCATAATTCCCAAATGAAATAAGGATTTTGTATTTATGCATTTCCACAATATCATCAGGCACAACTGATTCTTTCGTTTTAAATACGTGATTGATTAAATCAATAGCTGGCCCAGTCATAAAAGTGGTAACTAATGCCATGATAACCATCATCGTAAAAACTTCAGACGTCAGAACCCCTAAATCGTACCCAATATTCAACACTACCAGTTCCATTAAACCACGAGTATTCATTAAGGCACCAATCGTTAAACTGTCTTTCCAATTCTGACCGACAAATTTTGCAGCTAACGCACTACCAACAAACTTCCCAACTACGGCAACAAGAATAATACATCCGGTAATTTTCCATAAATAAGGATCATTAATCAAACCGATTTCTGTTCGTAATCCGGTAAAAACAAAAAACAACGGAAGCAGTAAAATAACAGATACATCTTCTACTTTTTCTATAAAAACATTTCTGAATTTCGTAATATCAGGCATAATTGCACCTGCCATAAAAGCACCAAAAAGTGCATGGATACCTATAATTTCAGTCGCATAAGACGACATAATAAGCGTTAAGAAAAATATAGCGACAACCGGTTTGCTTAAATTATCATTATTCGAATATAAATCACCAATACGTTTTAAGAATGGTTTTACCAGATAAAGCATCGTCACAACATATAAGGCCGCCATTCCGATAATATAGAGCGAACTTACGAATGAACCCGCCTTAACAATAGCAATAACAGCTGCCAGCAAACACCATGCGGTAATATCATCTGCGGCAGCACAAGTAATTACAATAGTACCCAATCTTGTTTTATGGATACCTCTTTCCTGTACTATTCTGGCCAGAACTGGAAAAGCAGTAATACTCATCGCAATTCCCATGAAAAGACTAAAAGATAAAAATTCTACTCCTTCAGGTGCAAATTTGTGGTACACGTAGTACGCCAGAATAATCCCCAAGGTAAATGGAAAAACAATACTGGCATGGCTGATTACAACCGCTTCATTGGCCTTGTTTTTGAGGACTTTCAAATCCAGTTCCATACCAATTATAAACATAAAAAGAATCAAACCGATCTGACTCAGAAATTGCAGATTTCCCAAAGATTCTACAGGAAATAAACCAGCTGAAAATTCCGGAAAATACATTCCGACTAAAGAAGGACCCAGAAAAATTCCTGCAATAATTTCGCCTATTACGGATGGTTGTCCAATTTTTTTGAAAATCCAGCCAAAAAAACGGGCTACAATAATTATCGTAATGATTTGTGCCAGCAATATGGCCAGAGGATGTTGTAAATTGTGAAAAAGAGATTCTAAGAACTGACCCCACTGTGTGTGTTTTGTCGATGGAGTTACAATTTTTCTGCCTATTTCCAGACTTTTCCCTTGTCCGACAATCCAATACATTAAAGCCGTAAAACCTCCTGTTACGGTAAAATAAAACAATGCATTTTTTAATTTTTTCATGAGAAAAGAGCAAAATTCACTTACAAAGATGACAAAATAACTATTCAAATAAAAGCATTCAAGAAATTAATCACATAAATTTAAACCCAAGCTTTTTTTACAGCTAAAAGTTTTTGTTTAAATAACTTAATATTACGGGTTTTACTTACCTTTGCGTCCCATTTTAGGTTGTATGAAAAAGATGTTAAGTATAGGTTTTTGGGAATTTATCGCCCGAGTAATCTTAAGAAATAGAATAATTATTTTATGTGGAGTTGTTTTAATTACAATTCTGTTGGCATTACAGTGGAAAAACATCAAGTTTACCCAAACAGAAGCCAACCTGATTCCTGCTGATGACAAAATAAATGTAGATTACAATTCTTTTCTGAAGAACTTCGGTGAAGAAGGAAATCTTGTGGTTATTGCTACGAAAGACCCTCAATTATTTACACCAAAAACATACCAAGCCTGGAATGATTTAATGACTAATATTCAATCGAACAAAGAGGTTGACTTGGTCATTTCAATCAATAATTTAAAAAAATTGACCAAGAATGATTCCTTGGAAACTTTTGAATTAACGCCATTAATCAATCCGCAAAAAACCCAAAGTCAAGACTATTTAAATCAGGTAAAATCAGAGTTATTAAACAAACTTCCTTTTTACGAAGGATTGCTTTTTAATAAAAAATCAGGCGCTATCCGTTCCGCGATCTATCTTGATAAGAAAATCATCAATACCAAAGCAAGAAAAGAATTTGTCTTAAACAAACTCATCCCTGAAATAGAAAAATTTGAAACCAAAACAGGCATCGATCTTCATACTTCGGGAATGCCATACATCAGAACATTAAATGCCAAAACGATTATCGATGAGATTGGTTTGTTTATTGGAGCTGCATTATTAATTACTGGCTTGATTTTCTTCTTTTTCTTCAGATCGTTCAGAGCAACCCTAATTTCACTGGTTATTGTAATTATCGGTGTTATGTGGTCTTTCGGGCTGTTGGGCTTATTGGGTTACGAAATCACGGTACTTACGGCACTTGTTCCGGCTTTGGTTATTGTAATTGGAATCCCAAACTGTATTTTCTTTATCAATAAATACCACCAGGAATACCAGGTTCATGCCAACAAAGCAAAAGCATTACAGAGAGTTATTACGAAGACGGGGACGGCAACATTAATGACGAACATTACTACTGCTGTCGGTTTTGCTACATTTATTGCCACCAACAATGTTTTACTGACTGAGTTTGGCGTGGTAACTTCCATCAATATTATCGCTTTATATTTACTGTCTTTATTGATAATTCCTATTTTTTTCAGTTATATCCCGACTCCAATACCTAGGCATTTAGGCCATTTGGAACGCGAATACCTGACGTCTTTTATGAATTGGATCGTTCGAACTGTAAAATACAATCGAATTGGAGTGTATATCACTGCAATCATATTACTTGTCATTGGAATAATAGGCATTTATGAAATCAAAATTTCCGGAAGCATTATTGAAGATATGCCTAAGAAAACAGCCTTTTTTGATGATATTCGTTTCTTTGAAAAAGAATTTGATGGTGTAATGCCGCTTGAAATAATGATTGACACCAAACACAAAAAAGGAGTCATGAAACTGTCTACCCTCAAGCGAATGGAAGAACTGGAAGAAACTGTCCAGGAAATCCCTGAATTATCAAAACCGCTTTCGATAGTTAATCTCGTTAAGTATTCGAAACAGGCCTATTACAACGGAAATCCGGAGTATTATGAATTACCGACAGCACAAGAGCAGGCTTTTATTTTGTCCTATGCCAAAAACGCTGCGCAAAACTCTAAAGAGAATCTACTGAAAAGCTATGTTGATTCTACCGGACAGTTTGCCCGAATTACCACATTTATCAAGGATGAAAACGGAGAAAAAATGGATGCCATCGAATCCCAGATCAGAGCCAAAGCAGACAAAGTGTTTCCTCCGTCAAAATACAATGTGATTATAACCGGAAAAGCATCGGTGTTTCAGAAAGGAACAAAATATTTATTAGACAATCTTCTGTCTTCATTACTGTTTGCATTTGCCTTAACCGGAGGTTTGGTCGCTATCATGTTCCGTTCTTTCAAAATGGTTTTGGTTTCTATCATCCCTAATTTATTGCCGTTATTACTAACTGCCGGTTTGATGGGCTTTTTAGGCATTCCGCTTAAACCTTCCACTATTTTAGTATTCGGAATCGCGTTTGGAATGTCTGTAGATGATACTTTACGGTTCCTGGCGCAATATCGATTAGAGTTAAGCCGAAACGATTGGAAAATCAAGAAATCTGTATTTGCCACTTTTGACGATGCAGGAATTAGTATGTTCTATACTTCTATCGTGTTGTTTTTTGGATTCTCGGTATTTATGTTGTCCAGTTTTGGAGGAACAGTGGCTTTAGGAGGTTTAGTGGCACTGACTTTATTCTTCGGAATGTTATCTAATTTGGTTTTGCTGCCTTCGTTAGTACTCTCATTAAACAAAACGCTGGCTAATGAGCAAGAATTCATCAAGCCTACTATCGATATATTAGAGCATACGGATGAAGAAATTGATGCCCTGGAGAATAAAAAATAAGACGTTATTTATCGTTTTGTAAAAAGAAAAAAGAATTTTATTGAGCGAAATCATTCTAGCCCTGATTGAAACGGTATCCTTTTTGTTTTTTCTTTAAAAACAAAAAGATATAGTGGAAAGCAGGAAATAGCTTCAAAAAATTATACAAATCAATTATATTTGCAATTATAATAATTACCATTTAAAATGAAACATACAAAAGTTAAAGACTTACTAAACAGTACAAAGACACTTCACGAAGTAAATGCGAAAGGTTGGGTTAGAACTTTTAGAAACAATCAATTTATAGCGTTGAACGATGGTTCGACGATTCATAATATTCAATGTGTAGTCGATTTTGAAAACACACCTGAAGAAACGTTAAAAAGAATTACAACCAGTGCTGCTATTTCGGTAACAGGTGAATTAGTAGAAAGCCAAGGTGCCGGACAGAAATATGAAATTCAGGTTACAAAACTTGAAATTCTTGGTGATAGTGATGCTGAATCATATCCAATTCAATTAAGAAACAAACCTAGTTTGGAATTCTTAAGAGAGAAGGCTCACCTACGTGTACGCACCAATGCTTTTGGAGCGATTATGCGAGTGCGTTCTGTATTGTCTTTTGCCGTACATCAGTATTTTCAGGAAAAAGGTTTTGTATATGTAAACACGCCAATTATTACAGGTTCTGATGCAGAAGGTGCCGGAGAAATGTTTAAAGTAACAGCGCTGCCTTTTGACAACACACCAAGAACGGAAGAAGGAAAAATAGATTATAAAAAAGATTTCTTCGGAAAAGAAACTAACTTAACTGTTTCAGGACAATTAGAAGGGGAAACTTTCGCCATGGCTTTGGGACAGATTTATACTTTTGGCCCGACTTTCCGTGCCGAAAATTCCAATACTTCCCGTCACTTGGCTGAATTCTGGATGATTGAACCGGAAGTGGCATTCAACAACTTAGACGACAACATGGATTTGGCGGAGGATTTTATTCAATACGTGATTAAATACACATTGAATAAATGCGAAGACGATTTAAAATTCTTAGAAGGCCGTTTGTTGGAAGAGGAAAAATCAAAACCACAAGCAGAACGTAGCGAAATGGCATTGTTAGAGAAATTGAATTTTGTTTTGGAAAACAACTTCAAACGTGTTTCTTATACAGAAGCTATCGATATTTTAAGAGATTCTACTCCAAACAAAAAGAAGAAATTCCAATATGTAATTAACGAATGGGGTGCTGATTTACAATCAGAACACGAGCGTTATTTAGTAGAAAAACACTTCAAATGCCCAGTAATTTTATTCGATTACCCAGCAAATATCAAAGCATTTTATATGCGTTTGAATGAAGACGGAAAAACAGTACGCGCTATGGATATCCTTTTCCCTGGAATTGGAGAAATCGTTGGCGGGTCTCAAAGGGAAGAACGTTACGATGTTTTGGTTGAAAAAATGAAAGCCTTAGGCATCGATGAAGAAGAATTATGGTGGTACCTTGATACCCGCCGTTTTGGAAGCGCGGTTCACTCAGGTTTCGGACTAGGATTTGAAAGACTCGTTTTATTTGTAACAGGTATGACAAATATCCGTGATGTAATTCCTTTCCCAAGAACACCAATGAATGCGGAATTTTAATACTAAGTTTCAAAGTAATTGAGCTACAAAGTTTGAATACTCTAAAAGAATTTTTTTATTAAATTTAATCCATAAATCACGAGGAAACTTTGCGGCTTTGCGGCTTTGTCACTCAGCAACTATAAAATGTTAAAACAGTTTCTAAATCTTAAGTTATCCCAGAAATTATCTCCGCAACAAATCCAGTTGATGAAGTTAATTCAAATGCCTACGCAAGCTTTTGAACAACGTTTATTGGAAGAAATGAATGAGAATCCGGCTTTAGAAGGTGGAAACGAAGAGGAAATTTACGAAAAAGATGAGTTTGACAATAATGACGAATACGACGAATATGACGATAACGACAGTATTGATTCAGGCGACATTAACATTGACGAATATTTAAGCAACGACGAAACTCCGGATTATAAAACGCAAGCTAATAATTACAGCGAAGACGATGGCGAGCGCGAATCACCACTGACCGCATCAGTTAGTTTCCATCAGGATTTAATCAATCAGCTCAATACTTTCATTCTGACTGATGAACAACGGGATATTGCCGAGTTTTTAGTAGGCAGTATCGACGACATGGGTTATATCCGTCGCAGTGTTCAGGATATTGTGGATGATATGGCATTCACTCAAGGTATTTATACTGATGAAAAGATTGTTGAAAAGGTGCTTTGTATAGTGCAGGAAATGGAACCTATAGGAGTAGGTGCACGAGACTTACAAGAGTGTTTATTGCTTCAATTGAAGCACAAAACTCCTACAGAATCTGTTGAATTGGCCATAAATATCATTGAAGACCAGTTTGAGGCTTTTACCAAAAAACATTACGAAAAATTATTACTTAAGTTTCTGGTTAGCAAAGAACAGCTTAAGAAAGCTATAGAGGAAATAGAAAAACTGAATCCAAAACCGGGAGGAGCATATACAGGCAGCAGTAAAATAACAGAGCATGTTGTTCCTGACTTTGCCATTCGCATTGTAGAAGACGAACTGGAACTGACCTTAAACGGACGTAATGCACCTGAATTACATGTATCCAAGGATTATCAGGACATGATGAAGACCTATAAAGATTCTAAAGACAAATCGGCTACGCAAAAAGATGCGGTGCAATTTATCAAACAAAAATTAGATTCGGCCAAATGGTTTATCGATGCCATAAAACAACGCCAGGAAACACTTTTTGTGACTATGAATGCCATTATGCATTTTCAGCAGGAATATTTCCTTGATGGCGATGAGAGTAAACTAAAACCGATGATTCTAAAAGACATCGCCGATATGATTGGTTTGGATATTTCAACCATTTCCCGGGTTGCCAACAGTAAATATGTAGATACTCCTTATGGCACCAAACTGATTAAGGACTTCTTTTCGGAAGCCATGACAAATGATCAGGGAGAAGAAGTATCGACCATAGAAATTAAAAACATATTGGAAAACGTCATCGCAGAAGAAGACAAAAGCAAACCATATCCCGATGATCAATTGGCTGATATTTTAAAAGAAAAGGGGTACCCTATTGCCCGAAGAACAGTAGCCAAATACCGTGAGCTGCTGGACATTCCTGTAGCGAGGATGCGAAAGAAAATGTAATAAAAAAACCTGGCTCTATGAACCAGGTTTTTTTATAATATCTCTATTCTTTTAGGCCTTATTAAACATTATACATGATAATTGATGGATCCGAATTTCCAGTGCGTAACGAATCCAAAAAGAAGGACAAAAAACAGGAAGAGTTCAACGATAATGAATAACAAGAACAGCAGCATTCTCCAGCTAAAGCCCCAGACAGAATAATCGCTTTTAAAAGCTGCATAATAACTATAAATGACATAGAATAGAATAAGCAGTGAGAAAACAAATTCTGCCACTTCTGAAATACTGTCAAAATAAGTGAAGTCGAAAAAACTAAAAAGAGTACCTACCACTGTAATAAGCACTATTCCCAGGAAAATCATACCGGCAACTATAAAATGCTCACTCAGGTTCAATTTTCTTCTCCTGAAAAGCAACGTGCTTTTCAACGCAAATAAAGGAACAAAGGAAAACAAAATGGCCTTCGCATACTTACTCATAAAAGACGCAATTTTCATTCCCGCAGCATTATTCTTAACATCGCTGATTGGATTTTCATAAACTTCAGATAGGCTATCGTAATAATGCGTAAGAAAAATATTCAATCCCAGAAGGATTAACGCCAGATAAAATACATTATAATAACGGATCCTTTTTCCAGCAATATAATCCAGTGCTGCATTGCCAGGTCTTACCAAAGCTTCTTTGATTGTAAATAGGATTCCTTTTTCAAAATGCCACACACCATGCAGTATATCATGAAAGACAAAATGCTTTAATGTAATACGGTGTGTATCTGTTTTTTGTCCGCAATGGGAGCAAAATACATTCGAAGCAATAGCATCGCAATTAAGACAACGGGTGGAATGACTCATGATAATCCTGTTAATGGCTTCGCAATAATACAAAAAAACTGCTTTTTAATACTCTTTCTTATCATTTCTTTGTTGACATTAATTACTGACTTATTAATAAAAAAAGCGACAAAATTGTCGCTTTTTTTATCTTATATATTGTTTTTCTTTAGTTCAAAAAGTTTTGAACTCACCAGAATTCCTGTTATGCCTCCAATAGAATTAGCCAAAGCATCTAAAATATCACCTTGACGGCTTGTGGTCAGATAAGTCTGTCCTATTTCTACAGAAATACCCAATAGTATGGCTACAGAAACCAGTAAAATCTTTGACTTCTGATTTTGTTTTTCTTCAAAAACAAGATACCGGAACCATGCTATGACAAACACAAAATAAAAAACAAAATGGACTACTTTGTCTGCATTTGGGAAATAAAACATTTTCTCTCCCGATGGACTTTTAAAACTAAAATAAAGAATTAAAACGGTCCAAAAAACAGCAAGCCAAATCGAATTTTTATTAGGCGCCAATAAGCTCTTTATAGTCATCGCTTGAAAGTAAATTTTCAATTTCAGAAGCATTGGAAATTTTCACTTTAATCATCCAGGCCTTTCCGTATGGATCTTCATTTACTACTTCTGGAGTAACTTCAAGCTCCTCGTTGAAAGCAATAATTTCACCTGAAAGCGGCAAGAATAAATCTGATACTGTTTTTACAGCTTCAACTGTTCCAAAAACATCATCTTGTTGTAATGTCTGATCTAGAGTTTCCACTTCAACATATACAATATCTCCTAATTCCTTTTGAGCAAAATCAGTGATTCCTATTGTAGCAATATCGCCATCAATGCTTACCCATTCGTGGTCTTTCGTGTACTTTAAGTTAGTTGGTATGTTCATTTTATTATTAATTAAATTCAGGCAAAAGTAAAATTATTCAATTTAAAAATTATGGTTTTTCACAATTAATTTCCAAAGTTATATCGAAGCGTAAAACCAGCTCTGATATTAGTCAATGGGAAAGCAGTCGAAATAACAGCTTTCGAGAACGAATAATCGAAAAAGAATAATGTCGTCAAGTTTTTACTAAATGAATAGTCACCCGTCAACTTAGCCGAAACAATATTTTGTCCCCCGGCCAGCTGATTATTATCATAATCTAAATTTCTGACAATTGTTTTGTTATTTCTAAATGACAAATCTGCTCTCAAATTAATATCACTCTTAATCATTCCCATTGCATTATCTGCTAATCTCGATTTGATTTGAACGTCTTTAATTCGGTACCCTAACCCGACAATATATTCAATTCCTTTTAATTCGGTCAGTAAATTATTATCTAAACTCAAAGAAAGTGTTCTGTCTTTTTTCATTTCAGCCAAAATCTTAATCGAATTCTTCATTTCAAAATCCAATCGCACTAATGGACTGAATTGTTCTGTCAAATTCACATTTGAAATGATCATTTTATTTTGGAAGTTTCCATTAGCATCTTTTGATTCCGGATTTTTATCATATTCGAAATTAGATCGGAAAGAATTCATCGTATAAGCCGCTTTGTAACTGTGCTGTAATGAGAACCTTTTGAACTTATCCTTGAAGAACTTGTAACGCATCAATCCTGTATATTTTACTGTCCAGTTAGGAATTGGAAAACTTCTGAAAGAACTTAAAGGAACATCAGGAGCATTACGGAAGTCTGAAGTATAGGCCGCTAAGAAAGCAGGTAATAAAACCGCCTGGCTATTTTTACCAAAACCTAACGGATATCCATCGGCACCGATATTAACCGGGTTGCTCAAATCAATACCTTTTTCAACTGCCAGTCTTCTTGCAATTATAATTCTATTGTTTCTAAATTGCTGGAAAGCATCCGAAGTTAACTCATCGCTTCTTAAAAAGGCAGTTCCTATCATATTTGTTGAGATAGAGAAATTACCAAAATTATAAGGTGAATGTGAGTTGTAAGCATCTCCAACAGCATCAAACTGCTCTGAAAAATTTTCGGCATGTGTTCTGTCAGCAACTAAATCAACTTTCAAATCCGGGAATATCTCCAGATTCGCATTGGCTGTAATTTGCTTGTTTTTTATTTGTGTAAAATTCTGGTTGAATTCAGGATAATCCGTTAACCAACCATTTTTAGCCGCCTCAAAGCGAACATCATCCTGCAAACCAAAAACAAATCCTAATGAAGGTCTTGATGATCCCAAGAACCCAACAGAAGGCAAATACCCCGGAAGCAATGTTCCGTTTGTTTCGCTGTAATTAATTTGGATATTTTTAATACTTGTTGCCACTCCAATTAAACCGTCAATCCAAATATTAGGCTTTTCTTCTTTTACTTTAGGTTTGGCAACAATTTTTTCTCCTGGCTTAGGGGCCGCAACAGGTTTTGTAGCTACGGCTTTATTTGCTTTTTTAACCCCTCTTTTGGTCAGACCGATGTATTTATAAAAAGTTTCCATATTAAATGTCGTATTCAACTTGTGTGAATTCGCATTTTGAATGGTGTTTCCTAAATCATATCCTTTAAATTCCTGTGCCAATATGGAAGCCTTTTGCCAGCTGTAATCTCCCGTATACGTATAATCAGATTTTATAAAGGCGAAAACCGGAATCTTGTTTATTGGTATATCATAGTTTAGCGTCAATTGCTGCGCATGGTGATTCGGTGTTCCTATATTCCAGTAATCATCCCAAATAGTAAAATCATCTATAGGATCGTTATTTTCATCTAAATAATTACGAACTAAATTAGCCGTTGTTGCTGTATAGTTAAGACGTAATGCTTTCGTGATATTATAATTGAACCCATAATTATAATTGAACATAAAATTACGCTTGTACAAAGGATGAATTCCAATTCCCTGTACTTCAACTTGTCTGAACTGTTGTCTGTTAAACTGACGTAAAATGGTTGAACTAAAATTAATACTGGTAGGCAAATAGTTAAAATTGAAATCGTTTAAAAGCTTCCAATAGTTACTCTTTTTCATGAATTTATTTTCCTTAAACGGCTCGATAGGCTTTGGCTTGAATGTAAACGCATAATCAGCTGAAGTTCTTACCTGTTGATCGAGCAGGTTTTCGATTTCAAAATCATGGTGCTCCACTTCATTAAATGAATAAGCCATGGTTAGGTTTTCAGGATCATAGAAATGTTCTTTCTGCTCCGGAGCTCTATCTTTCTTAACCCCAATAAAGTTGATGCTTTTTCTTTTCGTAAAATCAATAGCGCGGTTTTTAATGTCTTTTTTCTCTTGTGCATCAGGAGTCACATCAATTAATTGTTTCAGCTTGATATCCTGATTGAACGGATCGTATTCAGGAGTAATGATCTCTTCTCCGATAGCATAATTGAACGGAATGGTCACGCCCCATTTTTTTGGAAGTAACTTCCCTAAACTCATATTTGTAACGATATCGTATTGATGTGCATCTTCCCGACTGCGCTCGTTAGGACTTTGTTCCAAGGAACCAAAACCGATAGTATTCATTCTTCCCGTAGCAGAAAGTGTCATAAAATCAGCAAGGTTTGTATCTACACTGGCAATAGCAGCCATTCCTCCTTTATTATCAACATCAGCCAGACGTAATTCGTTAAACCAAACTTCTCCTCGCAAAAATCTGTTGCTGTTGTTTTTTACACCCACCATTAAAGTTCTGACAAATCCAAAATTTGGATTTCCTTTAATACCGATTCGTAATTTATCTGTTGCTGGATTGGGAGTATCCGATAATTCGTCATTTTCAGTTACATACATAAAGAAAATTCCGTTCGGATCTAATGGTTGTGTTCCATTTAAGTTTAAAATTTTAAGCTGTGTCAGCAATGATGTTTTCAAATCAATTTCATTTCTTTCAGGCCAAATTTCTTCAGCTGTTGTAGCCGTTTGCGAAGTAATTTTTAAAGGGAGCTCCACTTGATAGAAATTTTCCGAAAAGTCATTTCCAAATCTTAAAAAGGCAGACATTTCATTATCTGTCAACGGCGATGTTTCTGGTGGAGTTGGCAATGCTTCAGCATGTAAAAACATTTTAAGCTTATTATACTGACGCATATCCACATCAACATTTTTAAATGCAGCTCTTGCATCACCTATTTCCAAACCTTCAGTTCCTGATTGAGGATCTGCTTTATCATAAACTCTTAGCGAAAGCGATTGCTCATTCTGATTTATTACTGAATTATTGTTGTACATCTGCTCTCTTTCTACTCCGGGAGGCGTAACATATCTTATAGGGGTACGATTCGAGTTTTCTTCTATGTTGACAGCCTGAACATCAAATCCTGTATTATCATCAGTCGGATCATTATCATCAGCTGCCGGCTGTAATGAATTAGTATATCTTCTCCATTCACCACGTACTAAGTCTAACGAACCTAAACGTACCGTCACTTTATCATTAAATCCGGACATGAACATACGCATAAACCGAATCGATTTAAAATCTGAAATTCCGCCTTCAATATTAGCCGCTGCGGCTTCCAGTATTGGAATTTTAAATTGAATCCATCTTGCATCCGTTGTGCTTCCATTAGCTAGTGTAACCTGCGTTTGAAGAACATCAGAAACATACTGATCACCAACAACCATATTAGGCTTTACATCTACAGAGAATTTATAATACGCGTCAATAGTGTTCATTGTATTATCCCTGTTGATATCTTCAACATCAGGTATTGTACTTGAACCCCTATTGTTATCCGAAACATTAACCGGTGAATTTCCTTCTAAACCATTATAGTTTCTGTATCTTTCAAGGATAGGGCCTGAAACGCTAAGGAAATACTGGTAATTATCCTGTGCAGGGTCATTTCCTGCAAAAGCCGGAAATTCCAAACTCTCTTCCGCATCAGAAAGACCGTTTAAACCAACATCCTGTTGTGCTCTGTTTCCCTCATTAGTATCAAAAGCATAAATCAAAGATTGTGCAGCAGGAACTTTACCCCAATTGGTATTAATCACATTTTGATTTGTTCCTCCGGCCGGCAATCCGTTTTCGTATAATTTACGACCGTCTTTTAAAACGTCTTCGGAAATTTCACCAAGGTTAAAAGTTAGTTTTCCAACGTTTGCCGGATTCGTTTCACTTGCCGTTCCGAAGTAAGGGTCAAGCATCCAGAATTGAATATATTCGACATTTGCCTGCTCAAAATTTGTAGCATTTATAGAGCGCATAATCCCTCCAAAATTATCCTGTGGATTCGGTAGTGTATTGTTTATTGACAGTGGATTAAAATTGTAAGCCCCTCTTTCAGCAGGATAATAAGTCATATCCAACGTGTTAATGACAGTAGTTTCTCCAGCTGCAATATCAGTATTAGGGTAAAGCTCACGGCTGTAAATCCTCCTTGTATTGTTACGGGAAATTTCGTTGTCATTTACATCTGAAGGCCTATCTCCTGTATAAAAAGTAGGATCGATAGAATACCAGGAAAGTTTTGCTCGTTTGTAGCCATAACTCAAATCATCTTCTACTGCCCCGTTATCAAATCCTTTTGGCACACTCGACAATGTCCATGCCAAAGGTGATTTCATATCGATTGTAGACTGTGATCCTTCAAAATCATCAACATATACTGTCGCTTCCCCTTCAAATTTATCCATTTTTGGAGTTCCCGGCTTTAAGAAAGCGACTTCTCCTCTAACCGAAAGATTCGAAGGAACATCCGTATCAATATTAGGCAGCTTATTTACTAACCTTGTAAAAAACGGCACTTCCGTTGAGAAATTACCATTAAAACCATAAATCATATTGTTTATGGATTCTTGACCGTAATTTGTTTTTTGGGTAAATGGTCTTTCAGTCATCTTAAGCAAAGTACCGCCTACCTGAATTTTATCTGAAATCTTATAATCTACATTTACTCCTATAAATCGTCTGGTCTGTTGACCAAAAACAGCATTGTTTTCAACCGAAACTTCAATCGGAATTCCTGATGCACGCAATGACGGATCCAAAATCTGAACACGGCCCGCTTGATAATTCACGCTATAATCAACCCCTTCCTGCAATACTCTTCCTCCAGCTGTAACTACGACTGAACCTCTTGGAACATTGGCAGCTCCAAGTGAAATTCCATCTCCACCCGTGGATTTAAACTTACCTTTTAATTGGAATTTATTCTTATCACTATCCTGTAATGCTATTGCTTGTGTTTTATAATAGAGGTTTCTGAAAACATATTTTTTCTGATTGTCATTATACGTATTTACATTATTATAATCTTCACCCGGAGCTGCTCCCAATTTGTCAAAAAGAAGCTTTCCAAAAGGCTCATTATTGGTAAAAATGATTCGCCCGTTTTGAGTATCAACAGTCATTCCCGGAATAAAATCAAAGAAACCGTCACCGCCATTTTGCGGATCATTATTAGAATTTAACTTATCTAAATTGAAAACCCTCAATAATGGTGTTTCTGCAACTCCAGCCGGAAGAGGCAATGTTGTTTGCGTTATATAATTTAAAGGAGAAGGATCTGTGTATAAAATATTAAATTTAAAATCCGCAGGCTCTAGCTGGTAAGCACCCGGAATCTGATAAATATTCTTCATCATTAATTTCCAAGCCGGCTTATCAACACTAGCCAAATTTCCTTTAAGCATTTTAAGAATCAAACTTTGAGTGGTCGGAACACCTCCGTTTACCTGAGTGGCATCTACTCCGTCTGTCCCAAATTCTCCAACCTGATAAACCTGATCTCCAATGGTGTACTGATAGGCTACAGCAAGAACCTCATCGTTTGTCAGTCTTTGGTTTAACGAAATATATCCTAACTGTGGATGGTAAGTATATTCATTAGGTGTTAATTTTCTGGCATTTTCCAATTTAGCATAATCTGTTCCTTCAGAAGGTGCCGGTGTAATACCGAAAAACCCTTGTCCTGAAGTTGCAATTTCACGAATTGCAGGAAGCAGATTACTATTTCCGATACCAATTTTTGTCGGATCAAAATTATTATTGGAGTTATTTACCGGCGCATCAATTGCATTGAAGAATGTTGCCGGCGGGTTAATCCCGATAATCTCAGAATTAGGATGTTCTGGATCCGTACTGGACGCTTCTCCTAAATCCTGCAAAGCAATAATGTTTCTTAAGTTATTCCCGTCCTGACCTGTTGTTACTCTGTTTTGTCGGTTGGTTATCCAAACTTCCATTCTGGTAATCTGAACTCTCGAATCAATAATAGGATACTGAAGCAATGCGTCGTTATATTTATTTCTGAAATATTGAGCGATGAAAAAATGTCGGTCTGCATCGTAATCCAAACCAAACAAATTAAATTCCTGAATGGCTCCGCCTCCTTGTGCAGTCACTGTTTTAGTTTGCGATTTCTGCTCGGAGAAAACGCCTGTAACAGTCACTTTACCAAATTGGAATTGCGCTTTTACACCAAATAAACTCTGAGCACCTCGAATCAAAGTACTGTTTAAAGGCATACTCACATTACCCACTTCTATTTTCTGAAGGATATCATCTTCTGTAGGTGTGTATTCTAATTTTATAAGATTTTGGAAGGCAAAAGTAGATTCGGTATCATAGTTTGCGTTTACTTTTAATTTTGTTCCCACTTTACCAAGCAAACTTAAACTGATACGCTGATCAAAATCGAAGGTTGTACTCGATCTGTTACGAGGTGAAAAAGCAGGATTATCTTGTTTGGAATATCGCATACCCAAATCAACCTCAACAGTTCCGGTTGGTTTTACATCAATAGTATTACTTCCAAAAATAGATTCAAAAAAACTCGAATTGATGTAATATCTTGGCAACAAGTCTTTTTTAGCGTCTTTACTTGCTTCTTTTTTCCCGTCAATTGCATCTGATTTTTTTTGGAAATAATCACGAATAGATTCTTTTTGTATTAATTTTTGATATTCGTCAGGAGTCAGAACTATTGGATAATCTATATTAAATCCATCAAAAGTTTTCGTATAAATATACCTGTCCGTAACCGGATCATAAGTGTAGGCTTCAAGAATACTGTTAGGATTAGGAAGTTCTAAATTGTTTGTATTGTATCCTTTAACTGTGTCTTGAGTTTCGGGAACTACCTGAGCATTAACCGATATGGAAACGAAAAAAAGCAGTACAAAAATACTGAATTTAACAAGAGAGCTTAAATTGTAACTAGTATATTGCTTCAACGATTATAAATTTTTTAAGGCTTGTTTAATAATAGTTTCTACAGTAGCGTCTGGCATTGCGGCAACGATTTTTTCAACCACTTTTTCCGATGATTTTCTAACAAATCCTAAGACCTCTAATGCAGATAACGCTTCATCTTTATTTGTATTGCTTTGCGAAATCGAAACTTCGTCTAAATCATAGATTTTTAATACTTTATCCTTTAAATCCAGAATAGCTCTTTGTGCCGTTTTTGCTCCAATTCCTTTTATTGACTGAATAACTCCAACATCACCGGAAGCAATCGCGTGTATAATTTGCTTTGGTTCCAATGACGACAACATTGTTCTCGCAATATTAGCTCCGATTCCTGAAACAGAAATTAATAATTTGAAAATTTCCCTTTCTGATTTTTCAACAAATCCATACAATGTATGACTATCTTCCTTAACTAATAGATGCGTAAACAGTTTTACAAAATCTGTATTAGGCAATATACTGAAAGTATGCAAAGAAATATTTATCTGATAACCTACTCCTCCACAATCAATTACAACCTCTGTAGGCGATTTTTCAACTAATTTTCCTTGAACTTGTGTTATCATAAATGAATTCGTAAACCACCAAATATACTAATTTTCTTTAATTTCTGTTATTTTTTCAGCCTAACTGCCTGATTATTCGATTAAAAATAATACTGTTATTTTTGAGTCGATTTATTTCTTCTCTCTTTTTCCTGAGCATCAACCACAGCTACAGCTGCCATGTTTACCATTTCTTCTACACTGGCACCTAACTGAAAAATATGAACCGGCTTATCCATGCCCAGCATAATAGGACCGATTGAATCTACCTTATACAATTCTTTCAGCATCTTATACGTAATATTCGCTGATTCCAAATTTGGAAAAACAAGTGTGTTTACTTTTTGTCCTGCCAATTTTGAAAAAGGAAACTTGCTTTTCAGCATGTCTGAATTTAAAGCAAAATCCGTTTGAATTTCTCCATCAACAATTAAGTCCGGATGCTCTTCATGCAGATAAGCTACTGCTTCACGCACTTTAGCCGCACTTTCGTTATTTGAAGAACCAAAGTTTGAAAATGAGACCATTGCAATTATTGGTTCCATTCCGAACATTTTTACCGTTTTTGCTGTCATTAATGCAATTCTTGCTAAATCCTGTGCACTTGGATTGGTATTGATAGCCGTGTCCGATAAAAACATAGGCCCACGAGGTGTCATCATCATGTTTGCCGTCGCCATTCTGGTTACTCCAGGTGCTTTTCCAACCAACTCCATCATTGGCTTCACTACTGACGGATAACTTCTCGAATACCCAGTTACCAAAGCATCTGCTTCTCCTTCATTAACCATCATTGCAGCAAAATAATTACGCTCACGCATCCATTTTTGGGCATCAAGCAATGTAATTCCTCTGCGACGTCTTGCTTTCCAATAAATTTCAGCAAAACGCAATCTTCTGGCATCTTCTTCTTTCGTTTTTGGATCAAAAATAGCAACTTCGGCATCGAAACCTAATTCCTCTTTCAACTCTAAAATAATCTCTTTATTTCCTAACAGAATTGGAACTCCAATACCTTCTTCATTTACTATTTGCGCTGCTTTTAACACATCCAGATGATCTGCTTCTGCAAAAACAATGCGTTTTGGATTTGTTTTTGCTCTGTTAGCCAACAAACGAACCATTTTATTATCGGAACCTAAACGCTCTAAAAGCTCGTCTTTGTATTTTTCCCAATCAGTAATTTCTATTTGCGCGACACCACTCTCCATAGCTGCTTTGGCCACAGCCGGCGCAACTTCTGCAATTAATCTCGGATCAAATGGCTTTGGAATAATATAGTCTCTTCCAAAGTTTAATTTGGTTTCACCATAAGCAATATTTACCTGTTCCGGCACAGATTGTTTAGCTAAACAAGCCAATGCTTTTACAGCAGCCATTTTCATAGCTTCGTTAATTTTTGTTGCACGTACATCAAGCGCACCACGGAAAATGTAAGGAAACCCTAATACATTATTTACTTGATTAGGATAATCTGAACGGCCAGTTGCCATAATGATATCTTTTCGGGTAGAAACAGCAAGATTGTAATCTATTTCAGGGATAGGATTTGCCATTGCAAAAACGATAGGATCGTTTGCCATACCCAATAACATTTCAGGCGTAAGGATGTTTCCAGCTGAAAGTCCCAAGAACACATCTGCTCCAACCATTGCCTGTTGTAAATTAGTATTTGGCTTTGCTTTGGAATATTTTTTTTGCAAATCAGACAAATCCGTTCTTTCAGAAGAAAGCACACCGTCCTTATCAAACATGATAATATTATCCGGATTAACTCCTAAAAGCACGTATAAATTGGCACAAGCCAAAGCCGCTGATCCAGCTCCTGAAACTACAAGTTTAACATCACCTATTTTTTTATTGGCCAGTTCCAAAGCATTTAGCAATGCAGCCGAAGAAATAATAGCAGTTCCATGCTGATCATCATGCATAACCGGAATATCTAATTCTTCAACCAATCGTTTTTCTATCTCAAAAGATTCCGGAGCTTTAATATCTTCCAGATTAATTCCTCCGAAAGTAGGTGCAATTGCTTTGACTGTTTCTACGAATTTATCGATATCAGTAGCATCAACTTCAATATCAAAAACATCAATATCCGAGAAGATCTTAAACAATAATGCTTTTCCTTCCATTACCGGTTTTGATGCTTCAGGTCCGATATCACCTAAACCTAAAACGGCTGTTCCATTAGTAATTACAGCAACTAAATTTCCTTTGGCAGTATATTTATAAACGTTATTAACGTCTTTTGCAATTTCGAGGCAAGGCTCTGCCACGCCTGGCGAATAAGCCAGCGACAAATCGCGTTGGGTGGCATATTTTTTGGTTGGGACAACTTGAATTTTACCCGGGGTAGGCTTAGCGTGGTATAGTAATGCTTCTCTCCTTTTATTATCTTTTGACATATTTTAAAATTACTATGAATTTACAAAGTTAAAATATGCATTGAAACAATGAAATTTTTAGTGATTAATCTTTCATAAAGTTTATGCCATCAGGTTGTTTTAAAAAAAAGTAAAAAAACCTACAAAATGAGGTAACAAAAACTTCTTTCAGTTTATATATAAAAAACAATCAAACGGAGAAAGCTGAAAATCCAATGAATAGAGTAAGCAAACTAAAAATCAAACAATGAAAAAATTAAAACAAATTAAACTGGGGAGTTATTTTATTATGGCATTATTTGCAGGTTCACTATTTTTTGTTTCGTGTAACAAAGAAGATGTTGTAACGCCAGAAAAAGAAGAAATTACAGCAAAAGCTCCGGGTGACCTAAACTTTCATGCTCCTGGAGGCGCCGCAAACACTATGCAAAGCTGCCCTGAAACCTTAACAAATGATGGTTGTAATTTTACTTCTGGAACGGGAACAGATCTTCAAAACCAATTTGCAATGGTAACCCTGCTAAACAGCTGTAGAGTAGAAAGCCTATCTCCTGGATGCAGCTGGACTACCGTTACTCAAACAAAATTATTCAATGCTGATTTAAGTAATTGCTGTTTCAGTGCGAATTCCTTAAATGCTCAAATTGACAGCTGGAAGCAAATCGCAGTAAACATGAGACCTGGTTCTGACTATGTAATTGTGAGCTACCAAAGAATTAATGGATTCATGGTTACAGCATATGGCCCATACAGAATGGGAATGAGCGTTACATACCGTAAAAAAATATGTTCGAGATTGCCTGCAGAGCCATCAGAACCAATAGGCATGCAACTTGACTAATACCAAGTCAATCTACCTAATAGTAGTATAACTAGTCAGGTTGCTTTTAAAGTCAGCCTGACTTTACTTTTTTAAAAACTCGATATTTCTTTTCAACCCTTCTAATTTTGTTCGTTTGACTGCTGAATTTTTAAATATTTTCTTAAACGTTTCATCAGTTATCTCTTCCCAGTCTTTCTTAGTGAAGGATAGCATCTCTGAGTTGGGATTGAAAAGCGGCTCGCTGTGTGATTTTGAGAATTTATTCCAAGGGCAAACATCCTGACAGACATCGCAGCCAAAGGCCCAATCGGCAAATTTTCCTTTCATTTCCATGGGAATATTCTCTTTGAGTTCAATGGTGAAATACGAAATGCATTTGCTTCCATCGACGACATAAGGAGCAACGATCGCTTCTGTCGGACAGGCATCCAGACATGCAGTACAACTTCCGCAGTGATTTGTAGTTGCATGATCATACTCCAAATCCAAATCGACAATTAATTCGGCAATAAAATAGAATGAACCCGTTTGTTTGGTGAGCAGGTTGCTGTTTTTTCCAATCCAGCCCAAACCGCTTTTAGCCGCCCAGGCTTTATCTAAAACAGGTGCCGAATCAACAAAAGCCCGGCCTGAAACTTCCCCGATTTCCATCTGAATAAAATGCAACAGTTCTTTTAATTTTTCTTTGATGACAAAATGGTAATCTTGCCCGTAAGCGTATTTTGAAATTTTATAACCCTCCTGATTTTGGGTTTCGGAAGGATAATAATTAAGTAATAAAGAAATGACGCTTTTAGCATCATCAACCAGTAATGTTGGGTCTAATCGTTTGTCAAAATGGTTTTCCATATAAGACATCTGACCATGCATTTGTTTTTTCAGCCAGCTTTCCAAACGAGGCGCTTCTTCTTCCAGGAAGCCGGCAGGCGATATACCACAAGACAAAAACCCGAGGCGTTGTGCTTCAGATTTTATGAGATTTGTATATTTTGATTTGTTATTGATCACTATACTGCATTAGGGATTGAAGCGGTATCCTTTTGAGGAACGAAAAAGATATAGCAAAAAGCCCGGCCCGAAGGGAAATGCCCTAAAACAATCCGCCCTGAACATTTGTTTTGATTCGCCCAAGATGCTTGTAGGCTTTTTCGGTAACTTCCCGGCCGCGAGGCGTACGCATAATGAAGCCTTCCTGTATTAAAAAAGGCTCGTATACTTCTTCAATTGTTTCCCCACTTTCAGAAACGGCTGTGGCCAAAGTAGACAATCCCACCGGACCTCCTTTGAATTTATCAATGATGGTGGTTAAGATTTTATTGTCCATTTCATCCAGTCCATGCGCATCGACATTTAAAGCATTTAAAGCAAATTTTGCTATTTCGATATCGATTTTTCCGTTTCCTTTTATTTGGGCAAAATCTCTGACACGTCGCAACATTGCATTGGCAATACGAGGTGTTCCGCGGCTTCTCCCGGCTATTTCAATAGCGGCTTCCATCGTAATTGGCATTTTTAAGATGGAAGAACTTCGTTGTACGATAGTCGTTAAAAGTTCCGTATTGTAATATTGTAATCGGCTTTGAATTCCGAAACGAGCTCGCATTGGAGCCGTTAACAATCCGGAACGTGTGGTTGCGCCAACCAGCGTAAACGGGCTTAGGTTGATTTGCACTGTTCTTGCATTTGGCCCGGATTCAATCATGATATCAATCTTGAAATCTTCCATTGCGGAATACAAATATTCTTCGACAATAGGACTTAATCTGTGAATTTCATCAATAAACAACACATCTCTTTCATCAAGATTTGTCAGCAAACCCGCTAAATCTCCCGGTTTATCTAATACTGGCCCAGATGTGATCTTGATGCCCACACCCAATTCATTCGCTAAAATATTGGCCAGCGTTGTTTTTCCTAATCCGGGAGGACCATGAAACAATGTATGATCTAAGGCTTCGCCTCGAAGATTGGCTGCCTGTACAAATATTTTCAGATTTTCCAAAACCTGATCTTGACCTGTAAAATCATCAAAAGAGAGCGGCCTCAATCTTTTTTCTAAGTCGAGTTCCTCTGCATTGTAATTTTGATTGGTAGGATCTAAATGTTCATTCATCTGGCAAAGATAGAAAAAGTTTATTCGGGGTTTAGGTTATTTGCTTCGGCTGTCAGCAATAAATTATTGCATTTTTATTTGGACTGTTACACATTATATCCTTTTGCCAAAATGTTTTTCCAGTCCGGATGACGCTTTATATAAGCGGCTGCAAAAGGACAAAGCGGTGCCAAAGTGTATCCCTTCTCCTTTATATACTCTAAGACCCGAGAAATAATAGCTGAACCGACTCCTTTTCCTTCTAATGCTACCGGAACTTCTGTGTGCGTTAAAAAGAATATATTTTCGTTCGACAAAATAAATTCAACGAACGCGGTTTCTCCTTCTACTTTCAGTTCAAAGCGTTTTTTTTCTTCATTAATAACCAATTTGCTCTCTACATTACTATTACTCATTTTTCTCTGTTTTATTATAATACACTGAAAGTGCTCCTGACGGGCATTTTTTTATCTGATTTACAATTTCTTCTGATGTAGCTCCTTCAGGATGAATCCAAGGTTTCTCTTTGGGTTTAAACACGCCCGACAATCCTCTTGCACAGATACCGGAATGAATACACAATTCCTGCTTCCAGACAATGGTTACTTCTCCATTTGAATATTCTCTTACTTTATCCATATCATCAGGTTTTACTTTTACTAAAATTACAAAAAAATTGGGTGTAAATTATGTTTTTATATCTTTATCAAAACTAACCAAAAAAATTATGCAAGAAGAAAAACAAAATTTTAAACGTGAATTAGGGTTATTTGATGCCACGATGCTAGTTGTGGGTTCTATGATAGGTTCCGGAATTTTTATTGTCAGCGCTGATATTACCCGAAATGTTGGAAGTGCGGGTTGGCTAATAGCCATTTGGATTGTTTCGGCATTAATAACAATGACTGCTGCGGTGAGTTACGGCGAATTGAGTTCGATGTTTCCTCATGCCGGCGGACAATATGTCTATCTGAAAGAAGCTTACAATAAATTGATTGCATTTTTATACGGATGGAGTTTTTTCGCTGTCATTCAAACGGGAACAATTGCAGCGGTTGGTGTGGCTTTTTCAAAGTTTGCCGCTTATTTAATCCCTTCTTTCAGCGAAAATAATTTTCTGCTTGAAATTGGTTCTTTTAAATTAAGCGCTGCACAATTAGTTTCGATTGTGACTATTATAGTATTGACTTATATAAATAGTCGTGGCGTAAAAAACGGGAAGATTATTCAAAAAGTATTTACCATTACTAAAATTGCTTCGTTATTCGGATTGATTATTTTTGGTTTTATCTTGGCCGCAAAAAGCGACGTGTGGAATGCCAACTGGACCGATGCATGGAATGCTCAATCTTTCAATAAAAACACTAACGTTTGGTCAGAAATTGGCGGTTTTACTCTACTTTCAGCCATAGCAGCTTCTATGGTAGGTTCTTTGTTTTCGAGTGATGCCTGGAATGGTGTAACTTTCATTTCGGGAGAAATAAAAAATCCGGAACGAAATGTAGGACTGAGTCTATTTTTAGGAACTTTAATTGTGAGTATTATTTATGTTTTAGCTAACGTGATGTACTTGGCTGTAATGCCGTTACAAGAAATTGCTTTTGCTCCTTCAGACAGAGTTGCCGTAGTTGCTTCCGAACATATTTTTGGCTCGACCGGCACCATTATTATTGCCGTAATGATTATGATTTCGACTTTTGGCTGCAACAACGGTTTAATTATGGCTGGTTCACGTGTTTATTACACTATGGCAAAAGACGGTTTGTTCTTTAAAAAAGCGGCCAATCTTAACAAAGCAAGTGTTCCTGGTTGGGGATTATGGATACAGTGCATTTGGGCTTCAGCATTATGCCTGACTGGAAAATATGGTGATTTATTAGATTTCGTCATGATCATTGTAATCATTTTTTACATACTGACGATTTATGGAATTTTCATCTTAAGAAGAAAAATGCCAAATGCCGAACGTCCTTACAAAGCTTTTGCTTATCCGGTTTTACCTGCTTTATATATCATCATAGCTACTGCAATTTGTGTCGCTTTATTGATTGACAGAACCAGTACTTGCGGATGGGGTGTGTTGATTATGCTTGCTGGAATTCCTGTTTATTATTTTACAAAACCAAAAGAATAAATTTGGTTCATACCTTATAAGAAAAGTAAAACCCGACATACGTAAATATGTCGGGTTTTTTATAAGCTAAGGTTTTGCCAGAAGTTTCTATAGCGAAATCTTCACTACATAACCTTCAAAAGTTCTGATGTTAAAAACGGTTCCATCTTCAAAAATGAGGTATTGTCCTTTTATTCCCGATAATTTTCCCGAATAATTAGGCGATTTATCAAGATTTAAACTAGTTACCTTTTTAGGATATTGCTGCACCGGATAGTGCAATTCGTACAATTCATTTTTATTTACATCATAAAACTCCTGAACTTCTTTTGGAATAAGCTCTTTCAACCTTTGTCTTTCTTTAATAATATCAACGCTGGGCACTTCATTTTTAAGCATCTTCTGCCAATTGGTTTTATCGGAAAAATGATTTTTTAGAGCGACTTCTGTAATTCCGGCCAGATAACGATTAGGAACTTCGACAATAGGGATAGCTTCTACCGCACCTTGGTCAATCCAACGTGTAGGCACTTGTGTTTTCCGGGTTACTCCTACTTTAATCTCACTCGACAAAGCCAGATACACAATATGGGGTTGCAGCTGAACCTTTTTTTCATATTCCAAATCCCTGTCTTCAACATCCAAATGAGCCGTACTTAATTCAGGATTCATTATCCAATCACCCACTGCAGCACTGCTCATAAAACAGTCGTAACAAAATCCCTGACGGAAAATTTTCTTCTTTTTGCCGCAATTAAGACATTGGTATCCTTGAAAAGCAATTTCAACCTCTTTTCCAATCAATTGATTCACATTTAAAAAACTGCTCTCAAAAACCAAATAATATTGAATTGGATTCCCGTTTTCAGTTTGCATTTTAGTAAGTACGCCTTCGTATATCATTCTTGAATTAGGATTAAGGAATTTAGGATTCTTGAAAATTTATCTTATTTTTGGTAAAGTTATAAATCCTAAATTAAAAATGCCTTTACCAATTATAAATTCTATTGCTTCTTGGGTTTTGAAACAACGCATTCACCAAATTGAGTTGTTTTTGAAATACCCTAATGAAGTACAGGAAGAATTACTGATGAGCCTCATTAAATCATCAGAAAATACCATTATTGGAAAGCAATATGATTTTGAATCCATAAAATCATATCATACCTTTCAGGAAAGAGTTTCAATTTCGACTTATGAAGATCTGGAACCTTTTATTGAAAGGACCCGTAAAGGCGAACAGCAGGTTTTTTGGAATGAACCAATCAAATGGTTTGCCAAATCCAGCGGAACCACAAACGCAAAAAGCAAGTTTATTCCGGTAAGCAATGAAGCTCTGGAAAATTGTCATTATAAAGGCAGTAAGGATTTACTGTGCCTGTACTTGAATAACAACGAAAATTCGCAATTGTTTACAGGAAAAAGCCTTCGACTTGGCGGAAGCAAACAACTGTATGAAGATAACAATACTTTTTTTGGCGATTTATCAGCAATACTAATAGACAACATGCCTTTTTGGGCAGAATTCAGCAGTACGCCAAGCAACAAGACTTCGCTAATGAGCGAATGGGAAACCAAGCTCTTAGCTATTGTGAACGAAACTAAAATAGAGAATGTAACCAGTTTCGCAGGAGTTCCGTCCTGGATGATGGTTTTGCTTAACAAACTATTAGAGGAAACCGGAAAGAACAATTTATTTGACATTTGGCCCAATCTGGAAGTTTATTTCCATGGAGGTGTAAGTTTTGATCCTTATCGTGATCAGTACAAAAAGATTTTGCCAAAACCTGATTTTAAATATTACGAAATTTACAATGCCTCAGAAGGTTTTTTTGCTATTCAGGACTTAAATAATTCAAGTGACCTGCTATTAATGCTGGATTATGGAATTTTCTATGAATTTATTCCGATGGATATTTTTGGGACACCGAATGAAAAAGCAATCCGTCTTGCCGAAGTAGAATTGAATAAAAATTATGCCGTTGTCATTACCACTAATGCAGGACTTTGGCGTTATTTAATTGGGGATACTGTTCGTTTCACCTCTTTAAATCCCTATCGAATTCGGGTTACGGGAAGAACAAAACACCATATTAATGTATTTGGAGAAGAATTGATGGTTGAAAATACTGATCTGGCATTAGCAAAAACCTGCAAAACAACCCATTCAGAAGTCATTGATTATACTGTCGCACCCGTTTTCATGAGCGGAAAAGAAAAAGGAGCACACGAATGGATTATAGAGTTTCGTAAACATCCTGAAAATATCGAAGACTTTAAAATACTATTAGACCAGAATATTCAGTCTTTAAATTCCGATTACGAAGCCAAACGATACAATAATATGACTTTAAATCCACTATCAATTAATGTGGCCAGAGAAAATTTATTTTACGATTGGTTAAAAAACCAAGACAAGTTAGGAGGACAGCACAAAATACCTCGTTTATCCAACACAAGAGATTATCTCGAGCAATTATTATTCTTACAAAGAGCATAAAAGATAATATTCAAGAATACTTATTATACCTCGATTTCTTTTATATTTTACTCAATAGTTCACGATTAAGTGAACAAAATATTACATTTTCTTAAAAAATAGCGCAGTTCGTCGATTATTTTAACTGTTCATCTATAAAATAAACTCATAATTAATTGATTATAATACTTTTATGCGGAATTAAAACACAAAAAAGCATAAATTTAAATCTATGAAAAAAGCAATTTTTTCGATTGTATTCGTTTTTACAACAAATGCAATTTTTTCTCAGGACTCTTTACCGGCAAATGAAGCAATCCGAAAAACAACTTTCAGTGAATCCAATTCTATTTTTAAAGTAACACCAACAAAAATAAACTCGGATCTTTCAGAAATCGGTTCTGCTATTTTTATGAATAAATATATTATGTATTCGTCCCGAAAAACTGGAGCCATTGGAGCAGGAAAAGATCCGGAAACAAACAACCCATACAATACCTTATATTGTATTAGTATGAATAAAGAAACTGGAGATTTATCTAAACCATATTTCTTTGCTTCTGTATTGGATTCCGAAGGAAACGAAGGAGGCCTTTCTTTCACTCCGGACAATATGGTCGTATATTATACTAAAAGCGCTGTAGACAATTCCAAAAATTACCAATTATATAAATCTGTTTTTGATGAAGAATGCCGTTGCAAATGGATCAAAGAAGAAGCAGTTGAATTTAGCAGCCCAAATTACTCCATAGAAAACCCTGCCGTTTCGCCTGATGGTAAGAAAATCTATTTTTCTTCCAACATGCCAGGTGGTTTTGGTGGTTATGACCTTTATGTCGCTGATATAAACAGCAAAGGAATTCCGGTAAACCCAAAAAATCTGGGAAGCAGAATTAATACGTCAAAAGACGAGAAATTTCCATCCGTTTCTGCAAAAAATGAAGAATTATACTTTTCATCCAATGGTCATTTAGGATATGGTGGTCAGGATGTTTTTGTTTCCAGAATAAAAAAGAACAACTATTCGATTCCTCTGAATTTGGGAAAAACGATAAATACACCAACCGATGAAGTTGCTTTTATACTAGCAACGGAGAAGCAAGGATATGTTACTTCAAACAGAGAATCAAGCGTGGGTTCTTATGACATCTTTAAAGTTGTTTTTGAAAAAAAACCTTCTTCCATAAAAGGTGTTGCCGTTGAAGAAGAAAGTAAAATTGTCTTGCCAAATACACAAGTTGATCTAATTAATGAAGATGGCGAAGTAGTGTCCACGCAAATGACAAACGATAAAGGCGAATATACTTTTGACGTTCAACCTGTCGAAAACTACACTATCGCAGCAGTAAAAGATGGCTATTCCGATTATAAACTGCCTTTCATTTCTCCTGTGGGCGAATCGACTTCCAACATTGAACTGGCTCAGAAAAAAGCAACTATCATTAAAAACAGGATTGCTGTTGAAAATATCTATTTTGATTTTGACAAAGCCAATATTAAATCGGAATCAACGTTATCATTAAATAAAATTCTCGAAGTGTTGAATGAAAATTCAAATATGAAAATCAGAATTAATTCTCATACGGATTCCAGAGGTTCAGACAGGTACAACTTGGCTTTGTCTGAAAAAAGAGCCAAAGAAACCAAACAATACCTCATCAATAAAGGGATTAACAAAAAAAGAATTGAGGCTAAAGGCTTAGGAGAAACCAAACCATTGTCCAATTGCGGTTCAAATTGTACCAATGAACAATTTACTGCAGACCGAAGAAGCGAATTCATTATCAAATAATTCAAAATAAGCTTAACTATTAATTCACATTGATGAAAAAATCCTGATAAAACAATCAGGGTTTTTTTATATGACATTATTAAGAAATCCTCAATTTTGAAATAAAATGAATATTTTAAAATAAATTTTATATAATTAATCAGACAAATCTTAAAGAATACTGCAGATAACCGATTATTTTGGCTTTTTATCTATACTATTTTTTTTATATGTATTCCGGCATTACTTTCGCGCCATTAAAAAAATCTCACAACTATGAAAAAAATGATTATTTGCATCGCAACTATCGGATTACTAAGCTCTTGCTCAAGCGGATGGAGTTGTAAATCACGTTATGTTAAAACAGAAAATAAAAAACAGACGCTTCAAAACACAAAAGAATGTTAATAAAAAAACCTGTCTCATTTAAAAACGAGACAGGCTTTTCTTTTTTATTTTGAAACCTAAACTTAAGACGCTATTTCCAAACGTTTAAGTAAGTTTTTAGTCAGCGCTTCTTCAACATAGTGTTTGTCGATATGCAATTCCTTGTCTTCAGAACTTGGCAAATCATACATAGCATCTGTCAGGATTGCTTCGCATAATGAACGCAGTCCACGTGCACCTAATTTATATTCTAAAGCTTTATCAACAATATAATTAAGGGCTTCATCGGTAATTGAAAAATTAACCTCATCCATTAAAAATAATTTTTTATACTGTTTGATCAGTGCATTTTTAGGTTCTGTCAAAATAGAACGCAATGTTTCCCTGTCTAAAGGATCCATATGGGTAAGCACAGGCAAACGACCAATAATTTCAGGAATTAAACCAAAGTCTTTAATATCTTTTGGAATAATATATTGCAATAAATTATCCTTATCTATATTGTCAACATTTTTTGAAGTACTATAACCAACAGCCTGACGATTCAAACGTTTGGAAATAATACGCTCAATTCCATCAAAAGCACCACCGGCAATAAATAAAATATCTTGTGTATTTACTTCGACAAATTTTTGATCCGGATGTTTTCTTCCTCCTTTTGGCGGCACATTAACCACTGTTCCTTCCAACAATTTCAACAAAGCCTGTTGAACACCTTCTCCTGAAACATCGCGGGTAATGGATGGATTATCGCTCTTACGGGCAATTTTGTCTATTTCGTCAATAAAAACAATTCCTCTTTCTGCTTTAGTTACATCATAATCGGCTGCTTGCAGCAAACGAGTCAGAATGCTTTCCACATCCTCACCAACATATCCTGCTTCCGTTAAAACCGTAGCATCAACAATTGCTAAAGGCACATCAAGCATTTTGGCAATGGTTTTAGCAACCAATGTCTTTCCGGTACCGGTTTGACCTACCATAATGATGTTGCTTTTTTCGATTTCAACTTCATCATCCTGTTGCATTTGCATCAATCTTTTATAATGATTGTATACTGCAACTGACATGACTTTTTTAGTTTGATCCTGACCAATTACATATTGATCCAAAAAAGCCCTGATTTGTTTTGGTTTTTGCAAGACCAAATCAGAAACCTGACGAACGCCTCCGCTTGTTTTTAATTCTTCCAAAACGATCCCATGTGCCTGTTCGATACATTTATCGCATATGTGCGAATTGATACCGGCTATCAGTAAATTGGTTTCAGGTTTTTTCCTTCCGCAGAAAGAACATTCTAATATTTCTTTTGCCATCTTTTCTAGCTTTCCGATTTCAGATTTCAGGTTTTTCCATCATCTGTCAACCGCATCTGTAATTATCTTCTTAAAACTTCATCAATCATTCCGTATTCTTTAGCTTCATCAGCAATCATCCAATAATCACGTTCGCTGTCTTTGAATACTTTATCAAAAGATTGTTTTGAATGCTTAGCAATGATCTGGTATAACTCATCCTTAAGTTTCAACATTTCTTTCAGGTTGATTTCCATATCAGTTGCAACTCCTTGTGCTCCTCCTGACGGCTGGTGAATCATTACTCTTGAATGTGGTAGTGCCGAACGTTTCCCGTCAGCACCGGCACATAATAAAACAGCTCCCATAGAAGCGGCCATTCCTGTGCAAATTGTAGCCACATCCGGCTTGATATACTGCATTGTATCATAAATCCCTAAACCTGCATAAACGCTTCCTCCAGGAGAATTGATATAAATCTGAATGTCTTTTGAAGCATCAACACTTTCCAAAAACAGCAATTGAGCTTGGATAATATTAGCTACATGTTCATCAACCCCAGTTCCAAGAAAGATAATTCTATCCATCATCAAACGGGAGAATACATCCAATTGGGAAATATTCAGCTGACGTTCTTCTATAATATAAGGTGTCATACTATTTACGATTTTATCGTAATACATGCTGTTAACACCGTGTTTTTTTGTTGCAAATTTTTTAAATTCTTTACCGTAGTTCATTTTTTATAAATTATGAGTTTGAATTATAAATTATGAATTAGTCCCGATAGCAGTGGAAATCCTTTTGTTTTTTATTCGAATAAAAAACAAAAGATTGCAACGGATAGCGGGAAAAACTCCTAATAAAAAAGCGTCAAAGTAATCATTTGACGCTCAAATATAAGGAATTTTTAGAAAATTTATTCTCCATACATTTCTTTAACAAAATCTTGGTAAGTTACCTCTTTTGTTTTTGCTTTGATTTTATCCTTGAATAAGCCTAGCATTTTTTCGCTCATAACTTGTTCTGACAATCTTTTTACTTCTTCCTGGTTTGATAAAACTCTTGCCACAATTCCTTCTACATCTTCTGCAGTTGGGTTCATTTGACCGAATTGTGCCATTTGCTTTTTGATTACCTCTGACGCGTATGCTTTTAGGTCTTCGAAACTAATCTGCAAATTATTATCTGCCATTATTTTACCTTCGATCAATTGGTAACGCAATCCGTTTTCAGATCTTGCATATTCTACTTCTGCCTGTTCTGCAGTAAGCGGTTTTTCGCCAATAGTCTGAATCCATTTTTTTAAGAAAGTTGCCGGCAATTCGAATGGATTAGCTTCCAATAAAAAGGCAGAAACATCATTTAAAAACTGCTGATCTGCTTGTTGAGAAAATTGCTTTTCAGCGTCTTCTTTAATTTTTGCTTTAACCTCTTCTAGTGAAGAAACGTTTCCTTCTCCAAACAACTTATCAAATAATTCCTGATTTAATTCTGCAGGCTCGCTTGTTGTTATTTCTTCGATTTTGAAATCTACATTGATATCCAAATCATGAACATCGTCATGGCCTACTTGCAGGTAATCCATTAATTTATGATCGTCGTCAAAAAGTCCTTTGGTACCTACAGTAACTACATCACCTACTTTTTTACCTATGAATTTTTTAACAGCCGCTTTGTCTTTGAAAATATCTAAAGTAATTTGAGCCGGTGCGTTGATTCCTTTTTCTTCATTGATGAAAACACCACGAATATCGTCGTTTTCTTCAACTTCATTTTTAGCAATCATTTTACCAAATTGCTTTTGAATACGTTGTACTTGTTCGTTCAGCATTTTCTCGTCAGCAATGATTTTGTACATTGTTACATCATTTGGTATTTCAAGATACACTTCGAATTGAGGAACCAGACCAATTTCATATTCAAAAGTGATTGTTTCAGCATTCCAATCGAAATCTTCTTCAGTTCTTAAGATAGGCTGTCCTAACATGTCTAATTTCTCAGCACTGATAAATCGAGTCAGTTTTTCTTGGATAACTTTATTTGCCTGCTCTTGAATAATGCTTTTACCGTATTGTTTTTTGATGATAGACATTGGCACTTCACCTTTTCTAAATCCAGCGATATTAGCCGTCTTACGATAGTTTATTAAAATTGCCTCTACGTCTTTTGAATAATCATTCTTAGAAAGCTCTATTGTAATTACTGCATTTAATGCGTCAATATTTGTTTTTGTAATATTCATTTTTGATATTTTATTTACATACTAAAATCGGGTGGCAAAATTACATAATTTCTGCCACCCAACAAATTTTATTTTATTGAATTCTAACGCTTTATTTTTAGTCTTTGATTAGCTTGTATAATATTGATTGTGAAATAGAAAGCAGGATACTAAATAACAATGCTGTCCAAAACGAAGCGATATCAAAACCATCAACTAATTTACTGCACAACAGAACCATTCCTGCATTAATAACCAAGAGAAATAATCCAAGAGTCAAAACCGTTACAGGAAAAGTGAAAAACACCAAAATTGGCTTTAAAAAGGTATTTAGCAAGCCCAAAACAACCGATACAATCAAAGCTATTTTCAAAGTCCCTAATGTTGTAGTGGCTGACATAGTCACACCGCCCATAAAATAAGTTAATGCCAGCACAATAACAATCGTGATTAACAATCTTTGTAGTAATTTCATAAATTCATTTAAGTTATTATAGTCAAAATAGTTAATTTTTCCTAAAAATTAGGAAATTATTCCACAAAGTAATTAAAATATTTTCTATTTTCGTGGAAAATAACCTTAAAAAACCAATTATGAAAAAACTATTACTCTTGTCTATTTTTTTAGCCGCCAATGGGGCAATATATTCTCAATGGACTCAGCAAGCCACTGGATTTACAGCAGCCAGCACGGGTGTAGATGAAATTGACATCGTTGATGCCAATACCGTTTGGGCCAAAGCTTATGATGGCTCGGCCGGAGGGGACAATTTCCAACTGTTTACCAGAACAACTAATGGAGGCACTACTTGGACACCAGGTGCTATTGATGTAGGAAATCCACTATTGAAACTCACTAACATTACTGCGGTAAGTGCCACAACGGCATGGGTTGGAGCATTTGATGACGTTGACGGATTTGGCGGAGTATGGAAAACCTCAGATGGAGGAACAACGTGGGTACAACAAAATGCAGCAGCATATACAACAGCAGGATTTTCATGGTTCAACATGGTTCATTTCTTCAATGCCAATAATGGTATTACAATGGGTGACCCGGTAGGAACTGAATTTGAAGTTTACAGAACAACTGATGGAGGAGCTACATGGGCCGCACCTGCAGCAGCTTCAATACCGAACCCAGCAGGTGGAGAGTACGGATACAACGGTGGTGTTGTAACAGCCGGAAACACTTTATGGTTTACAACAAACAAAGGAAAACTTTACCGTACAACTGATATGGGCGTTACATGGACAAAACTTAACGGTCCAACCGGACTAAATGATTTTGGCAGTGCAGCCATAAACGGAAAACCATATTTTAGCGACAATAACAACGGAATTATCATTGGTACACTTGATTCCGGTGCTACTTATAAATTATGGAAAACTTCTAACGGAGGTACTACATGGGATGCTGGAGCTGCTTACACTGCACAATACAAAACTGTAGCATATATCCCCGGAACAACCATCCTTGTAGGAACTGGATCTACAGGAACCGGACCAACTACTGTTCAATACTCAGGAACTAGTAATAATAACGGAACTACTTGGACACAAGTTGACACGGGAACTCAAAGAACTAGTGTTGCTTTCTTAAACGGAACTACAGGTTGGGCCGGAGGTTTTACTACAAGTTCTTTTGTTGGAGGAATATACAAATATACAGGAGCTTCTTTAGGTGTTGAAGATTTCAATAATACTTCTGAGTTCGCAGTATATCCAAACCCAACTAACGGAATTGTAAAATTATCTTCTTCTATCAATGCCGTAAGCAATGCAACTGTTTATGACTTATTAGGAAAACAAGTATACACAAAAGCTTTTTCTACTTTAAACAATGAAGTAGAAGTAGATTTATCTTCACTTAACACTGGAGTTTACTTTTTGAAAGCTACTTCTAATAACGGAGGTGTTCAAACAATAAAAATTGCTAAAAACTAAATTTTAGTTTTTCTACTAAAAAGCCCTTTTCTCAAAGAAAAGGGCTTTTTTATTTATCCTAAATCTGTAAAGGATTTTATTTCAGAAAAAGAATTGTTTTCTCGAAAAATTCTTTAGGGTTTTCGGCATGAAGCCAATGTCCGGCATTTGAAATAGTTTCAATTTCAGCTTTTGGAAAATGATGCAGAATAGTTTCAAAATCGAAATCTGAAATATAATCTGACTTATCACCCCGCAAGAACAAGGTTGCTTTATCAAAATGATTTTCAAAAGGTAAAGCCTCGCCTATCGTTTCTATTTTTTCATTAAAAACTTTGAGATTAAATCGAAAGCCCAATTGCCCCGGCTCAACCCAATATAAATTTTTAAGCAAAAACTGACGTGTCCCAAAATCATGAATATACCCTGAAACAATTTCTTCCGCTTCGCTTCGGGATGGTTTTTTTGAAAAATCGATAGCATTAAGTGATGCTAAAATAACATCGTGATGAGGAGCATAATATTTTGGACCGATATCTGCCACAACTAATTTGCCAACCAATTCCGGATACGTTGTCGCCAAAAGCATAGCAACTTTCCCTCCCATAGAATGGCCAATAACATCAATCGAAGTCAATTGGTGAAACTGACAATACTCAACCACATCCTGAACCATCAGACTATAACTGAATTCGTCCGAATGAAAACTTTTTCCATGGTTTCGCAAATCCAAAGCATGTACCTGAAAACCTTGAGCAACGTATTGCATCGCTAATGTTTTCCAATTGTCGGACATTCCCAAGAACCCATGAATAATCAGAAGAGGTTGTCCTTGTCCTTCTATTTTTGAAAAAAGCATATTATTTTAATTTTTGCAGGTACATATTCACCACATTTTCCAAGCCTAAATACAAAGATTCTGAAATAAGTGCGTGTCCAATGGAAACTTCCATCAGGTTTGGAATATTCTGATTGAAAAACTGAATGTTATCCAAACTCAGATCATGCCCTGCATTAATCCCTAAATCCAATTCGTCAGCTAAAATTGCTGAAGCCGTGTAAGGCAAAATCCCATTTTCATTTCCCAAACCATATTCATGAGCAAAAGCTTCAGTATACAATTCAATTCTGTCGGTTCCTGTGGCTTTAGCTCCTTCAATCATTGATAAAACCGGGTCTACAAAAATAGACGTCCGGATATTATTTCTATGAAACTCCTGAATAACTTCTTTTAAAAAATCCTGATATTTAACAGTATCCCAACCTGCATTAGAAGTCAACGCATCAATTGAATCAGGAACTAAAGTCACTTGGGTAGGTTTTACTTCAAGCACTAAATCAATGAATTTCTTTTCCGGATTTCCTTCAATATTATATTCAGTGTAAACAATCGATTTTAAATCTCTTGCATCTTGATAACGAATATGTCTTTCGTCCGGACGCGGATGAATCGTAATTCCTTGTGCACCGAATTTTTGAATATCGGCAGCAACTTTCAATAAATCGGGAACATTTCCGCCTCTGGAATTTCTTAAAGTGGCAATTTTGTTAATATTTACACTTAACTTGCAATGGTTTTGAGTCATTATAGCCTTAATTTGTATTTGTAAAACACAAAAATACGAACTTAAATAAGGGTAATATCTTATTTTTTAATTATTTTGCAGTGAATTACTCCATTTGCTTATGAATATTTTATCACACTATATCAATCACGATTACAAAGCACTTGATGTTCAGGAAAGTGTTGCCACAGCGCAGGATTTTTTTGTAGAAGTGCCATTTTCTCATTTTCCGGTTCTGGAAGAAGGCCTGTTTGTTGGGAATTTATCGAGTGAAGATGTAGAAACTTTTGATTTTGATAAAAAAATCAGTGATTACAAGTATACTTTAGAAGGTTTTTTCACCAAAAGCAACGCCATCTGGCTAGACGTTTTAGAAGTATTTGCGCACAACCAGTCGAACATTCTACCGGTTCTTGATGAAAACAACACCTATTTGGGTTATTATGAAATTAATGATATTATTCGGTTTTTTAACGAAACGCCATTTTTAAAAGAACCCGGAAGCATTATCATTATCGAAAAAAATACAAATGAGTATTCCTTCAGCCAGATTTCACAAATTGTTGAAGGTAATAACGGCCGATTATTAGGGCTTTTTATTTCGGAAATAAACAATGAAAAAGTTCAGATTACGCTAAAAATCGCCATGGGTGGAATGAATGAAATAATACAGACATTTCGTCGATATGAATACGAAATTATTTCAGAACACCAAGAAGACAGCTACTTAAAAATATTAAAAGACCGTTCCGATTATCTGGACAAATACCTTAACATATAGTTTATGAAAGTCGCCGTTTTTGGACAATTCTATCAAAATACCACTTCGCCAATCATAGAGCGTTTGTTTGCCTTTTTGAAAGAACACAAAATAGAAACCGTTATTGAAGAGAAATTTTCCTCTATTTTAACTGAAAACAAACTAATTCAGAATAACTACCCAAAATTCTGCACCCATAAAGATTTGAACAAAAGCTTCGATATGCTTATCAGCATTGGCGGTGACGGAACTTTTTTAAGAGCAGCGACGTTAGTACGAAATTCAGGAATTCCAATTTTAGGAATTAATGCCGGACGTCTTGGTTTTTTAGCAACAGTACAGCAAAACAACATTGAGACGTTTATGCAGCTTGTACTTGAAAAAAAATACACAATATCCAAACGCACTCTATTGAGTTTAACCTGTTCTCCAACAGTCGATTCGATTAAAGACCTTAATTTTGCCATGAATGAAGTAACAGTTAGCCGAAAAGATACTACTTCGATGATTACTATTGAAACGTATTTAAACGGTGAGTATTTAAATTCCTATTGGGCAGACGGTTTAATCATTTCGACACCAACAGGTTCTACCGGATATTCTATGAGTTGCGGCGGTCCAATTCTCACTCCCGAAGTTCACAGTTTAGTACTTACACCCATAGCTCCTCATAATCTGAATGCAAGACCATTGGTAATTCCTGACAACACAACTATAAAGCTTAAAGTGACCGGTCGTGAAGAAAATTACCTGGTTTCATTAGATTCCAGGACCGCTTCCATAAAAAACGAGGCCATTTTGACCATAAAGAAAACCCCATACAAAATTAATATGGTTGAAATTCCGGAAGAAACTTTCTTAAAAACCTTGCGCAACAAACTACTTTGGGGTGAAGACAAAAGGAATTAATTTTCTTTCTAAATACTACAATACTTTATTTTTCGTTTTAAAAATAAATTAACCCCGGATGTAATATTTCACTTTGTAAAGTGGTCAGAATTATTATATTTGCACCCTATTTAAAATTCATGAAGAAAACAACTTATATTTTAATCTTATTCTTTCTGTTTCAAATGGCTAATGCGCAAATTCACGAGATTGGTGTTTTTGCCGGAGGAAGCAATTTCATAGGAGATGTAGGTAAGACAAATTATATAGCGCCAAATCAGCCTGCTTTTGGAATTTTATACAAATGGAATAGAAATCCTCGCTATTCATGGCGTTTTTCGGCAATGATGTCGACAGTAAAAGCCTTTGACTCTCAGTCTGATTTAGCTTCAAGAAAAGAGAGAGCTTTAGGATTTAAAAACACAATCACCGAATTATCAGGAGGATTTGAGTTTAACTTTTTCGACTTCAATCTGCACGAATCCGGTTTTTTCTCTACCCCATACATTTACACAGGATTAAGTTATTTTACTTCTGACAATTTATATGTAATAAACGGCCGATACTACAATGACGGTAAATCAGGCCATTTAGCCATTCCAATCATTGGTGGTTTGAAGATGAAAATTGCCAATAACTTTGTTTTAGGGTTTGAAGCTGGCGCACGATACACTTTTACTGATGACATTGACGGTAGTTTACCTAAAAATGGTAACTTTGACAGTTTAAAATTTGGAAATATCAACAGCAATGACTGGTATGTATTTACCGGTGTAACCTTAACCTATACTTTTGGTAACAAGCCTTGTTATTGTAAAGAATAATTATTCATGAGTTTACTTTCTGAAATAAATACCGATAATTTACCCAAACATCTGGCCATCATCATGGACGGAAATGGTCGTTGGGCAAAACAAAAAGGTATGCTGCGTGCTTTTGGACATGAAAATGGAACCAAATCCGTAAAAAAAACAGTAGAAGCCTGCGCAAAACTAGGTATAGAAAACTTAACTCTTTATGCATTTTCAACCGAAAACTGGAACAGACCCAAGCTAGAAGTTGACACCTTGATGAAGTTGCTGATCAATTCATTGAAAAAAGAGTTGGAAACTTTGATTAAAAACAACATCAGATTAAATTCCATTGGCAATTTTGAAAGCTTACCGAAATCCGTTCAAAAGGAACTTTTAGAAGTAATCGAAAAGACCAAAAACAACAGCCGAATGACCTTAACTCTAGCGTTAAGCTATGGTTCTAGGGAAGAAATCATAAATGCTGTTAAAAAAATAACAACTAAAGTTAAAAATAATATAATTTCAATCGATTCTATTGATGAATCCATAATAAATAATCATCTTTACACGCACAATTTACCCGATGTAGATTTAGTGATAAGAACCAGTGGTGAACACCGCATCAGTAACTTTCTGTTATGGCAAATTGCATATGCAGAATTTTATTTTATAGACGTGTTGTGGCCAGACTTTAGTGAAGAAAATTTATATGAAGCCATTATTAGCTATCAAAAAAGAGAACGTAGATTTGGAAAAACAAGTGAACAGATTAAATAATTTATTTAACATCTCAAACAGTATTAAGTTAGTACTGTTATTTTTATTTTTAGGTAGTACAACACAGATTATCGCTCAAGATCGCCTTCCTTTTGATCAAGGCAAAGTTTATATCTTAAAAAAAGTTAGTGTAACCGGTAAAATAAGTTACAACGAACAAACCGTAACTACGTTTGCCGGATTAGAAAAAGGCCAAAAAATTACTGTTCCCGGTGAAGAGATTAGTAATTCTATAAAAAAATTATGGAAACTGGGTCTTTTCAATGATGTGAATTTTTATGTAGATGCTATTGAAGGTGATAGTATTTCATTAGAACTAAACATCAACGAGCTCCCTAAACTTAAGGAAGTTAAAATTATAGGCGTAAAAAAATCGGCTATAGAAACACTTATCAAAGACAACGGACTTACTCCAGAAAAAATAGTTAATGAAAATTTAATTACTACGACTAAATTTTACATAGAAAACAAATACAAAAAAGACGGTTTTTACAACACCAAAGTTAACATTGTCACTTCAGAAGATGCTACTGACACTAACCATGTAAATATGGTTGTGAATGTTGATAAAGGAGACAAAG
The DNA here is from genome assembly GCF_050696275.1 of Flavobacterium sp. Classification (GTDB taxonomy): domain Bacteria; phylum Bacteroidota; class Bacteroidia; order Flavobacteriales; family Flavobacteriaceae; genus Flavobacterium. The sequence continues at coordinate 100,722 of NZ_JBOGUT010000006.1, forward strand.
TTAAAATCGGAAAAATTATAATTGATGGTAATTCCCAGCTGACCGATGGTAAAATCCGTCGAGCGATGAAAAACACTAAACAAAAAAGTCCGTTGCATCTTTTTAAAGCATCAAAATACATCAAAGAAAAATACAAAGAAGATTTAGTTTCCGTTGTAGACAAATACAAAGAAAACGGTTATCGTGATGCCAGAATAGTATCTGATTCGGTTTCATACGACAAAGAAAAAAAATCACTTTTAGTAAAATTAAATATTGAAGAAGGAAACAAATACTATTTCGGAGATATTAAGTTTTTAGGAAACACTGTCTATAACGACCAACTCTTAGCGCAGATTTTAGGCATTAAAAAAGGAGATGTCTACAATGGTGTTTTATTACAAAAAAGAATTGCAGATAATTCTAAACCAGACGGTGAAGATTTAACCAATTTATACCAAAACAACGGTTATCTGTTTTCAAGCATAAACCCTGTTGAAGTTGCTACCGCAAATGACACCATTGATATGGAAATTCGTGTAACGGAAGGACCATTGGCTTATTTCAATAAAATTTCAGTTGTAGGAAACGACAAAACTAACGATAAAGTCATCTATAGAGAGCTTCACACAAAACCTGGTGATGTTTACAGCAAAGAAACATTGGTTAGAACAATCCGTGAAATAGGTCAATTAGGATTTTTTGATGCTGAAGCGATTAAGCCTGACTTTGAAAATGTTGATCCGGCTGCCGGAACAGTTGACATCAAATACAACCTTGTTGAAAAAGGAGCCAGTCAAATTGAATTACAAGGTGGTTATGGCGGCGGTGGTTTCATTGGAACCTTAGGACTGTCCTTCAATAATTTCTCTATTGCAAATATTTTCAAAAAGGATTCATACAAACCGCTTCCTATGGGTGACGGTCAAAAATTATCACTTCGTCTACAAGGAAGTACTTATTTCCAAACGTATAGTTTCTCTTTTTCTGAACCATGGTTTGGAGGAAAAAAACCGATTCAGTTTTCGAGTTCAATCTCTTATAGTAAGCAATATTCAAACAATTACATAAGCAACAGAGTAGACAGATCGAAAAGTTTTAATATTTTCACAGCTTCGGTTGGTCTTGCAAAAAGATTACAGGTTCCTGATAATTATTTTGTACTTTCTCATGCTGTAAGTTACCAACATTACGATTTGAACAACTACAATGTAGGGTTGTTTACTTTCGGAGATGGTACTTCACGAAATTTAGCTTATACTATTGGTTTAAGCCGTAATAACAAAGGAACAAATCCTATTTTCCCGATGTATGGTTCAGAATTTAGTGTTTCTGCAAAAATGACATTACCATACTCTTTAATTAACGGAATTGATTACGGAAATTTAGCAAATCTGAAAGAGTACAAAAGAAGATTGACTTCAAATTCAGGTATTACTCCAATACCTAACAATAGCGGATATATAGCTCAAGAAGGAGATCTTTTAACATATGGTACAAATACCGCTACTCCTAGCCAAACGGGTTATATGCAGGTTCCTGAAGATCAATTTCAAAATGCAGATGCAGACCAGGCAAAAGTAGATCAGAAGAAATTCAACTGGTTAGAATATTACAAGATCAAATTTAAAGCAGAATGGTATACCAAAATTTGGGACCAACTGGTTTTACGTTCTCTGGGCGAATTCGGTTTCATGGGGGCTTATAATAGCGAAAGAGGTATTGTTCCTTTCGAAAGATTTTATCTTGGCGGAGATGGACTGGCGAATTATTCTATGGATGGTAGAGAAACTATTCAATTAAGAGGATATCCAAATAACTCATTGACACCAATAGTTACAGAAGGTTCAAGAGCCGGAGAACAAATTGGAGCTACTGTGTACAATAAATTCTCATTAGAATTACGTTATCCAATTACATTAAAACAAGCTGCATCAATTTATGCATTAACTTTTGTGGAAGCAGGAGCTGCCTATAAAGACTTTAAAGAGTACAATCCATTTGCTTTAAAACGCTCGGCAGGTGTTGGTTTACGAGTATTTATGCCTGCATTTGGATTATTAGGAATTGATTTTGGACATGGTTTCGACTCTATTACTCCAAATGGCCCTAAAAACGGTTGGGAAACACATTTTATAATAGGTCAACAATTTTAATTATATTTGGCATGATAGTTGAACTTAATATTTCAAGCTTATGAGAAAAAGTTTTTTATTGCTTATAGTTTTCGTGTCTGCCTTAACTAGTAATGCACAGTCAAAAATAGGAGTTAAAATAGGATATATCGATATGGATTATATCTTAGAAAACGTCCCTGATTACAAAGAAGCATCTATGCAGCTAGAGCAAAAAGCTCAAAAATGGAAGCAGGATATCGAAGTTAAGAAAAACGATATTACCAAGATGAAAGACGTTCTTAAGTCAGAAAGAGCTTTGCTAACTAAAGAACTTATTGACGAACGTGAAGGAGAAATTAAGTTCCTTGAAAATGAATTACTGGATTACCAGCAAAAACGTTTTGGCCCAAACGGAGATTTGTCGATACAAAAAACATCGATCACGAAGCCAGTTCAAGACCAGGTTTTTACTGCTGTTCAGGATATAGCTGAAGCAAAAGGATACGATTTTATCTTTGATAAATCCTCAGACATGACCATGTTGTTTTCTGCCAAAAAATTCGACATCAGCGATCAGGTAGTACGAACTATTACACGAGCTGAAAAAAGAGAAGAAATGAGCAAAAAGCAACTAAAGGCTCAAGAAGAAAGAGAAAACAAGGAAAACAAAGTAGATGATAATCCCGCATTAGCTGAAAGACAAAGAATTCTTGATGAGAAAAAAGCCGCTCGTGATAAATCAATAGAAGAAAAAAGACAGTTAGCAGAACAAAAAAGAAAAGATTATGAGGCCAGACGTAAAAAACTGGTGGAAGAGCAGAAAGCGAAGAAATCCGGAACAGTGACAGATTCGACTTCAACTAACAATAAAACAGCTGCTGATAATTTTAATAAAGTTGAAGACAAAAAAACAGCTTTAGATTCTATTAAAGCGAGTAAAGAACAAGCCCGCTTAAAAGTGATTGAAAACAACAAAAAAATGTTGGAAGACCGTAAAAAGGCATTGGAAGAAAGAAAGAAAAAAATAGCTGCAGATAAAGAAGCTGCGAAAAAAGCGAAAGAAGAGAAAAACAAAAATTAACGAGAACAAAAATTAAAATTAAATTACACTAATACAAAAACGATGAAACAGATTAAAAATTTATTTATTGCCGCAGTAATGTTTTTCGGTGCTACTCAAATGAATGCACAAACTAAAACTGCACATATCGATGTAAATGAGTTATTAGCTAAAATGCCGGAAATGACTTCTGCAAAAGCACAATTAGAGAAATTAAGCAAAACTTTTGATGCCGATTATTCTACTATGGTTACTGAGTACCAAACAAAAATGAAAAAATACGAAGGAGAAGCATCGACTCAAACTGAAGCAATAAACGAAACTCGTGCTAAAGAAATGCAAGATATGGGTCAACGTATCCAACAGTTTAGAGATTCTGCTCAAAAACAATTACAAGATAAAGAAATGGAAATCGTTAAACCTATTATGGATAAAGCAAAAGCTGCGATCATCAAAGTAGGTAAAGCAAAAGGGTTTCAATATGTAGTTGACTCTGCAAGTTTAATCCTTGCTGATGGTCCGAACTTAATGGAAGATGTTAAGAAAGAATTAAAGTTCTAATTCATTTTAAAATAAATTAAAAGCTGTCTCGTTCTAAATAACGAGACAGTTTTTTTTTATATTTGTTTTTATGAGCAGTACAAATTCAATAGGCCTATTTGATTCAGGAATTGGCGGAACTTCAATCTGGAAAGAAATCCATCAGCTGTTACCAAATGAGAATACCATTTATCTTGCCGACAGCAAAAACGCACCTTATGGAAAGCGTCCAAAACAGGAAATAATCGACCTTTCTTGTAAAAATGTTGATTTTCTGCTGGAACAAAACTGCAAAATAATAGTTGTGGCCTGCAATACGGCAACCACTAATGCCATTAAAGAATTACGTTCAAAATATAATGTTCCTTTCATTGGGATTGAACCTGCAATAAAACCAGCTGCGCATTTATCGGAAACACAGACTATCGGCATATTAGCTACTCAGGGAACGCTTAACAGCGAATTATTCAATCGTCAGGTCGAGAGCTATCAAAACACCAAAATAATTGAACAGGTTGGCCACGGTTTGGTAGAGCTGATAGAAGCTGGACAAATTGAATCTGAAGAAATGACCATCTTACTTAATAGCTATCTGCAGCCCATGATTGAAGCCAATATAGACTATCTCGTGCTCGGTTGCAGTCATTATCCCTATTTGATCCCAGCTATCAAAAAAATCATCCCTAAACACGTTAAAATCATTGATTCGGGAGAAGCCGTAGCAAGACAAACCAAAGCTGTTTTAGAAAAAAACAACTTACTCAATACTTCAGAGAAGAAAAGTTCCCAAATATTCTACGCAAATAGTGATGCGACAGTACTTAAGGGAATTTTAGGCTTTACAGAAAATGTATTCGAAAAAGAGTTTTAGAAGCGTAATGGTTCCCGCCCTCTTGTAATCTCTGTTCCCGCTTTCACCTTAATCCTTGCTGAAAAACAGCAAGGGATATCGGCTCTATCGGGGCTAAAAAGCAAACTAAGTTTATTTAAACCAGCTGGAGTACATCACGTAATTATTTGAAATACGCTCAATCTCTCCGGAAAATTCACTTGCATCAATATTTTTTACTTTCTTAGCCGGGATTCCGGCATAAATAGTTCCGGATTCAACCACAGTGTTTTGGGTAACGACAGAACCTGCTGCTACTATAGAATTACTTTCAATAACACAATTATCCATTACAATCGCTCCCATACCTATTAAAACGTTATCATGCACTGTACAACCGTGCACAATAGCATTATGTCCTATAGAAACGTTATTCCCAATAACTGTAGGGTGTTTTTGATAAGTACAGTGAATCACTGCTCCGTCTTGAATATTAACCTTATCTCCGATTTTAATAAAATGCACATCTCCGCGTATAACGGCGTTAAACCAAACACTGCAGGAAGCGCCAAAAGTGACGTCGCCTACTATTGTTGCATTTTCAGCAACAAAACAATCTTCAGGTATTTGCGGAAATTTTCCGTTTACTTCTCTAATAACCATAGTCATATCAAAAAAATAGTCCCGAAAGAATCGGGACAAATTTTATAATTAATTATTAATTGCAGGACAATTACAATCGTATCTCTCTTTTTTACATCCAAAATCAATTCCAAGTGTAATCTGGTGGAAACCACCGGTATCAAACTTGACATCTCCCATTACGTTTGAATACGTATAAGCAAACATAAATTTTTTGTAATTAACACCTACAATTGGAGTAATGTATTGCAATTTTTGATCTTTTAAAGCTATCCCATCAATATATTGAGCCCCATCAAAGCTTCTTCTGTAAGACAATCCAGCCCATACTTTACCAAAATCTACACTCTTGTATGCTTTTAAGTTCACATCAAGGGCTTTCTCTTTAGTTCTATCAGTCAATTGGAATAATACAGATGGTTCCCAAATCATTTTCTTTGGATTACCAAAAACATAACCAAAACTAACAAGGTATTTTCTCAAGTTATCCGATTCGTACTCAGTATATAAATCTCTACTTTGAAAAAGTGCATTTTTAACCGTTAAATGAGTATAGAAATCCAAGAAATTATAAGATGCTCCAAAGTCAACATTGATATAAGATGCTTTTTGAAGAATTCCAGCAATAATAGGATCAAAATCGTTTAAATCAAAACTCGTTTCATCTAACTGGTTTTGGACCAAACCTGCACTTAAACCAAAGGATAATTGGTTTAAATCAGTAGTCGTTCTTGAAAACATGATGTGGTGAGCATAGGTGATTTTTGCTCCTTTTTGAGAATGGTATCCATTTTTATCATTAAAAAGAATGATTCCAATTCCTGATTTTCCACTTTCACCTATTTTACCGTTATAACTCAAAGTTTGCAATGCAGGGGCATCGTCGTTCCCGAACCATTGCTGTCTCGCTGTTAATCTAACTTTATTACAGTTTGAAGCTCCCGCCATTGATGGGTGAAGCAAATAATAATTGTCTGACAAGTAATCTGAATATACTGCGATTCCTTCTTGCGAAAATGACAAATGTGATACAAAAAGTACACTTAATAACAATAATTTTTTAAAATTCATTATCTATCTTTTTAATGCGAAATGGGATTTAAACTCTTTATCTTGGTTGTCTTCGTTATAATAAACGATAAACCAGTAATCTGTTGATGGTAAAGGCAAATCATTGAAGGTACCATCCCATCCTGATGAAGATGGTCGTATTTCTTTCAGTAATTTTCCAAACCTGTCAAAGATATAAATTTTTGCATTAGCTTGACCACTCAATGCTGAAATATTCCATCGGTCATGATAACCGTCTCCATTCGGAGTAAAGAATTTCGGGAAATCAATAATGGTAGCATTTATAGAAAGTACACCACATTGGTTTACATCTCTCACTTTAATGGTATGTTCTCCCGAACCTACATTGGTAAACACATTGCTGCTCTGGAACCCGCCATTGTCTAACTCGTATTCGTAATTACCCGACGGAGTCGCATTGATGGTAATGGTCTGCACCTCTGCAAAATAATTAGAGGTCGTCACCGTAATGGCCTGAGGAGGAGACGAAGTGCCTACTGTGGTATCAACCCTAAGCGATCTACATCCTGTGCTCACATTAATCGCCTGAACTCCATACGTTCCAGGGGTGGTCACCACATAAACATTTTGTGTCTCTCCGGCAATCACTACCGGTGTTCCTGTAGTAATATTATACCATATGAAATCATACGACGTATTGTCCAATCCTGCATTTAACAAATAGGTGTTCAATATCGCTCCTGTCTGACCATCCACACAAACATACCCCGGATACAATGTCGGTTTAGGCAATTCTTTTACATCAACACTAATGGCCGCTCTTGGGCTCTCACAACTTGCCGTAGTCTGACTTACATAATACGTTGTTGATCCTACTGTAGCCGTGCTTGGTATTGGCGCCGTAGCACTACCCGCACCGCCTGTAGCAGTTGTATACCATAATAAACCGGATCCTGTAGCCGTCAAGGCCACTGCCGCTGCATTCTGGCAATACGGCACAGGAGTCGTTACTGTTGGAGCCGATGGTGTTGCAGTTATAGTAACCACAATACTCGCTCTCGGACCTTCACAACCCGATACCGTCTGGCTTACATAATACGTTGTTGATCCCACTGCAGCTGTACTTGGTGTTGGTGCCGTAGCACTGCCTATACCGCCTGTAGCCACTGTGTACCATAATAAATTGGAGCCTGTAGCCGTTAAAGCCACAGCCGTAGCATTCTGGCAATATCCGATAGGAGTCGTTACTGTTGGAGCTGCCGGTGGTGCCGTTATCGTAACCACAATACTCGCTCTTGGGCTTTCACAGCCAGATACGGTTTGAGTCACATAATAGGTCGTAGATCCTGCCGTAGCCGTACTTGGGGTTGGTGCCGTAACACTGCCCGTTCCACCTGTAGCTGCCGTATACCATAACAAGGCCGTTCCTGTAGCAGTTAAAGCCGTAGCTGTAGCATTCTGGCAATACGTAACAGGAGTAGTTACCGTTGGTGCCAATGGCGTTCCGGTTACATTAACCACAATTCCAGCCCTTGGGCTTTCACAACCCGATACCGTCTGGCTTACATAATACGTTGTCGATCCTGCTGTAATAGTACCTGGCGTTGGTGCCGTAGTACTACCCGTTCCGCCCGTAGCAGCTGTATACCATAATAAACCTGTTCCTGTAGCGGTTAAAACTGCCGCTGTAGTATTTTGGCAATACGTCAAAGGAGTCGTTACTGTTGGAGCCGATGGCGTTGCAGTTATAGTAACCACAATACTCGCTCTCGGGCCTTCACAACCCGATACTGTTTGACTTACATAATGCGTTGTTGATCCCACTGTGGCTGTATTTGGGGTTGGTGCCGTAGCAGTCCCTACACCGCCTGTAGCCACTGTGTACCATAATAAACCTGTTCCTGTAGCGGTTAAAACCGAAGCCGTAGCATTCTGGCAATATCCGACAGGAGTCGTCACTGTTGGAGCCACCGGTAATGGCGTAACAACAACATCAATACTTGCTCTTGGGCTTTCACAGCTTGATACTGTTTGAGTCACATAATAAGTCGTAGTACCTGCCGTAGCCGTACTTGGGGTTGGTGCCGTAACACTGCCCGTTCCACCTGTAGCTGCCGTATACCATAACAAGGCCGTTCCTGTAGCAGTTAAAGCCGTGGCCGTAGCATTCTGGCAATACGTAACAGGAGTAGTTACTCCAGGAGCTAATGGCGTTGGAGTCACATCAACCACAATTCCCGCTCTTGCGCTTTCACAACCCGATACCGTCTGGCTTACATAATACGTTGTCGATCCTGCTGTAATAGTACCTGGCGTTGGTGCCGTAGTACTACCCGTTCCGCCCGTAGCAGCTGTATACCATAATAAACCTGTTCCCGTAGCGGTTAAAACTGCCGCTGTAGTATTCTGACAATACGTCAAAGGAGTCGTTACTGTTGGAGCCGATGGCGGAGCCGCAATATTGACAACAATACTCGCTCTCGGACCTTCACAACCCGATACCGTCTGACTTACATAATGCGTTGTTGATCCCACTGTGGCTGTATTTGGGGTTGGTGCCGTAGCAGTCCCTACACCGCCTGTAGCCACTGTATACCATAATAAACCTGTTCCTGTGGCGGTTAAAGCCGTAGCCGTAGCATTCTGGCAATATCCGATAGGAGTCGTTACTGTTGGAGCCACCGGCAATGGTGTAACAACAACATCAATACTCGCTCTTGGGCTTTCGCAGCCTGATGCGGTTTGAGTTACATAATAAGTCGTTGTTCCTGCCGTAGCCGTACTTGGGGTTGGTGCTGTAGCACTGCCCGTTCCGCCTGTAGCTGTCGTATACCATAATAAACCTGTTCCCGTAGCCGTTAAAGCCGTGGCCGTAGCATTCTGGCAATACGTTACAGGAGTAGTTACTATTGGTGCCAATGGCGTTGGAGTCACATCAACCACAATGGCTTCTCTTACACTTTCGCAACCTGAGACTGTTTGGGTCACATAATACGTTGTACTTCCTGCTATAGTCGTACTTGGCGTTGGCGCCGTAGCACTACCTGTACCACCTGTAGCCGTGGTATACCATAGCAAGGCGGTTCCTGTCGCTGTTAAAGCTCCAGCCGTAGCATTCTGACAATACGTAACAGGTGTCGTTACCGTTGGAGCCAAAGGTGACGCAGTAATGGTCACATTGGCAAATGTCTCATAAAAAGGACAACTAGCAGTTGGTTCAATTCTGTATTTAACCGAATAAGTTCCGATACCACTCGTGCTTGGCGTAACCGCTCCAGTTGTAGCATCAATAGTCAATCCCGCAGGGGTAGCCGTATAAGCACCTCCAGGGGTCAAACCAGTCAATGTAGGCAATTGAGGAGTCGATAGAGACGAACAATATGGACTGTTCGTGTACGTGAAAGTTCCAGTAGGACTCGAAACTGCATTTAAAGGGAAGCTTCTTTCGAAAGGACATCCTGTTGTGAAAAGATCCTCAACAACAACCCAGATTAGCTCCCCGGCACCAGGGCTCGGATATGAAGCCAAGCTACCATTAGGTATTATGGCTCCTGGAGCACCAGCTGCATCTACATGATAAGTAATATTATAGTCTGAAGCAGGCAATCCGTTTAACATATAGGCAGTCTGGTCTATATTAAAATTATATGGTGCCGTTCCAGTAGTACATATGGTTATAGGTAAAGGTTCTCGAAGTGGGAAAGTTTCAGGTGCAACCGTTTCAGTATCCTGAATGGTTACTACAGATCCATCACACTCAGTATATGTTACCACAGCAGTATAAACTGTGGAAGATGTAGGACAAACAGATAAAGGATTCACGTTTGTACTTCCAGGAATCGGGGCACCACCTTCCAACCACGTCAGTGTTGTATTAGAAGGTCCTGCCTGAGCAGGTGTGAAACGCCATGTTTCCCCAACTGATACTACCCAATCATCATTTGTATTTCTTCCGGGAGGAACTGTACCTAATGTTCCGGCTTGATTCATAACTCCAATAACTCCAGCACCACCCTGCCATCCACATAAGGTTCTAGTTGTAACGATAACATCTATTATATTTGATGTTTCATGTAAAACTATATAACTCGTCTGGTCATCTTGACCACAACTATAATGAGGTATCTTACTAAAAAAAACAGTAAATGTTCTATTTGGAGCAACTCCCTCAGCATAATATTTAATAAATTGAGTATCAATGTCCGCTATTCCCCAAGCCGCGCATGCATTTCCCGGAGGAACATCTGCGCAAATTCTTTTGTATTCTGTATCTTGGTAAACCCCATAAATTGCGTTTGCAGTGTGAAATCCTGGGGATGGCAGATTTTGATTGAAATTCCAATCGCAATAACCTGGTGCGTTTAGTACCAAAGGCACTTCAACACCACCGGGAATTCCTCCTGGAATACTGGGATTAATATTAAAACTAACCACTCCGTTCGTACCAATCATGAGGTGGTCGTATTTTTGACCATAAAAACAAAATGAAAAAGGAAGCGATACAACGGGTCCCCAAATATCATCTTCATGATTTGAATCATCAACAACTAAATTAGTTCCTGGATTGGTAAATCCTGGCATAACATAAGGAATGGAAGCCACAGTGTAAGTCCCGGTTGGCTGAGTACTGGTAAAATTAGCCTGCAAATCAGTACAATAACCCGGATTACACACCGGCAAAGGAGTATCTATCGACACTGTTAAATTTTGTGCTTTAACGCCAAAACACCACAGGGTTAACAGTATAAGAAGTATTTTTTTTCTCATTTTTATTTTCGGTTAGGTTTAAAAACGCCGAAATTTACATAAATTTAAGAATACTTTAATATTAATTTAGTTGTTTTTTTAAATTTTAACAAAATACGAATTATTTAAAATTACTATTTTATTACTAACAATCCTTAACGTAAAGAGATAAAAAAAGTCATTATGTTAAAATAAAACCTGATTTTTTAAGAAAATACATCCATTTTTAAACTATCATTTTTCACTATCAAATTTAATAAAAACGCATCATTATCAGCTAATTATTGCGAATAATCTTTTTAAATATTTTTGATTTGACAATTTAAAAGTAAATTCACATTTACTTGTTTCTAAATTTACCCTAAGACATTTTTACATATACATTAGCAAACTACCTTTTCATTCCTCTTATTAATTAAAATTTATCAATTATTATTATTTATATTTGCAGTAATTCTATAATTTAGCACTAAAACCTTATTTAATGGCTCATAACGACGATTTTCAAGACGAAATTGGAAACAATCATATCGCAACAAATGCAAAAAATCCTTTACGTAAAGATGCTTTTGATTTATCAGATGAAAAGAAAATAGAATCTATAAAAAAAGATGTTGAAAGCATTTTGACAACACTTGGTATGGACTTAACTGACGATAGTTTGAGCGGCACGCCTAATCGTGTAGCAAAAATGTTTGTCAAAGAGATTTTTGGAGGATTAAGTCCTCTTAAAAAACCAAAAAATTCAACTTTTGCCAATAACTATAAGTATGGTGAAATGCTGGTAGAAAAAAACATTACCGTTTACTCTACCTGCGAGCACCATCTTTTACCAATTGTTGGCCGGGCTCATGTCGCTTATATTTCTAACGGAACAGTAATTGGTTTATCTAAAATGAACCGTATCGTAGATTATTACGCTAAAAGACCTCAAGTACAAGAGCGTTTAACGATGCAAATTGTTCAGGAACTTCAAATTGCTTTAGGTACAGATGATGTAGCGTGTGTAATTGATGCCAAACATCTTTGTGTTAATTCTCGCGGAATAAAAGATATTGAAAGCAGTACCGTAACTTCAGAATTTGGAGGGAAATTTAAAGACGAACATACCCGCAGAGAATTCCTTGACTATATCAAATTAGATACAAAATTTTAATTTAAGCAGTGAATAGCCTCTCGTCTTTTGGGACGAGACAGGAATAGCTTCAAAAAATAACAAGATGCCATTATATAAAAATCAAAACATAAAAATATACAATTCTCTTTCTGGAGAAAAAGAAGAATTCACGCCAATTCATGAAGGAAATGTGGGAATGTATGTTTGCGGACCTACTGTTTACAGCAATGTGCATTTAGGAAACGTGCGTACTTTTATGTCTTTTGATTTAATTTACAGGTATTTTTTACATTTAAATTACAAGGTTCGCTATGTCCGAAATATTACTGACGTAGGCCATATGGTCGATGATGTAGATGAAGGCGAGGACAAAATTGCCAAAAAAGCCAGGCTTGAAAAAATAGAACCTATGGAAATCGTACAACGGTATACGGTTGATTTTCATGAAATCTTACAAGAATTTAATTTTCTTCCGCCAAGTATCGAACCTACTGCAACTGGTCATATTATCGAGCAAATTGAAATTGTCAAACAAATTTTAGACAAAGGAATTGCTTACGAAGCCAATGGTTCAGTATATTTTGATGTGGTTAAGTTTAACGAAACCAATCATTACGGAATATTAAGCGGTCGTAATATTGAAGATATGCTGACTAATACCCGTGATCTTGACGGACAGTCAGACAAAAGAAATCCGCAGGATTTTGCCCTTTGGAAAAAAGCAGAACCGGAACATATTATGCGCTGGCCTTCTCCTTGGGGAGATGGTTTTCCAGGCTGGCATTTAGAATGTACAGCAATGAGTACCAAATATTTGGGTTATAAATTTGACATTCATGGTGGTGGAATGGACTTAAAATTCCCACATCACGAGTGCGAAATCGCTCAAAACGAAGCGTGTACCGGTAATACACCTGTTAATTATTGGATGCATGCCAATATGCTGACATTAAACGGCAAGAAAATGGCCAAGTCTACGGGAAACAATATCTTACCTCGTGAAATCATGACAGGTAAGAGTGAATTTTTAAGCAAGCCGTTTTCACCAAGTGTTGCCAGATTTTTTATGTTGCAGGCACATTACAGAAGTATTTTAGATTTTTCTGATGATGCTATCATTGCTGCTGAAAAAGGACATATCCGCTTGATGGAAGCGATGAGTAAAATTGGTGAAATTCAGGCAGAGACAGCATCAACGCTGGATATTCAGGCATGGAAAAAATTGTGTTACGACGCGATGAATGATGATTTTAACAGTCCGATTTTAATTTCTCATCTCTTTGAAGGTGTTCGTTATATTAATTTATTAACTGATAAATCAGCCTCATTAAACAGTAGCGATTTAAAAGATTTTACCCAAACAATGAATGCTTTTGTGTTTGATGTTTTGGCATTACAAAACGAAGCTGTTTCAGGTAGTACATTTGAAAAACTAGAAGGTGTTGTTCATCTGTTAATCAACATGAGAAATGAGGCGCGGGCTAATAAAAACTGGCAACTATCTGATGACATTCGTGATCAGTTATTAGCCATTGGAATACAATTAAAAGACGGAAAAGAAGGTACAACATTTTCAATCTAAAAAATTGAGTTTAAAAAAGATTCTCATATGGCCGTTTGTATTGTTGGTGAGGTTTTATCAAATAGTCCTTTCACCTATAATGCCTGCTGCTTGCAGATATACCCCGACTTGCTCACAATACACAATTGAGGCCTTGCAAAAACACGGACTGGTATATGGAGGATTTTTAGGCGCCAAAAGAATTTTAAGTTGTCATCCATGGGGTAAAAGCGGATACGATCCCGTACCATAATACTAATTCTAAGAAAAAAATTATATAAAACAAATGACACATTTTTTAAGCATTATTTGGAATCCTTCTGAAGGAATACAAATAGGTTCTTTTACACTTCATTTTTATAGTTTAATGTTTGTCGTAGCCTTTACTCTGGGCTGGGCTTTAATGAAGCCTATTTTCAAAAGAGAAGGCGAACCGATAGAAAAACTGGATAGTTTATTTATTTATATGGTTATATCTATTTTGGCAGGAGCCAGATTAGGCCATGTAATTTTTTATCAGCCGGAACTTTTTCTTCAAGACCCTTTAAGTGTCTTTTTACCGTTTAGATTCAATCCTGAGTTTAAATTTACAGGATTTCAAGGATTAGCCAGTCATGGTGCCGCAATATTAGTTATCGTAGCGATGTATTTTTATAAAACTAAAATACTTAAAAGATCTTATTTATGGATTTTAGACAGAGTTGTGATTCCTGTTGCCAGTGGTGCAATTTTTGTGCGTTTAGGTAATTTTTTCAATTCCGAAATTTATGGCCCTGTAACATCAGGAGACCATTTTTATGCTGTCAAATTCGTTAGAGAAGATGATTTCTGGGCCGATAAAAACATATTGCAGATTACTCAGACAAATAATGAAAATCAAGCTTTTAAACTCATTGAAACTGACCCAAATCATTTAGAAATTTTCAACCAAATACCTTTTAGACATCCTGCACAGCTTTATGAAGCTTTTGGTTATGTTTTTGTATTTGCTTTGTTATTCTTTTTATATTGGAAAACCAATGCTCGTTTAAAGGAAGGCTATATTTTCGGGATGTTCTTAGTTACTTTATTTTCTATACGAATCCTTGTGGAATCTGTTAAAGAAAGCCAAGGTGGTTTCGAGAACGTTTTAGGATTATTAACAACCGGACAATGGTTAAGTATTCCTTTTGTTCTGGCTGGTTTATATTTTATTTTCAGAGCCAAAAAGGTTGTTAATTAAAATTCAAACTTAACACTATAAAAAAAACCATTCGCCAAACGAATGGTTTTTTTATATAATTTATAAGAGATAATTATTCTCCGGCTTTTTCTTCAGGTTTTGGCTTTGGAGTTACAACTGGTGTTGTTTCAACTGGAACACTTCCTTCAACTGATTCTGTTTCGGTACTTATTACAGAAGAAGAACGGGCAGATTTAGGGAAAGCATCGTATCTTTTTTCGATTTTATCCCAATTAATAACACTAAAAAATGTATTTACGTATTCTCTTTTTCTATTTTGAAATTTCAAGTAATAAGCATGTTCCCATAAATCCAAATTCATGATAGGAACACTTGTAATCCCTAAATTTTTCATTAAAGGATTATCATTATTTGCAGTATTTACAATTTTCAATTTTCCTGTCTTGTCAGAAACCAGCCAAGTCCAGCCAGCTCCTACAAATCGCAATGATGTCTCGGTAAATTGATTTCTAAATTCTTCAAAAGAGCCAAAATCTTTATTAATTGATTCCAGCAAAGCTCCCTCAGGTTCTTTACCACTGCCAGGCCCAATACCTTCAAAAAAGAAGTTATGGTTGTAAACTGCTCCTGCATTATTCCTAACAACTGCATCGGATGCATTTAGATTTTTTAATATTGCATCCAGTTCTAATATCTCATATTTTGTCCCAACAATTGATTTGTTCAAACTGTTTACGTAACCTAAAAGATGTTTTGAGTAATGAATCTCGGTAGTTAAGGCATCAAAATTTGGCTCTAATGCATTGTAACCGTATGGTAATTCAATGATAGGAAATACGCCTTCAGCTGCTTTTACATCAGTAGGCTTCCCTCCTTTTTGCTTCACAGCCACAATAGGAGTTGCAGGCACATCAACCACTTCATGAAGCGTATCTTTCTTACATGAAACCATTGCTGACAATACTACAGCGGTAATAAATAGCTGGTTAGATTTCATAAATTATTATTTAGGATTTCGTTTATTAAATCGATATAACGGCGTTTTGCTTCATTTTCGGGTATATGACTCACTTGAAGCCATGCGTTATTTTTGAAAGCATCTCTCACGTCAAGATTAGAATAATTAATACTACTTAAAGAGCCAAAAGTCGCCTGTTTGTAGTAAGCATAAATACGTAACATGACATCTTGTGGCAATGAGTCCTGTTCCATATTTGAAGCTTTCTCAAATGCTTCTTTAAATAATGTATCTAAATCTTTTTCAGGCATTATTTTACAGCAATAATGGTTTTATTTCCTAATGCTTTTTCTTTTAAACTTACATTTACTTTGGTTCCTAAAGGCAGGTACAAATCTACTCTTGAACCAAATTTTATAAATCCTGCATCCGTTCCCTGAACAACCTGAGTTCCTTCTTCAGCATAATTTACGATACGTTTTGCTAACGCACCCGCAATTTGTCTGTACATAATTTCTCCAAAAACGCTATTCTCAATAACAACTGTAGTACGTTCATTTTCGGTACTTGCTTTAGGATGCCATGCAACCAGGTATTTCCCCGGATGGTATTTGCTGTATTTCACTAATCCTGAAACAGCATAACGAGTAACATGCACATTAATAGGTGACATAAAAATAGAAACCTGTAAACGTTTGTCTTTAAAATATTCTGCTTCATACACTTCTTCAATAACCACTACATTACCATCAACAGGAGCAACGATAACATTATCGTTTTCAGCAATTGTACGGTTAGGATTTCTGAAAAATTGCAAAATCATCAGATAAAAGAACAATGCTAAAAGCTGTACTCCTAACCTTAACCAAGCAATATCAATGAATTCTCCTCCTAAGAGGATAGCTGCAACAAACAAAACGCTTGCTATTAAAATAATTTTCGATCCTTCTTTATGAAACATAAACTAAAATTTTATAAAATAAAAATAAAAATGGTGCTACAAATATAATACTGTCTAATCTATCCAACATACCGCCATGACCCGGCATAATGTTTCCACTGTCTTTGACATTTGCCATACGTTTGAACTTTGATTCTACCAAATCCCCAATAGTGCCTAAAAAACTAACACAGATTGCGGTTATAATCCAAACAAAAACGGATCGCTCAACATAAAATATGGCGATCAAAATTCCAGCTAAAACTGCAAATAGTAATCCGCCAATAAAACCTTCAATCGTTTTTTTTGGTGAAATACGCTCAAATAACTTGTTTTTTCCTATACTTTTTCCAACAACATAAGCAAAAGTATCATTCGTCCAAATCAGTATAAAGATACCAATAATTATTGAAGGAATATAATTGTCCGTTAACATTGGAATTTTAGCAATAATGATAAATGGCAGAATAATATATCCGATAAGTTTAACCCATTTTGCCTGATTATCAGTTCCTGAATTCTTATTTGAAAACAGCCAAAAAATTAAGCTTATCAGTACTGCTATTGAAGCTAAAACCAATCCGAAGTCAATAAAATCATTTGAAGTTGAAAATACGGCAAACAAGACATACAATAGTGCCGAAATCAGCAAAGCCGGGGCTTTAGGCAATTGAATTAAATTACAAAATTCCCTAACGGTCTGCAGCAAACATAATCCGAAAAGCAACAGGTAAGATTCTGGGGAAAATAGTGTAGCTAACAGTAGAACTGATATAAAAACTAAACCAGACAATGAACGTATTAGAGTCTCATTCATTTTATAAATCTTCTAACAGCAATAAATACAGGTTCTTTTGGGAACTTCCATAATGTAAAAAATCTTCTTCTTTTACCTTTTCAAAGTATTTAATGGTTGTTATATTTGTAGGGTAATCAGTAGTATAGCGCTTTTTAATTTCTCTTAAACCATCGCTTTTGCTCAAAATAATCTGACTTGTTGTAGCAAGAAGTATAATACTGTCAGGTAATTCGTTTGGCTTGTTTTGTTTGATTTGATTTGATGAAAATAAAACAGAACCTTCTTCAGCAATTAGATTTTCGCAACTTGCTAAAAGAAATTTAGGATTTGCCGGTTTTTGAAAAGAAATATTATTTCCTTCAAGCATTTTAAACAATCTAGGCTCTAAACACAAAGCTTCCGATTCGAACCAATCATTTTCTTCCAAGATATTTTCAAATTGCTCATTTAACTCAGCTAAATTTTCACAATATAAAAACTTACCTCCGTTTTTCTTGAAATTATGAGTAAACTGTTCATCAACGGGAAGTTGGGAATGCAAATCATGAAACGGATTGTATTCGCTTTCGCTAGCATCGTTTGACGCATCGCTACTTGAACCAAATATTTTTTTGAAAATACTCATATACAGTAGTAAACTAAGGGTAATTACTCTTTACCTATCAAAGGTAAAAAAATCTTAACCTAAATTGTCATTCAGATTAAGATTTTTACGTATTTTATTAACTAAGTTTTAAACAATTTCAGCTGGAGAAACTTGGTCAAACGGACGTTTACCAAAGATTGTTTCCAAATCATCCTTAAAAATAACTTCTTTTTCAATTAAGATGTCAGCCAGTTTATTTAGCTTGTCTTTGTTTTCATTCAAAATCTTAATCGCTCTTTGATACTGTGACTCAATTAAGATTGAAATTTCCTGATCAATTGTTCTGGCAGTTTCTTCAGAATATGGTTTTGAAAAATTATAGTCAGTTTGCCCTGATGAATCGTAATAAGTAACATTTCCAAGCTTGTCATTTAAACCGTAAACGGTAACCATTGCACGGGCCTGTTTTGTAACTTTTTCCAAATCACTCAATGCTCCTGTCGAAATGTTATCAAAAATAACTTTCTCCGCAGCACGACCACCCATAGTGGCGCACATCTCGTCCAGCATTTGATTAGGACGAACAATTTGGCGTTCTTCCGGCAAATACCAAGCAGCTCCTAAACTTTGTCCACGAGGCACAATAGTTACTTTAATAAGCGGTGCAGCATGTTCCAGCATCCAGCTCACAGTGGCGTGTCCGGCTTCGTGTATCGCAATTGCTTTCTTTTCTTCCGGAGTGATAATTTTATTTTTCTTCTCTAATCCGCCTACAATCCTGTCAACTGCATCAAGAAAATCTTGTTTATCAACTGCTTCTTTGTTATTTCTGGCAGCAATTAAAGCTGCTTCATTGCAAACATTAGCAATATCAGCTCCCGAAAATCCCGGTGTTTGTTTCGCAAGGAAATCAGTATCCAGATTTTCTACTTTTTTAAGCGGCGCCAAATGCACTTCAAATATTGCCTTACGCTCTCTAATGTCCGGTAAATCAACATAAATCTGACGATCAAAACGACCAGCTCTCATTAATGCCTTATCCAGTACATCTGCTCTGTTTGTGGCTGCAAGAACAATAACATTTGAGTTTGTACCAAAACCATCCATCTCGGTCAGCAATTGATTCAGCGTATTTTCACGTTCATCGTTTGATCCTGAAAAATTGTTTTTCCCACGAGCACGACCAACAGCATCAATTTCATCAATAAAAATAATGGCTGGTGATTTTTCTTTTGCCTGCTTAAACAAATCTCGAACGCGTGATGCTCCTACTCCAACAAACATTTCAACAAAATCAGAACCTGAAAGGGAAAAGAAAGGTACTTGTGCTTCTCCTGCAACAGCTTTAGCCAATAATGTTTTTCCTGTTCCCGGAGGTCCTACAAGTAAAGCCCCTTTAGGAATTTTACCACCAAGATTGGTATATTTTTGTGGGTTTTTAAGAAACTCAACAATTTCCTGAATCTCTTCTTTTGCTCCTTCAAGACCGGCAACATCTTTAAACGTTGTTTTTACATCCGTTTTTTCATCAAAGAGTTTGGCTTTCGATTTTCCAATACTGAAAATCTGTCCGCCTCCGCCTCCACTGCCGCTTGACATGCGTCGCATCATAAAGAACCAGAATCCTAATAAAAGGATAATAGGAAGAAACCCTATTAAATCCGTCCAGTCACTTGATGTTTTATAATCGTAAGAAACGAGCTTTTTATTCTTTTTTGCTTCGTCCAATTTATTTTGAAAAATCTCGTCATTACCAATTTCCAAAGTATAGTGAGGCCCTGCATTAGGGTTACGCAATAAATCTTCTTTAGGAACGTCTTTGTGGGATTTTAACTTTAAGGCTTCTTTTCTCAAGAAAACTTCTGCTGTTTTTTTATTATAAACAACAACTTTTTCAACCTGATTTGAATCCAAGTATTCGTAAAATTTAGACACGGTAGTTTTTGTTGGTTCAACCCAACGGGATTGCCCCGAAATCCACATTGCTAAGAAGATTGCTGCAATAACCCCGTAAATCCACCACGGATTAAATTTAAAATTATTTTGTTTGGTCTCTTGTGACATAGATACTTTATTTAATATTTGTTTTCAATAGATGTGATTTTTGCATCACCCCAAAGACTTTCAATGTTATAATATTCACGAATATGTTTTTGAAAAACATGCACAACAATATGAACATAATCCATTAAAACCCAATCTGCAACATCTGATCCTTCCACATGCCAAGGTTTGTCTTTAAGTTCTTTTGAAACTACTTTTTGAACTGAATTTACAATTGCGTTTACTTGAGTATTTGAATTTCCATTACAAATTACAAAATAGTCGCATACTGTATTCTCCAATTCTCTTAAATCCAGAATATCTATATCGTTACCTTTTACTTCTTCAATTCCTTTTATGATATTTGCTAACAAAATATCATTACTTATTGCTTTTTTCGCCATTTATTTCTTAAAAAATATTTTTTACAAAGTTATTGTTTTTTGTCTTTATTTTGAAGATAAAATTAAGATACTTCTATATAGTTTCAAAATCCGACACATGAAAGTAATCAAACTCGATGCCATAGATTCTACCAATGATTTTTTGAAAGGTTTGTCACAAACTCAAAACATGGAAAACTTCACTATCGTGACTGCCAATTCACAGACAAAAGGCAAAGGGCAAATGGGATCTTCATGGCAAACAGAAAGAGGCAAAAATCTAATAACCAGCATTTTAATACGTGACACCTTAACTTCTATTGAAGGTATTTTTGTTTTAAATATTGCAGTAGCTTTAGCTATTATTGGGGCTTTAAAAAAATATAAAATTCCACATTTATTTATCAAATGGCCTAACGACATTATGGCAGAAAATAAAAAAATTGCTGGCATACTGATTGAAAACAGCATCAAAGAAAATGGCAGAATCGATTCAATTGTCGGAATCGGGTTAAATGTAAACCAGACAAATTTCGAAAATCTGCCAAAAGCCTCCTCTTTAAAAAACCATATGAATCTGGATTTTGACATTGAAAGCCTTCTTGAAAGTATTGTCAGTGAAATTCAAACCAATGTTGAAAAAATCAGGAATAACGAAACCGAATTTTTATGGAAAAAATACACCGCAAATTTATTCCGAAAAGATAGTCCAACTGTTTTCGAAGATCAAAATTCAATTAAATTTATGGGGCTTATTCAAAGGGTTAATTCGGATGGGAAGCTCGAGATTCTGTTGGAAGACGACAGTGTAAAACAATTTGGAATTAAAGAAGTGACTATGATATACTAAAAAACCTTCCTGATTTCTCAAGAAGGTTTCATTATTTTATAAACTATGGACTGTTTACAATTTATGCATATTTTCAGCTAAAGTCTCAATAAATTTACTGATTGGTCCTTTTATCATCATGGCCATCATCGCATTAAATTCACCATCAAAAAGCAATTGAACATCTGTAGAATCTGCTGAGTTCTCATTGATATTTGCCGTTAAAGTAAAAGGCAGTTTATCAGAAGCAGCACCAAGTATTATTTTGCTTGTCGGTACTTTTTCTTTCATTTTCAATTTGATTTCCGGCATTCCTTTTAAACCGAAAATAAAGGCATTTTCGTCAAGAACTTCAAATTTTGCAATCGTATCCGGCATTAATTTTTCAAAATTCTTAACTTGAGATAATTCGTTAAAAATATATTCTGCTGATTTTTGAACAGTAATTTTTTGACTTTCTAAATTCATTATTTTGTATAGATTATTAGATTTTTTTAAATTTTAGGTGAACTAATTGAAGATTTTAAACTTCAATATTCCATTCAGACGGGCTTTTTTTCCATTGCTGCAACAATTCCTGTTCTGCTTCGGTTATATATTCTTTGGTTACAGCCAATTCCAATAGGTTTTCATAATTGCTTAAAGTAAATAAATCTACTTTAGCTTTAGCAAAATTATCCTCCGCAACTTGGAATCCATAAGTAAAGACTGCAGCCATACCTTTGATATTGGCTCCTTCATTTCTTAAAGCCTCAACCGCAAGTAAACTACTGTTTCCGGTACTTATCAAATCCTCAACTACAACTACATTTTGTCCCTTTTGCAAAAACCCTTCCACTTGATTCAATCGCCCATGTTTTTTAGCTTCAGGCCTTACATACACAAATGGAAGCCCTAGTGACTCTGCAACAAGTATGCCAATACCAATCGCTCCAGTGGCAACACCGGCAATAACATCGGGTTTTCCAAATTGCTTTTCGATATTTTTGGCAAATTCATCACGAATGTAATTCCTAATCGCAGGAAATGAAAGAATTATCCTATTATCACAATAAATGGGAGACTTCCAACCGGATGCCCATGTAAAAGGATTTTTAGAATTCAATTTAATTGCATTTATTTGTAAAAGCAATTCGGCAGTTTGACTAGCTGTATCTTTATTAAAAATCATAGTACAAATGTATAAAGTTTTTGTGAACGACAAGCCACTTTTCCTTACAAATGAAATCAAAAAAGAAACTGATTTCAAATTTTTCTTATTGGAAAGTGCCGATATCAAACAGTTAATAATTAATTTCTTTCAGAATAAAATTCAGAAGGCCTACCTGTATCATCCTGATGAGAAAGAGATTATGAAGACCCTAAAAGCCAAAATCCCTGTTAGCAAAGCCGGTGGTGGATTAGTATACAACAAAAAAGGAGAGGTCCTTTTTATTTTTAGAAACGGAAAATGGGATTTACCAAAAGGCGGGACCGAAAAAGGAGAAGAAATCGAAGACACAGCCATAAGAGAAGTTGAAGAAGAAACCGGCGTAAATAAACTCACAATCACGGATAAATTACAAAAAACCTACCATGTTTTTAAGCGAAATGGAGTTTATAAACTAAAAGTGACACATTGGTTTGAAATGCATACTAAATTTGAAGGAACCCCAACAGGTCAGATTGAAGAAGGAATTGAAAAAGTAGCCTGGCTGAATCCTGAACAAGTTACAGAAGCGCTCAAAAACTCGTATGAGAACATAAAATTATTATTCCAAGAAGAAAAACTCCAAAAATAGGAGTTTTTTTTATTTTGTAATTCGATACACCGGATATTGCAAATGTGCTTTTTCGTAATAGGGTGAGTTTTTATACACCCAATCCAATTGCGCAGAAGGATTGTCTGCAAAAGCCTTGTCTGATTTTTTCTTTTCTTCAAATTCAGCTTTGATTACTGGATTTTCAGATAAAAATTTAGCTGCTAAATCCTCAAAAACATAATCTGAGTACCCTTCCTTTTGCTGTAGAATCGTATCGAAGAAATTCCAATTAAAAAAAGAATCAACTGCTTCCGGTTCGAGAGTTTCAACTATATATTTCACTGCGTTTTGTGACGTTGAAAACACATAATCACCTTTGAAGAACTGTACTTTTTTAACTGATTTTGAAACTTTTGTATTTCTATGCAGATAATGCCCTTCATAAGCCGTTGCTCCTGTCTTGAAATCTTCGATTCTATATGTTTCGACTTCCATTACACTGTCTTTTTTCAAAACAGTAAATTTACAGCCATTCCATTTTAGCAAATCAATTACTTCCCACTGTGCTTTCGGAATAATATACGCTTCGGGAATTACAATTTCTTTAGTTGGCTTATAACCAGAATAAAAATTAATTGGCTTATTGTATGGTTTGGTTTCGTTATAAAACAAACGGCTTCCGGTAGTAACATCACTTTCTTTGTAACCTCCTTCATAACCCAGAAAATTCATTTTAGTAACTTTTGTTGAATCCAATTCCCATTCGATAGGATATTTAGAATTCGTTTTAAATTGACCGGCATTTTTTTCTTTTATGCTTTTTATTGTTTTTACATTTTCATCAACGTATTTCAAGGTGCTTACCATAAATTCATACGTAGCATAAACTCTTTTTGAATACTCTTTCAGCATATGTGTTTCGACCACATACCCCATAGAATTAAAAAGTGAAGTATATCCTGTTGCATATCTTGGTGAATCGACAAATTGCGGAAATCCTTTTTCAGGTGTTCCGTCCCAAACATTAACGTAAGGTGTTGATTCTATTTTTTTGTTTTTTAAATCGGCTACAATTTCAGGAGTCATTTTTTCATTCATGAAATTCCCTAATTCGGTTCCCAGTTTATTATGCTGTGTTTGAATATAAGTCAATGAATACTGATAATCGGCTCCATTGCTGACATGATTGTCAATAAAAACATCCGGATTAAGTTTGTGGAAAATTTCAACAAAACTTCTCGTATTTCGGGTATCTGCTTTTATAAAATCCCTGTTCAGATCGAAATTTCTGCCGTTTCCGCGGAAACCATAATCTTCAGGTCCGTTTTGATTGACACGGGATGTTGAATTTCTGTTTAAAGCTCCATCAATATTATAAACAGGAATGGTTACAATTACAGTATTCTTAGGAATTTTTATTTTGGCTGTAGCCAAATCGCGAAAGAACATCATAGTGGCATCAATACCATCCGGTTCTCCGGCATGAATACCATTATTGATTAAAATAATTGCCTTGTTTTTTTGAATAACACTAAAATCAAAGTTTTTATCCGGATTGAAAGTCACCATATGCAATGGTTCTCCGCTATCTGTAAGTCCCATTTGCTCTATTTTTATGGACTGGAAGTTTTTCGCAAGCATTTTATAATATGAAATTGCTTCTTTATAAACGGCAGATTGATTGCCATTTCCTTTTTCGAAAAAAGTAGCGTATTTAGCATTGGTTTGTGCCAAAACAGTAATAGAAAGGAATGAAAATAAAAAAGTAAAAAATTTCATAATAAAAGAGTTGAAAAAATAGCATTCAAATATAATTATTTTAAAACTGAGTGCCTGTTTTGAAATTGATTTTCTAAAAAATTACAATTCATAACACATAACTCATAATTCATTTTACCTTTGCCGAATGAATAATAATCACCATTCCAATAATATATTGCTCAATTTAGGCATCGAAAGCCTAAACGAAATGCAGGAAACTGCACAGGACACTATTTTAAACGACAACAATGTATTATTGCTTTCGCCAACCGGATCAGGAAAAACGCTGGCTTTCTTATTGCCTGTTTTTGAAATGCTGCAAGAAGATACTTCCGGTGTTCAATGCTTAATTTTAGTACCTTCAAGAGAGTTAGGCTTACAGATTGAGCAGGTCTGGAAAAAAATGGGTACCAATTACAAAGTAAATGTTTGTTATGGCGGACATGCTATTGACACCGAAATCAGGAATTTGAGTAATCCACCAGCCGTTTTGATAGGAACTCCTGGAAGAATTGCCGACCATATTGATAGAGAAACCTTCAAAACTGATACAATTGAAATGCTGATTCTTGACGAATTTGACAAATCACTGCAATTGGGCTTCCATGAACAAATGTCTTTTATTATTGGACGATTACCGAAAGTAAACAAGCGTGTTTTGGTTTCTGCTACTTCAGATGTTGAAATTCCTAAATACACCAGAGTTGTCAATCCGACTATTTTAGATTTTATTCCCACGGAAGAAGAAAAAACAAATCTTTCAATGCAAATGGTCATTTCAAAAGAAAAAGACAAAATAGGAAGCTTATTTAACCTGATATGTTCTCTAAAATCAGAATCGGCTATTATTTTTTGTAATCACCGTGATGCTGCTGAAAGAATCAGCGATGTTTTGACCGAAAAAGGGATTTACGCTACTTATTATCATGGCGGAATGGATCAGGACGAACGGGAACGTGCTCTGATTCAATTCAGAAACGGAAGTATCAGTTATCTAATCACAACTGATCTTGCCGCCCGCGGATTAGACATTCCCGAAATGAAACATGTAATTCATTACCATTTGCCGTTTAAAGAAGACGAGTTTACACATAGAAATGGCCGAACAGCCAGAATGATGGCTTCAGGAACTGCTTATATTATCATTCACGAAAGTGAAAAAAAATTAGACTATATAGATTACGGGATGAAAACCCTGAGCGTAGAACATTCAACTTCATTACCAAAAGCACCTGCCTTCCAGACTATTTACATTAGCGGAGGTAAAAAAACCAAGCTGAACAAAATTGATATTGTAGGCTTCTTTTCCCAAAAAGGAAAATTGGAAAAAGGAGATTTAGGGTTAATTGAAGTAAAAGATTTTATTTCTTTCGCGGCTGTGAAATCAAAAAAAGTAAAGGATTTGCTTCATAACATTCGGGATGAAAAAATGAAAGGCAAAAAATTTAAAATTGAAATCGCCAGAAAAGTAATCAAGAAAGAAGAAGAATAAATTTATAGACCATTTAGATTTTTTAAATGGTCTATTTTTTCGAACTTTTTATCTTAACAGCCGAAGGAACAAGCACTTTGTAATCCCCGCCATTTCTAATTACATCACGAACAATACTGGAACTTATATAGGAAGTATCTGCCGCAGTCAGTAAAAATATTGTTTCTATTTTAGATAATCTTCTGTTGGTATGTGCAATGGCTTTTTCAAATTCGAAATCAGCCGGATTGCGAAGACCACGTAAAATAAATTCGGCACCTAGTTTTTTACATAATTCGATTGTGAGTCCTTCATAAGTAATTACTGAAACTGAAGGTTCGTCCTTAAACGTTTCTTCTATAAATTCTTTGCGTTCTTCAAGGGAAAACATGTATTTTTTTTCGGCATTGACGCCGATAGCAATCACAATTTCATCAAAAAGAGGGATACTTCTTTTGATAATATCCAAATGTCCTAAGGTCAAAGGATCGAATGAACCGGGGAATACTGCTTTTCTCATAAAATTATTTTCCTGAATTTTTTATTAATTCATCAATTAAACTGAAAACCTGATGGTCTTTTTCGAAAATTTTGCCAAAATGATTTTTTGCCTGTGATGCATTTTCCGCTACTAATTTTTTATCTTTATCTACATACATAGTCGCCAAATAAAAATAAATACTTCCTAAAACTTTATCATCATAACC
Source organism: Flavobacterium sp. (assembly GCF_050696275.1). GTDB lineage: Bacteria > Bacteroidota > Bacteroidia > Flavobacteriales > Flavobacteriaceae > Flavobacterium. The sequence continues at coordinate 127,747 of NZ_JBOGUT010000006.1, forward strand.
TGTTTTTACCTTTTGCTGGTTTAAAAACAATAGGAGCTTGTCCCCCATTTCATACTTATAAAAAAGTTTCTTTAAATCGTTATATGTTGTTGGATTGGAAGGGGCAAGATTAAAAAAAGTGACAGTTGCTTCGTCTAATTTCGGATCTTTTTTTACCAAATAAAGTTCCAACATTAGTTTTATGTTGTAGTAGTTTTTTGGAGCATTTTTATCCGCTAAATTTATATATTTAATAGCATTATCAATATCTTTCAATTCAAAACACATTTGGCTTGCTATTCTGGCTGCATCGCTCTTATAATCTTCATCTGTGTATAATTCATATGATTTTACAGCATACTTCAATGCGTTTTCTAAATCATTTATATACATGTAAGCAATAGATACATTGTAGGCAGACGTTGGATAAGTACTATTTAGTTCAATTGATTTTAAAAAATAGGGGATTGATTCCTTGTATTTTTCATCCAAAATATACAAATACCCCAATGAATAATGAGACATATAATCGCCTGCATTATTTTGAATGGCGATTTCATAATTTTTTTTAATCAATCCTTTTAATTCCTCGTCACTTTTAAGCCAACGGCCTCCGTATTTGAGGAAAGCATCGTAATAATAGTCGGCCAGACTTTTACATAGCTTATAATTTTTGGGATTATTCTTGATTAATTTTTCTAATGACGCTTCAATATCAAAATTAACCATTGCGCTTGAAGAACTGTCACTTCTTCTATAATCCATTATGTCTTCATCCGGTTTAATGTCTTTCAGGGAAAACATTTTATGCGATAAACTTGTAACGAAGTAGTTTAAAACAATATCCTGTTTTAAAAGAAAAATCTCCGGATTATCATTTTTAGGATCCAACTTATCCAATACCTGAAAAGCAGATTCGTATTTTTTTTCCTTAACTAAGGAATTGGATTCGGCTATTTTTTTTGCATTATTTTGTCCATATAAAATAGAACTCAAAATAAATAAGACGCAAAGGAATAAGTGTTTTTTCATTGCTTTATTATGAAAGTGATAACTCAATAGCATTGGTAAACAAATCAGTTAATGAAATTCCTGCTTCACGAGCTTGCTGCGGAATTAAGCTTTCAGTTGTTAGTCCGGGAATCGTATTCATTTCGAGCATATGAGGCTCATCGTTAACGATAATAAACTCACTTCTTGAAAAACCGCTCATTTTAAGAACCTCATAGGCTTTCTTAGCAATTTCACTTACTTTTTGAGTCATCTCATCTGAAATTCGGGCTGGCGTAATTTCTTGGGATTTACCTAAATATTTAGCTTCATAATCAAAAAAATCATTTTCAGAAACAATTTCAGTTATAGGTAAAACAATCACTTTTCCTTTGTAATTAATCACACCTACTGAAACCTCTGTCCCATCAAGAAAACTTTCGATGATAATTTCATTGTCTTCTTTATACGCTACTTCTATAGCCGGCAGAAATTCTTCTTTTGTTTTTACTTTTGAAATTCCAAAGCTTGAGCCTGATTTATTCGGTTTTACAAAACAAGGCAGACCAACTTTACTTAAAATTTCATCCTGACGAATCTCATCTCCCTGATTCAGATAAAAAGAAGTGGCTGTTTTTATCCCGTACGGTTTTAAAACGGAAAGTAAATCCCTTTTATTGAAAGTTAACGCTGCTTGATAATAATCGCAGGAAGTTTGTCTGATCCCTAGCAATTCAAAATAAGCCTGCATTAAACCGTCTTCGCCGGGAGTTCCGTGAATAGCATTGAAAGCAGTGTCGAAAATAATTTTATTTCCGTTTACTGTTACCGAGAAGTCATTTTTATCAATTGGAAATTCATTGTCATTATCATCTACATATACCCATTTTTCCTTAAAAATATGGATTCTGTATCCTTTGTATTTTGAGCTGTCTAAGTTTTGATACACAACGTTTCCGCTGGTTAATGAGATTTTATATTCGCTGGAGTAGCCTCCCATGATAATGGCGATATTTTTCATAAAGGTAATTTGGTTTTTGTATTCTATTTTAGCCCTGATAGAGCCGATATCCTCGAAACGAAGTGAAGAGATAAAGGCGAAAGCAGGAAAAAGCTCCTAAAAAAGCTTTTGTTAAACAAAATTATCATTTTTTTTGAAATGAAACCACATTACAATTTTTATATCTTTGCAATAAATGATATTTTATGAGTTTACAAAAATTTCTATTAAGTTTTACGTTTGTCAAGCAGTTGCTTTTAGCATTGCTTATTGTATGTGCATCCCTTTTCCTTTTTATGTATTGGATAGGTTTTACCACAAATCACGGTCAGGAAATTATTGTGCCCAACTTAAGTAAAATGACACTTGAACAAGCTGAAGACAAGCTTGATGAGCTTAATTTAGATTATGAATTACTAGATACAGTTGATTATAATGCTGCATTTCCGAAACTGTCAATTGTACAGCAAGATCCGAATCCGGGAGCAAAAGTGAAGAAAAACCGTGTAATTTATGTCAAAATAAACTCAACGGGTTATGCAAAAGTACGCATACCTGATTTGATTCAGAAAACATACCGTCAGGCGGTTCCAACGCTAACTGCATTAGGCCTTGAAGTGGGCGATACAAGCTATGTACCTAATTTAGCTAAAGACATGGTTCTGGAAATGAAATTGAATGGAAAATCAATAAAACCAGGCCAGCAGGTTTTAAAAATGTCTAAAGTAGATTTGATTTTAGGCGATGGAAAAATAGGTTTTAATGAAGATGACCTTAACGAACAGAATAACGAACCTACAGATTCAACAAGTAATTCACACTAATGAGTAACCCAAATTTAGATCAGGATTTAGACGAAGAATTATTTGAACATTTCCGTTTTATTGCTGCAAAAGGGCAGTCTATTTTACGTGTAGATAAATTTTTGATGCAACTGGTTGAAAATGCAACCCGGAATAAAATACAGCAGGCAGCCGAAAGAGGCAATATTTTTGCCAATGGCGTTCCCGTAAAATCAAATTATAAAGTAAAGCCTTTTGACGAAATTAAGGTAATGCTTTCGCATCCGCCTTTTGAAAATAGAGTTGATCCGGAAAACATCCCTTTAGATATTGTTTATGAAGATGATTCCTTATTACTTATAAACAAACCGGCAGGATTAGTTGTGCATCCGGGTCATGGAAATTACACCGGAACATTGGTCAATGCGTTAGCTTATCATTTTGAAAATTTACCAATGAACAGCAGTGAGCGTCCCGGCTTAGTACATCGAATTGACAAAGATACGACTGGGCTTTTAGTCATTGCTAAAACTGAGCAGGCCATGACGCATCTGGCCAAACAATTTGAAGAAAAAACCTCAGAAAGAGAATATGTTGCCATTGTTTGGGGAAATATTCAAAATGACGAAGGAACAATTGAAGGAAATTTAGCCAGACATTTAAAAGACAGAATGCAAATGGCTGTTTTTGCCGATCCTGAAATAGGAAAACCGGCAGTTACACATTATAAAGTTTTGGAACGTTTTGGGTATATAACCGTCGTTTCCTGTATTCTTGAAACTGGTAGGACCCATCAAATCAGGGCACATATGAAGCATATTGGTCATCCCCTATTCAATGATGAGCGATATGGAGGTCACTTAATTTTGAAAGGGACCACTTTTACAAAATACAAGCAGTTTATCGAAAATTGCTTCAAAATATTACCACGCCAGGCCTTACATGCTAAAACACTTGGATTTGAACATCCGGTAACCAAGGAATTTATGCGTTTTGACACCGAATTACCTCAGGACATAAAAGAATGTATTGAAAAATGGCGAAGCTATTCAAAATCAAACAGTTTAGAAGAAGAAGAAGATTAATATAATGCTATAGCATGGGAAAACACGCTTTACGTAATGACATGACCTGCCTTAACTGCCATCATGTAGTTGAAAAAAGATTTTGTCCTAATTGCGGACAGGAAAATAAGCATACTAAGGAATCTTTCCATTTCCTTTTTACTCATTTTTTTGAAGATTTCACACATTACGAAGGATCCTTTTGGAAAACCATAAAATACCTGCTTTTCTATCCGGCTAAATTAACCAATGAGTATCTTTCAGGAAAACGGCAAGCTTATGTTCAACCGGTTAAGCTTTATATTTTCATAAGTTTTATTACTTTTTTTCTACTTTCCGTATTATCCACATCTGAAAATAATAAAGAGGAAACAGTAAAAGCTGGTGCAAAGGATACCTCGGTGACAGAAATAAAAAGTTCATCTCAAAAAATAATAGGCCGCTTTAAGTCTGTAGCTGCTTTTGACTCCATTCAAAAAACACTTCCTGAAGAAGAGAAAGCCAGAGGTGTTGAAATTTGGATAGGACGAAAAATTGCTGCCATAAATGAACACAATACCCGCGAAGAATTCAAAGAAAAATTTACAGAATCCATATCCCATAACTTACCAAAGGTAATTTTCTTATTTATGCCGCTTTTTGCGTTTACAATTTGGTTATTCCATAATAAAAAACGTTGGTATTATTATGAGCACGGTGTTTTTACTTTGCATTATTTTTCAATGATTTTACTATCGTTTACCGTATTTACGCTGCTTTGTTGGATTCTTGGTTTTGTTGAAAATGTTATTGCCACAGAAGATATAATTCCTCTTTTAGGAACCATTATATTTTTCTGGTGTATATTTTACTTCTTTCGATCACATAGTCGATTTTATCGGGAAAGCAAACTTGTTTCAAGAATAAAATCCAGTTTCATATTATTTATCAATTTTATTTTTATGGGACTTTTTTTAATTCTTTTGTTAGCCTACAGCATATTAAGCGTACATTAAATGTTAATTAAATCCCATATAATTTGGATATAAACCAGTATTGGCTATATTCGTTCAACAATACCTATTCTATGAAAAGTAAAATTATTCTATTTGCTATTGCTGCCATTTCGCTGAACAGCTGTTCAACAAAAAAAGACGCAGTAGCAAAATCAACAGCTGATGTAACAAAATATGTAAATTCTATTTCTGCTGATGAGCTGAAAACGCACTTATATGTTGTTGCTTCTGATGAAATGGAAGGCCGGGAAACAGGCTCAAAAGGCCAGAAAAAAGCAGGACAATACCTTATTGAAGCTTACAAAAATAATGGAATTTCCTTCCCAAAAGGAGCAACTGATTACTACCAAAGAGTTCCTGCTGAATTCATGAATAAAGAACACGGCGAAAAGCTTGAAGATTCTGAAAACATTTGGGCTTTTATAGAAGGTTCTGAAAAACCGGAAGAGATTTTGGTGGTTTCAGCTCACTATGACCACGTAGGGATGAAAAATGGGGAAATCTACAACGGTGCCGATGATGATGGTTCGGGAACAGTGGCTTTACTGGAAATCGCACAAGCTTTTCAGCAAGCAAAAAACGATGGCTTCGGGCCGAAACGTTCCATTCTTTTTCTACATGTAACAGGTGAAGAACATGGCTTACATGGTTCCAGATATTACACAGAACACCCTTTATTTCCATTATCTAAAACTGTTGCTGACATTAATATTGATATGATTGGCAGACGTGACGATCTTCATAAAGATTCTAATAATTATGTCTACTTAATTGGTTCCGATTATCTTTCTACCGATTTATTCAAAGCTTGTGAAGAAGCAAACAAAAAATATGTCGATATTAAATTAGATTATAAATACAACGATCGCAATGATCCGAACCGTTTTTATTATCGTTCTGACCATTATAACTTTGCCAAACACAATATACCTTCCGTATTTTTATTTAATGGTGTTCATGCAGATTACCATCAGCCTTCAGACGAAGTGGATAAAATAGAATTTGGAGCTTTGGCTAAAAGAACAAAACTTGCCTTCGCTATTGCCTGGGAACTGGCGAACAGAAAGGACAGACCTGTAGTGGATAAATCAGGGAATTAACTTATTTCAAACGTATAAAAAGGGGGAAATCAAATTTGATCTCCCCCTTTTACTTTTTACATTATTGAACCGCTAAATAAGCATTAACATTTCCATACCCGTATTCTGAATTCTTGTTAGGATACAAACTTGCAGATTGGCGCATTTTAGTCAACACCTGTTCTCTGGTCCATGATGGGTTTTTGGCCCAAACCAAAGCAGCTATTCCTGCTGATGTCGCAGTTGCAACCGATGACCCGCCCACATAATCCGTTTGATTATCATTGTAATTATTCACTGGAACCGTATTTCCTGAAGAAGCTCTCTGCATGACAACTGTAAATTCAATTTTACTTCCTGAATGACAAACATCACATTTCTGCATAGCACCTTCTTTAACCCCGGTTACAGCAACAGTTTCAGCCATCCAAGCCGGGAATATTACTCCTACAAAGTTCGTAAAACTAGTGGAAGTTCCTCCAGCACAAAAAATCAATTTTCCTTTGCTGTAGGCATATTTAACGCCATCTTCGATTTTACCTACAGAAAAAATATGTCCCATAGACATTGAAATAATTCTCACATCACTTCTATTAGCTAAAGCAGTAAAAGCGTTTTTTACACCATTCTGTTCATGATAGCCTTCAACCACAACATTGGCAGCGGCGCGATACGTTACAACATTGGCATTGTAGGCAACACCAACCGGCAATCCGTTATCATTTCTAGGTGCAGAAGCCACAGAAGCCATACTGGTACCGTGCCCGCATTGATCATTTGGTCCGTCAGTAGAAGTACTCCAAGGCCAAATAGAATCAACATAAGTTCCGTATTTCTGAATAGTTCTGCCAGTTGATGCTCCATCATTAAAGCTGGAACCTAATAAACTCTGGTTTGGAGAAACTCCCGTATCTACAATACCAATGGTTATTCCTCTTCCTGTGCTGTAATTCCATGCTGAAGGAATATTATGCTGGTAAAATGCCCAAGGGACTTTAGCGTTTGGAGTTACTGTTGTATAATCGGAGGTACTTAATGCTTCAGCGTCATATCCACAACCTGAACTTGAACTGGAGTCGGATCTTTCAGTTGAAGAGGATGCCATATATCTGTAATCGGCAGGTTCGATATACCGGATGTATTTGCTTCTTCTTAGAGCGATTACCGTTTCCTGTTTTTTGATGACAACGTCCATTAAGTTTAGATAAGCATCTGAAGAAATAAGTATCTTATTTACACTTTCTCCTTCATATTTCAGCAGTATGTCAGTGAGTTCTTTTTGAATCTTTTGATTATTGGCAGATTTACTTCTGTCATAATCATTTTTTGAATCTCCAAACCCTATAGTTGCGATGTTTTGGCCTTGTACAATGGCGCTCCAAAGCAAATGGTTTGTAGATTCCTTCCAGTTGAATGATCCCTTCGTGTTTAGGGCTTCATTCATTTTACCATTAATTTCCTGAGGAGTTAAAGGGTTTTCTTGGGCTGCATCAATTACGATTTCCTGTTCGGCAACATTGTCTTTAGAGCAAGAAGCGAAAACAAGCATAGCAAAAATTGATAATTTTAACAGTTTTTTTGTCATGGTTAATTATTTTTTAAGATTATTCTTACTAATTTATAAAAAATAATTAATATCCTATTGATTTTTAGACAATTAAAATTCAGCAGAATTTAAATTTAATTGGCATGACGGGAAAACCACAAAAGTATAAAGCAAAAAAAGCTCCGAATTACTTCGGAGCTTTTACGTTATTTAGGGTGGCTGACCGGGTTCGAACCGGCGACCCTCGGCACCACAAACCAATACTCTAACCAGCTGAGCTACAACCACCATTTATTTAACGAGTGCAAAGATATTCTAAAAGTTGAATTCTGCAAAGAAAAAAAGAAAAAAATTACCTCAAATCATCTAAACTATTGACTGCCAAATACCTTTCAGCAGTAAAACCTTCAGCGTATTCAGCACCAATTAACCTTCCCAAATCCTGTGCGCGGTATTTTACACTATCCAGGAAGTTTTTAGAAGTTATAGGGGTTTCAGGTTCGTTGGCCTTCGGATTGTAAAATTGAGAATCATACGCTAAGATTGCTTCCATTTTACTATCCATAAAACCAGTAACATCCACCACAAAATCAGGTTCAATGTTCTTCCATTGTATGTAATGGTAAACCATTTTTGGACGCCAAGGTTCCTGTATCTCACCGTTTAAACTGGTTTCTATTTTTAATAATCCGGATAAAAAGCAGGAATCGGATACCAGTTTGCTCCCTTTCCCATGGTCAATATGCCTGTCTTCAATTGCATTACAAAGAACAATTTCAGGTCGGTATTTTCTAATTATTCGGATAACTTCCAATTGATGTTTTTCGTTGTTCCTGAAAAACCCATCCCTGAAATTCAGGTTCTCCCTTACTGCAATCTTAAGAATTCTGGCAGCGTTTTGCGCTTCTGAGTCTCTAATTTCCGCTGAACCACGGGTACCTAATTCTCCTCTGGTTAAGTCTATAATCCCGACAGATTTCCCTAATGAAATCTCTTTGGCAATTGTGGCGGCACAACCCAGTTCAACATCATCCGGATGTGCTCCAAAAGCAAGTATATCTAGTTTCATCATTATAATATTCGTTTCATTATTTTCGATTTATTCATTGTCTCTACCCACTCTGCTTCGGGGTTGCTGTTTTTTGTAATTCCGCAGCCAATATAGAGGTGGGCTTTCTCCTTTTCCAATTTCATGCATCTAAGATTGACATAGAAATCGGAAGCAGATTCATTAGTATTAAAATCATGGTTTAATTCGCCCAGAAAACCCGTATAATATTCCCTGTCGTAGCCTTCATTATTCACAATAAAATCTTTGGCTAATAACTTCGGCTGACCGCAGACAGCAGGTGTTGGGTGCAAAATATCTACTACCTTCTTTAAGTTGGAATCTGAACTTAAAACTCCTTCAATATCCGTTTTAAGATGCAACAGACTGCCTGCTCTGGTTGTATAAGGGCTGGAAACCGTCATTTCTGAGGTAATTCCTTTGAGGTTTTCTATTATAAAATGGGTTACAAATTCCTGTTCTTCCCTTTCTTTATTTTGCCAAAAAACAACATCATTCCCTTGAAATGCCTGTGTTCCGGCTAAGGCCATAGTAGTAAACTTATTTTCTTTGGCATACAGCAGCTTCTCCGGAGTAGCGCCCATCCACATGCCTACTTTTGGGTGAAACCAGCAATAACAAAAAGCCGTTGCATAATATTGCAGCATTCTTTCGAAAACAGTTTCCAAATCAAATTCATGCAAAGCCACTGTTTCTGTTCTGGACAACACTACTTTGGTAAAAATACCTTTGTTGATGCTGTCAATCCCTTTTTGGACCAAATTCATAAAATCTTCCTTTTCAGAAGGATTCGCCAGTGTTTCTGGTGCATCATCATCACCGGGACTTACCAGATGCGGTGCAGCAAATTTCACATGCGACAATTCTAAAGGGAAAACAATAACATCATCATTCCGGAACGGCGCAAAAATAAAGCCTCTTTCATGGAAATCTTTGGAGAAATATATATGGTCATTTTCCTGAAAAAGGCCAACAACCGTTTTGGAATTTGGTTTTCGGTACAAAACAAAAGGCAGCTGCTGCTTTTTATGTTGGTTAACTTTATCAAAAAGTGAGTTCATAACTATTTTTTTAACGGTAAAACGATATTTGTCAGCTTACAGAGAGAAATCATCACTCCTTGTTCATCTACAATCTTAATTTCCCATAAATGTACCAGTCTTCCCTTGTGAATCATTTTTGCTGTAGCGAAAACTTCTCCTGCACGTTTGCTTTTTACGTGGTTAGCTGAAATCTCAATGCCGCGGACTTCTTCATTTTCCCTGTCGATAAAAAGTATTGAAGCAGCACTTCCTACACTTTCGGCTAATGCCACGGTAGCTCCGCCATGCAACAATCCCATTGGTTGGTGGACTGATGAGTTTACCGGCATTTTAGCTACCAGAAAGTCAGGACCTACGTCAATAAATTCTATTTGGAGTGTTTGCATCAAGGTATTTTGACACATGGTATTAAACTGGTTTAGAATCTCTTCTTTATTCAAAGTCATATTTCATTTTTTGACTTCCAAATTTACAAAAATTAGAATTACTTCTTTTTGAATTACAGAATAAAAAACAAATTAGCCCGTTAATACATTTTTCCTTATTTTTATCAAAAAAATCAAACCAAAATGCGCTATACCTTCCTATTCTTTTTTGTTTTTGCCTTATCATTGGTTTCCTGCAGAAAAGATTTTGATACTGTTCCAAGCAGAGGACAACTGGAATTCTCCAAATCGACTGTGTATCTTGACACCGTTTTTACCAATGTGGGTTCCAGTACTTATATGCTAAAAGTGTACAACCGAAGTGGAGACGATATTACTATTCCAAGCATTGCATTAGGGAAAGGTGCTAATTCCAAATACCGTATTATGGTAGACGGAATGACCGGACAGGACGGAAACGATCCTGATAATATAGGTGATGGTAAATTCTTTGAAAATGTAGAGTTGCTGGCTCATGACAGTTTGTTTGTTTTTATAGAAGAAACAGCGGACATTGCCGATGCTAATCCGGCAGATATGCTCTATACCGATCAGATCCTTTTTGACAGCGGTTCCCTGCAACAAAAAGTAGATTTGGTTACGCTGATAAAAGATGCCGTATTTCTGTACCCTGAAAGAACACCGGATGGTAATGGAGGTTATATTTATGAGCATCTTCAGATAGGGTCTGATCCTGCTAATACAATTTACGGTTTTTTCCTTAGTCATACTGATCCGGTTAACGGAGATGAATTGCATTTTACCAATGCCAAACCTTATGTGATATATGGCTATGCAGCGGTTCCGCCGAATGAAGTTCTTGTCATTGATAAAGGGGCCAGAATTCATTTTCACGATCAGGCGGGGATTATTGTGGCTAATACCGGAAGCATTCAGGTAAACGGAGAGGCTTCTACCACTGAGGATTTGGAAAATGAAGTTATTTTTGAAGGTGACAGACTAGAGCCGGGTTTTTCCGATACTCCCGGACAATGGGGTACTATCTTATTGACTCAGGGAAGTACTAATAATATTTTCAACCATGCTACTATTAAGAATTCTTCGGTTGGAATTTTTATTCAAGGGCAGGATGCTACAACTGTACAGATTAAAAACACTCAGATTTATAATTCTGCCAACGTAGGAATACTGTCCAGAACCGGTAAGATAAACGGAGAGAATATTGTCATCAATAAAGCTGGTCAGTATGCGCTAGCTTGTACTCTTGGCGGAAGTTACGATTTTAAACATTGTACTTTTACCAATTACTGGACCGGAAGTTCCAGACAATCCCCTACTGTTTTACTTGATAATTCCTTTTTTGATGGCACTACACTCTTTGTTGCTAATTTAGATCAGGCTAATTTTGCCAATTGTATCGTTTTTGGCCCTAACAATATTGAAATAGGGATTGTGCAAAAAACAGGCCCTGCTCCTACTGTATTCAATTATAACATACATCATTCCTTGATTAAATTTAATGATACGGGAAATCAGTTTGCAAGTAATCCGTTATACGATTTTGCTGATACTCCTGCTAATCCTAATAATAATGTTATCAGCAACTACATCAGTCCGAATGATCCTAAGTTTAAGAATTCATCGAAGAATGATTTGCATATTCTTGCAGGATCTTCTGCCATAGGTAAAGGGGATGCTGCTATTATTGTTCCTACTGATGCTGATGGCAAACCTAGGACTGCTTCTCCTCCGGAAGTTGGGGCTTATGTGGTAACGCCGTAAGTAGTACTCTTAATAATATACAGCACAAAGTCATTGCTTTTGAAATGATTTTGTGCTGTTTTTGTTTATAGCTCTTATTTTGTTTCTTTCCCCGCTGCTGCAAAGTCTCCCGACTTTGTGCAATGCTTAAACAAAAGCATAGTGATTTATTGTATATGATAAACTATTTATACTTCAGAAAAAAATTTCGTGTTTGTGGTATTTTTTTCAATACTATTTTTTTACCACAGAAGTTGTGGTATTTTTTTTAAAACAAAAATTTTACCACAACTTCTGTGGTAAAATTTTCTGTTTGTTTTTTT